>CCEZ01000043.1 GCA_000751555.1 Anaerosalibacter massiliensis | reverse complement strand
CCCGCAACCATTAAATCTTTTAAAAAATATGGCGGCGTAGCTCAGTTGGCTAGAGCATGCGGTTCATACCCGCAGTGTCAGCGGTTCAAATCCGTTCGCCGCTACCATTGTTTTATGTTTAAAATAATTGGCCCTATGGTCAAGTGGTTAAGACATCGCCCTTTCACGGCGGTATCCCGGGTTCGAATCCCGGTAGGGTCACCAGGGCGCATAGCTCAGCTGGGAGAGCACCTGCCTTACAAGCAGGGGGTCATAGGTTCGAGCCCTATTGCGCCCACCAAATTCAAATTTTTATATTAGAGATTTTAAATAAGATTAATATGGCCTGGTAGTTCAGCTGGTTAGAATGCTAGCCTGTCACGCTAGAGGTCGAGGGTTCGAGTCCCTTCCAGGTCGCCATTTATGCTGGTGTAGCTCAATTGGCAGAGCAACTGACTTGTAATCAGTAGGTTGGGGGTTCAAGTCCTCTCACCAGCTCCAAATTTGGAGGAGTTCCCGAGTTGGCTAAAGGGGACGGACTGTAAATCCGTTGGCTCAGCCTTCACTGGTTCGAATCCAGTCTCCTCCACCATACATAATTTAATAATACGCTGAAGTGGCTCAGTAATATAAATATAGAGTTCAAGTCTATAATTTGGTGCAAATCGCTTAGTAGTAGAGTTAAACTATAAATCTGTCTATAATAAAAAGCAATCTTAAACAATATGCGGAAGTGGCTCAGTGGTAGAGCATCGCCTTGCCAAGGCGAGGGCCGCGGGTTCGAATCCCGTCTTCCGCTCCATACATTCTTTCAAATGATATAAATATTACGCGGGTGTAGCTCAGTGGTAGAGCCCCAGCCTTCCAAGCTGGTTGCGAGGGTTCGATTCCCTTCACCCGCTCCATTTTCGTTTTGTATGAATCACTTAGTTGGAAAAGTTCTCTAGAGTTACTGTTTTAAAGTAATAATCAAATTGAATATGGCGGCATAGCCAAGTGGTAAGGCAGAGGTCTGCAAAACCTTTATCCCCAGTTCAAATCTGGGTGTCGCCTCCATTATGTGCCTATAGCTCAATTGGATAGAGTGTCTGACTACGAATCAGAAGGTTGGGGGTTCGATCCCTCCTAGGCACACCATTAAAATCCTTGTAGTTATTAATGATTACAAGGATTTTATTATATTTCAATGTGGCAGTTCTCAGATAATCTTCGTGACTTCCCTTCTATTGCAAATTTATTTATAATTATGAAAAAATAAGGATTAGTGGTTTTCCTATGTACTAAAATACCAACTATTGAATATTTTTATATTAATTATGAAATGTGAGGAGGAAAAATATGATTCAAAGTGGCTTTACTTATTTATCTTTTTTGATATTCTTTGCTGGTGTAGTGGTTTGGATGGAAAAAAAGCATAAGGGAAAATTTTTTGAATATATTCCAGCAGTTGTACTGATTTATTTTGTGGCAATGCTTTTGTCCACTATTGGAGTATGGGAACAAACTGAAGAAATAAATATGTACTATAGCAGATTTAAAAATAATTTGTTGCCAGCAATGATTTTTTTGATGTTATTAAAATGTGATTTAAGAAAAATTATTAAATTAGGTCCTAAAATGTTAATAGGCTTTTTTTCTGCATCTATAAGTATTGGCATAGGATTTATAGTCACATATTCAATATTTAAGAATATGTATGAACCAGACACATGGAAGGCTTTTGCAGCACTTTGTGGAAGCTGGATGGGTGGAACCGGAAATATGGTAGCTGTTCAAGGAGCATTAAATGTGTCAGATGCTAAATTAGGTTATACATTATTAATGGATTCTATAAATTATGCTATCTGGGTAATGATCTTATTAGCATTAGTACCATTTGCAAATAAATTTAACAAATGGATAAAAGCAGATACTAGTCTAATTGATGAAGTAGGAGCAGAAATTGCAAAAGCTCAAGAAAAAGAAAGAAAAATTATTGAGTTTACTGATATGATTTTACTTACAGGTGTTAGTCTATTTGTTGCAGCAATAGCTATGTTTATATCAACTAAATTACCTCAATCAGACTTTTTATCTGAAACTACTTGGACTGTTATTATAGTTACTGTAGCAGGTATTATAGCTGCAATGACACCTTTGGCTAAAGTACCAGGCTCTTCGGAAATTTCAAATTTAATGTTATATACTATAATTGGACTTATTGCTTCAAGAGCAAATTTTGCAGAACTTGCTCAAGCGCCTTTATATATAATTTCTGGATTTGTTATTTTAGGCATTCATGGTTTTATATTATTCTTGGCTGCAAAATTGTTTAAATTAGATTTATTTACTTGTGGTGTTGCAAGCTTAGCTAATATAGGAGGGGTTGCTTCAGCACCTATATTAGCAGCAGCATATAGTGAAGCTTTAATACCAATTGGGGTACTTATGGCTCTAATGGGTTATGTAATAGGTACTGGGGGAGGACTTTTAGTAGGTAAGATATTATCAATGATTTAAACATATAAAAATTTGAAAATAGAGGTGCTATATTAGTACCTCTATTTTTTCATTTATTTTTATAAAATCTTTCTTTACCGTAGAGTTATAGGCTAATATATTTACTCCTCTTTTATTTGCTTCTATCAGTGCATTTGAAAATTTTTCATCCATAGAAATATTAGGAGTGAAATATTTTATATTTTCCATTTGAATTAAGAAAAATATATATCCACTAAGTCCAAATTCTACTGCTTTTATCATTTCTTTTATATGTTTAGTACCCCTTTCAGTAGGGGCATCTGGAAATAAAGACAATCCATTATCCTCTAGTGTCACACCTTTTACTTCTATAAATCCTTTTTCATTATCTTTTTCAAAATATAAATCAAAACGAGAATTCCCAAAGGTAACTTCTCTTTTAAGCACTTTTATATTATTTAATCCCTCTATTTTATTTGATTGAACAGCATCAAAAACTACTTTATTTGGAACTTGTGAATCTATATTTATAAGTTGATTCCCTTTATAGGCAGAGATAAGAGAGTATTTAGTTTTTCTATTTGGATTATTTGATTTTTCTAAATAAACTTTTGTACCTTTTATTAGAATTTCTTTACATCTACCAGTGTTTTTCACATGAACTTTTTCTTTTTTGCCATCAATAAGAACATTAGCAATAAACCTATTAGGACGCTCTAAAAAGATTCCTTCATATATGTTATTGTATTTCAAAAGTGATCCCTCCAAATTAGATATTGATTTTATTGTATACTATTTTAAGGTTAAATAAAACAATATGTTTATTACATTAGAAGTTTTCAATATATGAAAAACAATAATTCAAAATATACAAACAATTTAGAATAAATATGATATAATGGAAATTAATAATTTCAGTAATATAGATTTAATTTATAGAGAGGAGGATATCTATTCTGAAAAAGGTTAGCTATATTTTAATATTGTGTATTTTATTATCAGCAATTTTAGTTGGATGCAAAAATAACAATTCAAATGAAGAAGAAATAGATAAAATATGCAAAACTATAGAAGATTATTTTAATAGTTACTATACCATAGAGGATTATAAAATTTTAGATGATAGTAATAAGGCATACAAAAAAGAAATAGATTTAGTTGAAAGTATAAAAAAATATACTACAGAAGAATTTTTTAATAAGTTAAAGCAAAAAAGAGCAAGTGGAGGAACAGTAGATATAGCTAAATCAGCTAAAAGAAATATTAAAGTTGGCAATATTGAATATAAAATAGAAAAACCTAAAAATATTGAAGAACTAGAAGATGAAATAACTTTACATTATACAGCAGATTTTAAATTTTATAACGATGATAAGGAAGATATTTTAGAAAAAGAAGGACAAATAAGACTTAAAAAAATTAGTGGGGAATGGAAAATAGATTATGAACCAGGATATATACCATATTATATGTTAAAAAAGATAAAATAATTTAATATATATTTTTATAGAGCTGACATTATCATTAATATATGTCTAATTTCTCTTTTAAAGACTATGTTTGTAGTCTTTATTTTTATTTTAAAAATCATATAATGTATATAAAGAATAAATATAATAATAGTTTTTAATAAAACTTTAGAAAGGATGTAGTTATTTATGTATAAAATTAATGAAACTACCATAAACCTAATAAAGGGTGATATAACTAAGATTAAAAATGATGCTATAGTTAATGCAGCAAATAATACTTTACTTGGGGGAGGAGGGGTAGATGGAGCTATACATAAAGCTGGTGGACCTGAGATTCTTGAGCAGTGTAAAAAAATAGGCGGTTGTCCTACAGGGGAAGCTAGAATAACTGTTGCAGGCAAATTACCTAGCAAATATGTTATACATACGGTAGGACCTATATATAGAGGTGGTGAAAATAGAGAAGCTGAACTTTTATACAATGCCTATTATAGTTCGTTAAAATTAGCTAAAGAATATAATTTAAAAACTATTGCTTTTCCATCTATATCAACAGGTGCATATGGTTATCCTATATATGAAGCTTCAGATATTGCTATAAAGTCAGTAATAGAGTTTATTAAAAAAGAAGGACACATATTGGAAGTGAATTTTGTATTATTTAATGATAAAGATTATAAAGTATATGAAGAAAAGTTAAATCAAAAATTTAATTAATATTTGTATTTGTTTTTGTATGGTTTTTATTTATATTGACTTTTAAGGTGAAATATTATATTATGCATATGTATTATTATAAAATTTAAATAAGGGGAGTGTTTCAAATTTTTGGAGATACTCATAAATTAATAGCTAGTAATATTTATGATAACATTCGTGAAACTTATAATATAGATTTAGATAAGAAAAAACTCCTATGGGGGTCAGTAGCACCTGATATATTGCCACAACTAAAACTTCAAAGACATTATAAAGATGAAAGTTTAGACTTTGTTGTAAACGAAATAACAAAATTAATCTTCTTAGGTAGATATATGGATTTAGAAAGTGGAATAGAAATTATATCTAAAAAATATATTAGTAAAAAAATAGGCATTATATCACATTTTTTAAGTGATTTTCTATGCTTACCCCATGCTGAACGGTGGACTTTCACAAAAAATATGTTTAAACATTTATCTTATGAGTCAAAATTAAATGATTATGTTACAAAACATGATTTTAAGGAAAATGTTATAAATATAAATGATATAGATATTTTTCAAGATAAAAAAATAAATTTAAAGAAATTAGTTAAAATTTATATTGAAAATGTTATTGAAGAATATTCTATAAAAAAGGGATTTGAAAATGATCTTGATTTTTCTCTTTCTTTAAATCTTAAAATTTCTTATTTCATAATAGACACTATAAATGTATATAATGAAGCTATGAAAAGAGAATTTGCATTTGAATTTTAGTACCTTCTCAGTTTTAACTGAGAAGGTTTTTTATATAATAACTGATTTAAAAAATTTTTATAAAAAAAGGAGGATTTTTAATTATAATATAGAAAGTAATATATAACAAAAAATTCATAATTTTATATAAATTTTTAAGTACTGCTTTATTTGTGGCAAAAGGGTATTAAATCCAGTTTGTTGTAGCGAATAAAACCCAGTACTAATGGTTTTTTAGGACCATTAGTGCTTGGTTTTTTTATATTTGAAAATTTAATAGAAAGGAGGCAATGTTTTACTATTTTTAAGTTTAAAAAATCAGGGGGGATAAAATGGTAAAGCAAAAAAAGAAAAAAAAATTAAAATTATTTCATAAAATTTTTATCGGGCTATTCCTTGGAATCTTTTTTGGGGCTATTTTAAGTAAATTAGGAGAAAGTCATAAGCTTACTATAACCATTACGCCGTGGTTACAGCTTCTAGGGGATTTATTTTTGAGACTTATTAGAATGGTAATTGTTCCACTTGTATTTTTCTCTATAATTAGTGGAGTTGCAAATTTAACAGAAATTAAAAAATTAAGAAGTATTGGAATAAAGACACTTGTATTTTTCTTAATAACAGGCTTTATAGCTATTTCAATAGGTATTGTAGTGGCACAAATATTTAAACCTGGTGAAGGTGTACAAATAGGAGAAATATCAGAAAATTCTGTTGAAATGAAAGAACTTCCAACAGTTTATGATTCTATATTAACATTAATTCCATCTAATGTATTTGAATCTTTTGTAGAAGAAGAAATGTTGCAAATTATAGTATTTAGTATGTTTTGTGGGACTGCTTTACTTGCTATGGGAGAAAGAGCTAAACTAATTATAAACTTAGTTGATAACTTATCAGAAATGATGTATAAAATTACAGATATAGTCATTAGATTTACTCCTATAGGAGTATTTGGTTTAATGTCAAAATCTATTGCAACTTTTGGAATGAAAATATTTGGACCTGTATTTAAGTTTATATTAGCAGATTATTTGGCGAATATTCTTAATATTGCTATAGTCTATTCTTTAATACTATATTTTGTAGGAAAGGTAAATCCATTAAAGTTCTACAAAAAAGCATTCCAACCCTGTGCTATTGCTTTTAGTACATGTAGTAGTACAGCTGCTCTTCCTGAGACTATGAGAGTAGGTACTGAAGAATTAGGAATGCCGAGAGAATCGGCAAGTTTTATATTACCTCTTGGAGCTACAGCTAATATGAATGGGACTGGAATATACTTTGGAGTTGTAGTTATGTTTGCAGCTCAATTATATGGTATTCCAATCACTTTAGGTCAACAAATATCATTAGTTCTTACTGCTACCCTTCTTTCAATAGGATGTGCAGCAGCACCCCAGACTGGGCTCATTATATCTATTGCATTGCTTACGGATTTAGGAATACCTCTAGATGGGCTAGCATTGATTGCTGGAGTGTATAGAATAGTGGATCAGATTCATACATCTACTAATACATTAGGTGATTTAGCAATAGGTACTGTAGTATCTTCTTTAGAAGGTGATTTAGATAGAAAAATATTTAATCATGGTGGAATGTTTGCAGATAATGAAAGAATAAAAGTTTCTAATGAATAGGAAATGGTTTTCTTAAGAGTAATGATAAATTTTAATTTAAAAAATAAAAAGGGGAGAATTTAATGAGTTTAAACAAAGCACCAGAAAATAATGTATTTTATAGGAACCAAAATTGGTATTATCCAAAAATTGTCTATGGCAAGGGAGTATATTTATATGGAGAGGATGGAAAAAAGTATATGGATGCTTGCTCAGGTTCTGCAGTGGCTAATATAGGACATGGAAATGAAGAAGTAGCAGAAGCAACAGCTGAACAAATAAAGAAAATTGCATTTACCCATTTATCAAGATTTACTAATGATGCCATAGAAGATTGTGCAGAAACAGTAGCTAATTGGACTCCAGGAGATTTAAACCATGTATATTTTGTATCAGGAGGTTCAGAAGCTACTGAAACAGCTATTAAACTGTCGAGGCAGTATTTTGTAGAAAGGGATGGAAAAGGTACATCTAAATGGAAAGTTATATCAAGATGGAATTCTTTCCATGGAAATACTATGGGTTCTCTTTCAATGACTGGTTCTACAGGAAGAAGAAGAATTTATGATCCATTATTAATTAATTTTCCTAAGATACATCAGGCTTATTGTTATAGATGTCCATATGAAAGTTCCTATCCAGAGTGCAATCTTCAATGTGCTTATGAGCTAGAGGAAACTATTTTAAGATGGGGACCAGAAAGTATTGCAGCTTTTATAGCAGAGCCAGTTATAGGTTCAGCAGCTCCAGGAGTGAATCCACCGAAAGAATATTTTAAAGTTATAAGAGAAATATGTAACAAATATGATGTAATAATGATATTAGATGAAGTAATGGCTGGCTGTGGAAGAACAGGTAAGAATTTTGGTATAGATCATTATGATGTAGTTCCAGATATTATAACTATGGCTAAAGGAATGAGTAGTGGATATACCCCTATAGGAGCAGCAGTAACTAATAATGAAATATTTGAAACTATTATGGTTAAAGGTAGTGGACAATTTATTCATGGTCATACCTATGGAGGAAATCCATTATCTGCATCAATATCTCAAACTGTTATGAAGATTATAGAAAGAGAAGGATATATTGAGAATGCAAGAGTACAAGGTGAATATTTATTTGAACAAATGGAAGAGTTGTATAAATATCCAATAGTTGGAGAGATAAGAGGAAAAGGTCTGATGATTGGAATTGAGTTTGTAAAAGATCAAGAAACTAAAAAACCTTTTGATACAGATAAAAATGTTAAAGGAATATTTACAAAACATTGTTTAAATGAAGGAATAGTTCCATATCCAGGCGGAGGTTCAGTAGATGGAATAAAAGGAGATCATACGCTATTTGCACCACCCATAAATATTAATAGAGAAGAAATAGAAGAATTTTACGAAAAACTAGAAAATGCAATTGAAAATACTTCAAAAGAAGTTCTAGGTGCAAAAAATGTTTTATAGGAGGAGATAAGAATGGCTAGAAAAGAGAAGTTAATAATTACTATTGCTCCTACAGGCAATGTTCCAACTAAGAAAATGAACCCAAATATTCCAGTAACAACTGATGAAATTGTTGAAGACATTATTAAATGTAGAAAATTAGGTGCAGCTATTGCACATATTCACGTAAGAGATGAAAAAGGGGAACCTACTTGTGATAGGGAAATATATAAAGAAATATTGGATAAATTAGAAGAAAAAAATTCAGATATAATTACACAGTTATCTACAGGAGCTAGGGGAGGAGGCAATACGGCAGAATGGAGAGGACAAATGTTAGATTTAAATACAGAAATGGCTAGTTTAACTACAGGTTCATCAAATTTTGCTACTAAGGTTAATGCCAACTCTTTTGATCTTATAAAGGAACTAGCAGATAAAATGTATACAAATAATATTAAGCCAGAATTGGAAGCTTTTGATTTAGGAATGATTGATAATGCAAAACTGTTAGTTAAAGAGGGAGTGCTTAAAGAACCACTGCATTTTAATCTGGTTATGCATGTAAAAGGTTCAATAAAAGGAACTCCTAAAAATTTACTTCACATGGTAGAATCTCTTCCTAAAGGTTCTACATTTACTGTGTCTGGTATTGGACCAAGTCAAGTACCTATGCTTACCATGTCTATGTTGATGGGTGGACATACAAGAACAGGATTAGAAGATACTATATTATACGACAAAGGTACTATAGGAACTAATGCTATGTTAGTAGAGAGGATAGTAAGATTAGCAAAAGAAATAGGAAGGGAAATAGCAACTCCAGATGAAGCTAGAAAAATATTAGGATTATAAAATTCAAAGGAAAAGTTATATAAAATTTTATATAACTTTTCTTTTTTATGGAGGAAATACTTATCATATGTGGAATATTCTATATATGTAAATAAAGGAGGGGTGATTGTGGGTCAACTACAAGATTTTAGTGAAGAACATGTTTATTTTGTTTCTTATGCAAAACTTCCAGAAGACATGTCTGCAACATATATTCATAGAGTGGTGGGAGTAGGCTTTCTAATTAACACAAAAACTGGTATAATAGAAGATGTAATGGTTACTTTACTTTCTGATTTATGCAAGGAATTTTTACATTATTTAATAGTAGGACACAATATTGAAGAAGATGGTGTGGAGGGGTTAGTGGAGAAGGTAGAAAATAGATTCTTTGGATATTCGCAGAAAGCTATAATAGTAGCTATAAAAGGTGTACACAGACGTTATTTACACTGGAAAAAAAGATAATAGAAAATAATAAAATATTAGGAGGCTTAGCATGTATAAGAAATTAAATTTAAAATCAGATAATTTAATAATTCAAAGTTCAAAATTTGTTGATTGTAAGGAATTTAATAGGTGGGAAAATAAAGAACATGTAAAAGAGTTTTTAACAATTGAAGATACTAGAAATTATGAGGAAATAGTAAGAGAATTTATAGAGTATGAAAATGATGAAACTAAACTTCAATTTACTATAATATATAGAGAAAATGCTAAGCCTATAGGAAGAATATATATAAGTAGATTAGATAACAACTTAAAGTCATTGGATATAACTAGGATATATATTGGAGAAGAAGAATATTTAGGAAAAGGCTGCGGAAAAGAGGCAATGGAAATATTGCTTAGATACTGTTTTGAAGATTTAAAGATGGAACGGGTTACATTAGATACTTTTGAAGAAAATAAAAGGGCTTCAAATTTATATAAGAGTCTAGGTTTTGTAGATGAGGGAACATTGCGTCATGGCACTAAAAAAGGAGGAAAGTTTTATAACTTAAATTTAAAATCCATGCTTAGTGAAGAATATAAAAAGCATTTCTATTAGCTAATAGAAATGCTTTTTATATTCTATAATATTGATTGTATTTTATATTTAGTTTAGAATAGATATTAATTGAAAAAACAATGGAAGGAGAAATATATATGCAGAAATTTAAGAATTTAAATGTTGTATTATTGCTAATGCTTATCTTAATATTATTTTTAACTGGCTGTGAAATCAACCCTGAGGAAAGTTTCCAATATAATAATGAGGATTTGATAGTACATTTTGTAGATATAGGACAAGGTGATAGTATATTTATACAATTTCCAAATGGTGAAACATCTTTAATAGATGCAGGACCTAAAGTTAGTAGTGATATAATTGTAAATTATTTAAAGGAAATGAAAGTAGAAAAAATAGATTATATAATTGCAACCCATCCACATGAAGATCATATTGGGGGATTGCCTGAAGTAATCAAAAATTTTGAAATAGGAAAAATATATATGCCAGATAAAACAGCTAATACCACTATATTTAAAAGATTATTAAGTGAAATTAAATCTAAAGACTTGAAGGTTAATATTCCTAGTGCTGGAGAATTTATAATAGATAATAATGATTTGAAATATCAGGTACTAGCCCCAAATGGGGACAAGTATGATAATACTAATGATTATTCAATAGTTTCAAAAATAACTTTTAAAGATAATTCATTTCTATTTACAGGAGATGCTGAAAAGATTTCAGAAAAAGAAATGGTAGAAAAAGGTTACGATTTAACTGCAAATGTTTTAAAAGTTGGACATCATGGAAGTAGTACTTCTACTACAGAAGAATTTTTAAGAAAAGTAGGACCAGCTTATGGGGTTATTAGTTTAGCTAAGGATAATAAACATGGACATCCACATAAGGAAACTATGGAGTTACTTAATAAGAATGGAATAAAAGTACTTAGAACTGATGAACTAGGAAATATAATTATTAAATCTAATGGAAAAGATATTGAAGTATTAGATAGAAATAATTTAGGTAATTCTATACAAGAAAAAAATGATGAAAAAGTTGAAGAAAATTATATAGGAAATAAAAATACTAAAATATATCATTCACCAGATTGTAATTCATTACCTAAGGAGGAAAATCAGATGAAGTTTAAATCTAAGGAGGAGGCGGAAAGTAAAGGGTATAAACTTCATGAAAAATGTATAAAATAGGGGGAGATAAAGTGAAGGGAATTGTAGACAGAATTGAAGGAAACTATGTAATATTAGAAATAAATGGAGAAATACAGAGTATTAAAAAAGAAAAATTTCCTGAAGAAATTAAGGAAGGAGACATAGTGAAGTTTAAAGAAAATAAATTTATTATTTTAAAAGAGGAAACAGAAAAAAGAAGAAAGTCCATTGAAGAATTATTTAATGATTTAAAGGAATAAATTAATTTTAATTGCTATTGACAAAACTTTGTTTGTTTAATAGAATACTTAAGTAAATCGAACATCTTATTGCTATGAAGAGAAGAGTAGACTATAAGATTAGTTATAGAGAGTTGGTGAAGGTGGAAATCCAATACAGGTCTATAGTTGAAGAACATCTCTGAGTTTCTAACCGAAATTTTTAAAAGTAGGCTTAGACGGTTTTGATCCGTTAAAAATCAAACAGTATCGAATGATTATTCTGTGCTGATATTAGAGTGCTGTAAATTAAGGTGGTACCACGGAAGTAACCTTTCGTCCTTTGGATGGAAGGTTTTTTGTTTTTTGATATTGAAATATATGATTTTAAGGGAGGTAAATTTTATGAAATATTTAGATATAAGAGAAACCCAAATAGCTATAAAAAAATTAAAAGATTTTTTCGAAGAGAACCTTTCAGAAAGATTAAATCTCACTAGGGTATCGGCACCATTGTTTGTAAAACCTAAAACAGGACTAAATGATAATTTAAATGGTATTGAAAAACCTGTGTCTTTTACAATGAGGAAATACAATGAAGAATTAGAAATAGTTCAATCCTTAGCTAAATGGAAGAGATTTGCATTAAGAAGATATGGATTTAAAAGTGGAGAAGGTCTATATACAGATATGGATGCTATAAGACCAAATGAAGTTTTAGACAAGACCCATTCTTTATATGTAGATCAATGGGATTGGGAGAAGGTAATATTGAAAGAAGAAAGGACCGAAAGACATTTGAAAAGTATTGTAGATGATATATATGATGTCTTTGTAAAGACAGAAAGATATATAAATTCATGTTATCCCTTTTTATCTAACAAATTGCCTGAAAGGATTACTTTTATAACTACTCAGGAATTAGAAAATCTATATCCTAAAAAAAATCCTGAGGAAAGAGAATATTTAATATGTAAAGAAAAAAAATCAGTTTTTTTGATGAAAATAGGAAAAGTATTAGACTCTGGGAAACCACATGATGGAAGAGCACCAGATTATGATGATTGGGAGTTAAATGGCGATATTTTATTTTGGAATCCAGTATTAAATGAAGTAATGGAATTGTCTAGTATGGGAATAAGAGTAGATAAAGAATCGTTATTAAAGCAATTGAAGCTCACAAATTGTGAAGAAAGATTAGATTTTGAATATCATAGACAATTAATTAAAAATAAACTACCAAGTACAGTTGGAGGAGGAATTGGTCAATCAAGAATTTGTATGTATTTTTTAGAAAAACAGCATATTGGTGAAGTTCAAGCTTCAGTATGGACTGATGAAATAATAGAAGAATGCAAGGAGAAAAACATTTTTTTACTTTAATAATGAGCTATTATAGAATATAATAAAGTTATTAATGGAGGAGATATTTTGAAGAATAAAACAAATATTTTTTATATGTCTTTAGGAATTGGCATAGGTATTATTTTAACTAGTTTTATATTTATATTGAATCCTAAAATCAAGTATATAGATTATAATGATGAAGAAATAATAGAAAAAGCAAAACAGTTAGGTATGATTTCAGTTAAAGATAAAATAGAAACTAATGAAAAAAACGACAAAAAGAATAAAGAAGAGGTAAAACAAAAAGAAAAGATTTTTTTTCAAATTAAAGATGATGATACATTGAGTTCTGTTGCTGATAATTTATTTAAAAAGGGTTTGATAGCAAATAAAGAAGATTTTATTCAAATGGCAAAACAGATAAAAGTAGATAAGAAATTAAGAACGGGAAATTATAATTTGGAAAAAAACTTAAGTTATAATGAAATACTAAAAATTCTTACTGAGAAGAAATAGGAATATCATATGATATTCCTATTTCTTCTCACCTAATATAAAACCCCATCCTCCAAATAAGAAGAAGAAAATAAATATTATAAATATAAAATGGAAACCACCAAAGAATCCTATACTAGATTGTTCATGTTTTTCTTCTAATTCTTCAATTATATCAATATCTTGAATAGGTCTTCTATTCATGAATACACCTCCATTTAGTTATTTACTATATATTTATGTAATTCTTGAAAAATAGTTACCTTTTTATTTAATAAATATATAAATAGTGTTTTTTACAAAACATTTATATAAAAAGCAAAAAAGTATATATTTTTTACCACTATTAAAAATTATGTAGTATAATAATATGTGCCTTTATTTAGAGGGCATTTATTTTATTGTCTTAGGTTTAAACCTCCATTTCTTTGGTAATAATTGCTAGGGGAGGGATGTTTTAATGGCTACAGCAACGGTGAATTTGTGGCAAATGTATAAAGGATTAAAATACAATTTTTTATTTAATAATGATATAGATTGTATACATATCCTCCTTAACTTGTATGATTTAGAAGAAGATATAACCAATATCTGCCCTAAATACATGTGCATAAAAAATGTAAAGAAACGTGTAAAAAATTTATTAAGGTATAGAGATGATAAAGATTTAGTTGCTAATAAAATTAGCTATTTAATACATGAAGATGTGGATAGGTTAGAACTTTGTATTTATTTAGAAGGATATAAATATGGTTATTACAACAATAAATGGGTAAATATATTAGAGGAGAAGACACTTGAATATTGTACTGTAGAGGAGATATATGAAAAAAGGTTATTATTTCATTATGATTTTTCACATGATGATTTAAGGCTTTTGAAAGAGGAGTTTGAACTAGAAATAGAAGAAATAGAGAAAGAAAATAAATATATAGAAAATCTGGTGAATTCATTTTGTGATGAAATTATAAAGTATAAAATAAAAAATTTAAATGAATACATAGATAGACAATTGAAGATGGATTTTAGTTCAAGTTCTACTATAAAAGAAGAAGGCTTTAAATTTTCTGAGGAAGATTTAGATAGAATTTATGAGGCTATAATTAAAGATTTATTCAAGAGTATCTTCAAAATATATAAAGATGCAAGTTGGTTTGGAGTAAATGATAAGGTTATAAAGAGATACTCTATATAATAAAAATTATACTTAGTAGGTATTTTTAAATTATTATAGAATAGATTTAATTATTATTAGGGGGGATTATTGTGTATGTAAAAAATCATATGTTGCCAAAGAATAAATTAACGGTTGTTTATGTTGATGAAAGCATAGGTAATGCATTAGAAAAGATAAATAAAGGGGATTTTTTATCCTTACCTGTATTTGAAGGTAAGGAATTTAGGGGTATTTTAATGAAAGAAGCAATTTTTAGATATTATTTTGAATTAGATTATATAGGAAAAGATGATTTTTTAAGTGAGGTTAAAGTATCAGATTTGTATACTGAAGTATATAAATCTATTTTAGAAACAGAACTAATAGAAAATGCATCATATTTATTGAAAGAAGTCAGAACTCCATTTTTACCAGTTTTTAATGGAATTGGAGAATTTACAGGAATTTTAACCCATGTAGCTATTTTTGATGCTTTTTCAGAAATTTTCGGGCTTGGTAAAGGAACAAGAATATTGGTAAATTTATTTGATATACCTGGTCAGCTTGCTAAATTAACTGAAATAATAAGAAAAGAAGATGTTAATATAGCCAATATAGCTGTAATGGATGCAAAGGTATTAGATGTTTATAAGGTTGTAATCAGAGTTGATTCAGGAGATGTGGATGCTTTGATTGATAAAATCAATAAAGCAGGTTTTAAAATAGCCAGTGTAGAAAGATAATTTGGAAATATTTATGTATAAAAAAATGTAAAATGGGAAAAATATCCCTCTAGATAGTACTGGAGGGATATTTTATGAAAAAATTTAGTGCTTTTCTCATATCTGTACTTTGTGTAACAATTTTTTTATTGAGTTTTGTCTATGGATATTATTTTATTAATAAAAAGATAAATAATAAACCTAATAGTGCCAAAAATTCTATTGATAAGACAAATGATTTAGAAATAGTCAGAGAAGAAAATGTAATTTCTCCTAATACCTTTATTGAAAAGGAGATAGACTATTCTGAATGTGGCCATACTATTGTAGATACATCTAAAGCAAATGAAGAAATAGTAAATAAAGATGAAAAAGATTTTAGAGAATATATAAAAGAAAATTATCCTAATACAAAAATAATTGCATTTTCTTCTCAGAAAATTGTTTTGAAAGAAGAAAGAAATCATCTTTGTCCAAATCATTATATAGTAGGTGAATCTGAAGGAAAAATTGCTATATTTAAAGTTAACGAGAACGGAGAAAAAATCTTAGATAAAATATTTAAAGATTATCCATTGTCTTTACTTAAAGAGGTAGATCAACAAAAATTAAAGGATGGAATAGTTGTAGACAATGAAGAGGAACTTTCAGATGTATTAGAGAATTTTATTAGTTAATATTTGATAATTAAGAGGGTTACGTCCCTCTTTTATTATCTTTTTTAGAGTTAATTTAATATTTTAAAATAAATATGTTAAAATAAATAGTAGAACTTTTGAAAGGGGATATTTATGATTATATTAGGAATAGATCCAGGTATAGCCATTGTAGGATATGGAATTGTAGAATGTAAAGGTAATAGATTTAAGGCATTGGACTATGGTGCTATAACAACTGATGCTAATACCCCTTCTCCAGAAAGGATAGATATAATATATAGAGAAATGTTGTCTATAATAGATAAATATAATCCAGTAGATTTAGCAATAGAAGAATTGTTTTTTAATAAGAATGTAAAAACAGCCATAAAAGTTGGACAAGCTAGAGGAGTAGAAATACTTGCTGCAGTTCATAAAGGACTAGAAATATATGAATATACACCTTTACAAGTTAAACAGGGTGTGGTAGGGTATGGTAGAGCAGATAAAAGACAAGTTCAAGAAATGGTAAAAATGCTTTTAAACTTAAAAAAGATACCTAAACCAGATGATGCTGCAGATGCTTTAGCGATAGCATTGTGCCATGGAAGTTCTTTAAAATTTAAAGAAATGTTTAAAATGGAATAATGAGGTGTTTTTATGTATGAATATATTATAGGGGATGTTGTGAATATACAGGAAGATTATTTAGTTCTAGAGAATAATGGTATAGGCTATAAAATATATGCTTCTAAAAATTCTTTATCTCATATAAGTGAGAGGGAAAATGTTAAGATGTATACATATTTTAATTTAAGGGATGATGGAATATTTCTCTATGGATTTGGAACAAGAGAAGAACTAGATATGTTTCAATTGCTTCTATTAGTCTCTAAAATAGGTCCTAAAATAGCAATGGGTATATTATCAGTTTTAAAGCCTAATGATATTAAGGTTGCTATAATGAACAATGATACTAAACTTTTATGTAAGGCTCCAGGAATAGGTAAAAAAACTGCAGGTCGTATAGTTTTAGAGTTAAAAGATAGAATAGACCAAAATATAGATATTGAAGATAGTTTAAATATTGTTGAAGAGAATGGCAATGTAAAGGAAGCTATTGATGCACTTATGAGTTTAGAATATACAAAGGGTGAGATAGATAAGGCATTGGACAGAATAGATATTAGTGGTTTAACTACAGAAGAGATTATAAAGCTGGTACTTAAAAACATGTTTAAAAAATAAGAAGGGGTATGGATAGTCATGATTGAAGATGATAACAGAGTTGTATCAAGAGACCTAAGAAGAGAAGATATAGAAAATGATACGAGTCTAAGACCAAGGTTTATTAATGAATATATTGGTCAAGATAAGGTAAAAGAAAAATTAAATATTTTTATAAAAGCTGCAAAAGAGAGAGAAGAATGTCTAGATCATGTTCTATTGTATGGTCCTCCAGGTTTAGGGAAAACTACATTAGCTAATATTATTGCTAATGAAATGGATGTAAATATAAAAGTAACGTCTGGACCAGCTATTGAAAGACCTGGGGATTTAGCTAGTATTTTGACTAATCTAGAGGAGAATGATGTATTGTTTATAGATGAAATCCATAGATTAAATAGAAGTGTAGAAGAAGTACTTTATCCTGCTATGGAAGATTTTGCACTAGACCTTATCATAGGCAAAGGACCTAGTGCTAGATCTGTGCGACTAGATCTTTCTAAATTCACACTTATAGGTGCTACTACACGAGCTGGTCTTTTAACATCCCCTTTAAGAGATAGATTTGGAGTAATATTAAATTTAGATTTATATGATGAAGAAAGCCTTAAAAGGATTGTAAAAAGATCTTCAAATATTTTAAATATAGATATTGCAGATGAAGGTGCATTAGAAATAGCTAAAAGATCTCGTGGAACTCCAAGAATTGCAAATCGGCTTTTAAAGAGAGTTAGAGATTATGCACAGGTATTAGCAGATGGAGTTATAATTTTGGATGTAGCAAATAATGCTTTAGAGCTTTTAGAAATAGATAGACTAGGGTTGGATAGCGTGGATAGAAAGCTTATTTTAACTATGATAGAAAATTTTGATGGAGGACCTGTAGGATTGGATACAGTTTCAGCAGCTACAGGAGAAGAAAGAACTACCATTGAAGATGTATATGAACCTTATTTATTACAAATAGGATTTATAAATAGAACACCTAGGGGAAGAGTGGTAACTACAAAAGCCTATGAACATTTTAATATCCCATACAAGGATGTATAAGAGGTGAAGATATGGAGCATATGGGAAAAATTTTAATATTAATGGGAATAATACTTCTAATATTTGGAGTTATTATAATATTAGGTGGAAAAATAGGATTAGGAAAATTGCCAGGAGATATATTTATTAAGAGAGGTAATTTTACTTTTTTCTTTCCTATAGTTTCAAGTTTAATTATAAGCTTGATTCTTACCATAATTTTAAATTTGTTTAAAAGGTAATCGTAAAATAAATAGTAAGGAATGATGGAATGAAAAAGGAAGACTTTTATTATGAACTACCAGAGGAATTAATAGCTCAACATCCTCTTAAAAATAGAGAAGATTCTAGATTAATGGTTTTAGATAAAAAGACTGGGGAAACTAAAAATAGATATTTTAAAGATATAATAAAGTATTTAAATACTGGTGATTGCTTGGTATTAAATGATACAAGAGTTATTCCAGCAAGGCTGTATGGAAGTAGAGAAGGAAAAAAAGAAAGTATTGAGTTTTTACTTCTTAAAAGGATAGAAAATAATAAATGGGAAACTTTAGTGAGGCCAGGCAAAAAAGCAAGGCCAGGACATAAAATAGTATTTGGAGATGGACAGCTTAAAGGTGATGTATTAAGTATTGAAAAAGATGGAACTAGAATTATAGATTTGAAATATGAAGGCATCTTTGAGGAAATACTAGATGAACTAGGTGAAATGCCATTGCCCCCATATATTCAAGAAAAACTTGAAGACAAGGAAAGATATCAAACAGTTTATTCAAAAAATAAGGGCTCAGCTGCTGCACCTACTGCTGGTTTGCATTTTACTAAGGAACTTTTAAAAGAAATTGAAAATAAGGGAGTAAATATTGCATATATAACTCTTCATGTAGGTCTTGGAACTTTCAGGCCTGTAAAGGTTGAAAATATAGAGGAGCATCATATGCATGAAGAGTATTTTGAGGTATCAAAAGAAGCTGCTAATATAATAAATAGAACTAAAGAAAATGGTGGAAGAATTGTAGCAGTGGGTACTACTTCTACAAGAACTTTAGAAAGTATAGCTAATAGTGAAGGAAAAATTGTAGAAGGAAAAGGGTGGACAGATATTTTTATTTATCCAGGTTATAGATTTAAATTAGTTGATTCGTTAATAACTAATTTTCATCTTCCAGAATCCACTTTGATAATGCTTGTCAGTGCCTTAGCGGATAGGGAAATAATTCTTAATGCCTATAATATGGCAGTTAAAGAGAAGTATAGATTTTTTAGTTTTGGGGATGCTATGTTAATTAATTGAGGAGGAATCATATGGCAATAAAGTTTGAAATTATTAAAGAATCTAGTGAATGTAATGCTAGGTTAGGGAAATTATATACTCCTCATGGAGTCATAGAAACGCCAATATTTATGCCCGTAGGAACTAAGGCTACTGTAAAGACTATGACACCAGAAGAGGTTGAAAAATTAGGAGCTCAAATAATATTAGGAAATACCTATCATTTATATTTGAAACCAGGGCATAAACTTATTGAAGAAGCAGGTGGACTCCATAAATTTATGAATTGGAATAAGCCTATACTTACAGATAGTGGAGGTTTTCAAGTTTTTAGCTTAGGAAAACTAAGGAAGATAACAGAAGAAGGAGTAGAGTTTAGATCCCATATTGACGGCTCAAAACACATGATAACTCCAGAAAAATCTATTGAGATACAAAATTCATTAGGTTCAGATATTATGATGGCTTTTGATGAATGTGCTCCTTATCCTAGTAGTTGGGAATATATAAAAAACTCAATGGAAAGAACTAGTAGATGGGCAAAGAGATGTAAAGAATATCATAAAGATTGGGATAGGCAAGGAATTTTTGGAATAGTACAAGGTGGTATGTATAAAGATTTAAGAGAAGAAAGTGTAAAAGCCATAACAGACTTAAATTTCCCAGGATATGCTATAGGCGGCTTAAGTGTAGGAGAACCATTAGATTTGATGTGTGAAATGTTAGACTTTACTACTCCTATGCTTCCTAAAGACAAACCTAGATATTTGATGGGAGTTGGAACACCAGATTATTTATTTGAATCTGCAATTCGTGGTATAGATATGGCAGATTGTGTATTGCCTACGAGAATTGCCAGAAATGGGACAGCTTTTACCAGTCATGGAAAATTAGTTATAAGAAATGCCAAGTATTCAAATGATTTTGGACCATTAGATCCTGAATGTGATTGTTATACATGTAAAAACTATTCAAGAGCATATATAAGACATCTTTTTAATGTAAATGAAATATTAGGTCCAAGACTTGCTACTATTCATAATCTTTATTTTCTTATTAAGTTGATGGAAAATGTAAGGAAAGCTATTAAAGAAGATAGACTTTTAGAATATAGGGAAGAGTTTTATAAAAAATTTGGATATATTAATTAAAATTAAGAAGGAGTTAGAAAAGTTTTGTTGAATAAAAATAAAGTGAAGGAGGGATGAAATTGCCAGCAAATATTCAAGGATTAATAGTACCAATTGCGTTTCTTGCGATTTTTTATTTCTTAGCAATAAGACCTCAGCAAAAAAGAGAAAAGAAAGTTCAAGAAATGAGAGAGGCTCTTAGAGTAGGAGATAAAATAATAACCATTGGAGGAATTTATGGAAAGGTAGTGAAGGTTAAGGAAGATATTGTAACAATTGAAGTAGGTTCAGATAAAGTGAAATTTGATATTTCTAAATGGGCTATAGGTAGTGTAACAAATAGTAAGCCTCCAAAGAAAGAAGAAAAGAATAAAGATGAAAAATAATATAAAAAACTTCCTTTTAAAAGGAAGTTTTTTAATGTTTAAAGTAATAAAACTTACTCCTATAAAATAAGTATGGATTAAGGAATATAGGAGGTGAGTTTTGTGGATATAAAAAAAACTGATTATGCTTTACATATTTTAAAGGGAATTGCAATTTCATATATTATTACTATTATAATGCTTACAATAGTATCTTTGCTTTTAACTTATACATCATTGAAAGAGAGCAGTATTCCAATTTTATCTACAATAATTATTATAGTCAGTATTGCTCTAGGAGCAATATACTTGACTTTAAAGATAGGGGAAAAAGGTTGGTTAAACGGAGCAATAATAGGAATATTGTATTTTTTAATTCTTATAATATTAAAGAAAATATTTTTAAAAGAATTTGGACTTAATATATATTTTATTTCTAAATTAATAATTTCATTAATTACTGGTATAATTGGTGGAATGATTGGAATCAATTTAGAATAGAACTTTAAATATATATTATTCTATGATATAATTTATAAGATATCATTGTTATCATAAGGAGGCCTATTTGTATGAAACACATTAAAACTTTAGGAAAGAGAAATTTAAAAGATACTTTAATTAAAGGCGGATGTGGAGAATGCCAAACTTCTTGTCAATCAGCATGTAAGACATCTTGCACTGTAGGAAATCAAAAGTGCGAGAACAAATAGTAATGTTTAAAAAGGTGGTGGTTTTATCCACTACTTTTTAATTTGTAGTTTTCTATGTAAATAGTTAGTAGGAGGATTTCACATGTTATATAGTAAAAAAATTCACAAATTTTATTTTAACAATAAATATATCGTATTGGATATAAATAGTGGTGCAGTTCATTTAGTAGATAAGATAGCTTATGATGTGTTAGATTATTATGAAAGTAAAGATTTAAAGGAAATATTATCTATACTAAGTAATGAATATTCTCAAAAAGAAATAGAAGAAGCTTATGAAGAGATAAATAAAATCAAAGAAGAGGGGCTTTTGTTTTCTGAAGCAATAAATATAGATAATTTCACTTATAACAGTCAGAATGTAGTTAAAGCATTGTGTCTACATGTAGCCCATGATTGTAATTTAAGATGTAAATATTGTTTTGCATCTCAAGGAGATTTCAAAGGTGAAAGACTTATGATGCCTTTAGAAGTAGGCAAAAAGGCTTTAGAATTTATTGTGAATTCCTCAGGAAATAGAAGGAATCTAGAAGTGGACTTTTTTGGTGGAGAACCTTTGATGAATTTTGAATTAGTTAAAGAACTAGTAAGCTATGGCAGAAAATTAGAAAAGATTTATAATAAAAGATTTAGGTTTACGATAACTACTAATGGAGTTTTACTAGATGAGGATAATATGGAATTTATTAATGAAAATATGGACAATGTAGTTTTAAGTCTTGATGGACGAAAAGAAGTTAATGACAATATGAGAAAAACTATCAATGGACAGGGTAGCTATGATACTATTGTTCCTAAAATCATTAATATGGTCCGTAAAAGAGGAGATAAAGATTATTTTGTAAGGGGGACTTTTACAGGCAATAACCTAGATTTTACCCAAGATATTTTAGAATTTTATAATTTAGGGTTTAAAAAAGTTTCAATTGAACCTGTAGTTACAGATCCTAAGGAAGAATATGCTATAAAAGAAGAAGATTTAGATAAAATATTAAAAGAATATGAAAAATTTTCAAAGGAATATATAAAAATAAAAAAAGTGGACAAGGATTTTACATTTTTTCATTTTATGATAAATTTAAATCAAGGTCCTTGTGTAATTAAAAGAGCAACAGGTTGTGGGGCTGGTTCTGAATATATGGCTGTAACTCCTGAGGGAGATTTATATCCTTGTCATCAATTTGTTGGAAATGAAGATTTCAAATTAGGAGATGTATATGAGGGAGTTAAAAATTCAGATATAAGACAAAAGTTTAAACAAGCCAATGTTTTTAGTAAAGAAGAATGTAAAAACTGTTGGGCAAGATTTTATTGTAGTGGTGGTTGTCATGCAAATGCCTTCAATGCTAATAAGGATATCACAAAACCTTATAAAATAGGTTGTGAAATGGAAAAGAAGAGAATTGAATGTGCTATATCAATTTTAGCAAATTTGGAATAATTAGCTTTTATAAGTTATTTGACTGTGAAAATCAAGAACTATATAATTATATAGTATCAGATACTAGAGGGAGGAAGAGGAATGAGGCTAAAAAACACTATTATATTTTTCATAATAATTGCTTTAGTCTTTTTTGGCACCTATGCAGCTATTAATGGAATAGAAATTGGAAAAGCTAAGATACCTAGTGTTAAAGAATCTATAGACCTAGGTTTGGATTTAGCTGGTGGAGTATATGTAGTCTTGGAAGCTCAGACTGATATTCAGGGGCCAGAACTTCAAAAGATAATGGAACAATCAAAGGCTGTAATTAGTGAAAGAGTTGATGGTTTAGGAGTTTCTGAACCTAATATAGTAATAGAAGGTAATAATAGAATTAGAATAGAACTAGCAGGAGTAGAGGACGTACAAGAGGCTATAAATATGATAGGAAAAACAGCACAACTTAAGTTTGTTGATCCAGAAGGTAAAGAAATTTTGTCAGGAAAAAATGTTAAAGGTTCTGAACCACAGTATCAAAAGATGGACAATGGTGTGGAACAACCTGTAGTGTCCTTAGAGTTCGATAAGGAAGGAAGTAAAAAATTTGCTGAGGCAACAAGAAGGTTAGCACCAAAAACTAATGATATGGAGAAAATAATTAGTATAATATTAGATGATCAAGTTATATCCAGTCCTGTAGTTAATGCAGTTATAGAAGATGGCAGAGCTGTAATACAGGGAGATTTTACTATAGAAGAAGCTGGGAGACTTGCTACTCTAATTAGAGCTGGTTCTTTGCCAGTAGAAATGAAAGAAGTACAATCTTCAGTAATTGGACCTACATTAGGCTTGGAAGCTCTAGATAAGAGTATAAATGCTGCAGCTATTGCAATCATAATTATATTCTTATTTATGCTTATTATATATAAACTACCAGGATTAGTTGCGGATATATCATTAACTATATATATTCTTTTAGTTTTACTTGGAATGAAAGGTCTTGGAGTGAAACTTACTTTACCAGGGATAGCAGGACTTATACTTTCTATAGGAATGGCTGTAGATGCAAATGTATTGATATTTGAAAGAATAAAGGAAGAATTGAGAGTAGGAAAATCCATAAGATCTTCAATAGATGCTGGATTCAAGAGAGCATTATCATCAGTACTTGATTCGAATATAACTACTCTAATAGCAGGAGTAGTATTATATGGATTTGGAAGTGGCTCTATAAAGGGCTTTGGAGTAACATTGGTATTAGGTATTATTGCTTCAATGATTACTGCTGTATTTATTACTAAACATTTGTTAAAACTTATAGTAAATATGACTAATGCAAAAAATACTAAGTTGTATGGAGCCTAGAAAAGGGGTGATTATAGGTGAATATAGTAAAAAATAGAAAGATATTTTTCTCTATTTCTTTAATAATAATTATATTTGGAATGATAATGATGACAGTAAATGGATTAAATAGAGGGATAGATTTTGAAGGTGGTACATTAATACAAATTAAAATAGGCAAAAAAATATCTGTAGATGAGGTCAAAGCTATCACAGATAAGTTTGATAAAGATGCAAGTATAGTCCATTCAGGAGATAAAAAAGACGAGATACAAATTAAGAGTAAGAAAGATTTCCATAACAAGGAAATAAATAAAATGTTTAATGAATTTAAGGAAAAATATAATTTAAAAGATGAAGATCTAGTTCAATCTCAGAAATTTGGTCCAACAATGGGTAAAGAAATAAGAAGGAAGGCCTTATTATCATCAGCCCTAGCTGCAGTAGCAATGCTTATTTATATTTCATGGAGGTTTGAATTTAAGTTTGCTATATCTGCAATAATTGCATTAGCTCATGATGTACTTGTTACTCTTTCAGTATATGCAATATTTAGAATACCCATTAATGGCTCTTTTATTGCAGCTATATTAACTATTTTAGGTTATTCTATAAATGATACTATAGTTATATTTGATAGAATTAGAGAGAATGAAAGATTATCAAGAAAAGAATCCCATGAAAAAATTATCAACAACAGTATTAAAGAATCTATTACTAGAACTATAAATACTTCTATAACTACTTTAATTACAATTGTATTATTGTATATATTAGGAGTTGAAGATATTAAAATACTAGCTTTTCCATTAATTATTGGCGTTATTGCTGGCACCTATTCTTCTATATTTATTGCAAGTCCTTTGTGGTATGTATTTAAATCAAAGGAAAAAGATGCAAAATATAATCCTAGAAAAGCTTAGAAAAATATAAAAAAACTGCCGAGAGGCAGTTTTTTATAGTATAAAACAAATAAAGACTTTCTTTTTATCTAAAAAGATTGTAATATATTATTAAATCATGTATCAGGGAGGAAATATTATGCAGAAAGGTTTCATATTTTCATTATTGTTTGCAATTCTAGTAGCTATATTTGCATTAAAAAATGCTAATAAAGTTCTTATAGATTTTATATTTGGAAAAGTAAGTATATCCCAAGCATTAGTTATACTAATTTCTGCAATTTTAGGGGCAGTTATAGTAGCAATTATGGGGAGTGTAAGGAATTTTAAACTTAAGAAGAAAGTTAAAGAGTTAAATAAAAAGATAGAATCTATAGAAGTGGAAAAAAATGAATTGAGATTTCTTCTAGAAGAACAAAATGGAAATACATTAGACATTGAAAAGGATGGCAATATTATAGATGAACAGAAGAGCTAAATTTTGAGGTGATTATGTGATAAAGTTTAATAAGGTATATAGCTTGTATAAAGAAAATTATTCTGAAGTTGATATATTATGTAAGGAGTTAAATATTTCTCCTATTACAGCAAAAGTACTTATAAATAGAGGATTTAAGAATGTAGAAGAGGGAAAAGAATTTTTAAATACAGATATAAATAATTTAATAGATCCTTTCTTGTTAAAAGATATGGAACAAGCTGTTAAAAGAATTGTTAAAGCTATAGATTTAGGTGAAAAAATATGTATTTATGGGGATTATGATGCAGATGGAGTTACTAGTACTTCTACAATATTGCTTTTTTTAGAAAACATAGATGTAGATTACTTCTATTATCTACCAAATAGACTTGAAGAAGGTTATGGATTAAATAGAAATGCTATAGACAAAATACATAGTTTAGGTGCTTCTCTTGTAATTACAGTTGATTGTGGAATAACTAACATAGATGAGGTGAATTATCTAAATGAAAAGGGTATAGATGTTATAATTACAGATCATCATCAATGTGGAGATAGACTTCCAGAGGGGATTGCTGTTATAAATCCTAACAGGGAAGATTGTTCTTATCCCTTTAAAAAATTAGCTGGAGTAGGTGTAGCCTTTAAATTAATACAAGGTTTATCAAAGGAATTAAATATTCCTATAGATTATGAAAAAATATTGCCTATAGTAGCTGTTGGAACTGTAGCAGATGTAATGCCTATAATTGGTGAAAATAGAGTTATAGTCAAAAATGGTCTTAAGATAATGGCTAATACATCTAATATTGGGTTGAAGGCTCTTTTAGAAGTTGTAGGACTTAAAGATAAAGAAATATCATCCTATCATTTAGGTTTTGTACTAGGTCCTAGACTTAACGCAGCAGGGAGATTAGGAGCTGCATCAACTGGTGTTGAAATGTTTCTTTCTACGGATTATGAAAAAGCCACTTTACTAGCAGGAAAATTAGATGAGAAAAATAAAAAAAGGCAGGAAATTGAAGATGAGATATTGAAAGAAGCAGAAGAATTGATAAAAAATGAAATAGACTTAGAAAAAGATAAAGCAATAGTACTAGCTTCTGATAAATGGCATTCAGGTATTATCGGAATATGTGCTTCTAAATTGACAGATAAGTATTTTAAACCTACAATTTTATTTTCCATAGAGGGAGACTTGGCTAGGGGATCAGCAAGGAGTATTCCAACTTTTGACATCTATGATGGCTTAGTTGAATGTAGTAATTTATTTGAAAAATTTGGAGGTCATAAGCAAGCAGCAGGTATATCTATTAAGACTCAGAATATAGAAGTTTTTAGAGAAAAAATAAATAATATAGTTGAAAATACTTTGACTGAAGCAGATTTTATTCCGGAAATATCTATTGATAGTGAATTAAATTCAGATGATATAAATTTAAAAACTATAAAAGAATTGAAGGAACTTGAACCCTTTGGTGTAGGTAATCCTTCTCCACAATTCATATATAAAAATGCAAATATTGATAATATTAGAAGTGTAGGAAGAGATAATAAACATTTAAAATTAGTATTAGAAAAAGAGGAAAGCAAAGTAGATGCTATAGCATTTAACTTTGGTGAATATGATAATGTATTAAGACCTGGGGATAGTATAAATGTTATAACTACATTGGAGATTAATGAATATAGGGGAATGATAAATCCTCAATTTAATATTAGAGAAATAGCAGATTTAGATTTTTATCAATCTAATATGTATGATGATTATCATAGCCATATGAAAAACTGTTTTAAAGTAAGTAAAAAAAATCATTCTTATAATTCTGTAAACTTAGATTTTTCTTCTAAGGTAGATAGATTAGATTTTATTATTGATAAATTAAAAAATGAAGATTCAACAATTGTATTAGTATTTAATTATTCTAATTTGGAAGAAATATTAAAAGCTATAAAAATGGAAGGAAGAGAAATAATTAGAAAGACATCTATTACTTATAATTTTAATAATAAAGGAAAAACAAATAATTTAGTTATACTTCCTATTTTGTCAGAACTAAAACTTGAAGATTATAAGAATATTATATTGTATGATCTAAGTTTTGATAAAAATAATTTATTTAAATTTATAGATGAATCAAAGGACTTGGGTATTCAAACTCTGTTCACTAAGGAAGATATTGATAAAAATAAAGAATTAATCAACTCTTTTATTCCAACAATAGATGAAATGAGAGTAGTATATAAAACGCTTATTTCTGTGAAAGGAAAGGCTTTTAAGATTGAACCGCATGTATATTTAAGATCCATAAATAAAAAATCAACTAGAAATATAACAAAATTTAAGTTAGATCTAATATTTGAAATATTTAAAGATATAAATCTTATAGATTTTGTTTATAAGGGTAAATTTTATTTTATAAAGGTATTGGAAAATTCTAATGAAAAAATTGACATAGGAGAAACATCTAAAGTAAAATACTTATATAGTTTAAATAATTATATTTAATAAGGGTATTATCTAGGAAAGGGCATAGTAAATAGGAAATGAGTGGGTGAATTTATGTTAGAAAACTTAATTTTAAAAATACAACAATATAATCCACAAGCTAATATGAAACAGGTTATTAAAGCTTATAGTTTTGCAGAAGCTGCTCATGAAGGTCAGTATAGAAATTCAGGGGAAAGGTTTTTTGTCCATCCCTATAATGTAGCCATGATACTTGTTGAGCTAAATATGGATACTGACACTATAATAGCAGGACTTTTACATGATGTATTAGAAGATACAGATATTGGTTATGAAAGAATGGAAGAGGAGTTTGGAAAAGAAGTAGCAGATTTAGTAGAAGGGGTTACAAAACTTAAGAAATTAAAATATAAAACTAAGCAAGAAAATCAAGCAGAGAACTTAAGAAAAATGGTTGTAGCAATGGCTAAAGATATCAGAGTTATAATAATTAAATTGGCAGATAGATTGCATAATATGAGAACTTTAGAATATATGAGTGAAGAGAAGAAAAAAGAAAAAGCTTTGGAAACATTGGAAATTTATGCACCTCTTGCACATAGATTAGGTATTTCAAGAATAAAATGGGAATTAGAAGATTTATCTTTAAGATTTTTAGATCCAGAAGGATATTATAAATTAGTAGATAAAATATCTAAACAAAGAAGAGAAAGAGAAGCCTATATTCAAATGATAATAAATACACTTCAGGATAAACTTGAAGAAATGGACATATCCTGTGAAATAAGCGGTAGACCCAAAAATTTTTATAGTATATATAGGAAAATGGTATATCAAAATAAGGGTTTTGAACAAATATTTGATTTAACTGCAGTAAGGATAATTGTAGATACAGTTAAGGATTGTTATGGAGCATTAGGTATAGTGCACACTATGTGGAAGCCTATTCCAGGCAGATTCAAAGATTATATAGCCATGCCGAAACCTAATATGTACCAATCTCTTCATACTACAGTCATGGGACCTCAAGGAGAACCTTTTGAAGTTCAAATAAGAACTTGGGATATGCATAGAACTGCCGAATATGGAATTGCAGCTCATTGGAAGTATAAAGAAGGAACTGTAAAGACAGATAATTTTGATGAAAAATTATCTTGGTTAAGACAACTTTTAGAGTGGCAAAAAGATATGAAGGATCCTAAAGAATTTATGGAATCTCTTAAAATAGATTTTTTTACAGATGAAGTTTTTGTATTCACTCCAAAGGGAGATGTTATTAGTCTACCTAATGGTTCTACACCTATAGATTTTGCATATAGAGTCCATACAGCCGTAGGAAATAATTGTGTAGGTGCTAAAGTAGATGGACGAATTGTTCCCCTTGACTATAAATTAAAAAATGGAAATATAGTAGAAGTAATTACTTCTGCAAATAATACAGGACCAAGTAGAGATTGGTTAAAAGTAGTCAAAAGTAGTCAAGCCAAAACTAAGATTAGACAATGGTTTAAACGAGAAGAAAAAGATTTAAACATTATTAAAGGAAAAGATATGTTAGAAAAAGAGGTAAAAAGACAAGGATTTAAACTAACAGAAATTTTAAAAGAAGATTGGTTGAAAAATATTGCAAGTAAAGTTAGTTTAAATACTACAGATGATTTATATGCTGGGCTTGGTTATGGAAGTGTGACTTTAAGTCAAGTAATGCCTAGGCTTAAAGAGTTTTATAAAGAGCATTATGATATAAAAGATGAAAAAAACATCATAGAACCTAAAACTGTTCCCCAAGCTCCAAAAAAGAAAGAAAGAGCAGAGCAGGGTGTAACAGTAAAAGGAGTGGACAATATAAAGGTCCGTTTCTCTAAATGCTGTAACCCAGTTCCAGGAGATGATATAGTTGGGTATATAACTAGAGGAAGAGGAGTTTCTATCCATAGAAGTGATTGTCCTAATATTACAGAATTAGGAAGTAGTGGAAGGTTTATATATGTAGAGTGGGCTGAAGACAAAAAAGCTTCATATCAAGCAGAAATTCAAATAAAGGCTACTGATAGGCCAGGAATTTTAACTGATATAACTCAAAAGATAACTGATGCAAAATTAGCAGTTATATCTTTAAGTGCTAGGACAAATAGAGAAAAGTTAGTTCTTATGAATATAACCCTTGAAATAAAAGATGTGGAACAGTTAAGACAATTAGTTAAAAAGATAAAAAAAGTAAAAGGTGTTATGGATGCTTATAGGGTGACTACTTAATCGTAAAGAAAGGATGAAAAAGAATGAGAGCAGTAGTTCAGAGAGTTAACTATAGTAGTGTTACTGTTGATAATAAAAAGATTGGAGAAATAGATAAGGGTTTGTTAGTATTTCTAGGAGTGGGTAAAGAAGATACTGAAGAAGATTTAAATTATTTAGTTAACAAAATACTTGGTCTTAGAATATTTGAGGATGAAAATGAAAAAATGAATTTATCACTTTTAGATATTAAAGGTGAATTATTGGTAGTATCCCAGTTTACTTTGTATGGAGATGCTAGAAAGGGTAAAAGGCCAAGTTTCACATCATCAGCTTCACCTGATATGGCTGAAAAATTATATAGAAACTTTATTGAAAAAAGTAAAAAATATGATATAAAAGTAAAAGAAGGTATATTTGGTGCAGACATGAAAGTTAGTATTGAAAATGATGGACCAGTTACTATTCTTTTAGATAGTAAAAAAAATTTTTAGGAGGGATATTTTGAAAATAGAAAGATTGACAGTAGGAGTATATGCTGCTAATTGTTATATTATTTATTGTGAGGATACCAAGGAAGGTATAGTTATTGATCCAGGTGAAGAAGGAGATAAGATATTAAAAAGGATAGAAGAATTAAATTTAGATGTAAAATATATAATTCTTACTCATGGACATGGAGACCATATAGGTGGACTAAAAGAAGTAAAAGAAGGAACTCAGGCACCTATTTTAATTCATGAAGGTGATAGGGAATTGTTAAACGATGGAACTAAAAATTTATCTAGTGTGATGGCTACAGGAAGTGTTCAACTAGAAGCTGATAGGTTTGTAAAGGATGGAGAAGAACTTAGTTTTGGAAATTATTTAGTTAAAATAATTCATACACCTGGTCATACTCCAGGAGGAATAAGTATAAATATAGATAGTAGTTTATTTACTGGAGATACTTTATTTGCAGGTTCAATAGGAAGAACAGATTTTCCAGGAGGCTCTTATGAGCAAATCATTAACTCAATAAAAGAAAAGTTAGTTCTTTTTTCAGATGATACTATTGTATATCCAGGTCATGGTCCATCATCAACAATAGGTAGAGAGAAAGTTTCTAATCCATTTATTATAAGATAAAGAATATCTATAAGTATTTTAAGAACTTAAGGTGATAAGATGATATTGATCTATTTAGAAGGGCATATGTATAACTATGAAGTTCATGAACTAACTAAATTATTTTTCTTTGGAGAAGATATTAAATTTATAGAAGACGAAAAAGATTATAATGAAAATGGAATATTAATAAAAAATTATTTAAAACAAAATGAAGATGATTATTTTTCTATCACTGAAATTGTAAGTGATGGAAATATAATAAGTAAATATTTAGTAAGTTCTATTAATAGTATTGATGTTAAAAGAGATGATTTAAATAAAAAGATTAAGGTTGGTATAAAACAAAGTATTTATGAAGCAATATCAAATATATCTAAAGTGGAGGCTCCTTGGGGAATACTTACAGGAGTAAGACCAGTAAAAATTGTACATGATTTAATAGATAAACAAATAGGAGAAGAAAAAATATATAATATTCTTATAAATGAGTATAAATTATATTCTGATAGAGCTAGATTAATTATTGATATAGCTAAAAGACAAAGAGGATTTATCTATCCATTATCTAAGGATAGATTTAGTTTATATATAAGTATTCCATTTTGTCCTACTAGATGCATATATTGTTCTTTTCCCTCTAATTCTCTAGAGATAAGTAAAAATTATGTAGATGAGTATACAGAAAAACTTATATATGAGCTAAATATGGTTAAAGAGTTTATGGAAAATAAGAAAATATGTACAGTTTATATAGGGGGTGGAACTCCCACTGCTATACCTACAGAAAACTTAGATAGAATAATCAAGACTATATATAATTTATTTGGAAGGAATAATATAGAAGAGTTAACTGTTGAGGCGGGTAGACCTGATACTATGACTTCTGAAAAGCTTCATATGTTGAAAGAAAATAATATAGATAGGATAAGTATAAATCCCCAAACTATGAACTTAAAGACTTTAAAATTAATAGGTAGAAAACATACAGATGAAGATATAGTTAAAACATTTAAATTAGCAAGAAAAACAGGTTTTTCTAATATAAATATGGATATAATAATTGGACTTCCAGGAGAAGATATAAGGGATGTAGAAAATACATTAGAAATTATATCTAAGTTAAATCCTGAAAGTTTAACAGTCCATACACTGACAGTTAAAAGAGTTTCTGAATTTAGAAAAAAGATTAGTAGCTATTCGATAAAAGATCAAGAAATTATTAATTCTATGTTAAAATTAACTAAAAAGTATGCAGAAAATATGGAGCTTTTACCCTACTATCTATATAGGCAAAAACAAATGTTAGGTAACTTTGAGAACATAGGATATTCAATTAAAGGCAAAGAATGTATTTATAATATGCTTATAATGGAAGAAAAAGAAACTATAATAGCAGTAGGTGCAGGAGGAGTGTCTAAAATTTTTTATCCTGATGAAAATAGATTTGAAAGAGTACCCAATGTAAAAAATTTGGGAGAATATTTGACTAGAACAGAAGAAATGGCAGATAGAAAAAGAAAGTTCATTGACACTATTTAATTTTTATCTTATAATTATAAAAACATATTAAAAGACTAGGATAAGGAGTAGTAGTTAAATTTCTAGACTATAGAGAGTCGGTGATGGTGGAAATCCGATGTCAATATTTAATGAAGACACCTTTGAGTCAATAAGTCTAAAAAAAGCGAGGTACAATACCTAATTAGGGTGGCACCGCGAGATAAAAACTCTCGTCCCTGAGTTTCATGGATGAGAGTTTTTTTATTTTTGAAAATATTATGGGAGGTTAGAAATATGGTTGAAAAAATGGGTAAACTAAGAAGAACTCATATGTGTGGAGAGTTAAGAAGTTCAAATACTGGAGAAGAAGTAGTGCTTATGGGATGGGTTCAAAAGAAAAGAAACTTAGGTTCTCTAATATTTGCAGACTTGAGAGATACTACGGGAATAGCACAAATTGTATTTGATGATACTATTTCAGAAGATCTATTTAAAAAAGCAGAAAAAGTTAAAGGTGAGTATGTTATTGCAATTAAAGGAAAAGTCAGAGAAAGAGAATCTATAAATCCTAGCATTCCCACTGGAGAAATAGAGATAATAGCAGATGAATTAAAAATATTAAATGAATCGGAAACACCTCCAATTTATATTAAAGATAATGATGATGTTGCTGATAATATGAGGTTAAAATATAGGTATCTTGATTTAAGAAAACCATCTATTCAAAATAATCTTAAAGTAAGACATAGAACTAGTAAAATAATAAGAGAGTTTCTAGATGAAAATAATTTTGTAGAAATAGAAACCCCTATGCTTACTAAACCTACCCCTGAGGGTGCTAGAGATTATTTAGTACCTAGTAGGATTAATGCTGGTAAATTTTATGCTCTTCCTCAATCCCCACAGCTGATGAAACAGCTTTTAATGGTTGCAGGTATGGATAGATATTACCAGATAGTAAAATGCTTTAGAGATGAGGATTTAAGGGCAAATAGGCAACCAGAGTTTACACAGGTAGATATAGAGATGTCCTTTGTAGACATAGAGGATATAATAGAAATAAATGAAAAGCTTTTATATAAAATATTTAAAGAAATAAAAGGTGTAGAAATAGAATTGCCTATTAAAAGAATGACTTATAATGAGGCTATGGAAAGATTTGGTTCAGATAAGCCAGATTTAAGATTTGGTTTTGAGCTTAAAGATATAACGGATATAGTTGCTAATTCAGATTTTAAAGTATTTAGTGGTACTGTAAAAAATAATGGAGAAGTAAGAGGTATAAATATAAAAGGGCATGAATCTAATTTTTCAAGGAAAGATATTTCTAAATTAGAATCTTATATAAAGGATTTTGGTGCAAAAGGTTTGGCTTGGATTAAGATAACAGAAGAAGGTGTTTCTTCGCCTATTGCTAAATTTTTAAAAGAAGAAGAACTAGAAAAAATAATTGAAAGAATGAATGGAAATAAAGGAGATTTGCTATTATTTGTAGCAGATAAATCTAAAGTAGTATTTGATAGTTTAGGCAATTTAAGGATAGAAGTTGCAAGGAGACTTGATATAATAGAAAAAGATGATTTAAAATTAGTTTGGATAACAGAGTTTCCTTTATTCGAATATGATGAAGAGGAAGAAAGGTATGTAGCTAAACATCACCCATTTACTCATCCAATGGAAGAGGATACTCATCTTTTAGAAACTAGACCCCAAGACGTTAGGGCAAAAGCTTATGATATTGTTATAAATGGTGATGAAATGGGAGGAGGAAGCATTAGAATTAGTGATTCCAAACTTCAAGAAAGAATGTTTAAGGCTTTAGGACTTCAAGAACAAGAAGTTAAGGACAAATTTGGATTTTTATTAGAGGCGTTTAAATATGGAACTCCTCCTCATGGTGGAATAGCATATGGATTTGATAGATTAGTAATGCTTCTAACTGATACAAATAATATTCGTGATGTAATTGCTTTTCCAAAAACTCAAAGTGCAACTTGTCTTTTGACAGAAGCACCAACTTATATAGATTCTGAACAGCTTAAAGAGGTTCATATGAAATTGGATTTAGAAAAATAATTATTCCAGGGCTTTTGCCCTGGAAAGTATTCATAATGTAGGTGATAATTTTGGATAATTCTTTTTTAAGAACAGAATTACTTTTAGGAAGAAGGAATATGGATATATTAAAAAAATCAAAGGTTTGTGTATTTGGAATAGGTGGTGTAGGTTCCTATGCTGCAGAAGCATTAGTAAGGTCAGGAATTGGCAATATTGTTTTAGTAGATTATGATATAATAGATATATCAAATATTAATAGACAAATCCATGCTACACATAGTACTGTAGGAAAATATAAAGTTGAAATTATGAAGGAAAGAATTTTAGATATTAATCCATGGGTAAATATTAAAGTATTTAATACGAAAGTGGAAAAATCTAATTTAGACTTCTTGTTGAAAGAAAAGTATGACTATGTAATAGATGCAATAGACATGGTGACATCAAAACTAGCTCTAATTGAAAGATGTAGCCATGTGAATATGCCTATTATTAGCTGTATGGGTGCAGGAAATAAATTAGATCCGACAGTATTAGAAGTAGGAGATATATATGAAACGAGTGTTTGTCCATTGGCAAAAGTCATGAGAAGGGAATTAAGAAAAAGAAATATAGATTCTCTAAAAGTTATATGGTCTAGAGAAAAACCTATTAAAGTAGATTTAATAGATCAAAAAACTGGGAAGCCCATTCCGGGAAGTGTTTCCTTTGTTCCACCTGTAGCAGGATTAATGATTGCTTCAGAAGTAGTTAAAGATTTAATTAGTTAGGAGGGATTATATGGATCAAATTGGACTTGTAACTGAAATAAAGGATGATATGGCAGAGGTTGAAATAAAGCGTATGACAGCTTGTGGACATAGCTGTAATAGTTGTTCAGGTACTTGTCGTGTACCGGGCATTAAAATAACTGTGCCTAATATTTTAAATGCCAGTGCAGGAGATTATATAGAACTAAGAGCTAAAGGTGAAAGCATATTGAAATATGCAATAATAACATATATGATTCCATTTTTTATGTTATTATTAGGCATTTTTGCAAGTATGTATATATTTAAGTCTATGGGCATAAAAAGCTATGAAAACTATAGTTTCCTAGTAGGATTAATATTTTTAGCAATATCCTATATGATCCTTAGAAAAATAGATAAAAAAGTAAAAGAGACTAATAATTTAAGTTTTGAAATGGTTAAAATATTATAAAGGGGGTATTAGGGTGGGTAAAGAAGAAGAAAAGAAGGTTGCTATAATAAATAGATTAAGACGAATTGAAGGACAAGTAAAAGGTATACAAAAAATGGTTGGAGAAGATAAAGTTTGTGGCGATATCCTTGTACAGATTGCTGCAGCAAGGGCTGCATTAAATAAGGTAGGAGGTATGATTTTAGAAGATCATATGAAAGATTGCATAAAAGCTTCTTTAGACAATAGTACAGATGAAAAAGTGCTAGATGATTTAATTGATACCATATTGAAATATACAAAATGAAAAACTACCTTGATTTATTTTTAACCCTTTTTATTGATCTACTTAAGGAAGATGACATGACTATACCAATAGCAATAGCTACTGCAATAAATAAAGTTTCTGCTCCTATATTTACAGAATCATAAAATCTTTTCTCTATTAGAGCTAACATTGTATAGTACATTCCTGCTCCTGGCACCAATGGTATAATACCAGGTATAATAAAGACTGTAGCTGGCTTTTTGAAATGTCTGGCTAGTAGCTCTCCTAATATACCTACAGTTAAGGCACCAAAGAAAGTGCCAGCTACAGCTGAAGAATATTGATTTAAGATAAAAGTGTAAATTATCCATCCAAAACCTCCTATAGCACCAGCTGATATTATAGAGTCCTTTGGTATGCTAAATAATATTGCAGCTCCTATAGTGGCAAAAAAAGAAAATATAAATTGTTTAAAAAGCTCCATTAAATCAACCCCTTGAAATATATTTTTAGTATCATACCTACTCCAAAAGCTATAGCCATTGCTGTTATTACAGCTTCCATTCCTCTAGAAAGTCCAGAAACAAAATCTCCAGACATAGTATCTCTAATAGCATTGGTTATGGCTACTCCAGGAACTAATGACATTATAGAACCTATTATAATTTTATCAATATTTGTTCCTATACCAATTTTTACAAATAATATTGATAATAATGAAGCAATAGCTGCTCCAGAAAAATTACTTATAAAGAATGTAATACCTAGGTTATTTAATTTAGTAGAAATTGCTACAACTATTATTCCTGTAAAGAAACTTGCCAAGAAATCAAGAAAACTTCCCCCAAATAATAAAGAAAAAAAAGCACAAATAATACCTCCAGAAAAAAATCTAGTAATACTTTTATAATTATCAATATCATCAATTTTTTTAAGTTTTTTTGTTGCCTCTTCTATATTCATATCTGATGATACAAATTGTCTTGAAAAATCATTTACCATATTTATTTTATTTAGGTCAATTTTTATAGTATTTATTCTCTGAAGATATGATAAAACTTCTTCCCCATATTCTAAAGATACAAATATTCCTGTAGGTGTTACAAAAGATTCTACGTATTTAATATTTTTTCTAGATTTACATATTCTAATTATTGTATCTTCAACTCTATAAGTTTCAGCGCCATTTTTAAGCATTATTCTACCAGCTAGAATGGCTAATATTAGGAGACGTTTTACTTCTTCTTTTTCGGATATTGGATTCATTGTCATTTTTTCACCTCTATTGTTAAAACTATTTAACTTGTAAATATATTCTTAAATTTATATAATAAAATTATATAATGAACTAATATTATCTTAAATTATATTTATATTATATTATGAAACAGGAGTTAATCAAGTACGTATAGAATATTAAATTATAATAAAAGAAAGGAGATAAATAAATGGATTTTTCAAACTTAAGAAAAGCTGATCCAGAAGTAATGAAATTTATTGAAATGGAAACTAAGAGGCAAAGAGAAAAAATAGAATTAATTGCCTCTGAAAACTTTGTAACTCCTCAAGTAATGGAAGCCATGGGTAGTCAACTTACAAATAAGTATGCAGAAGGTTATCCTAATAGGAGGTATTATGGTGGTTGTGAATATGTAGATATGGTGGAGGATTTAGCTAGAGATAGACTTAAAGAGCTATTTGGTGCAGAACATGTAAATGTTCAACCTCATTCAGGTTCTAATGCTAATTTAGGAGTTTATTTTGCTGTATTAGAACCGGGAGATAAAGTTCTAGGTATGAACTTATCACAAGGGGGACATTTAACTCATGGTAGTCCAGTTAATATTTCAGGAACATATTACAATTTTGTTTCCTATGGAGTAGATAAAGATACAGAGAAGATTGACTATGATAAAGTAAGAGAGATTGCAATAAAAGAAAAACCTAAGATGATTGTAGCAGGTGCTAGTGCATACTCAAGAATTATTGACTTTGAAAAGTTTAGGGAAATAGCTGATGAAATAGATGCATATTTAATGGTGGATATGGCTCATATTGCAGGACTTGTAGCAGCAGGACTTCATCCAAGTCCAGTTCCTTATGCAGACTTTGTAACTACTACAACTCATAAAACTTTGAGAGGACCAAGAGGTGGGGCTATACTTTGTAAAAAAGAATATGCTAAGAAAATAGATAAGGCAATATTTCCAGGAATTCAAGGTGGACCTCTGATGCATGTTATTGCTGGAAAGGCTGTTAGTTTTGGAGAAGCTCTTACAGATGAATTTAAAGAATATCAAAAACAAATAATCAGAAATGCAAAAGCTTTAGCAGAAGGATTGAAAGATGAAGGATTTAGATTGGTATCAGATGGAACAGATAATCATTTATTATTATTAGATCTAAGAAATAAAAATTTAACAGGGAAAGAGGCAGAAGAACTTTTAGATGATATTGGAGTGACAACTAATAAGAATACTATACCTTTTGATCCAGAAAGTCCTTTTGTAACTAGTGGGCTTAGAATAGGTACTCCAGCAGTAACTACAAGAGGAATGAAAGAGAAAGATATGAAGGAAATTGCCGAAATTATAGGCCAAGCATTAGATAAAGATATTGATAGAGATATAGTAAAAAATAGAGTTAAGAATTTGTGCAATAAATTTCCACTATATGAATAAAAGTTAAAAACCTATGGTTTAGGCCATAGGTTTTTAGCATATATAAATTTAAAAAGGGAAATATATAATATAATGATTATTTAGGTGGGTGTTATAATGCTTAAATACAATTATATAATAATCCCTTCTATAATATTAGGTATAATATCAAGATTATCTATGCTTAGAGTAGATTATAGACAATATCCGAGTTATCCTCAAGGTGTATTTTCTCATTTTACATTAGGTATAGTATCTTCAAGTTTGGGAGCAGTGGCTCTTCCAGCCTTGTTAGAGAAGGAATTTTCAGCAGTAACTTTTTTAGCTTTAGCCGCACAGCAGTTTAGAGAGGTTAGAAATTTAGAAAGGCAAAGCTTGGAAAATATTGATAAAACTGAATTAGTAGCAAGGGGAACAGCTTATATTGAAGATATAGCGAAAGCTTTTGAGGCCAGAAATTATATGACTATGATGACTTCTTTATTTGTAAGCTTAGCTATTTTTATTTTTGATAAACTCTTAATAAGATCTTATTCAATATTATTAGGTGGTATTTTAGGACTTTTGATTATTGTTTTATTTCATAAGATAGTTTCTAGGGAACTGATTGGGGAGATAGCAGATATTTATCCTGCTAAGATATCTTTTAAAGGTCCTATTTTAACTGTTAATGGTATAGGAATAACAAATATAGGGTTAACAGAATCTAGAGAGATTTTTTTAGAAAAAGGTATGGCAGTTGAAATAGTTCCTAAAAACCAAAATGCAGTAGTAACTCTTTCAAATTTAGGTCAAAGAAAGGCCATAGAGCATAATGTAGCTATACAATTAGGAATAAGAAAGGATTTAGACCAGCCAGATTTTGCACCTTATATAAGTAGAGACCCAGATACAGGAAATCTTGTATTTGTAATAGTTAGCATGGAGAATGATATTGAATATTTAATATTAGCAGTTAAAAGGACCCTTGTTCTTGAAAGTGCTAAGAGAAAACCTTTATCATCCTATGTGGGAAAAAAGGCTGCAGATTAGGAGGAATTTCATTGGATATTAAGATAAAAAATAATATATTGGCTATTGTAACTACAGATGAAAGTAAGATAATTGGTGGAGATGCCCCAGTTTTTTTGGCTAAAGATGAAAAAGAAAGAGAAAATATTGCAATTCTATTGTCCAAAATTACTTTAGGAATGATCCATGAATTAGAAAATGGATGTTATGTTATAGTCAGACACTAAATTTAAATTATATCTATTTACATATTTATTCTGCTATAATAAAATAGATGCAATAACAATATAATATGGAATTGTTAATTATGTAATAAATGTTCTAAAAATATGAGGTGATAGAATGAGACCAGTAGTTTGTATAGTAGGAAGGCCTAATGTAGGTAAATCTACACTTTTCAATAGAATAGTAGGAAGTAGAATTGCAATTACAGAAGATAGGCCAGGAGTTACGAGAGATAGGATTTATGCTGAGGCAGAATGGTTAAATAATTATTTTATTTTAATAGATACAGGAGGCATTGAACCTTATAGTGATGATATTATATTGTCTCAAATAAAAAGACAAGCAGAGGTAGCCATAGATACTGCTGATATAATATTATTTGTAGTAGATGGATTAGATGGAGTTACATCTACTGATAGAGAAATTGCTAATTTATTAAGAAAATCAGGAAAAAAAGTTATTTTAGTATGCAATAAAGTAGATACACCAAAAACTCCTGATATAGTATACGAGTTTTATGAATTAGGTTTTGGAGAGCCTACAGTGGTATCTGCTGGGCAAAGTTTAGGATTAGGAGATTTACTTGATAAAGTAATAGAAAATTTTCCTGAAGGAAAAGATACAGAATATGAAGAAGGGGTAATTAAAGTTTCTATTATAGGTAAGCCTAATGTAGGTAAATCTTCTTTAATAAATAATGTATTAGGTGAAGATAGAGTTATTGTAAGTAATATACCTGGAACTACTAGAGATGCAATAGATACTCCTTTTACATATAGGGAAGACAAATATGTATTTATAGATACTGCTGGAGTTAGAAGAAAGAGAAATGTTTCGGAAAATGTAGAAAGATATAGTGTTATAAGAACTCTTACCGCTATAGAAAGATCAGATATATCTATTTTAATGATAGATGCTACAGAAGGAGTTACGGAACAGGATGCTAAAATAGCAGGTTATGCCCATGAAAGAGGGAAAGGTTTGATTATTGCAGTTAATAAATGGGATTTAATAGAAAAGGCTAATAATACTTATAGGGAATTTGAAAAAAATATCAGAAATAAATTATCTTTTGTAATTTATGCACCTATAATTTTTGTATCTGCAAAAACAGGAAAAAGAGTTGATAAGCTACTCCAACTTATTAAAAAAGTTTATAATAGTTATACCCAGAAAATTAGTACAGGAGTATTAAATGATATTATAAATGAGGCTGTCCTTTTAAGTCCACCTCCAACAGATAAAGGAAAAAGTCTTAAAATATATTATGGAACTCAAATAGGGGTCAAACCGCCCAAATTTGCTATATTCATAAATAATGCAAAGTTATTACATTTCTCCTACGAAAGATATATAGAAAATCAAATTCGATCCCACTTTGGTTACGAAGGAACTCCTATTAGGTTTCAATTTAGAGAAAAGGGGGATTAAGTTGGGCAATATAATAAAGGTCATTATTATATCTTATTTTATAGGTAATTTTTCTTCAGCTTATATCTTAGGAAAATTGTATGAAAAAAAAGATATAAGAAACTATGGTAGTGGAAATGCTGGTGCAACTAATGCTTTAAGAGTTTTTGGGATAAAAATAGGTATTTTAGCATTTATATTTGATATTTTAAAGGGCTTTATAGCTGTTACGGTAAGTAAAAATATTATGGGATTTAACGGAGGTTTAATAGCAGGATTATTTGTAGTTATAGGACATAATTGGCCAATAGTTCTTAAATTTAGGGGAGGAAAAGGTATAGCAGCCTCTCTTGGAGTTATGCTGTGTCTAAATCTGCCTACAGCAATTATATGTATGGCTATAGGTTTTTTAGTTATAGCTAAAACTAGATATGTTTCTTTAGGCTCAATAATGGCTACAGGACTAGTACCTATTGTAGGTTTGTTTACTAAAAAGCCTTTTAATTTTAATTTCTTCTTTTTTACTATTGCTTTAGCTCTTATGGCTATATTAAGACATAAAAGCAATATAAAAAGATTATTGAATGGTAAAGAGTCAAAACTTGGAGAACGAGTTTAGTATATTAGTTATAGGGGGCTAATTAAATGGTGGAAAAAATCGGAGTAATAGGAGGAGGAAGTTGGGGAACTGCATTAGCCATACTTCTTTCTAAAAAAGGATATGAAGTAGAGCTTTGGATAAGGAATAAAGCTCAATGTGATAGTATAAATATTTCTAAAGAAAATGTAAAATATTTACCAGGAGTAATAATTCCCAGTAATGTAAGGATTATAAATGATTTAGAAAGGGTAGTAAAAAATAAAGATATTTTAGTTTTAGCTACTCCTTCCCATGGGGTTAGAAATATCTTAATAAATTCTAAAAATTATATAAAATCAGGACAAATAATTGTTAATGTAGCTAAGGGAATAGAAAATGAAAGTCTTATGAGAATTTCACAAGTTGTAAATGAAATTGTTCCCAAAAGTAAGTATGCAATTTTATCAGGACCATCTCATGCAGAAGAAGTTGCAAGGGATATGCCTACAACAGTAGTTGCAGCTTCTAGAGAAAAAGATATAGCAAACTATGTTCAAGATATATTTATGGCACCTAAATTTAGAGTCTATACTAATCCAGACGTTATAGGTGTAGAATTAGGTGGATCTTTAAAAAATGTTATTGCATTAGGTGCGGGAATTTCAGATGGACTAGGCTATGGAGATAACACAAAGGCAGCTCTTATGACTAGAGGAATTATAGAAATGGCAAGACTTGGAGAAAAAATGGGGGCTAATTATGAAACTTTTGCAGGTCTTTCAGGTATTGGTGATTTAATAGTGACGTGTACAAGCATGCATAGTAGAAATAGAAGAGCTGGTATACTTATTGGAGAAGGAAAAACCTTAGAAGAGGCTATAAGCAGTGTAGGAATGGTAGTAGAGGGGATTAAAACAGCTAAATCTGCATATGAATTAGCTGACAAATATAATGTGATAATGCCAATAGCTGAAGAAATATATGAAGTATTATATAAGGGAAAAGATGTTAAAAACTCTGTTGTAAATTTAATGCTTAGAGATAAAAAGCATGAGATGGAGGATATCGCAAAAATATTGAATAATGAATGGTAAGACATACTTTCTAGTATGTCTTTTTTAATGGTTATCATATTTCTAAAATTAAGACATATATATATAATGTTAAGGAGCGATTCTTTATAGATAAAATATGTTTTAAAGGAGGGAATAAAATGGAGAAGTTTGATATATACAAAGATATTAGTGAGAGGACTGATGGAGATATTTATGTAGGAGTTGTAGGACCAGTTAGAACAGGAAAATCAACTTTTATAAAACGTTTTATGGAATTATTAGTACTACCTAATATTGAAAATAGGTATAAAAAAGAACGAGCTAAAGATGAACTGCCCTTAAGCGGTTCAGGAAAAACTATTATGACAACAGAACCAAAATTTGTTCCTAATGAAGCTATAGAACTAACTTTAAAAGATAATGTTAGATTTAAAGTTAGAATGGTAGACTGTGTAGGATATTTAGTAAAAGGTGCTCTTGGACATGAAGAAGATAGTATTCCAAGAATGGTTACTACTCCTTGGTATGAAAAAGAAATACCTTTTGAAGAAGCAGCAGAAATAGGTACTAAAAAGGTTATAACTGATCACTCAACAATAGGGATTGTTTTAACTACTGATGGTTCAATAACTGATATAGATAGATCTAATTACATAAAGGCAGAAGAAAGAGTTATAAATGAACTAAAAGAATTAGAAAAGCCATTCATTATATTGTTAAATTCAAAACATCCAAATTTAGATAGTACTATTGCATTAAGAGAAAGTTTAGAAGAGAAATATGAAGTAGCTGTAATAGCTGTAGATTGTTTGAATATGGAAACTAATGATATTGAGAAAATATTTGAAAAAATATTATTTGAGTTTCCAGTGAAAGAAATAAACATAAACTTACCAGGTTGGATGGAAGGTTTGGGCAGAGATCATTGGATAAAATCTAGTATTTTAGATTCTTTAAAAGAATCTATACAGACATTACAAAAATTAAGTGAAGTTAGTTCTTCTATAGAGAGCCTAAATGAATTGGATATAATAGAAAAAACTAAAATAAATGAAATAAAATTAGGAGAGGGTATTGCAGATATAGATATAATATTAGAAGATAATCTTTTTTATAATGTATTAGAAGACATGACAGGTTATACTATTGAAGGGGATTATCAGCTTTTAGGTCTTATATCTAAATTATCAGAAGCAAAATATGAATACAGTAAGATAGAAGCTGCATTAAATGATGCAAAAGAAATTGGATATGGATTAGTAAATCCAGGATTAGAAGAATTAGAATTAGCAGAACCTGAGATATATAAACAAGGTAATAGATTTGGTGTGAAGCTTCGTGCTAAGGCGCCATCGCTGCATTTAATAAGGGCTGATATAACAACAGAAGTTTCTCCACTTATAGGAACAGAAAAACAAAGTGAAGAATTAGTAAAATATTTCATAGATGAGTTTGAAGAAAACCCATCAAAAATTTGGCAGTCTAATTTATTTGGAAAATCTCTATATGATTTAGTAAATGAACAACTTCAAGTAAAGTTGAATACTATGCCAGAAGATGCGAGAGCTAAAATGAGAAGAACTTTAGAAAGAATAATAAATGATGGTAGCGGTGCGCTCATCTGTATTATAATATAATAAAAATGAATGGAAATATTTAAGCACATTAAAATAAATTTATTTTAATGTGCTTTTGTCGTGTGATGAATTAAAAATAAATATAATTGAGAAAAGCTTACTAAATTTAATACTAACTATTTAAAAGATAAAATTTGCATTTTCCTTAAAAATAGTATATACTATAGTAGTCGTAATGGAAGTCGGGATGTGGCGCAGCTTGGTAGCGCACAAGTCTGGGGGACTTGGGGTCGCTGGTTCAAGTCCAGTCATCCCGACCATTTTTATTTTCTCTGTAAATAAGTTTATAACTAGCATACATCTATTTGATAGTCTTAATGTTTTGTAATTTCGTACCACTTTTACTTTTCCTTTCATTTTTTCTATTATGTTATTAATTTTATCAGTGGCTTTTTCCTGTATGGATTCTAAAATATGGAAATAAGTATCTAATGTTATTGAAGTACTAAAATGGCCTAATTTTTTATTTGCTACTTTAGTAGGTGTTTTAGATTTTAGCATTAGAGTAGATTAGTATGCCTCATATCATGAAATCTTATCTACTTTTCTTAATTATATTATCAAAATCTTCAGAAAATATAGGAGGACTTATTAACAATTTTATTTTTATATGTAGAAATCTATGTTTATAATATGTTTAAGTAATTATTTAATTATGATATACTTATACTAATAATAAATAGCAAAACATAATATGGGGGTAATAATATTTTGTTAAGATTTATTGAAAATATTTTATTAATATTATTTATTGTAAGTATAACAGGATATATACTTTCAGTATTAAAAGAGAAGATTTATTTGAAGAATAATATGATAGTTATAAATAAAAAATCAGTAACTCAAAAGCATATAGATGAAGCAGATATGAAAGAATTTATATTTGATGGGCATAGGGTTAAATCAGGTGATGAAATTAAAGTTATTTTAAAGGGCAATAAAATAATTCATGGTATTTTAATAGGGGCAAAAAGGCAAGAAAGAGCCATCCTTATGGTAACTCATAGTGATGAAATTAAAAAATTTTGTATTGACAATGTAAAAAAATTTAGGATAATTAGTAAGTATGGAAAGTTTTTTTAAAAAATAGGACTTTAGACCTAGGACTTTTTTTAAAAAAATAGAAGGAAAAAACAAATATATAGAGAAAGTGTAATTATTACCTATTTGTAAAAAAAGGATGGTTATTTATGTCTAGAGAAGAAAGAGATAAGAAACGAAGTAAGAGAAAAAAGATTAGGGCTTTTTTCATAGCTTTTATATTTATATACTTGATTTTTAGGAGCGTGCCTGCATTGCATGCTTCAACACTGAAAACAGCTATCGTAGAAGAAGGTACTGTAGAAGATAAAGTTGAATTAAAAGCTATAGTAGTTAAAAATGAGAAAGTATATACTTCTAAAGGAGAGGGAAAGGTTAAGCTTTACAAAAAAGAAGGTGAAAGAGTAAAGGTTGGAACAGAAATTGCTCAGGTTTCTTTGCTGGACAAAGATGCATCTTTAAAAAATGAATTAGAGGAAATAAATAGAAAGATTGAAAGTGTTGAAAAGATACAAAAAGAAAGAGAAACAGTGAAATCTGATAAGGATAAAGCCAATAAAAATTCCAATGAAGTATTAGATAATATACAAAATAGTATTGCGAATAAAAATTATGAGGAAATACCTAATTTAAAGGAAGAACTTTATTTTTCTTTAGGGAAACAAAAAGATGTATCTGGAGGAAATACTCTTTCAGAACAAACTTTGGAAAATTTAAATAGAGAAAAAGAAAAGATAAAAAAAGAAATTGCTAACAATTCCATTAAATATATATCTGAAGAGGCAGGAATAGTAAGTTATGAAATTGATGGATTAGAAAATATTTTTTCTCCTAAAAATTTGTCTAAATACAATGTAGAAGATATAAAAGAAGCTGAACTTCGTTCAAAAGTTACAAAAGATGGAAATAAAATAAATGCTGAGGATATCCTTTTTAAAATAGTAGATAATCACCATTTTTACCTTTTAGTTCAGATAGATGATATCAAACAGATTTCACCACTTAAAGAAGGAGATAGCATAAGTTTTTTAATAGATAATGATAGTCAAAAGTTAAAGGGAAAAATTCGAAGAATAGACAAAAAAGGAAGACAAGCTGCAATGGTTATTGAATCTGATTTTTTCTGCCATAATTATTATAATAAGAGAAAAGTTAATATAAATTTAATTAAATCTAGTTATGAAGGGTATAAAATACCTATAAAATCTATATCTAAAAAAGATGGTGTTAATGGTGTTTATATTAAAGACATCAGTGGTATAATAAAATTTAAACCTATAAAAATTTTAGGTAAAAATAAAGAATATGCTATTATTTCTAGTGGAGATCAAAATAATAATATAGATATAAATGGAAATAATAAACCAGTTAAAACTGTAAAGCTATTTGATGAAATTCTTTTGAGTAACGGTAAAATAAAAGAAGGACGAATTGTAGACTGACAACAAGGGGGGATTTAAAATTAGCATTAAAGATAATTTGTTAAGGATTCAAGAAAATATTGAAAATGCATTAATAAAATCTGGTAGAAAGGATGATGTAAATCTTATTGCTGTAACGAAGACTGTAAATGTAGATACTATCAATGATGCAATTAGTTTAGGAGTAAATAATATAGGAGAAAATAAGGTTCAAGAAATACAAAAAAAATACGATAATATATATGATAAAGTAAACTGGCATATGATAGGACACCTTCAAAGTAACAAGGTGAAATATATAATCGATAATGTTGATTTAATACACTCTTTGGACAGAATTTCTTTAGCTAAAGAAATAAATAAAAGAGCAAAAGCTAAGGAGAAGATTAAGGATGTACTTATACAAGTAAACATTTCAGAGGAGAAGTCTAAATTTGGTTTAAAAAAAGAAGAAGTTCTTCCCTTCATAGAAAGAGTTTTAGAAATGGAAAATATAAATATTAAGGGATTAATGACTATGGCACCATATGCTGAAGATCCTGAAAAAATAAGATATGTTTTTAGGGATTTAAGAAATTTAGGATATAAAATAGAGGACAGAAATTATAAAAATATTGAAATGAAATACTTTTCTATGGGCATGACTAATGACTATGAAATTGCCATAGAAGAAGGTGCTAATATGATAAGAGTTGGCACAGCCTTATTCGGGAAAAGAACATATTAAGGGGGTAAATAGTATGGCAGATATGTTAAATAAATTTAAGTACTTTATGGGGCTTGAAGACTTAGATGAAGAATATGATGAGGAGGATTATGAGGATTATGAAGAAGAATTAGAAAGGTCACAACAAATGAGAGTAAATAACAATGTAGTTAGTATTCATAACAATGTAAATATGAAATTAGTAGTTCATGAACCACTAAACTATGAAGACGCTCCTAGTATTATTGAAGATTTAAAAATGAGAAAAGCAGCAATAGTAAATTTAGAACAATTAGAAACAGATTGTAAAAGGCAGGTATTTGATTTTATTAATGGAGGTTTATATGCTTTAGAAGGAAATATTCATAAAGTAACAAAAGATGTTTTTATACTTGCTCCAAAAAATGTAGAAATTGATGGATATCTAAAAGAAGATTTTGAAAATAAAGGATTATTTTCATGGTAAAAGATAAAATAAATATACAATGAGGTAATGATATGATAGTTTTATATAGAGCTTTAAATATTCTATTTTATATAATTGAAACATTTATTTTTATTAGAATTGTGTTTTCTTTTTTGCCAATAAATATGAACAATTTATTTGGAAAATTTATATATGATATGACAGAACCTATTTTAAGCCCTTGTAGAGAGTTACTTTATAAGATTGGTTTAGATACGGGACCTTTTGATTTTTCACCATTAGTTGCAGTGCTATTTTTAAGAATTATTTCTGCTGTTATCACAAGAATTATTTTTTGAATTTTGGTGATTATAAATGATTAAAGACAAAGATAGATTTATTTCTCATATAAATGATGAACATCAGATATTTAATATGAGAAGAGTATTAGATAAGGTGGAAATTGTATTAGCTAGACATAGTATTGAAAACACAGACTTTTTAGATCCATATGAGAGAAGATTATCAAAATCTATATTAAGTAGATTTGATGATATATCTTACTCAGAAGATGGTGGACTTTTAAATGCTGAAAGAAAAATTATCTCTATTTTTCCTGATTATTTAGCATTTGAAAAAATTAGAGCACCTATTGTGCCATTGTCTATAAATGGAAGTGTAGAAGGTTTAAAACATAAGGATTTTTTAGGTTCTCTAATGGGGTTAGGAATAACTAGAGAGAAAGTTGGAGATATTCTTTTACATGAGGAAGAAGTTCAGATTATAGTTGAGGATTCAATCTCAGATTATATAATGTTTAATTTGAAGAAAGTAGGAAATAAAAGTGTGAATGTAAATTTAATCAGTAGAGAAGAATTAAAGGAAGGTAAGAAAGATTTTAAGAAGAAAGGCGTTATTATTCCTTCCTTAAGACTTGATGCAGTAATAAGTAAAACCTTTAATTTATCTAGAAAAGATAGCTTAAATCTTATTAATAGTGGAAAGATAAAGGTAAACTGGGAACCTATAAATAAACCTTTTCTTGAGATAAATGAAGGAGATTTAATATCTGTAAAAGGATATGGGAGATTTATTTTATCTAATGTACTGGGGAAAACTAGAAAAGAAAGAATTAAAGCAAATATTACAATATTTAAGTAAATGGAGTGAAGGGAATGCTTACACCATTAGATATACAAAATAAAGAGTTTAAGAGCTCTTTTAGGGGATATAAAGAATCAGAAGTAGATAGTTTTTTAGATGAAATAGTTATAGATTATGAAAAACTTTATAAAGAAAATATAGAGTTAAAAGACAAAATTACTGCTTTAAATGATCATTTAAAACAGTATAATAATCTTGAGGAAACATTGAAAAATACTTTAGTAGTGGCTCAAGGTACAGCAGAGGAAGTTACTAATACAGCAAAACAAAAAGCTGATTTAATAATTATGGAATCAGAGGAAAAGTCAAAAAGAATAATATCTGATGCAAATGATGAAGTGCTTAAAATACAGAAAGAATATGAAAGTTTAAGAAAGGAAATTTATGTTTTTAAAACTAGATTTAAATCTTTAATTGAAGCACAACTTTCAACATTAGATGATTATTATAGTGAAATAGAAAGTGCGGTAATTAATGATGCTAAAGAAAAGTCAAAAGATGAAGCAGATAAAGAAGGTATAGATAATGCTCATAGCTCAAATAATATTCGTATGAAAGATTTAGACAAAGAAGAAAATGATATAGACAAATTGGATGACATGGGGGCTTAGCCTCCTTTTTTATTTTCAAGCTTGACAGAGATTAAGAAATAATGTAAAAACTGTATATGAACTATAGTTTTGGAGGAGTATATATGACAAAAGTTATTAATATTGGAAACGAAGCAAAAATTGGAGACGGGAGTTTTTCTATAATAGGAGGACCATGCGCTGTAGAAAATTATGCTCAGATGGAAAAGGTAGGTTGTTTTTTAAATTCTCTTAATATCAAATTTTTAAGAGGTGGAGCTTTTAAACCTAGAACTAGCCCTAATTCTTTTCAGGGCTTAGGTTTTGAAGGTTTTAAAATTCTTAAGGAGATAAAAGAAAAATATGATTTTAAAGTTGTATCAGAAGTTATGGACCCAAGAGATGTAGAAAAAGCTTCTGAATATATAGATATAATTCAAATTGGTTCAAGAAATATGCAAAATTATGTTTTGTTAAAAGAAATAGGAAAAATTGAGAAACCTGTACTTTTAAAAAGAGGAATGAGTTCAACTATTAAAGAATGGATAATGGCTGCAGAATATATTAAAAAGGAAGGAAATGAAAATATTATTTTATGTGAAAGAGGAATAAGGACATTTGAAGATTATACTAGAAATACTTTAGATTTAGTAAGTGTTCCTATAATTAAATCAAAAACAGATTATCCTATACTTGTAGATCCGAGTCATGGCACTGGAAGAAAAGAGCTAATTCTTCCAGCTACAAAAGCTGCATTGGCCATTGGTGCAGATGGTGTCATTATAGAGGTGCATCCTGAGCCTTCTAAGGCATTATCTGATGGATTTCAATCTTTAGATTTTAGTCAATTCAAGAGTTTATTTAATGAAATTAAAAAAATAAATGAATTAGTATAGGTGGAACGAACCTTACCTATGATCATAATATGTAGTAGAGTTATATTCATAGGGAGGGTTTTTTTATGTTAGAAATAAAAAATGAAGAAAATGACAATTACCTTTTGTTTTTTTTTCTTGCTTCTTACTCAAATTTGGAATGCTAAATTTGATAGACATAGCCTTTTGTTTTTCTTCTTATTATTAAGCATTAATGCAATTTAAAATAATATATTTTTTACACATTTTATTTTTCAAATAGGGAATATTATTTTTGAGGGGAGTAAATTGAAAAAAAGAAAAGAGTTATATGAAAAACTTGATGATATAGTTTTAACTTTAGAAAAAACAAAAATAAACGAATATGTTGATTATATAAATAATAGGAAAAGACTTATTTATTTAAACTTTATTCAGGGTATTGCAAGAGGCTTTGGTATGGCAATAGGTTTTACTATATTAGGTGCATTATTTCTTTATTTTTTGCAACAATTAATAAAATTGAATTTACCTCTTATTGGGAATTTTATATCGGAAATTGTAAAAATAGTTAAGGATAATCTTTAGTTGGAGGAATATAATGGATCAAACTAAAAAAGAACATTATAAAAAACTATTATTCAAGGAAAAAGAAAGAGTTGAAAATCTTTTAAATGGAATGGAAGGAAATCATCTAGGGTCTATGGAGGAATATGGAAAAGAACTATCTTTCTATGACAATCATCCAGCAGATTTAGGAACGGAAGTATTTATGATGGAACATGATATGGGACTAAAGAATAAAAATAAAGATATTATATATGAAATTGAAACCTCTATTGATAAATTAGAAGAAGGAAATTATGGGATATGCGAAAATTGTGGCGTTGAAATTGAAAAAGATAGATTAGAGTTAATTCCGTATATAAAATTATGTTTAGATTGTTCAAAGAAAAAATTGCCTTTAGATATAAAGATGAGTTTTAGACCTGAGGAAGAAGATAGAGAAAGTCCTTTTGGAAGAAGAAATATTGAAATTTCAGATAAGACTGATATGGACTTTGATAGAGAAGATAGTTATCAGGCAGTTGCTAGATACAATAAAGTTGAAAAAGATCCTTCTGATACAACAGGAGATAATCAAGGGATATTTGATGAAACAGAAGAGGGTATTGTGGAAGATGTAGAAAAAATATCAGAAAAAGATTTTAAAGATACACTTTAAGAAATTATATTTAAGACTAGTTAGAAGGTTAACTAGTCTTTTATGTTGTAATAATTTGCTTAATGAATTAAAATATAATATGTAATTATTAACTAAGGAGGAAATACATTTGCTATATGTAATATCTATATTAATTATAATATTGGATCAATTGACAAAGCACGGAGCTATAAAGTATTTAAAGGATAACAAACCTATAGCGGTTATAGATAATTTTTTGGAATTCAATTATGTAGAAAACTTTGGAGCAGCTTTTGGAATATTACAAAACTGTAGAATATTTTTTATTATAATAACTTTAATAGTAATAATAGCGATATTTGTTTTTTTTAGGAAAAATTTTTATTTTTTGAATAAAGGAATGAAGGTTTCTTTAGTTATGCTTTTAGCTGGTGCTATAGGAAATTTAATAGATAGAATACGATTTGGTTATGTAGTAGATTTTATTTCAGTTAAATTTAAAAATGGCTATGGATTTCCAGTATTTAATATTGCTGATAGCTTTATAGTCATATCTACTATATTGATTATATATATGGTTTTATTTGATAAGTATAAAGTATAGGGGAGAAAAAATGGATATTATTGAAATATGTGTAGATGAAAAAGGGAATCAAAGAATAGACTCTTATTTAGTTGAAAAACTTGGTAATATATCAAGATCTAAGATACAAAAAATGATTAAGAAAAATTTGATAATAGTGAATGGAGAGAAAGTCAAGCCTAGATATTTAGTTAAAGATGGAGATTATATAGAGGTAAAGATATTGAAACCTAAGAAAATAGATATTCCTCCTGAAAATATTCCTATAGATATAATATATGAGGATGAAGATATTGGCATAATTAACAAACCTCAAGGCATGATTGTACATCCTGCATCTGGAAATTATTCTGGTACTTTAGTGAATGCCCTTTTGTATCATATGGATAGTCTTTCTTATATCGGGGGAGAAGAAAGACCAGGAATAGTTCATAGACTGGATAAGGATACTTCAGGACTTCTAATAGTGGCTAAGAATAATTTTTCCCATAGTATTTTAGTAGATGAAATAAAGAACCACAAAGTTAAAAGAATTTATTATTGTCTTGTTCATGGAAATATAAAAGTAGATAATGGAATTGTAGATGCTCCTATTGGAAGGGATGTTGTAGACAGAAGAAAGATGGCCGTGATAAATAAAAATAGCAAGGAAGCAAGAAGTCATTTTAAAGTGTTAGAAAGATTTAAGGAATATACTTTAGTAGAAGTTAAATTAGAGACTGGACGTACGCATCAAATTAGGGTTCATATGTCTTATATTGGACATCCAGTAGTTGGTGATAAGGTTTATTCAGATAGGAAAGATTCATTTGATTTAAAGGGACAATTACTCCATTCAAAGAAAATAGGTTTATATCATCCTAGAAAGAAAAATTATATAGAATTTGAATCACAACTTCCAAATTATTTTATAAATATTTTAGAAAAATTAAGGGGGGTTACATTTGATAACTAAAGCGATTATTTTAGATGAAAAAGCAATTCAAAGAGCAACTACAAGGATAGCTAATGAAATATTAGAAAGAAATAAAGGTACTAAAGACCTTATATTAGTAGGTATAAAAACTAGAGGGGTTCCTTTTGCAGAAAGGCTCTCTAGGAAGATATTTGAAATTGAAGGGGAAAAAGTTCCAGTTGAAATATTAGACATAACTTTTTATAGGGATGATTTGGAGGAAATAAGTAAAAATCCAATTATTAATAAAAGTGAATTTAGTTTTGATATAAATAATAAAATTATTGTATTAGTAGATGATGTAATATATACAGGAAGAACTGCAAGGGCAGCATTGGATGCTTTGGCTCATAAGGGAAGGGCAAAAAAAGTACAGTTGGCAGTTTTAATAGATAGAGGACATAGAGAGTTACCTATACGTCCAGATTATATAGGAAAGAATGTACCTACATCTAGAAATGAAATAGTAAGTGTTGAATTTGAAGAAATAGACGGAAAAGATCAGGTGTTGATTAAAGAATAAAAAGGTAGAAATTTAAATTTCTACCTTTTTTATTTTGTTAATTTCTTCTTTTTTAGGTGTTACATAAATAGTATTATTTTTTTCATATATGACCATTCCTGGTTTTGCACCTTTTGGTTTTTTAACATTTTTTTTCTGGGCATAATCAATGGCTACATTTTGTGAATTTTTTGCTTTACTATAGAAAGCAGCTAAAAGAGCAGCTTCATATAAAGTTTCTTCTGGAACCTCAGCATCTTCTAATCGAATAATAACATGGCTTCCAGGTATATCTTTACTATGAAGCCATATATCATCTTTATTTGCAAATCTAAGGGTTAAATAATCATTCTGTTTATTATTTTTTCCTACATATATGTCAAGATTGTTGGAAGAAATAAAATGATAAGGTTTAGAGGTTCTTTCCTTTTTATTTTTATTCTTTTTGTCTTTACCTTTTAAATACCCTTCTCTTCTTAACTCATCTTTTATTTCATCTAATTCTTCTACTTCTGTACAGTTGTCAATACTAATGAGTATATTTTCTAAATAATCAATTTCGTATTTAGTCTTAGGAATCTGTTTTTCTAATAGTTTAGAGGCATTTTTGAGTTTTGCATATTTTTTATAATATCTTTGAGCATTTTGAGGTGGAGATAATTTTGGATCCAAAGGAATATTTATTTCTTCTAGATTTTCTGTATAGAAATTTTCTAATTTTACTTTGTCTGCTCCCTTATCAATTTTATATATATTTGCAGATATTAGATCTCCATATACTTTGTATTTTTCTCTTTTTTTAGATTCTAAAAATTCTTCCCTTTGCTTATTTAATTTGTTTAGATCTCTATCTAATTTAGTTTGTACAGTTTTTCTAATGGATAAAGATTTTTGCCTAATTCTATCTAAAATATCCTTCTCTCTATAATAATTATCTAAAATAGTACTCATAGATTCATTGTATTCTTTATCTATGCCATCATACTGAGTAAGTTTCAAAGCATGAAATGCTAAAATCTCATTATTATCATTTTTTATAATATTTGGTGTAAATCTTTTTTCTAAAATATCATCCATTGTTAGTTTAAAAGAGTTATATAATTCTTTTTTATCTAAATCCGTTAAAACATCAGTAGTAGACCTTTCGTCTATATTAGCTCTATAGCAAATTTCTCGACTAATTAAAGGGCTTAGTCCAATAAAATTTGTATAAAAATATTTAAATACTTGAGAATTTTTTTTGCTTTTATCCCCTATTTCTAAAAATGTTTTAAAATCTACATTTAAAGGATTAATTTTATTGTTAGAAGGAGGATATTGGTATTGAAGTCCTGGTAGAACTTGACGCACTCTACTTATATTTTCAGGGATTCTCTTTATAGAATCTAATATAATTTTAGAGGACTCATCAACTAAAATTATATTACTATGCTTTCCCATGATTTCAATGATTAATTGTTTTATATTGATTTCACCCATTTCATCCAAGGATTTAATATCTATAATTATTATTCTATCCAATTCGTATTGGTTAATATCTAGTATTATTCCTCCTTGTATTTGTTTTCTTAAAAACATACAGAACATGGGAGGATTATTAGGATTTTGTTTGGAAAAGTTCGTTAAATATATTCGAGGATTATTGCTACTAGCTGATAGAAGTAGTTTATAATTGTTTCCTAAATTATGAATATGGATAAGTATTTCATCTTTTTCTTGTTGATATATTTTATCAATTCTCCCACCAACAATTGTTTCTTTAAATTCTGTTACTAAAGCATTTGTTACAATTCCATCAAAAGACATTTTCTATTCCTCCATTTAATTTATTAATTAAAGTATACCATTTAATAAGAACTAAATAAATAAAACAATATAAATGAATTTAAAAAGTTACATTTTTGTAATATATTATAGATAAAAAATTCTAATTACAATATAATTATATTGTAATTTACTTTGACAGGAATAAAAAATATGGTAAAATTGACTATAATGGATTAGAAAGGGATGAATACCATGTTAATGAGTATGACTGGATTTGGAAGGGGAGAGAGCAGTGATGATACATATAATTTCACTGTTGAGGTAAAATCACTTAATCATAGATATAATGATATTATAATAAAGATGCCTAAACATATCAATTATATGGAAGAAAATATAAATAAAATGATAAGAAAAAGGGTAAGACGAGGAAGAGTGGAAGTTTACATAGATCTAAAATACATTAATGACAACAATGTAAATGTTAACGTTGATATTCCATTAGCAACGGCTTATAAAGAAGCATTAGAAAATATGAGAGATAATTTAAATATAGATGAAGATATTAATATAAATCATATTATAAAAATGCCAGAAGTAGTTAAAACTGAAAGAAAAAAAGATGATGAAAATAAAATATGGTCATGTCTAAAAGAGGCTTTGGATGAAGCTTTGAATAATTTAATAAATATGAGATGTAAAGAAGGGGAACAAATTTTTAATGATATAACAAAAAAAACAATGAATATTAAAAATATGATTGAAGAGATTGAAAAAAGAGCTCCTATAGTAGTTGAAGAGTATAGAGAAAAATTAGAAAAGAGAGTTGGAGAACTTTTAAAAAATCAATACGAATTAGATGAAAATAAACTAGCAAATGAAGTTGTATTTTTTGCTGACAAAAGCAGTATTGATGAAGAGGTAGTAAGGCTATACAGTCATGTAGATCAACTTTTTGGATGCTTAAATAGTAATGAATCAGTTGGAAGAAAGCTGGATTTTTTAATTCAAGAAATGAATAGAGAAATAAATACCATTGGTTCAAAATCTAGTGATATAGCAATTAGTAGACTAGTTGTAGATTTTAAAAGTGAATTAGAAAAAATTAGAGAACAGATTCAAAATGTAGAATAATTAAGGGAGGGTAGGTTATGAACATTAAACTAATAAATATTGGTTTTGGTAATATAGTATCAGCAAATAGGATTATTGCTATAGTAAGTCCAGAATCAGCACCAATAAAGAGAATGATACAAGAAGCTAGGGATAGAAGTATGTTAATTGATGCAACTTATGGTCGTAGAACTAGAGCAGTCATTGTAACAGATAGTGATCATATTATTCTATCTGCTGTTCAACCTGAAACTGTAGCCCATAGGTTAAATAGTAAAGAAGTAATAGATGTGGAAATAGATTAGAGGAGGAAGGAAATATGGCAGAAGGTCTACTTGTTGTAGTGTCTGGTCCATCAGGATGTGGTAAAGGTACTATATGTAGAAAATTTTTACAGCGAAATGAAGATATGAATATTTCTATATCTGCTACTACAAGAAGTCCTAGAAGAGGCGAAAAAGATGGAGTGAACTATTTTTTTTTAACAGAAGATGTATTTAAAAAAATGGTTAGTAAAAATGAATTCCTAGAATATGCTAATGTACATGGAAATTTTTATGGAACTCCAAAGAAATATGTATTAGATAAAATTAAAAAAGGTGAAAATATATTTTTAGAAATAGATATTCAAGGAGCATTACAGATAAAGAAAATTTATCCAAATGGAGTATTTGTATTTATATTGCCTCCATCTATGGAAGAATTAAAAAATAGAATTATAAGAAGAGGAACAGAAAGCAAAAGTGACATAGACAGAAGATATAAAAATGCCTTTAAGGAAATAGAGTATATAAATGAATATGATTATGCAATTGTAAATGATAAGGTTGAAAAAGCTGTGAAAAAATTAGAATCTATAGTAACAGCTGAAAAGTCTAAGGTAGATAGACAAATTGAATTAATAAATAAAATATTATTGTGAGGAGGTTTCTTATGTTATATCCTTCTATTAATGAAGTGACAAAAAAAGCAGATAGTAGATATACTTTAGTTATGTTGACAGCTAAAAGAGCAAGACAATTAGTTGATGGTTCCAAGTCTTATATAGAAACAGATTCAACTAAACCAGTTAGTATTGCTATAGAAGAAATAGCAGAGGATAAAATAACTTATAAACGTCCAGATATTAAAAGTATTAAGTAGGTGAGGAAATGTTAAATGGTAAAAATATATTAGTAGGAGTAACTGGAGGAATAGCAGCTTATAAGACAGCTGATTTAGTAAGTAAATTGAAAAAATTGGATGCTAATATACAAGTTATAATGACAGAAGCTGCAACTGAATTTGTATCTCCTTTGACCTTTCAAACTTTAAGCCAAAACTTTGTTTATGTAGATATGTTTGAAGAGCCAAAAACTTGGGAGGTTGAACATATTTCATTGGCAGAAAAAGCTGATTTAATATTAGTGGCTCCAGCTACAGCTAATACAATAGGCAAAATAGCCAATGGAATAGCAGATGATATGCTTTCTACAGTTATTATGGCTACAGAGGCTAAGGTTATATTTGCTCCTGCTATGAATAGTCATATGTATTCTAATCCTATTGTAGAGGAAAATATGAATAAGCTATCAAATCTTGGCTATGAATTTATAGAACCTGGAAGTGGACTTCTTGCCTGTGGAACCTATGGAGCTGGTAGAATGGCTGAGCCTTTAAATATAATAGAATATGTAAAAGGCTATTTTGGACCTAAAGATTTAGAAAACCAGAAATTAGTTATAACAGCAGGACCAACTATAGAACCATTAGATCCTGTAAGATATATGACTAATTTTTCTAGCGGCAAGATGGGTTATGCATTGGCAGAAGAAGCCAAAAAGAGAGGTGGAGATGTAGTCTTGATTACTGGACCTACTAATTTAAAACCACCTACAGATATTAAGGTAGTTAATATAAATACTACAAGGGAAATGCTTAATGCAGTAGAGAAAGAATTTAATGACTGCCAAATTTTAATAAAAGCAGCTGCCCCTTTGGATTATAGACCTAATGTGGTAAGTAATTCAAAGATTAAGAAGAAAAATGATATCTTAGAGATGAAGTTTATTAAGAATCCAGATATCTCCAGACATTTTGGGAAAATAAAAAAATCTCAAATAATGGTTGGATTTGCAGCAGAAACAGATAATATTATAGAATCTGCAAATGAAAAGATAAAAAGAAAAAACTTTGATTTTATTGTAGCTAACGATGTGTCAAAAGAAGGAGCTGGCTTTAAGACTGATACAAATATAGTTACTATAATAGATAAAAATGGAAATATTGAAAATTATCCTTTGATGCAAAAGAAAAAATTGGCAAATATTATTTTAGATAAGATAGTAAAATTGAAAACTAAAAGCTAGATAGATTTTCGTCTGGCTTTTAATTTTTTAATAGATAAAGAGGATTGGTAATTATGAGTAAAATCATTGCTAAGGTGATAGTGGACAATAGGGCTTCAAAAACGGACAAACCTTATACCTATGCAGTTAAGAAAGATATGGAAGAGGATTTGAAACAAGGAATGAGAGTTCTAGTTCCCTTTGGAATGGGAAATAGATTTATTAAAGGTATTGTAATAGAAACGGAAAGATATAGTGGAGATATTTTTAAATTAAAGTATATTGAAGAATTATTAGATGATAGGCCTATTATTTCTGAGGAAATTTTAGAATTAGGTTTATGGATGAGAGAAAAATATCTATCCTCTTATTTAGATGCATTGCATGCTGTTATGCCTCCGGGAGATATCAAAGAAATAACTACCTATATCTATATGAAAAACAGACCAAGTTCAGAGACATATAGTTTATCTCATATTCAAAAGAATATAATTAATTTATTAAATAAAAACGAGAAAATTTCTTTTAAAGAATTAAAAGAAAAAATTAAAGATAATAATATAAGAAAGCATATAAAGAAATTAGAAGAAATAGGAATATTGGAAACTGATTTAGAAGTTGGAACGAAAGTTGGAAAAAGATATGAAAAGTATATTGATTTAAAAGATAATAATATTAAATTAGAAGAACTAATTTCTGAAATTGACAATAGAGCTTTTAAGCAAAAGGAAATTATAGAATATTTGTATATGCATGGAGAAACTCCCTTAAAAAAATTATTAAAAGAGGTAAATACTTCTCATGGAGTTATAAAATCATTAGAGAAAAAAAATAGAATAGCAATTATTGAAAGAGAAGTTTTGAGAAATCCAATACCAAAGGGTATTTTAAATTATGAAAAACATAGATTGACAGAAAAGCAGCAATATTGCTTAGATGAAATATTAAATTGTATAAAAGAGAATAAAGAAAATAAGTTTTTAATCCATGGAGTAACAGGAAGTGGGAAAACAGAGATATATCTTCAATTAATTGAAAAGCTTATTGAAAAGGGAAAAGAGGCTATAGTATTGGTACCAGAGATTTCTCTTACACCTCAAACAGTAGAAAGATTTGTAGGGAGGTTTGGTCAAAATGTAGCAGTATTACATAGTAGACTTTCAGCTGGGGAAAGATTTGATGAGTGGAGAAGAATAAAAAGAGGGGAAGTAAAAATAGTTGTAGGTGCAAGGTCTGCTGTTTTTGCTCCTTTTAATAATTTAGGTATAATAATAATAGATGAGGAACATGAAAATAGTTATAAATCTAGTATGAACCCTAAATATAATGCTATTGAAGTAGCAGAAAAAAGATGTGAACTAGAAGGAGCTGCTTTGGTTCTTGGAACGGCAACACCTTCAATAGAAACATATTATAGAGCTAAAAATGGAGAAATAAAACTTTTAACTTTATTAGATAGAATCAATAATAAAAAATTACCTATTATGAATATAGTAGATATGAGAGATGAGTTAAATTCAGGAAATAAATCTATTTTGAGTACAGATTTATATAATGCCATAGAAGAAAACTTAAAAGATAAAAAGCAAACAATTTTATTCTTAAATAGGAGAGGATATTCAACTTTTATATCTTGCAGAAAATGTGGCTATATAGCAAAATGTAAGAATTGTGATATTTCTTTAACATATCATTTCTCTGATAATAAATTAAAATGTCATTATTGTGGTATGATAGACACACCGCCTAGAATTTGTCCTAAATGTGGAAGTAAATATATTAAGTATTTTGGATCAGGTACTCAAAGGGTAGAGGATCTAATAAAGAAGCTTTTTCCTCAAGCTAAGGTGGCAAGAATGGATGTAGATACTACTTCTAGAAAAGGAAGTCATGAGAAAATTTTACAAAATGTAAAAAATGGGAATATAGATATTTTAATTGGAACTCAAATGATTACTAAAGGATTAGATTTTCCCCTTGTGACTTTAGTAGGCATTATTGCAGCAGATACTAGTTTAAATTTACCAGATTTTAGATCTTCTGAAAGAACATTTCAACTTTTAACTCAAGTGGGAGGTAGAGCTGGAAGGGGAGATTTTGAGGGTCAGGTAATAGTGCAAACTTACAATCCAAAACATTTCAGTATTCAGATGGCAAAAGAACATAATTATACTCAATTTTATAATAAGGAAATATTGTTAAGAAGGGAATTTAAATATCCACCTTATATGGAGATTATTAGCTTAGTTATATATGGTAGAGATAAAGGGAAGGTATCTGAAGTATCTAAAGAGGTATATGGAAAAATAATACTAGAACTTAGAAAAAATAAGTTGGAAAAACTAGAAAAAGATATATTTGGACCTAATCCTGCACCATTAGAAAAACTTAAGAATAATCATAGATGGCAAATTATTTTTAAATCAGACAAAGGGGATTCAAGTATGTTAAAAGATATAATTAATAGGGTATGTATATATAATAGTCAAAGTAAAAAATACAAAGGCATAAAGTTTAGTATAGATGTAAATCCAAATTCAATATTATAGGAGGAATAAAAATGGCAATTAGACAATTAAGATATGTAAATGATCCTATATTAAGAAAAAAATCTAGGGAAATAACTAAAATAGATGATAGAATAAAAACTCTTTTAGATGATATGGTTGAAACAATGCATGAAAATGAAGGAGTAGGATTAGCAGCTCCACAGGTAGGGATATTGAGAAAAGCTATAGTTATTGATATAGGGGAAGGAATTCTAAAATTAATAAATCCAGAAATAATAGAGAAAGAAGGAGAAAATTTAGATGTAGAAGGATGTTTAAGTGTGCCAAATAGAGCAGGAAAAGTTTTAAGACCTGAGAAAGTAAAGGTAAAATATTTAGATACAGATGGTAAGGAACAAACAATTGAAGGAAATGGTCTTTTAGCTAGAGCCCTTTGTCATGAAATAGATCACTTAAATGGAGTCTTATTTATTGATAAAATTGTAGAGGAAATAGAAGAGGATTAGGAGGGGTTCAATGAAAATTATTTATATGGGAACGCCAGAATTTGCTGTAAAGCCATTAGAAAAACTATATGAAGAAGGGTTTGATATCCCATTAGTAGTATCTCAAAAGGATAGACCAAAGGGAAGAGGGAAAAAGCTTTTACCTACAGCTGTAAAAGCTAGAGCAGAAGAATTAGGTTTGGAAGTATTCCAGCCAGACAATATAAATAGTGAAGATAGTATAAATAAATTAAAAGATATTAAACCAGATTTTATAGTTGTAGCTGCGTATGGTCAAATTTTAAGGAAGAAGATTTTATCAATTCCTAAATATGCTTGTATAAATATTCATGCATCCCTTTTACCTAAATATAGAGGAGCAGCACCTATAAATTGGGCAATTATAGATGGAGAAGAAGAAACTGGGATAACTATTATGGAAATGGTTGAGAAATTAGATGCAGGAGATATATATATAAAAGAAAGTATAAATATTAAAGAAGATGATGATGCAATAACCATTCATGATAGTTTATCTGAATTAGGTGGAAAAACAATTGTTAAAGCATTAAAAGGTATAATTAGTGGTAAAATAACTCCTGAAAGCCAAGATGATTCAAAATCCAACTATGCTCCAATGTTAAATAAGAAAATGGGAAAAATTGATTGGAATGAATCAGGTGAATCAATAAAAAATCTTGTAAGAGGACTAAAGCCTTGGCCTACTGCTTATACATTTTATGAAAAGAACAATGTAAAAATTCACAGAGTTGAATTATGTTCTAAATTTAAAGAAGGCGAAAATGGTGAAATAGTTAAGGTGGATAATGAAGGAATATTTGTGAATTCTAAAGATTCATGTATTATAATTAAAGAATTACAATTTCCAGGCAAAAGAAAAATGAGGGTAGAGGATTTTATTAAGGGCAATGAAATAAAAGTAGGGACAATTTTGGAATAGTTGCATTATTATAAAAACTATAGTATTATATTATGATACTATAAAAAAAGGAGGGTTTTTATGGATTATTATTTATTACTCATGATAGCTTTAATCATATCTTTCTATGCTCAAATTAAAGTAACCACATCCTTTAACAAATATTTAAAGGTTCCAAGTAATTCAGGTTATACAGGAAGAGAAGTCGCAAGAGAGATATTAGATAGAAATGGCTTATATGATGTAAGAGTTGAACCAATTGGAGGAAATCTTACTGATCATTATGATCCTAGAACCAATGTTATTAGATTATCTAATAATGTTTATAATGGACGTTCTATAGCTTCTCTAAGTGTAGCAGCACATGAGGTTGGTCACGCTATTCAACATGCAGAAGGATATTTCCCTCTTATACTAAGAAACAATATTGCACCTATTGCTGGCATTGGGTCTAGATTTGTTTGGATATTAATCTTTTTAGGATTTTTAATAAGTCCATTCCTTATAGAAGTTGGAATAATATTATATTTAGCGATAGTATTATTTCAAATTGTAACATTACCAGTTGAATTTAATGCTAGTAGAAGAGCATTGTATCAATTAGATACAGGAATAGTTACAAGTGATGAAATAGGTCCAGCTAAGAAGGTATTAAAAGCTGCAGCATTAACTTATGTAGCGGCAACATTAGTAGCCATTGGACAATTATTAAGACTTATGTCTCTATCTAGTAGAAGAAATTAAAGAGGTGAATCTCACCTCTTATTTTTTTATGAATTTTGTATATAATAATCTTGGAGGTGAATATATGAAGAAAAACACGAGAGAGGCTGCCCTTAAAATATTGATTGAAATAAATGAAAAAGGTGCTTATTCAAATATAGCATTAAATAAATATATTAAACTAGATACAAATAAATTAGATGAAAATCTTACAAGAGGAATAGTTTATGGGGTATTAGAAAACAGAATATATTTAGATTGGACAATATCAAAGTTTTCTAAAATAAAAATTAAAAAAATTGCTCCTATTATTTTAGAGATTTTAAGAATTGGAGTATATCAAATAATCTTTATGGAAAGAATTCCAGATAGTGCAGCTGTAAATGAATCTGTAAAGCTAGCAAAGAAATATTCTCATAAAGGTGCAGTTGGATATGTAAATGGAGTTTTGAGAAACATAGCTAGAAACAAGGAAGAAATAGACAATATAAATATAAAAGATAAATTAGAATATATATCTATAAAATATTCACATCCTAAGTGGATGGTAAGAAGATGGATAGAAGATTTTGGAGAAGAGTTTACATTAAAATTATGTAAAGCAAATAATGAGAAGCCAAAATTAAATATTAGAACAAATACATTAAAAACTGATAGAAAGACTTTAAAAAAATCACTAGAAGGTAAAGGATACAGTATTTTAGAAACTAAATATGCTTTAGATGGATTAATAGTAGAAAATCCTTATAGGATTACAGATATAGATGAGTTTAAGAATGGATTATTTACTATACAAGATGAAAGTAGCATGTTAGTTTCTCAAATAATGAATCCTAAAAAAAATAGTACTATAATAGATATATGCAGTGCACCAGGTGGTAAAACTACGCATATGGCACAACATATGGAAGATGAGGGAAGTATAATAGCAAGGGATATTTATGATCATAAATTAAAATTAATCAAAAATAATTCTAGCCGTTTAGGTATAAATATTATAAAAACAGAATTATTTGATGCCTTAAATATAGATGAAAAATTGTTGTCGAAAGCTGATTATATATTAGTAGATGCTCCCTGTAGCGGTTTAGGGCTTATAAGACGAAGACCAGAAATAAAATGGAATAGAAAGGAAGAAGATATACAAGAAATAAAAGAAACTCAATACAAAATATTAAAAAATGGAAGCAAATATTTAAAGCCTGGAGGAATTTTAGTATATAGTACTTGCACTATTGAAAGAGAAGAAAATATAAATATAATTAGAGAGTTTATTTCAGAGAATGATAGTTTTGAATTACTTAGTTTTAAATCTCTTTTGAAATTTGAAGAGGGTTTTGAGACTGCAAAAGATGGGTATATTGAGCTTTTTCCTCATATTCATGGTACTGATGGCTTTTTTATAGCTAAACTTTTAAAGAAAAATGAATAAAATTTTATCAATTATGGTATAATATTTAATTAAGAAAGTTAGGAGGGTTTTTTTGCAAAAAATAGATTTTAAATCGTTGTCTTTAGAAGAAATGAAACAATTATTTCTTAAAATAGGGGAGAAAGAATATAGGGGAGAACAAACTTTTAATTTCATTCATAAAAATATGGTGGATTCAATATCTAAAATAACAGTTCTACCCAAAGACACTAGGGACAAGCTAGAAAAGAATTATACTATAGGAAATATTTCTGTTTTAGAGAGATATGATTCAAAAATAGATGATACGAAAAAATATTTATTTTTATTAGAAGATGGGAATATAATTGAAAGTGTAGCTATGAAATATAGTTATGGAACATCAGCCTGTATTTCAACTCAAGTAGGTTGTAAAATGGGTTGTGTGTTTTGTGCTTCTACTAAAGAGGGACTTGTAAGAAATTTAACTTCAAGTGAAATTTTAAGCGAAGTTTATAATATACAGAAGGATCTTAATCTAAAACTTAGCAATATTGTTTTAATGGGCAGCGGGGAGCCTTTAGATAACTACGATAATGTAATCAATTTTTTAAAATTATTGCATGATGAAAAAGGACAAAATTTTGGATATAGAAATATTACTTTATCTACTTGTGGTTTAGTTCCAAAGATATACAAATTAGCTGATGAGAAAATTCCAATTACTTTGTCTATATCCTTACATTCTCCTTTTGATGAGGATAGAAAAAGAATGATGCCTATAGGAAAAAAATATAGAGTAGAAGAAATTTTAAAAGCATGTTATTATTATGTAGAAAAAACTAATAGAAGGATAACCTTTGAATATACTTTAATTAATGGAGAAAATGATAGAAGAGAGGATTTAGAAGAGCTGGCTAGAATATTAGGGGGGCTTTTGTGTCATGTAAATTTAATTTGTTTGAATCCTATTGAGGAATTTAATAAAACTAAAGCTAAGGAAGATAAAATTCAAGAATTTAAAAATAGATTAAATCAAAAAGGTATATCTACAACTATTAGAAGGGAAATGGGTTCAGATATTAATGCAGCTTGTGGCCAGCTTAGAAGAAAATACATAAAAGGCTTATAGGCTAGTATAGCTTGGCGAGGTGATATTATGAATATGGGAGTAAGTACAGATAAAGGAAAGGTAAGAAAAAACAATCAAGATGCTTATTTTATTCCAGATAAACTAAATATACCTTTATTTATTATAGCAGATGGAATGGGAGGTCATAAGGCAGGAGAAGTGGCAAGTAGTATGGTTGTTAAATTAGTTAAGAACTTTTTCGTATCTGAGGAGGAAGAACTATTAAAAAATAATATAAATATCTCTGAAACTATTAAAAATAGTATTGAAAAAGCTAATATGGAGATTTATGAGAAATCTATTAAAAGTGAAGAGTTCCATGGCATGGGTACAACAATAACAATGGCTTATTTTTCTGAGGATAAATTATATATAGGACATATTGGAGACAGCAGGGCTTATTTATTAAGAGAAGATAAACTTGTTCAATTAACTGAAGATCACTCTCTTGTTGCTGAGTTAGTTAGAGCAGGAAGTATAAGTGAGGAAGAGGCTGAATGTCATCCCCAAAAAAATATAATAACCAGAGCTATTGGAACAAATAAAGAAGTTGATATTGATGTTATAGTTAAGAGTACTAATAAAAATGATATCCTATTATTATGTACTGATGGTTTAACCAACATGATATGTGATGAGGAGATAAAGAAATTGTTAATGGAAAATGTAGATTTACAAAAGACATGTGATAATTTAGTAGAAAGAGCAAATAAGCTAGGTGGAGTAGATAATGTGACTGTAATGGCTATTAAATTGGTATGAATTGAGGTGAGAGTATGGTTGAGATAATTGGAAAGGTTTTAGGGAAGAGATATGAAATAATCGAAAAAATAGGCGAGGGAGGAATGGCAGTAGTTTATAAAGCAAGATGTAGACTATTGAATAGATATGTAGCTGTAAAAATATTGAGAGATGAATTAACTACCGATGAAGAATTTATAAATAAATTTAGACATGAATCCCAGGCAGCCGCTAGTTTGTCTCATCCAAACATTGTTGGTATATATGATGTTGGAGTAGAAGATGATATTCACTATATTGTTATGGAATATATTAAAGGGAAGACATTGAAGGATATTATAAAAGAAAAGGGTAAATTAGGCCCAGAGGAAACTATTAATTATGCTATGCAAATTGCTGAGGCTATAGGTCATGCCCATAAAAACCATATAGTTCATAGGGATATAAAACCTCACAATATTATGGTGACAGATGATGGCAGGATAAAAGTTACAGATTTTGGAATAGCTAGAGCAGCAACTTCAGCTACTATGACTAATACTTCCAGTGTAATTGGTTCAGTCCATTATTTTTCACCAGAACAGGCAAGAGGTAAATTTACAGATGAAAAATCAGATATATATTCTCTAGGGATAGTAATGTATGAGATGATAACTGGAAAAGTTCCTTTTGAAGGAGAGAGTCCTATTTCTGTAGCTTTGAAACATGTAGAGGAAGAAATAACTCCCCCTAGTGAAATTGATCATAGTATTCCTAAAAATATCGAATATATAATTATGAAGGCAGCTAAAAGAGATCAAGCAGGAAGATATAAAAATACAGAAGAACTTTTGGAGGATTTGAGAAAAGTGAAATATTCAGATGAAGATTTACATTTTACTGAAGATACAAATAGATTTGATTCAGAAACCATAATATTGCCTCCAGTAGGAGAAAATGGTGACGAAGATGAAGAAAAGAAAAAAAAGGAACCAAAAAAGAAACTAAAAAAGAAACCAAAAGATAAAAAAGGAAATAAAAAAGCAGTATTTTTAGGTATACTTCTTGCGTTTTTATTAGTAAATGGAATAGCCTTTGGAATTTTAAAACTCAAAGATGGATTCATGTCTAGAGAAGTAAAGGTACCAGATTTGATGGGCATGCAAGAAGAGATGGCTAAAGAAAAAATAGAAGAAATGGATCTTGAGTTTGTTGTTAAAGAAAGAAAATATAGTTCCGAGTTTAAAGAAGGAGAAATTATGTGGCAAAGTGAAGATCCAGGAAAGACAGTTAAAAAAGGATATTCTGTTGAAGTTATAGTTAGTAAAGGTGATAAAAAAGTAAAGGTACCAGATTTTACTGGCAAAGATATAGGAGAAATAAGCTTTTTATTAGAAGAAGCGGGACTTCAAGAAGGAGTTGTTGACTATTCATATAGTGATAGTGTTCCTAAAAATATAGTTATGAGTCAAAGTATTGAATCAGGTACAGAAGTAAAAGAAGGTAGTAAAATAAATCTAGTTGTTAGTAAAGGACCAGAAATCAGGACTACAACTATGCCAAAACTAATTGGTCTAAAAGAAAATGAAGCTAAAAGAGGTATTGTCGCTAAAGGATTAGTGGTTGGCAATATTAGATATGAAGTTAGTAACAGTGTAGAAAGAGGTATAGTACTATGGCAAAGTTATGATCAAGGAACTCAATTACAACAAAATACTAGTGTGGATTTAGTTATAAGCAGCGGACCTCCAAAAAAACCTAAGGAAGAGGAGAAAAAAGAACTGCCAAAAGATGAAAAAGATCAAAACGAGAAAAAACCAGGAGGGGGTAAAAAACCTGGAGAAGGAGAAGAAAATGGTTCGGGTCATGGAGGAGAAGGTTCAGGAGAAGAAGGAGAAGGAAGTGGCTCAGGCTCTGGAGGAGAAGGTTCAGGAGAGGGAGAAACTAATACTCAGAGAGAACAACAATAATTAGTATCAAAAACTTATTATAACTAAACCTAGGGAGGTAATGGATGGTAGAAGGAATTATCATAAAAGGTATAGGTGGATTTTATTATGTAAAAACAAATAATGGAATATATGAATGTAGGGCAAGGGGAGTTTTTAGGGAAGATAATATAACTCCCCTTATAGGAGATAAGGTAAAAATAAGAGTAAATGACTTAGATAAGACAGGCTATGTGGAGGAAGTTATGGAAAGAAAAACAGAACTTATTAGACCTCCTGTAGCTAATATTACTCAAGCAGTAGTAGTTATGAGTGCTAAAGATCCATCTCTAAATCTATGGCTTTTAGATAGATTTCTAGTATTATCAGAAGAACAAAACTTAAATGTAGTTATAGTTATAAATAAGATAGATTTAGATAACAGTTCTTTTGTAGAAGATATTTATAAAATTTATACTGATATAGGTTATAAAGTTATATTATCTAGTTGTAAATTAAATAGAGGAATCCATGAATTAAAGGAAGCTCTTAAAGATGAAATAACTGTATTTGCAGGACCTTCAGGAGTGGGAAAATCTTCTGTTTTAAATGAGATACAACCAAATTTAAAACTTGAAACAGGTGAAATAAGTAAGAAAACTAAAAGAGGAAGACATACAACTAGACATGTAGAACTTATAGAGCTTGAAATAGGTGGATATGTATTAGATACACCTGGTTTTAGTTCTTTAGAGTTAGATTTTATTAAAAGAGAAGAAGAAGTACAATATTATTTTAAAGAAATAAGAAAATATAGTGATGGGTGCAAGTTTAATAGTTGTCTACATTTTAAAGAACCTAATTGTGAAGTGAAAAATCAAGTTGAATCAGAAAATATAAGTAGGGAAAGATATAAGAATTATTTAAATTTTTTAGAAGAAGTCAAAAGACATAACAGGAGGTATTGATATGGCAAAAATTTCACCATCAATCTTATCATCGGATTTTAGTAAACTAGGAGAAGAAATTAGAAAAATAGAAGAAGGTGGTGCTGATTTTGTCCACTTAGATGTAATGGATGGCATATTTGTTCCAAATATAACTTTTGGACCACCAGTTATAAAGGAAATTAGAAGTATTACAGATATTCCATTTGATGTACACTTGATGATAGACAGACCAGAAAGGTATATTGAAGAGTTTGTTGAGGCAGGAGCAGATATTATTACAGTTCATGAAGAATCTACTATTCATCTTCATAGAACTATACAAAATATTAAAAACTGTGGAAAGAAGGCAGGAATATCTTTAAACCCTTCAACTCCTTTAGAAAATATAGAATATGTATTAGAAGATATAGATATGGTACTTATTATGACGGTCAATCCTGGATTTGGTGGACAATCCTTTATTCCAGCTATGGAAAGAAAAATTAAACATCTTAGAAAAATAATTGATGATAGAGATTTAGCTATAGAAATAGAAGTGGATGGAGGCATCAAACTGGATAATGCAAAAGAAGTTACAGATTGGGGTGCAGATATATTGGTTGCAGGCTCAGATATCTTTAAAGCAGATAATATAGTGGAAAGAGTTAGATTGTTTAAAGAGGTATAATATGTACAAAACAATTATATATGATACAATTGAATTAAAATCTAATATTTTATTGGGGAGCTTTAGAGGCTGAGAGGAAACAATAATTGTTTCGACCCTTAAACCTGAACTAGGTAATGCTAGCGGAGGAAATATAATATTATTTTAATAACCCATTACTTTTTTCAGGTAATGGGTTTATTTTTTAAAAAACAAAGGGAGGTGTATATAATGAATAAAAAATGGAATGTTAGAATGTTGGCTGAAGGGGGAGTTATGATTGCTTTATCAATTTTATTGAGTTATATTATAATATATGAAGCGCCTCAAGGCGGCTCTGTTACGGCAGGAAGTATGATCCCTATAATGTTTTTTGCTATGAGATGGGGAGTAGGCCCAGGAGTGTTTGTTGGCGCCACTTATGGTGTATTACATTTTATTCTAAAGCCTAATTTTTATCATCCAGTTCAATTTTTATTAGATTATCTTATTGCTTATGGATTTTTAGGATTAGCTGGAATAGCAAAAATGAAAAGTAGAAAGTTAAATGGAAAAGATTATTTTAAAATATTTCTAGGAGTATTATTATCTATAGGGGGAAGATTTATATCTCATCTTCTTTCAGGCGTAGTATTTTTTGCAGAGTATGCGGGGAATCAAAATCCTTGGATATATTCTGCTATATATAATGGAGGCTACTTAGTTCCCGAACTTATTATCTCATCTATAATATTAATGCTTTTATGGAAACCTTTAAGTAAAATTGAAAAATAATGAAAAGAATGGAAGGATTTTTATGAAGAGTTTAGTTGTTTCTAATGGAGAAATTAATGATTTAAACCAGTTAAAATCTATATCTAAAGAGATGGATTTTATTATAGCTGTTGATGGAGGAGCAAAATATATTTTGAAGTCTGATATACAACCAGATTTAGTAGTTGGAGATTTAGATTCTATTGATAAAGATATTTTAAAAGAAATAAAGGAAAAAAATATTCCAATATTAAAGTATCCCTCCCATAAGGACTATACAGATACAGAATTAGCTTTAAAATATTTAATTGACAAAGGTTTTAAAGAGATTGTTCTTATGGGAGTTATTGGTAGTAGAATTGATCATACTTTGGCTAATATATTCTTATTAAGTGAATTACTTAATCAAGGTGTAAAAGGAATAATAATAAATGAAAAGAATACTATGCATATAATAGATGATGAGATGGAAATTAAAAAAGAAGATGGAGTTTTTATTTCTGTATTACCTATAAATTCAGATGGGGCTAAGGTTACTTTAAAGGGATTTGAATACGAAACGGATAGAGTTGATTTTAACTTTTCTTCTACCTTAGGGGTAAGCAATAGAATAATAGAAGAGAAAGGATATATAAAAGTCGAAAATGGAATATGCCTTATAATTGAATCTAGAGATTAAAAAGCCTATTTTAGGCTTTTTTCTTTTGTAACTTATAATATGTAAACTGAATAATATATTGTAAAGACTGTTTTGAGGTGATATAAGTGAAAAAGAGATTTAGAAAATTTTATTGTAGATTAAATAAAAAGAAAGTATTAGGAATATTGCTGTTTTTAGTAGGATTATCAATAATATTAAAAGTCTTACCTGTAAGTATCTGGTTTTTTATATTTGGTCTTATTATTTTAATAATTGGATTATTTTTTATTAAAACTGGATAAAAAGATGGCTTCCGCTATATGTATTGGAAGCCAATTCTTTTATAATGTTCTTGTTACCTTTCCAGATTTTAAACATTTTGTACAAGCATAGATTCTTCTTGGAGAACCCTCTACAATTGCTTTAACTCTTCTCACATTTGGAGCCCAGGTTCTATTATGCTTTTTATTTGAAAAGGATACTTTATGTCCATGACTTTTTCCTCTTCCACATACTTGACAGTATTTAGCCATGTAAAACACCTCCTTGACTAACTATTAAAAATAATATTTAATTTATATATTATCTTAAAATAACATATTATATTTTAACACAATGAATAGTATAATTGCAAGATTGAAAGAATTTTATTAATATAAAATGGTAAGAGTTGAACTATTTATTGCAATAAGGTAAAATATAGTCATAAATAAATTAATTAGGGAGGAGATTAACAATGCCTGGTAAATTAGATAATGATTTTGGAATTATTAGTATAGATGATAATGTAATAGCTACTATTGCAGGTCTTTCTGCTATGGAGTGTTATGGTATAGTTGGTATGGCTAGCAAAAGTGCAACAGAAGGACTTTTTGAATTAGTTAAATGGGAAAATTTATCTAAAGGTGTTAAGGTATATACAGAAGAAAATAGAATAACTATAGGTTTACATGTTATATTACAATATGGGGTCAAAATTTCAGTTGTTGCAGGAAACATAATAGAAAAAGTTAAATATAATGTGGAAAACTTAACAGGACTTAAAGTAGAAAAAATAAATGTATATGTACAAGGGATTAGAGTTCAAAAGTAGTAAGGGGAGGTACTAATATTGAAGATTGAATATGCAAATAGTTTGCTGCTTAGAAAAGCATTTATTGGGGCAGCTAATTATCTAGAAGAAAATAAAGAAGATGTTAATGCACTAAATGTGTTTCCAGTACCAGATGGTGATACAGGCACAAATATGTCTTTAACCGTTCAATCTGCTATGAAACAAGTATTAGAGCTAGAAGAATACAATACTATTAGTGAAGTTGCTATGGCAGCTAGTAATGGTTCTCTGATGGGAGCTAGAGGAAATTCTGGAGTTATACTATCTCAGCTTTTTAGAGGATTCGCTAGTGGTTTAAAAGATAAAGAGAAAGCTAATACAATAGATTTGGCTGAATCTTTTAAACAGGCAGCAGATATGGCATATAAGGCAGTTATGAAACCTACTGAAGGAACTATCCTTACAGTTGCCAGAGAATGTGCAGAATACGCATTAGATTTAGCTAAAAGGGAAAAAGATATAATAGTTTTCATGAGTAAGGTAATAGAACATGGCAATGAATCTTTAAACAATACTCCTAATTTGCTACCAGTATTAAAACAAGCTGGAGTAGTAGATGCAGGAGGAAAAGGACTTATTGTAATACTAACTGGAGCTTTTAGAGCATTAACTAATAAAGGAGAAATTGAATACTTAGGTTTAACTGCTTCTAAAAAGAAGGATACACATCAAGTTCATAAGGATGAATTAGAAACAAGTGATATTAAATTTGGATACTGTACTGAATTCATAATAAATAATACAAATGAAGATGTTGAAAAATTTAGAGAAGAGTTAGCTTTATATGGAGATTCTCTAATGGTTGTAGGAGGAGACAGTTTAATTAAAGTTCATGTTCATACAAATAATCCAGGATTAGTTTTAGAAAAAGCACTGTCTGTTGGGGAGTTAAATGATATAAAAATTGATAATATGAGAATACAGCATAGAAATTTACTAATACAGGAAGAAGAATATAATGAAACAAACAATAATGTAATAAATATAGATTCTAAGAAGGAGACTAAAAAATATAGTTTTATAACAGTGTCAATGGGCGAAGGAATTTCTAAGGTATTTAAAGATTTAGGTGTAGATTATGTAATTCCAGGTGGGCAAACTATGAATCCAAGTACAGAAGATATACTAGATGCTGTGGAGAAAGTAAACGGTGAAAATATAATAATATTTCCCAATAATGGAAATATAGTTCTTGCTGCTAATCAAGCAAAAGAAATGAGTGAGAGAAATATCCATGTATTTCCTAGCAAAACAATAGCAGAGGGAATTGTTGCACTTTTACACTTTAATTTTGAAGATAATATAGAAGAAAACCTTGAAACTATGGAAGAGGCTGTAGAGCATGTTAAAACAGGCCAAGTTACCTATGCTGTTAGAGATACAGAGATAGATGGTATAAAAATAAAAAAAGATAATATTATTGGTATTTGTGAAGGTGATATTAAAGCTATAGGAGAGGATATTCAAGATGTTTCTTTAGAACTTATTAAAAAAGTTGCCGATGAAGAAACTGAGCTTATAACAATCTTCTATGGTGAAAATATAGATGAAGAAAAAGCAAATATTTTAAGAGAGTTATTAGAAGAAGAATTTGGAGATTGTGATATTGAAGTAGTTTATGGAGGACAGCCACTTTATTATTATATATTTTCAATTGAGTAATTTCTCCCCTACCAAAAGGTAGGGGAAATATATTTATTTGAGGTGAAAAAATGGATAGATTGTCTATGTCAGTTCAATATGTGAAAGGAGTTGGGCCAAAAAGAGCAGCTAAATTGAGAAGAATAGGTATAGATACTGTTGAGGATCTAATCTATTTTTTTCCTCGTGCCTATGAAGATAGAAGAAAGTTTAATAATATATATAATTCTGTAGATGGAGAAAAAGCAAGTTTCAATGTGAGAATAGCTGGTCATCCTACTGTATTAAGGCCTAGAAGAAATCTTTCCATTTTAAAAATTCCAATAAAGGATAGTACAGGAATAGCATATTTAATTTGGTTTAATCAAGAATATTTAGCTGATAATTTTCGTATTGGAGAAAAAATAATAGTTAATGGGAAAGTTAAAAAAATAGCAAATGAAATTCAAATACAAAATCCAGTTTATGAGAAAGAAGGTTCATCAAATAAAAAAGTTGGACGAATAGTACCTATATACCAATTAACCGAGAATTTAACTAATAATGAAATGACTTCAATAGTTAATAATGCTTTAAAGAGTTATATAAATAATGTAAAGGAAATACTCCCTAGGCATATTATTAATAAATTTAATTTAATGTCTGTTAAGGAGGCTATATTGAATATCCATTTTCCCCAGAGTAGGGAGAATTTTTTAAGAGCAAGGCAAAGGTTAGTATTTGAAGAACTTTTGACTTTGCAATTAGGTCTTTTTATAATAAAAAATAGAACTAAGTCAAATAATAAAGGGATTAAATTTGTAAAATCAGAAGATCTAAATAGATTTATTGAAAAATTACCATTTAAACTAACAAAAGCCCAATTCAGAGTTTTAAAAGAAATTGAAAAAGATATGGAATCAGATGAACAAATGAATAGATTAGTTCAAGGAGATGTAGGTTCGGGAAAAACCGTTATTGCAATTTTAGCAATGTTTAAAGCATGGAAATCTGGTTACCAATCAGTTATGATGGCACCAACTGAAATATTAGCTACTCAGCATTTTGAAACTATTAAAGGTATGTTAGATGATTATGATATTAGCTGCGAGTTATTAGTGGGAAGTTTATCACAAAATAAAAAAGATGAAGTATTAGATAAACTTGAGAAGGGAAATATAGATATACTTGTAGGCACTCATGCTATTATACAAGACACAGTAAAATTCAATAAGTTAGGTCTTGCTATTACAGATGAACAACATAGATTCGGAGTTAGCCAAAGAGCAGTTTTAAGCCAGAAAGGGTCAAATCCAGATGTATTAGTAATGACTGCTACACCTATACCTAGAACTCTTGCTCTTATATTATATGGAGATTTAGATATATCTATTATAGATGAATTGCCTCCAGGGCGAAAGGCCATAGAAACTTATGCAATAGGAATGAATATGGAAAAGAGACTAACTGAGTTTATAAAAAACCAGATTAAGGAAGGTAGACAAGTATATATTGTTTCACCTTTAATTGAAGAATCAGAGATATTGAATATAGAAGCCTGCGAAGAATTGCATAAAAGATTTAAAAATGAAATTTTTAAAGAATTCCAAGTAGAACTTCTTCATGGAAGGATGAAAGCAGAAGAAAAAGAGAAAATTATGAATAAATTTAAAGATGGAGAAATAGATATTCTAGTTTCAACTACAGTTATAGAAGTTGGTGTAAATGTTCCAAATTCAAATATAATGGTCATTTACAATGCTGAACGTTTTGGACTGGCACAACTTCACCAGTTAAGGGGAAGAGTTGGAAGGGGAGAGTACCAATCTTATTGCATATTAATTAATGAAGGAAAAAGTAAGATTTCACAGGAAAGAATGAGAATAATGCAAAAAACTAATGATGGTTTTAAAATATCTGAGAAAGATTTGGAACTTAGAGGGCCAGGCGAATTTTTTGGAACTAGACAACATGGATTACCTGATTTAAAGATTGCTAATTTATTTACTGATATAAAAATACTAAAAATAGCACAGAAAGAGGCTTCAGAAATATTAAGTCAAGATTTATATCTTAGTGATAAAAAATATGAATTAATGAAAAACAGAATTAAATGTATGTTTGAAGGGAAAACAGATAATATAATATTTAATTAATTTATATTATATTTTATTATAGTTTTAAATTATGTTAAAATAGAATTAACAACAAAAGAGGAGTGGTTTGTTGAGAGTTATTTCAGGAAGTAGGAAAGGACATAGATTGAAAGCTCCAAAAGGGTTAGATACTAGACCAACCCAGGACAGAATAAAAGAATCATTATTTAATATATTGGGCAGTATAGAGAAAGATAGTTCAGTATTAGATTTATTTTCTGGTTCTGGTTCTATAGGAATAGAGTTTTTAAGTAGAGGTTCTGAGGAATGCTATTTTATTGACAATAGTTTTAATAGTATTAAAGCTATTAAAGAAAATTTAAATAGTACAAAACTTAATGAGAATGCTAAGGTATATAAAAATGACGTACTTAAAGCTATGGAAATCCTAGGTAGAAAAGGTTTAAATTTTCACTACATTTTTATGGATCCACCATATAGAAGTAATCTAATTGTAAATGTTTTAGAATCTATATGTAAAAATCATCTATTAAAAGATAAAGGAATTATTATCATAGAACATGAAAATACATTAATATTAAATGAATGTATTTATAATTTACATAAAATAGATGAGAGAAGATATGGGGATAAAACTATAACTTTTATGAATAGATGATAAGGAGGTAGACTAGTGGAAGTTATATATCCAGGAAGCTTTGATCCTATTACAAATGGCCATCTAGATATTATTGATAGATGTGCTAAAAAATTTGATAAAGTTGTAGTTGCGATTTTGAATAACAGATCAAAGAACACTCTATTTACAGTAGAAGAAAGAAAAGAGCTATTGAAAAAATGTCTAGAAGGATATGACAATATTGAAATAGATACATTTTCAGGACTTTTAATTGATTATGCAAAAGAAAAAAATATAACTACTATGGTAAGAGGACTAAGGGCAGTATCAGATTTTGAGTATGAAATGCAAATGGCTTTGGTAAACAGAAAATTATATGAGGAAATAGAAACATTATTTATGGTTTCAAGTGGTGATTATGCTTATTTAAGTTCAAGTATAGTGAAAGAGATAGCTATGTTTGATGGAGATGTATCGTGTCTAGTTCCAGAAGTTGTGGAAAAGTTTTTAACAGAAAAAATAAAAGGAGGTAAGGAACTTAAATGAGTGTATTAGAACTAATTGATGAAATAGAAAGTATTATAGAAGACAGTTCTTCTGTTCCTTTTTCAGGCAAAGTAGTAATTGATAAAGAAGAATTGTTAGAAATTTTAAATGAAATAAAAGAAAAATTACCTAGTGAAATTAAACAAGCTAATTGGGTGAAAGAGGAACAAAAGAGAATTCTTGCAGAAGCACAAAAAGAAGCAGATACTATTGTCTTAGAAGCTAAAAACCATTTAAAAGAATTAATTGAGGAAGATGAAGTTACAAAAAAAGCAAAGGATAGAGCAGAAGAAGTTGTTACAAAAGCTCAAAATAATGCAAAGGAAATTAGACTAGGCTCTATGGAATATGCGGATAGTATCTTAATGGAGACTCAGGAAAATCTAAAAGAACTAATAGAAGTTCTTGATAAAAATAGAAGAGAATTAAGAGGAGTTAAATAAAACTATTTATTTTTAATTATTGTATTTATAAGACCAATTATTATAGCAGCTAAAAGAGTAAATATTATAATATTAAGTTCTAATTGCATAGAAGATATTAAAGTGTTAATCCAATTTGGAAAAGAAAATCTATCCCATGAACTAAAATTAGGATTAAAGGAAGTTAATACAATATCACTATATTTAAATTTGTATATAAGTATTGTATAGAGGCTTGCAAACATACCATGTAAAAATTTTGAAAAAATGTATAATCTAACATTTAAATCGGTTTCATTTAAAAAACTCAAAGCTTGACTATGTATTGAAAATCCACTCCAGCCAATTAGAAAGTTTATCATAATAATTTTATATAATAAGGAAACTTCCTTTAATTCTACAATTTTTTTAGCACCTATGGTTATTTCAAATAAACCAGTTATTAAGCTTTTTAAAGCATTTTGATTGTTACTTATGGAAAACAAATAGCTAATTTTCCTTATTATTGAATTAAAAAAATTAGATAGATTTAATATTTCTACTAATACAGAATAAAAAACTATAAATCCTCCAATTAATAACATAGAGTTTATGCCCTCTTTTACAGCATTAGAAAGAAGAAGTCCTAGGGGTTTATTATTTTTTTCTCTTGATTCAAAAAGTTTTCTTAATGCAATTTTAAAGATATTCTGATTATATCTAATTGGCTTGATTTGTACATTTCTTTTATAATATTTAAATATTAAACCAATGGTTAATGCTGCTAAATAATGGGGAAATATTATTAAGGGGCTAATTAAGGGATTGTTTAGCATACCTGTAGCTATAGCACCGATCATAAAAATAGGTCCAGATGTGCTACAAAATGATAACAATCTTTGGGCTTCTATTTTTGTAATATGATTGTTTTTTCTTAAATTTGAAACTATCTTTACTCCTACTGGATAACCAGATGTTATGCTCATTGTTAAAGGAAAAGCCCCTTTTCCAGAGACATTGAATATAGGTGACATTGCTGGTTCTAATAGTATACCAATAAAATCTACAAATCCAAGGCCTATTAGCAATTCAGATGTTATAAAAAAAGGCAATAAAGAAGGTATCACAATATTAGACCAAGTTAATAATCCATTATGAGCAGCTTTCATACAATTTTGAGGGAAAGCTATTATATTAAATAAAAACCATAGAATTATTATAAGATATAGTATAGTATTTATATAATTTTTTTTAAGAATTTTTATTTTTTCCATAAGGCAGTACCTCCATTTTTATATATTTATATTTTAAAGTTCAGGTTAATATGATAAATTACATACATAAAAAGTACTTTGGGGGGGATTGATATGGCAAATAAACCTAAAATAGGGATAGCATTAGGTTCAGGTTCAGCTAGGGGTTTTGCACATATTGGAGTTCTAAAGGCATTAGAAGAAAACAATATCTCTGTAGATATAGTTACAGGAAGTAGTGCAGGGGCGTTAGTTGGAGGATTATATTGTTGCGGTATAAAGCCAGAAATGATTAAAAATATAGCCATTCAAGTAGATAAGAAATTATGGATGGATTTTACTGTTTCTAGAAGAGGGATTTTAAAAGGAGATAAAATAGAGGAAATATTAAAATTACTTACTGGTGGAAGGAATATTGAAAAATTAAACAAGAAAATGGCAATTGTAGCAACAGATTTACAAAAAGGAGAGAAAGTTATTTTTACAGAAGGACCAGTATATAAAGCTATTAGATCAAGTATATCTATTCCTGGAGTTTTTGAACCAGTAAATCACAAGGATAGGGTCTTGGTAGATGGTGGCGTAGTTGATAGGGTTCCTATATCTTTAACTAAGGACATAGGTGCAGATATAGTTATAGCAGTAGATGTAGGATTTAGCGAATATGGAAATAGAGTGTTTCATTTGCTTGATATTATTCAACAATCCATAGATATTATGGCAGAAAAAATATTGGATGCAGATAAAATATATGCAGATATTATAATGGAACCACCTTTATCCCATATAGAATCCTCCCAGTTTGAAAGAGTAGAGGAATGTGCAGAGATAGGTTATAATACAACATTAGATCATATAGACGAAATAAAGGAAAAAATAAAGCTTTGGAAAGAAAAAAACTCAAGGACTAATTCTTAGTCTTTGAGTTTTTTATATAAGGTGATTTATAATAATCTAAATTGGCTAATCTATTTATTTCATTATTTAGACCTAAAAAATACAAATCTGTTCCTATTTTATCATAATTAATTATGTTATTAATTTTAGGATTATTTAATTTTTTATAATCCGCAAATTTATTTATTATTGGGATATTAGTCTTTTTAGCTATTTTATTTAAAAGTTTCATACCTTTATTATTCATACCAAGCACTCTTATATATTGAGGATAAGTATTTTTTGCTTGAATAAATATATCTCCATTAATACCTATTAACAATTGAATTAATATTCTTTGGATACGGGTTTTAGGATATCTCTTAGTTACAGTATTATTTATGACTTGAATAATATTATTATATTTAAAGCTATTTTTAATGAATCGATTTTCTAAACCATCTTCTATATCCATAATTTTAGAAAATTTACGTTCATCAATTGTTCTCAACAAATACATAAGTATTTGAGAATAGTTTTCAATAGAATTAAAAGATTTATATTCCTTTAAATAATTATTAAGATGATAATATGTTGGTTTAGGTAGATAGTCTCTTATTTTATCTAATTCACCTTTAAAAGCTTTGTTTCTTATAGATGTGGCACTAGAATATTTATCATTAAAAAATTTCTCATTATAATTACTTCCAATTCTTTTTATTGTAATAGGTTTAATACTGCTATTGAGTTTATAAAGAGATTTTAAGTATTCAATGGCTAAAATATTATTTGGGGATTTTAAAATGTCTATATAATTATTTTCTTTATACTTTGTTTCCTTTAAGAAATCTTCTAATGCAAGACTTCTTGATACAGAATAAGAATTTCCTTTATCTAAATATTTTTTAAGCATTGACTTAAAATAATAAGGTTCTTTGGCAAAAATATTAGCAATAATTTTCAATTGTTCTAATTGGCCTAATTCACTGCCAAAGGAAATATAATCTACAATTTTTAAACTATCTAAAAGTTTTACTCCTCCATATGCAAAAAATTCTGCACTTTGAACTGAAAAAATCACAGGAAGCTCTAAAACTAAATCAATGCCATTATCTATAGCCATCTTTGTTTTTGTCCATTTGTCTACAAAAGATGGTTCACCTCTTTGTACAAAAGAGCCACTTATTACAGCTATAGAATATTCAGCATTAGTTATTTTTTTGGATTCTTCTAGATGGTATAGATGTCCATAATGAAATGGATTATATTCGCTAATTATACCTAAAACTTTCATTTTTTCCTCCTATATTTATAAAATATACTAAATTTAATTATAACATAAGTTTAATAAGTTGATTTTTTGATATAATTATAATATTATGTTTTATAGTGCATAGACAAACAATAGGAGGTATATATTATGAACATATTAGTAATTAATTGTGGTAGCTCTTCATTAAAATATCAACTAATTGATATGAATGAAGAAAAAGTATTAGCAAAAGGACTATCTGAAAGAATAGGAATTGAAGGTTCAAGAATAAAGCATACTACTACTGGCAAAAAGGAAATTATCATTGAAAAGCCAATGTCAGATCATAAGGAAGTTTTGGAAATAGTATTAAGTACTTTAGTAGATTCAGAACATGGAGCTATAAAGTCCATGGATGAAATTAATGCAGTAGGACATAGAGTAGTACATGGAGGAGAAAAGTTTGCAAATTCAGTTAAAATAGATGATGAAGTTATGAAAGCTTTGAATGAATGTATAGATTTAGCTCCATTACATAATCCACCTAATATTATGGGAATTGAAGCTTGTAAAGAACTAATGCCAGATACTCCAATGGTAGGTGTATTTGATACTGCATTTCATCAAACTATGCCAAAAGATAATTATATATATCCTCTTCCATACGAACTATATGAGAAATATGGAATTAGGAAATATGGTTTCCATGGTACATCACATAAATATGTATCATTAAAGGCAGCAGAAATATTAGAAAGGGATATTAAAGACTTAAATATTATAACTTGTCATTTAGGAAATGGAGCAAGTATTTGTGCAGTAGAAAAAGGAAGGTCAGTAGACACAAGTATGGGATTCACCCCATTGGAAGGACTAGCTATGGGAACACGTACTGGAAATATAGATCCAGCTATAATACCATTTTTAGTAGATAAAGAAAATTTATCAATGGAAGAAGTAAATAACTTACTAAATAAAAAGTCTGGAGTTCTTGGAATTTCAGGAGTAAGTAGTGACTTTAGAGATATTGAAGAAGAAGCTGAAAAAGGAAATGAAAGAGCAAAGCTTGCATTAGATGTTTTTGTAAATAGAGTTAAGAAATATATTGGTGCCTATACAACATTAATGGGTGGAGTAGATGCTATAGTATTTACAGCTGGCATTGGAGAAAATTCTGCAGAAATTAGAGAAATGGTTTGCAATGGATTAGAAAGTTTGGGAATAAAATTAGATGAAGAAAAGAATAATGTGAGAGGAAAAGAAGCTTTAGTTAGCCAAGATGACTCAAAAGTTAAAGTATTAGTTATACCAACAAATGAAGAGTTGATGATTGCAAAAGATACTGAAGAACTAGCTTAATTTCAATTATATTTCTTGACAAAAGTATTTTACCTTTATATAATAAAACTTGTTAGATTTAAGAGGTGAAATAAATGTATATTGATCTAGCAAGTTTTCTTGATGAAGCTGTAAAGGATATACCCTTTGATGAAAAATTAGAATTAGGTAAATTGGATATAGGTCAAAGGGAGATAGTTTTTGTAGAACCAGTTAAAGTATCAGGACATATTTATAAGATGGAAGGTATTAATTATTTAACTGCCAATATTTCTTTTAAATATACTGAGAACTGTGATAGATGCCTAAAAGAATTTACACAAACTATAGATACGGTTCTGTCAGGAGAACTAAGAGAAAAATCAGATGAAATTATTAATTCAACTGAGAAAGATGAGGAAATTATTTATTATGAAGGAAATGAATTAAGTTTAAGGGAGCCAATAATTAGCACAATAATTATATCTCTGCCTATGAAATCCTTATGTAAGAATGACTGTAAGGGCTTATGTTCTAAATGTGGTAAAGATTTAAATAAGGGTGAATGTGATTGTGTAATAGAAAATATAGATCCTAGATTGGCAAAATTGAAAGATTTTTTTAAGTAGTAAATAAGGAGGTGTATCTAATGGCAGTTCCAAAGAGAAAAACTTCAAAAAGTAGAAGAGATAAAAGAAGAGCTTCAGCATATAGATTATCAAAAGCAACTTTTGTTGAATGCCCACAATGTCATGAGCTTAAATTACCTCATAGAGTATGTAAATCTTGCGGATATTATAAAAATAGAGAGGTTATAGAAGTAGAATAAAGGTAAAAAGATAGTGAGGAGGGTCACTATCTTTTTTAACTTTTTGTTGCTTTTTTATTTTATCTAATATATATTTAATACAGTAACGTTTATTACTAGGTTTTAGGAGGATAAGAATGAGAATAATAGTAGATGCTATGGGAGGAGATAATAGTATTCAGGCAACAGCTTTAGGAAGTGTAGAAGCAGTGGAAGAGCTTGATTTAGAAGTTACTCTTATAGGTAAAAAAGATTTAATAGAAAAAGAGTTAAATAAAAATAATTATACTGGAAATAAGATTGAAATTATTCATGCTGAAGATATAATTTTAAATGAGGACAGTCCTACATTATCTATAAGAAGGAAAAAAAATTCTTCTATGGTTATAGGTTTCAATAAACTGAAAGAAGGATATGGAGATGCATTTATTTCAACTGGAAATACAGGTGCTCTTCTGGCTGGAGGATTGTTCATTATAAAAAGAATAGAAGGAATAGATAGGGCTGCTATTTCAAGTGTTTATCCTACTAGAGATGGTATGACTTTACTCTTAGATATGGGAGCAAATGTAGATTGCAAGCCTGAATATTTACAACAATTTGCTATAATGGGTTCTATATATAGTGAAAAAGTTTTAGGAGTAAAATCTCCCTCTGTTGGTCTAGTAAATGTTGGAACAGAAAAAGAAAAGGGTAATATTTTAATTAAAGAGGCCTATGAATTATTGGCAAATTCTAATATTAATTTTTATGGAAATATTGAGGCAAGAGATGTTCCAGAAGGAATTGTAGATGTAATGGTTTGCGATGGCTTTGTGGGAAATGTTATACTTAAGTTAACAGAAGGTTTGGCTAATTTGTTTTTTTCTACTTTGAAAGAGGAGTTTAAGAAGAGCTTTTCTTCAAAAATTGGCGCTCTTATGTTAAAACCTCAGCTTAAGTCTTTTAAAGAAAGATTTGATTATAGAGAATATGGTGGTGCACCATTATTAGGAGTTAGAAAACCTATTATAAAAGCTCATGGAAGTTCTGATGGGCTAGCAATTAAAAATGCTATAAAACAAGCCAAAATATTTACTGAAGGAAAAGTTATTGATAGGATTGAGGAAGATGTAAAAAAAATATAAAAAATTATTTTACAATCTAAGGAAGTTAAAGGAGGTGTATCAAATGGTTTTTGAAGAAATAAAATCCATAATATCCCAACAATTGGATGTAGATGAAGATGAAATTACAATGGATACTTCTTTCCAAGATGATTTAAATGCTGACTCTTTAGATTTAGTTGAATTAATAATGACATTTGAAGATGAATATGAACTAGAGGTTGAAGATGATGAAGTGGAAAATATAAAAACAGTAAAAGATGTAGTAGAGTATATTCAAAATCGACTAAATCTAGACTAGTTTTATATATTAGGTCTCGGATTGATTTCGAGACCTTATAAATACTTAACTTTTTTGGAGGTATGTATGTGAAAAAAAGCAATAGGAGAAAATTAATCTATAATCTACAGCAGGAATTAAATTATAGATTTAAAGATTCAAAGCTTTTAGATGGAGCACTAACCCATAGTTCTTATGCTAATGAGCATAAAAATGGAAATATAGTATACAATGAACGATTAGAGTTTTTAGGGGACTCTGTATTAAATTTAGCAGTCAGTGATTATATATACAAAAAATATTCTTATTTTTCAGAAGGAAATCTGACAAAGATAAGGGCAACTGTAGTTTGTGAATCTGCATTAGCTTTAATTGCGAAAAGAATAAAATTAGGTGATTATTTGTTATTAGGCAAAGGAGAAGAAGCTACTGGAGGTAGAAATAGAACTTCAATATTGGCTGATGCATTAGAAGCTCTAATTGGAGCTATATATTTAGATAGTGAATTTAAAACTGCCCAAAAATTTGTTATAGATATATTAGAAAAAGAAATTATAGAAGCATCAAATAAGGGAGAGCTATTTATAGATTATAAAACTAAATTGCAGGAAATATTGCAAAGGACTACAAAGGCAAAAATAGAATACAGAATTGAAAAAGAGGAAGGGCCTGATCATGATAAAAAATTTCACATATTAGCTTTAATAGATGGTAAAAAACTTGGAAAAGGTTGTGGAGGAAGTAAAAAAGAAGCAGAGCAAATGGCGGCAAAAGAAGTTTTGATTAGGATGGGTGCTAAAGATGAATAAAAAATATTTTATAATACCTATATTTGTACCACATTTAGGATGTCCACATGATTGTGTTTTTTGCAATCAAAGGCGGATTACTGGATTGAGTACAGATATGACAAGTGAAAAAGCTGATAATATAATAAAAGATCATTTGAAAACTATTCCTTCACTTAATAGAGGATTGGAAATTGCCTTTTATGGCGGAAGTTTTACCGCTATTTCACCAGATATGCAAAGAGAACTTTTAAACATAGCATCTTATTATAAAAAGGAAGGAATTGTAGATAGAATAAGATTATCTACTAGACCAGATTATATAAATGAAAGAGAACTTCTTCTTTTAAAGGAATATGGAGTGGATATTATAGAATTAGGAGTACAGTCTTTAGATGAAGAAGTTCTATTTCTTAGTGGAAGAGGGCATAAAAGTGAAGATGTATATAAGGCTTCTAGCCTTATAAAATCATATGGATTTCAATTAGGTCTTCAAATGATGATTGGACTTCTAGGGGATACTGAAGAAAAAAGTTTATATACTGCTAAGGAAATAGTTAAACTAAATCCCATATGTACGAGAATTTATCCTACATTAGTAGTGAAGGATACTTTTTTAGAAAAAATGTATTTGGATGGCAGGTATAAGCCCTTGTCGCTTGAGATGGCAGTAGATATATCGACTAAATTATTAATGATTTTCCAATACAATAAAATAAATGTAATAAGAATAGGACTACAGCCAACTGATAATATAACTCTAGGTAAGGATGTAATAGCTGGGCCGTTTCATCCAGCTTTTAGACAATTAGTAGAATCTAATATTTATAAAAAGATTTTAGATGAATATTTTTCTGAAAAAGATTTTAAAGATATAAAAGAATTTGTAATTAATATAAATCCTAAGGAAATTTCCAATCTAGTAGGTCAAGGTTCAATAAATACTAAATTTATTAGGAACAAGTTTAATATTAGTAAAATTAAAATTCATGGAGAAAATATTCCAAAAGAAATATTTTATATTAAAAATCACGATTTTTATGATAAAATTAATAAGGATGAGATTATTGAAAAGTATCTACTAAAGGAAGATTTAATAAATAATTAAGGGTTTCCATAATGGAAACCCTTTTAGATAAGACTTAAGAGGTGTTTAGATTGCATTTAAAAAAACTAAAAATACAAGGATTTAAATCTTTTGCAGATAAAACTGAAATAGAATTTAAAAAAGGAATCACAGGAATAGTAGGACCTAATGGAAGTGGAAAAAGCAATATTTCAGATGCTATTAGATGGGTATTAGGAGAGCAAAGTATTAAGACTTTACGTGGCAGTAAAATGGAGGATGTAATTTTTTCTGGCACTAATGGTAGAAAACCTTTAGGATATGCTGAAGTGAGTATTATATTTGACAATAAAGATGAAACAATACCTATAGAGTACTCAGAAGTTTCAATAACTAGAAGAATGTTTAGATCTGGAGAAAGCGAATATTATATAAACAAGAACTCTTGTAGACTTAAAGATATAAGAGAGCTATTTATGGATACAGGAATAGGAAAAGATGGTTACTCAATTATTGGACAAGGTAGAGTAGATGAAATATTGAGTACAAAATCTGAAGATAGAAGACATATATTCGAAGAAGCTGCAGGTATAGTTAAATATAAAACTAGAAAAGAAGAGTCAGAAAAAAAGCTTAAAAAGACAGAGGAAAATCTAGTTAGAATAAATGATATTGTATTTGAATTAGAGGGCCAAATTAGTCCTTTAGAAAAACAGGCTATTAAGGCAAAAAAATACTTGGAAATTGCTCAAAAGCTTAAAGAATTAGAGGTTAATTTTTATATAGAAGAAATTAGTAGATTAAAACATAAACTTATATCTATAGGAGACAAAAGAAAAGAATTAAATAATTTAATAAAGGAAAATTTAGACAGAAAAACAATAATGGAAAATAGATATTTTTCTATGAAAGATGAAATTGAAAAAATAAAACATTCTGCTGAAGAGTTACAAGATGAAAAATATTCTATTCAAAGTAATATAGAGAAAAAAGATAATGAACAAATATTAAGTAGTGAAAAAGAAAAGTTTTATTTAGAAGAAAAAAGACGTTTAAATAGGGAAGAAAAAGAGCTTTTAGATAAAAAAGAAAAACTATTATTAAAAAAAGAAAAGATAAAAGATGAATTGGAAGAAAATATCGAAAATCTAAGTAAATTGAAGTCAGATTACTTAAAGGAAAAAAAGCTTTTAGAAGATATCAATAAAGAAATAATATTAAAGGAAAAGCATATTGAAGAAGAAAAAAACAATAATTTTAAGATATATAATTTAATGTCAGATAAAAAAAATAAAATTGAGAGTTTAAAAACTTTTAAACAAAATATAAAAAGTAGAATAACAGAAATTGAAAAAGAAATAGATATAATAAAAAATATCAAAATAGAAAATGAAAAATTATTAGATAATTTTTGCATAGAAAAAGGAAGAAATGAAGAATCATTAGGTTCATGTAAAAAGGATATAAAAGAGTATACAGAAGAAGAAAAAAATATTGAAAATGAATACAGTATTTTGAGTAAAGAGATTAATGAAATAAAGGGATTATTACAAGGAAAAATTTCCAATTACAACCTTTTAAAAAACATGGAAGAGGATTATGAGGGTTATTATAAAAGTGTAAGAGGTCTTTTATTAGCTTCTAAGAAGAATGATAAATTGAATAAAGGTATTGTTGGAGTAGTTGGGGAGCTTATTAAGGTTGATAGAAGGTATGAAAAAGCTATTGAAATTACATTAGGGTCAAGTATTCAAAATGTAGTTACTAGGACTGAGGAAGATGCAAAGGAAGCTATCCAATATCTTAAGAGAAATAACCTAGGTAGAGTTACTTTTTTACCATTGACTTCAATAAAAAGCAGAAAGCTTAATATGGATTTTAATGCAATAAGAGATATGGGTGTCATAGGAATAGCTTCTCAATTAGTCCAGTTTGATGAAGATTATAGAAATGTTTTTGAATATCTTTTAGGAAGAACTTTAATAGTTGAAGATATTAATTCTGCTATGAAAATAGCTAAAAAGTATAATCATTCTATAAGAATAGTAACTTTAGATGGAGAGCTTTTTAATCCAGGAGGCTCTATTACAGGTGGAAGCATATTGAAAAACTCTACAAATATTTTAAATAGAAAAACAAGGATAGATGGACTAATTAAGGAGATTAAAGAATTAAAGGCCGAATTAGCATTATATAAATCTAAAGAAAATAAATTAAATCTTAATTTAAGTGAAGTTAAAGAATTTATTGAGAATGGAAATAAAAAACTTCAAACTTTAAACATTGAAATAATAAAATTAGAAAATGAAATTACAAGAATAATTCAGGATAATGAAAAGAATGATATCTCCATATCAAAGTATTATAATGAAATAAATAAATTAAAACAGGAAGAGAAAAATATTGATAGAGAGATTGATGCTTTGAGTTTAGATTTAACTAAGCTTAATAATGAGAAAAATTTAATAGATCAAAATTTAGATGAGAATACAGGAGAGTTTCAATATAAAAAAGAAAAGAAAGAGAATATAGATGAGAGAGTAACAAATTTTAAAATAAAGATAAACTCTTTTAAACAACAAATAAGTTCCTTGAAGAATGAAATTTCAAATACAGATGAAGATTATAAAAATACATTAGATACTATTTATAGTAGACAAAAAGATTTTAAAGAAAACACTTTACAAATAGAGAAGCTGAAAAATACAAAAAGAAGACTTAATGAAGAGATTAATAATCTTAAATCATTATTAAATAATTGTTCTATAAAACTGGAAAAAATTAAAGAGGAAAAAGAAAAGAAAATGGAGAGTTTTATCCTTGAACAAAGAAATTTAAAAGAAATAGAAAATAATATAAATACTTTCGAAAAGGAAATCAATGCTTTAGATATTGACTACACCAAATATAGTGTTCAAGTTGAAAATTATAATTCTAGACTTTTAGAAGATTATGAAATGAATTATGCTGAAGCTTTAAATTATAAAGTCCATATTGAAGATATGGCAGAAGCAAAAAAGAATATTAGAAAGTTAAAGAACAATATAAAGAATTTAGGAACAGTTAATTTAGGGGCTGTTGAAGAATATAAAAACCTTAAAGAAAGATTAGAGTTTATACAGACCCAAAAAGAGGATTTAATTTCTGCTAAAAATGGATTGAAAGAGGTTATTAAAGATATAGAAAAGGAGATGGAAGAAAGATTTTTAGAAAAGTTTGTTGAAATTAGAAAAAGTTTTAATCAAGTATTTAGGGAGTTATTTGGTGGAGGAAAGGCAGATGTATATTTAATCAATGAAAATGATCTGCTTTCTAGTGGAATTGAGATAATAGCACAGCCACCAGGTAAAAAATTGCAAAGCCTTTCATTATTATCTGGAGGTGAAAAATCTCTAACAGCTGTAGCATTATTGTTTGCAGTATTGAAAACTAAACCTACTCCATTTTGTATTCTTGATGAAATAGATGCTGCATTGGATGAAGCAAATATTTCAAGATATACTAATTATCTAAAAAGTTTTTCAGATGATACTCAATTTATAATGATAACACATAGAAAAGGTTCAATGGAAATGGCTGATATTCTATATGGTATAACTATGGAAGAAGAAGGAATAAGCAGAATGGTTTCAATAAAACTATCAGATAAAGCAAGCTAGATAAGGAGGAATGAAATGTTTAAATTCTTTGATAAATTTAAAAAAGATAAAGTGGAAGATTTAGAAAATGAAGTAAAAGACGAAATAAAAGAGGTTGAAAAAGATGAAGTAATAGAAAAAGAAGATTTTTTTACAAAGCTTAAAAAAGGCCTTTCTAAAACACGACAGGGAGTAACAGATAAAATAGATAGTATTCTTAAATCTTATGGGAAAATAGATGATGATTTATTTGACGAGTTAGAAGAGATTCTTATTACTGCTGATGTAGGAGTTAATACTACTATGGAAATAATAGATAATATTAAAGAAAGAGCTAAAGAAAATAAAATTAAAGAAGCTAATGACATTAGGATACTCCTGAAAGAAGAGATAGAAAAAACCTTAAAAAGTGTAGAAGAATCAAAATTAGATAGGAAATTAAATGTAAAGACGTCTCCAGCCATTATTTTGGTAGTAGGAGTTAATGGAGCAGGCAAAACTACCACTATTGGAAAAATGGCCTGGAATTTAAAAGAAGAAGGCAAAAAAGTATTAATTGCAGCAGGAGATACTTTTAGAGCAGCTGCTATTGAGCAGTTGGAAGAATGGGCAAATAGAGCTAATGTAGATCTAATAGCTCACCAGGAAGGCTCGGATCCAGCAGCAGTTATATATGATGGCATTCAAGCAGCAAAAGCTAGAGAATCTGATGTGCTAATATGTGATACTGCAGGTAGGCTTCATAATAAGAAAAATTTAATGAATGAGTTAAATAAAATATTCAGGGTAGTAGAGAGAGAATATCCAGAAGCTAGTAAAGAGGTTCTATTAGTTGTAGATGCAACTACAGGACAAAATGCTATTTTACAAGCAAAAGTATTTAAAGAAGCATGTGATATTACAGGAATAGTTTTAACTAAACTTGATGGAACAGCAAAAGGTGGGGTAGTGATAGCATTACAATCTGAATTAAATGTACCGGTAAAACTAATAGGTGTAGGAGAGGGAATAGACGATCTCCAACCTTTTGATGCAGAAAAATTCATAGAAGCTTTGATTGGATAAAAGGAATAGATTTGTTTGTAAAACATCATCTATTCTGGTATAATATGCTTATAAGATTTTAGATAGGTGGAGGTGGCCAACTTGGCAGGTATTGTAAATAATGAAGGGGTAGAGTATGGAGATGTAAAAATTGCTAATGAAGTAGTAGCAATTATAGCAGGTTTAGCTGCTACTGAAGTTGAAGGTGTTGCTGGAATGAGTGGCGGCATCACCGGTGGTATAAGTGATATGTTGGGAATGAAAAACTTATCAAGGGGAGTTAAAGTAGAAGTTGGAGAAAAAGAATGTGCTATAGATATATTCGTAATAGTTGAATATGGTTCTAAAATTTCTGAAGTTGCTTTTGGAGTACAGGAAAATGTTAAGGAAGCTGTAGAGACTATGACAGGTTTAAAAGTTATTGAGGTGAATGTAAATGTTCAGGGAGTAAATATACCTAAAGAACCTGAAAAAGAAGAACCTAGAGTAAAATAAAATACTTACCCTCTGAATATTCAGGGGGTAAATTTAGTAATATAGGAGGTAGAGGTATCTTATGAATATTATTGATAGAATTATATTGACTATATATACTTTTTGCCTTGCTTTAGTATCTATAGTATTTATATTATTTCCTTTTGAACAAATTGATTTTTTATCTTTAAAAAATGTAGAACTTTATTTGATGCAACTAAAAGGCAATTATATATATTCTGTAATAGGAGTAGCTTTTTTATTAGTAAGTATTAGATTTTTAGTGTCTGGGCTAATTGGGAATAATGAAAAGAATAGAGGAACCTTTTTAATTAGACATACTGATTATGGTGAATTAAAAATTTCGACTCAAACAATCGAGGGAATTGCACAAAGTGTAGTAACTAAATTTTCAGGTATTAGAAATATAAAAATAAAAGTAAATGTGCTTGAAGGAGTAATAATTTTAGATATGAGAGGAGAAGTTTCCCCTGAAATAAATATTCCAGAAACTACAATACAATTACAAAACAAAGTGAAAGAACATGTAGAAAAATGTACAGGTGTTGAGGTAGGGGAAGTTAAAGTTGAAATAAGTAGTGTAATGACGCCAACTAGAACTGTAAAATAAATTGTAGAGGTGTTTTAATGGTGGATAAGGAAAAGATTTCAAGACTTATTCAAATGTTAGGAAATAATAAAGGAAAAACCGTAGGAACAATAATAGGATTTATAATTGCTATATTTATACTTACTATTGGTTTTTTTAAGACTTTATTTATTGTAATTTGCACAGGATTAGGATATTACATTGGAAAAAAATCTGATAGCCAGGAAAATTTAAGAGATTTTTTGGATAAAATACTTCCTCCAGGGAAATCAAATTAATTATAATATTAGTATATATTATCTATAGTTACAAGGAGGACAAATATGGGTAGAAAAATTGCAAGAGAGGAAACGATGAAGTTATTGTTCCAGATGGAAATGAATAATGATTGTTCAGATAATCTAGTAGAATTATATATAAATGAAAATAATCTTGACCATGATGAACAAGAATATATGAGGCATGCTGTAAGAACAATAATGACCAATTTAAATAATATTGATAAATCTATTGAAAAATATATAAAAGGTTGGAAAATTCATAGACTTGCAAAAGTAGATTTATCTGTTCTAAGAATAGCTGTATATGAAATTGTTTATAGAAAAGATATACCAATAGAAGTTTCTATTAATGAGGCTATAGAAATTTGTAAAAAATATAGTACCGATGAATCATCAAAGTTTATAAATGGTGTTTTAGGAAGTTTTGTACGCGAAAAGGATGAATAGCAGATGGCAGACAAATATTATCTAGGAATAGATACAAGTGCTTATACTACTTCAATTGGAGTTGTAAATTCAGAGGGGAATGTAATTTTAGATTTAAGAGAAACTTTAAAAGTTGGAAAAGGTAAAAGAGGCTTAAGACAACAAGAAGCAATTTTTCAACATATTAAAAATATATCTAAAATGTTTGCAAAAGTATCTAACTCCATAGATATAGGTAATCTAAAGGTTATAAGTGCTAGTGCAAAACCAAGGAATATAGAAAAATCGTACATGCCTGTTTTTGTTGTAGGAAAAGAACAGGCATTTATTATCTCTAAATTGCTCAATATACCATTTAAACAATTTAGTCACCAAGAGGGACATATATCCGCTGGAATTATGAATAGTCCTTTAGAAAGTGAAGAAAAATTTATTGCCTTTCATATATCAGGAGGTACTACTGAATTAGTTCTTGTAGACAATAAAGAAGGAGAATTTGATGTTCAAATAATAGGCGGAACATTGGATATAAGTGTTGGACAATTAATTGATAGGATTGGAGTTAATTTAGGGCTAGATTTTCCATGTGGAAAAGAGATGGATATATTGTCCCAAGATGGAGATATAATTAATAAAAAATTACCTGCGAGCATAAAAGATACTTGGGCAAATTTTTCTGGATATGAAAATATATTTAATGATTTGATAAATAATAGAATATATTCAACTGAAGATATAATTAAAACTTTATTTTATACAATTTATTTATCTTTAGAAAAGATGATAATAAATTCATGTATGGAATTAAATATAGATAAGGTATTATTGATAGGAGGAGTAGCTTCTAATAATTTTATTAGAAGAAATCTTAAAAGAACTTTGAATGAAAAGGGTATAAATTTATATATACCCTCCATTGAAAAATGTTCGGACAATGGAATAGGAATTGCTTACTTAGGAAAGATGAAAAAAGAATGAATATAGGTGAGGGGTCAATTATGTCAATTAAACCTTTAAAAGTAAGTGAAGTAAATCAATATATCAAGAGGTCTTTTGCAGGAGATCCAATATTATCTAATATATGTGTTGAAGGAGAAATATCAAATTTTAAGCATCACTATAGTGGACATATGTATTTTTCTCTAAAGGATGAAAAAGGAAAAATTAAATCTGTTATGTTTAAAAGTTATAATGAGGATATTTCATTGAAATTAAAAGATGGAATGAAAGTAATAGTTAAAGGATACATATCTGTTTTCGAGAAAAATGGTAATTATCAATTATATGTCAAAAGTATAAAAGAAAAAGGATTAGGAGAATTATACATAGCTTTTGAAGAACTAAAAAGCAAATTGGAAAAGGAAGGACTTTTTAATGAAGAACATAAAAAAGAGATACCTTATTTTCCTAAAAAAATAGGGGTAGTAACTTCTTCTACTGGAGCAGCAATTAGAGATATAATTACAATATTAAAAAGGAGATTTCCATTAATTGAGATTAAAATATACCCTGTTTTAGTCCAAGGAGAATTTGCACCTGAAGAAATATGTAGGGGCATAAGGTATTTTGACAATAGGGATGATATTGATTTAATAATAACTGGCAGGGGTGGAGGATCAATAGAAGAGTTATTTGCATTTAATAATGAGGAAGTGGCAAGAACTATTTACGAAATGAATAAACCAATTATTTCAGCTGTAGGCCATGAGACGGACTATACAATATCAGATTTTGTTGCAGATTTAAGAGCTCCAACCCCTTCGGCAGCTGCAGAATTAGCAGTTCCAGAATTGGAATTTTTAAAACAAGAATTAGAAGATGATTTTTCAAAATTAGTTAGCAGTTTTACTTCTATAATAGATAATAGTTTTAAGGATTTAAATTATCAAAAAAACAAATTAGATTATAGAAATCCAATTGTCAGACTTGATAATGATAAACAGTATTTAGATAATTTATTCAAAAATTTGATTACAATATTAAACTTGAAAATGACAGAATTAAATAATCAGCTTGATAAGCTAGGAAATAAGCTTAATGTTTTAAGTCCTTTAGCTTCAATGAATAGAGGATATGGACTTGTTCTAAATGAAAAAAAGCAGCCAATTAAAACTGTTAATAATATAAAAAAAGGTGAGAAGCTGAATATTTTACTAAAAGATGGTATAGTTGAAACTGATGTGGTAAAAATTAATAAAGGAGAGTTTGAAGATGGATTTAACTAAATTGTCTTACGAAGAAGGAATAGAACAATTAGAAGATATAGTGGATAGTTTAGAAAATGAAGATCTAACTTTAGAAGAATCTTTAAATAAATTTCAAAAGGGCATCGATTTGTATAAATATTTATATAATATGCTTAATAGGGTAGAGGGAGAAATAAAAATTATAATGAAAGATGGAGAAGGAGAAGAAGAATTTCAGTTGGAGGGTTAACAACATGAGTTTAATGGATGAAATTAACGATTTACAATCTGTTGTAGATAATGAATTGAGTAAAGTTTTTACTAATAAAACAGGAAATTATCAAGAAAAAATATTTGAAGCTATGAAATATAGCCTTTTCACAGGAGGAAAGCGCATTAGACCTATATTGCTTTTGAAAAGCTGTGAAATGGTTAAAGGTAGCTATGAGGAGGCTATACCTTTTGCCTTAGCTTTAGAAATGATTCATACCTATTCTCTCATCCATGATGATTTGCCATCTATGGATAATGATGATTTTAGAAGAGGAAAGCCTACGAATCACAAAGTTTTTGGAGAAGCAATTGCAATACTTTCAGGAGATGGTCTTTTAAATTTATCATATGAAATTATGGTGGAAAGTATAATTAATAAATCTAAAGATAAAAATGATTATAATAGATATTTATTAGCTTTTAAAGAAATTAGTAATGCTAGTGGAGTAGAGGGAATGATAGGTGGGCAGGTAGTTGATATATTATCAGATGGAAAGATTATAGATAGCTCAGAATTGAAATATATGTATAAATGCAAAACAGCAGCATTAATTAGAGCAGCAGTTGTTTCGGGAGGAATTATTGGTGGCGCTAATAATGAGGAAATTAAGAAATTAAAAACATATGGAGAGTGTGTTGGTTTAGGATATCAAATAAGGGATGATATATTAGATATGGATGAAGATAGGAAAATTAGTAAAACTACTTATTTATCTTTTAACTCTCCAGGAAAAGCAAAGGAAAAAGTGGAATCTTTAAGTAAAGAGGCAAAAGAATCTGTAAAAAGTTTCAAAAACAATAAATTTTTAGATGAAATTTCATATTATTTAATTAATAGGAATAAATAACTTTTTTATAGTATTGAAATAAGGGTTTTTATATGCTATAATTGTTTTTAGTTCAGAGTGGTGCAGTATTCTAGTCAGCACAGCTATTCTCGAAGGCGGGGCTAAAAATCCGTCAAAGGGCATATCGATGAAGTTTCTAACCTTGGCTTTTGACGCCCAGTTGAGGGCCATTGTTGGAAGTAAGAAAGATGGGGCGATCTGCAATGGCATGCAGGCGTTGACCCTACTTTCGTGGAGACTTGTTTTTAATTAAAAAACAAGATAAACCTGTAAAGTAATAAAAATTACTTGCAGTGTAGCCTGCCTTGAGTGAATTGGGCAGAAGATAATATATAACTAGGCTTTTCAAGGGGCCCAGAAAAGTCAGGTTTTGTTGTCGAAACCCATTTTGCAAAAGAGGCTAAGGAATAGACTGACTGTTTGGGGAAAACTCCTAGACTGTTCTTCAGAAATATGTTAAGGATTACAGTGCGGTCTAAGTGGTAATCTAGTTTCACTATTTGGCGACAATGTGAAGATAAGATTGAAGGGTAACCGCTAGTATGGCGACATAGAGTTCTTATCTGGGAAATCCTGCTAGACCTTAAGCCGTAAGATTTACTTATCATATTGCCACTCAAAAAGCTGATAGCATTTGCTATCAGCTTTTTATTCTTATATATAGTTTGAATTAATAATAATTTGGAGGTAAAGGATTAGATGGGAAAAAAAGATGCTGATGATATATCTCATAGGCAAAATAAAAAATGGGTTATTACTATTTTCTTTTGGACATTTATAATGGCTATTCTTTTCAGTTTAATAGCTGAAAAATTGATGAATAGATTAGAAATTTTTTTTGCATTTATAATATTAATTATTATTATACTATTGGGGATTGTATTTGATATAATAGGTATTGCAGTAACTGCTTCAGATGAAAAACCTTTTCATTCCATGGCAGCAAATAAAGTAGAAGAAGCAAGATATGCAATAAAACTTATTAAAAATGCAGGACAAGTATCAAATTTTTGCAATGATGTTATTGGAGATATAAGTGGAATTATTAGTGGTTCTGCTGGAACAATTATTATTTTTAAACTTATAAATATATATGATATTAAAGATGGGACTATATTGAGTATTATAATAACAGCTTTAATTGCTTCTTTTACAGTAGGTGGAAAAGCTATAGGCAAAGAAATAGCTATAAATAATTCTGAGAATATTATTTTTCACATAGCAAAGCTACTTAATTTTTTAGAAAATAAATTTAAAGTAAATTTATTTAAAAACCAAAATAATTGTGAAAAGAGATAGATATAGGAGAGATTATATGAAGAAGGAGAGAATAGATACTCTATTAGTTGAAAAGAAACTTGTTAAATCTAGAGAAAAGGCTAAAAGGATTGTTATGGAAGGTATAGTTTTTGTAGATGAACAAAGAATTGATAAACCTAGTGAAAGAATAGATATAACTAAAGATATTATAATAAAAGGGAATCCAATTCCTTATGTAAGTAGAGGAGGATTGAAACTAGAAAAAGCTATTGAATATTTTAACATAGATTTAAAAGATAAATTGGCAATAGATGTAGGTGCATCTACAGGAGGATTTACAGACTGTATGCTTAAAAAAGGTGCAAGAAAAGTATATGCAATAGATGTAGGCTATGGACAAATAGATTGGAATTTAAGACAAGATGATAGAGTAATTGTTAAAGAAAGGACTAATATAAGATATGTAACTCAGGATGATATAGGTGAGTTAGTGGATTTTGTCTCTATAGATGTTTCTTTTATCTCACTAAAATTAGTTTTACCTGTTGTAAGAAAACTTATAAAAGAAGATGGGGAAATTGTCTCTTTAGTTAAACCTCAATTTGAAGCTGGCAAAGAAAAAGTGGGCAAAAAAGGCATAATAAGGGATAAAAAAGTTCATGAAGAAGTATTATTAAATGTTTATGAATTTTGCAGGGAATTAAAATTATTTGTGAAAAATGTAACGTATTCTCCGGTAAAGGGTGCTACTGGGAATATAGAATATTTATTTTACTTAACAGGGAAAATATCTGAGAATAATGAAAAAATGGAAAGTAACCTTAAAGAAATAGTTAATAAATCTCATCAAGTACTGTAATTTAAAAAACACACTATCCTTGTTCATAAGGAGGAAAAATATGAAGAAATATGCAAGACAAAGAAAAATTTTAGAATTAATTGAGGCTTATGAAATAGAAACTCAAGAAGAGCTATCGGAGCATTTAAAGAGAACTGGTATAGATATTACCCAAGCTACTATTTCTAGAGATATAAAAGAATTGAGATTAGTTAAAGTATTATCTAAAAGTGGAAAATATAAATATGCAGTTATGGATGAAAATATTGAGGGAGCGACTGAGAGGCTTATAAAAATATTTAAAAGCTCGATTATAGGCTTTGATATAGCAGGTCATATTTTAGTTATTAAAACTTTACCTGGTGCGGCTCAAGTATGTGCTTCGGCTATTGATACATTAAAAGTTGAGCATGTAGTAGGTACAATTGCAGGAGATGATACTATATTTATAGCAGTTAGTGATATGAAATATGTTGATTCAGTAGTAAAGACTTTCCAAGGCCTACTTAATTAATTGGAGGGAGCTTTATGATTGTAGAATTAAATATTGAAAATTTTGCTATTGTTGAAAAACTACATATAAACTTTAATAAAGGATTAAATGTATTAACAGGAGAAACAGGAGCTGGAAAATCAATAATTGTTGAAGCTATAAGTCTTATTTTAGGTGGGAGAGCCAATAAAGATTTAATAAGAACAGGTTATGATAAGGCTATATTAGAGGGGCTTTTTTTTCTTGAAGATTCTAAGAAGATAGAAAAAATTTTAAAAAAATATGGCATTGAAAATGATAATAATAATTATATGCTTATAACTAGAGAATTGCATTCGACAGGTAGAAGCGTTTCTAGAATCAATGGAAGAACAGTTACTGTTAATATGTTAGATAATATTACTAAACATTTAATTGATATACATGGTCAGCATGAACATCAATCTCTCTTAAATACAGAAAGTCATATAGATATTATTGATTCATTTGGAGACAAGTCTTTTAACAAATTAAAAGAAAAAGTAGCATCTGATTATATGAAAGTATTAAATTTAAGAAAAAAATTAAAAGAGCTTTCTTTAGAAGAGATGGAAAGAGATAGAGAGATTGATATTTTAAAGTATCAGATAGAAGAAATAGATAGTGCAAAATTGTCTCAAGATGAAGAAAAAGATATCCTCAATGAGTATAATAAATTAAATAATGCAAAAGATATTGTATCTAGTTTAGGTCAATCTATAAATATTCTCCAATCTAAAGAGTATGATAGTTTTTCTACAATAGATAGTTTGAATGAAGTTATTAGTTTAATTGAAAAGATAAAAGAAAATGATATTCAGTTAGACAAAAGTTATGAAGAACTTTTAAACATTAACTATGAATTACAAGATATTACAAGAAACTTAAATACTTATATGGATAATTTAGCTTTAGATAATAAAAGACTAGAATTTTTAGAAGACAGGATCAATACTATAAATAAATTGAAAAAAAAATACGGAAATACTATAAATGAAATCTTTATATATAGAGATAAAATGTACTCAAAACTTCAATTGTTTTTAAATATGGAAGAAGAAATACAAGAAATTAAGGATGATATAAAGAAGATTGAAGATATTTTAAAAATTAATTGTGGAGTTTTAACTGATAAAAGGAAATTAATTAGTAAAAAACTTGAAAATAATATTTTCAGGGAATTACAAGAATTGAATATGAAGGATATAGTTTTTAAAGTAGATTTCAAGGAATATGATTATTTTACAGTTAGCGGTGTTGATAAAGTTGAATTTTTAATATCCACAAATCCTGGTGAAAAATTAAAACCTCTTTCTAAAATTGTTTCAGGTGGAGAGATGTCTAGAATAATGTTAGCCTTTAAATCCATATTGGCGGAATATGATTATATACCTTGCCTTATATTTGATGAAATTGATACAGGAATTAGTGGAAGGACTGCTCAAGTTGTAGGAGAAAAAATTAATAAAATTTCAAAAAATCATCAAGTAATTTGTATTTCACATTTGCCTCAAATTGCCGCTTTAGCAGATATGCATTTTGCCATATCAAAAAAGAGTACTAATAATAAAACTTCTGTTAAAGTTAAAAAATTAGATTATGAGGAAAGAATTAATGAATTAGCAAGATTATTAGGTGGAGTAAATTTAACAAATACGACAAAATTACATGCAAAAGAAATGCTAGAATTAACTAAAAAAATAAAAAAATAATTTTAAAAACACTTTATACTTAAGTATAAAGTGTTTTTCATTTTTAAACCAGTGTTGAATTTACTTTACATATGGATAAATAATTACACAGAATAAATAGGTGCAAAAAAGGCTAAATTATATTTGCAAATAATAATTTTGTGGAGGTGAATATAAAAAGGCAATTTTAGGAGAGTGATTATATTTGCCAAGGTATTCTAAATATAAAAGACAAATATCTATTTTATTTCTATTTTTTATATTTTTTTACTTCATTCAAACATGGAGTGTTTTTTATTATCCTGAAGAAATCAATATTATAAAGGGAGAAAAAAAGGATTTTAAAGTTTTTTTTCCTCTCACTTTGAAAGTTTCTCAGGATAGTAATAATATATTAAATATAGATTCTACTGAAAAATTTGGGACCTCTTTGAAAAAATCCTATAGTTTTGATACTTTAGAATCAGGTATAGCTAAAATGCAATTTAAGTTATTTGGAATTGTGCCAATTAAAACTGTAGAAGTAAATGTTATAGATAGAGCATATCTAGTACCTGGAGGCAATTCTGTAGGAGTTCGTTTAAATACAAAAGGTGTTCTAGTAGTATCAGTAACAGATATTGTAGGTGTAGATGGTAAAAAATATAATCCAGCTAAAAAAGCAGGTATAAGAGCAGGAGATAATATAGTAGAAATAAATGGACAGAAGGTAGAAAGTGCTGAACATGTAATTGAATTATTAAATAATATAAAGGATAATAGAGTGTCTATTGTAATTGAAAGAAATAATATGAATTTTACCACAGAAGTAATACCTGTAAAAAGTATTCAAGATAATTGCTATAGATTAGGTATATGGGTAAGAGATAAAACAGCAGGAATAGGAACTCTTACTTTTTATAATGAAGATAATAATATGTTTGGAGCTTTAGGTCATGGTATTACAGATATGGATACGGGGAAATTATTAAATGTAAAAAACGGCAAAATAATGAAGGCGAAGATTTCAGAAATAGAACAAGGTAAAAAAGGAAATCCTGGTGAAATTAGAGGAATATTTTATGAAACAGAAAATATTTTAGGTGATATAACTAGAAATACTCCCTTCGGTATATATGGAAAAATAAATACTGATATTTCAAATACAAATAACGAAAAACCTATGCCTGTAGCTCTCCAAGAAGAAGTTAAAGAAGGGAAAGCTTATATATTAACCACTCTAAATGGAGATAAGATTGAAAAGTTTGAGATAGAAATAGTTAAAGCTCAAAATCAATTGGTTCCTGAACAAAAAAGTATGGTTTTAAAAGTTACAGATAAAGATTTATTACAGAGAACTGGAGGAATTGTTCAAGGAATGAGTGGAAGTCCTATAATACAAGATGGGAAAATAGTTGGAGCAGTTACTCATGTTTTTGTAAATGATCCTACAAAAGGTTATGGATTGTATATAGAGTGGATGTTAGAACAAACCAATATAAGCATTAAAAACAAGAGTAATTTTGCAGAAAATAGGGAAAGATAGACAAGTTCTATCTTTTCCTATTTAATGTTAAAAATGTTTTTAAAAGAAATAGAAGGATATAACATTTGTTTGTCGAATAAATATATGTGATGCAAAGATGATTTTTTAACTTAATATACAGGGGGGGTATTTACTTTGGAAAAAATAAAAATAGTTGTAGCTGATGATAACAGAGAGTTTTGTGACATATTAGAGGAATATTTAGCACAACAGGAAGACTTTGAAGTTATAGGTTTTGCTAAAGATGGATTAGAGGCATTGGATATGATTGAAGAGAAAAGACCAGATGTTTTAATTTTAGACATTATAATGCCACATTTAGATGGATTAGGTGTCTTAGAACGTTTAAATCTTATGAATTTAGAAAAACGTCCTAAGGTAATTGTTTTATCAGCTGTTGGACAAGATAAGATAACCCAAAGAACTATTGAATTAGGAGCAGATTATTATGTAGTTAAACCTTTTGACTTCGAGATATTTATGAAAAGGCTGAGAGAAGTATCTGGAATGGTTAATGATAATGTAAATATAAAAAGATATATTAATATACCTAAAGAGATGCCTGTAAATCCAGATAATAATAAAAGTATGGAAGCAAGAATAACTAATATTATTCATGAAATAGGAGTACCAGCCCATATAAAGGGATATTTATACTTAAGGGAAGCTATTGCTATGGTAGTTGAGGATGTAGAGTTATTAGGTGCAGTAACTAAAGAATTATATCCAAATATAGCTAAAAAATACAATACTACTCCTAGTAGAGTGGAAAGAGCTATTAGACATGCTATAGAAGTAGCATGGAGTAGAGGAAAGGTAGACACTATAAACAATATTTTTGGATATACTGTTCATACAGATAAGGGTAAGCCTACTAATAGTGAATTCATAGCAATGGTTGCAGATAAATTAAGACTAGAACAAGAAATGATGAAAAGTGAAGCATAATTAAAGGGTTTGAGCAATAGTAAATATTTTCCAATCAGTAATATATACCAACAAACACATTTGAAACACCTATAAATAGTGACTCTTTTGTTTAGTTAATAGGACTAAGCAAGGGGGTCACTTTTCTTATGCCTGAATTAAATAATTTTGAATACATGATTGAAGATTACAACTTGTATTGTACTTCAAAAAATCTATCTAAAAAAACAATTATATCATATGACAAAACTTTGCAGTTATTTGCAATGTATCTTGAAAATGAATTAAACGTGGTTTCATTTGAACAAGTAGAACCAAAACATATAAGACACTATATCAAGTATTTACAAGAACGGGGCAAATATACAGTTGCAACAGCCAATGCAGATATAAACAGTCCAGAAAATAGAGATGATTTTGGAAAAGAATTAAGTCCAAATACAATCAATAATTACATTAGAAATATAAAAGTATTTTTTAATTTTATGGTGGAAGAAAGATATATTAGGGAAAGTCCAGCAGAAAGAATTAAATATTTAAAAAAGAGAGAAAAAATCAAAGAAGCTATTACAAGAGAAGAATTAAAAAAGATACTAGATCAATTTGATGTTTTAACTTTACATGGACATAGGGATTATATCATTACAAAATTATTGGTTTCTACAGGGGCAAGAATTGGGGAAACTTTATCTCTTACAGATGATGATATTGATTTTAAGAATGGAGTTATTATTTTTAAGGACACAAAAAATAAAAAAGAAAAACTAGGATATTTAACCAATCGTATGAGTTTTGAATTGAAGAGGTGGATTAATTTTAGAGAGAAATATTCTCAACATCCAAATGAATGGCTATTTCCTACTAATCGTGGGACTAAATTACAAGTTACAAGCTATGGCAAGTCATTGAGAAGTGCAGGTAAGAAAGCGGGAATTGAAGATGTACACCCACATAGATTAAGAGCTACATTTGCAATTGAATTCCTTAAAAATGGTGGTTCTATACACGTTCTTTCAAGATTATTAGACCATTCTAATATACAAACAACAATTATTTATTTGAATATGTCAGAACGTGACTTGAGAAAAGAATTTATTAAATATCATCCTAGAATTGAGATTTAAAACAATAAAATAAAAACTTCCTTTCTATATCTATTGGCGTAGATACAGACGAGGTAGAAAGTGCCGCCCACTTATCTACAAAGGAAGTTTATATTACTTATAATATACCAAATTTTTGGTGTTTATGCAAGTAGTATAAACTAACTTTTAAGGCACTTTCACAAACAATGTGGGAGTGCCTTTTTATTTATTTAAAATTGAATATTGAGTATCAAAAGTGGATGCCGATACCACTTTTTAAAAAAAACGATAGTTTGAACAAGCTAATGCAAAAAGTTGTTCGGGCGTATGTAGTATGTGTATTGCTATATATGTCCTAATTGGAAGGGAGTACGTGAGTCCAAGTAAAATATTAAACGGTACGGGGGAATAACACTGGCAGAGATACATTAAGTCGTTACAGGTCATTCTGTGGCTTGTAGAAGTGTGGACAGTGATACACAATGACTTAATTCGGGAATGAAAAAGCCGACTATTATACACACCTTTGAAACCTCATGCAATGCTATACAGCATATCAAAGGTAAAATAGGTATGGTATCAAAAACAGGATACCTATACCCTTTTTTCCTATAGCAAAAACTTCCAGCATGTTATATTTCAAAGCAAAGTCAAGTAGTTATTTTACTATTTTTAATATATCTTCAATATCGACATCAAGAGCAAGACAGATTTTTTCAAGTGTATCAAAGTTTATACCTGCAGTTTCATTCTTAACAATTTTGGATATACTATTTTGACTTATTCCAGTTTGTTTTGATAGCCAATACATTGTTTTGCCTTGTTTCTTTAATATTTCGTCTAAATTAAATTTAATCATATAATCACCTCTTACTTACATTATATATAGTTGTACTATCATTATCAATAATATAACTTGACATATACTATAAGTAGGACTATACTATTAGTATAGATAATATATTTGTAGGAGGGGTAATATGAAAATAGATGATTTTTTAAAGCTAATGCAGAAGGTTAAATCTTTCAAACAAAAAATGGATAGGGAAAATATAAATAAACAACATCAAAAAATAATATTGAAGATATACATTACAGAATTAACAGATCGAATTAATATTTCAATGTTAGAGGTGATTTAATGTTAAAGATAAATAATTGCATGAAAAATGAAAAGCCACATTGGACTTTTGAAACAGATGATGCAGTAATAAAAGTTGCAATTGAACGAGGATTGACAGAAATGATAGAAAGAAATGAACGTATTATATCTAGTAAACTAGAAACAGATATAGAATATAAAAGAAAATTAGCAAAAGAGGTAAAAAGATATAAAAAATATTTAATAGAGTTGTCCAAGTAGGGCAACTTTAATTATTATCTAAAAATGCATAATAAATTAATATATCACATTTCATATGTAGTGTCAATAGAAAAGATTGACAAATCCAAAGATGTATGATACAATTAAGTTAGAGGGTATAGATTTAGACAACTTTTGAAGGAGGTGTATAGGACTAAAGTTTTATTTTTTCTTGACGATAATATATATATATAGAGGGGGTAGGTTTATGCGGGTACAAAAACAATTAAATATATTTTGTTAAACAGGTGCTATTTTGAGGGGTGACTTGGAACGTCATTCGTAGACTAAATAGTGCCATGTTTATTTTTTGGAGTTTTTTACATATAGAATAAAAAGAAGGGGAGAGCTTTTATGAAAATAAATAAGCAAAAATTTTTAAGTGAGTTATTTGAAATTAAAAGTTATTGGGTTAAAGATGAAAAAAGGTCAACTGGAATATATACTGTAAAATGTGATGGAAATGATGAGGGAGCATATTTAAAAACAAATATAGAAATAGTTAATGCGGGGATATGGAGAGCAGTAGAAAATCAAGTTAATATATATAGGGAAACATTAGAAGAAGATGAAACAAGGGGCATATGTAGAGAAATAATTATAAAAGCGGTAGATAAATATGAAATAAAAGAAAATACAAGACAAGGCGAAGAAATAAATAGACTATGTAGTTATATATTAACTTGTATTAAAACAGAAATACAAAATCATATAAAAGGATGGACAGAATCAGAAAGAAGTAGAAAAAATGGAGAAGAAAATGTATATTCTCCTGCGATGTTAGAAAGCACATATCAATTAATTCCAGATAATGAAGGGAATGAAATTGAACTTATAAACATGATTTCAAATGAACAAAATTTTACATATCGTAATGATGAATATGTAAAAACAGATACACTTAAAGCTATAGAAAAAACAATTGAAGATGAATTGACAGAATATGAAAAAGAAATATTAAATCTACTTGCAATTACAAACAACAATAATGTAAAAACGGGAAAACTATTAAAAGAAATAGATATAGGAGAAGGTAAGAAGTTAAGATCAAGTGATGAAGCTTATAGAATACATACTAAAAGACAAAAGGATAAAATAATAAAAAAGATAAATGATAATATTGATGTTAAGAAAGTTACAAAAATAAACAAACAAAAGAAAGAAAAGCAACAAATACAAGATTTTTTAAGAGGGGACACTACAAATATAAAAGTTATTGAATATGTAAAAAATAACCTTGAAAAAGAATTTATGTTAGATATTTTATATGATGAATTGAATGATGGATATAGACGGTATTTAATACGAAATTTTATACATAACTATAATGAGGACAAGTTATTTGCTGAGATGACTAAAAAGGTGTGTGGTAAGATAATACAAGAATTATACAAATACATAAAAGTAATAGACTTTAATTTAAGAAGTAATGATATACGTAAGAAAGATGTTAAAATAGAAGCTACTCAACCAGCACCACAAATACCTGAAATTGATATTGACACTAAAACATATCTTTACATTAGGGAAGATAAATACACAAAAGAATATAAAAAGAAATGTATAAAAAGGGGTATTAAAACAAAGATGCAAGGACAAAAAATAATACATGGGGATAAATACTATCTTATATATATAAACAAGAATAAAGAAGGAATGGACTGGAAGCAAGAGAGAAAAACACAATATCATACAATTGACTTGTATGGTAATATTTTTTAAATACAAAAGTGTACAGTGTGACTTTATATTATATTAGAGATATAAAAAGGGATTAACTTGAGGGGTAGAATATATTTTTTTACCCCTTTTTTATTTCTGTGTATAATTCAACAATATATAATATAGCACAAGTTTTAAAATATGTCAATAAGCAAATTTAGCACGATTTGCTTGACAAATAGGCAAGCAATCATAGGTATATCATAGGGGGATAGTATTTTGGGTATAAATAAGTTGTATTATATATACATTTTATGTGTGTATAGTAGAGCTTATTTAAGCTCACCTTCCTTTTTATTCTATTTTTTATAATTATTATTTAATTAATATTTAATTCAAAAATTTTAGTATTTCAGTTTTATAATTGAATTTTTAGTAGCCATAATTTTTTGCAACGTATAATTGCGTTGCATGACTTTTTAAAATAAGCTCTAAGAGCTTTACATAAAATACATCTCCTATTTAATAAGGGTACTGTTTATCGGTACTCTTATTTTTTATTAGAGTACAAGTCGAATTTTAGACGGTAGGAGATGGAAACAGCAACAATAACAACAATAAAAATAAAGGAGATGATAAGTATGGAATTTGAATTTAAGGAAAAGGAAACTTACACTTTAGAAGAAGTACAAGCTATTGTAGAAGGTTTTAAAACTGCAGTAGAGGAAACTATCAAGAGCAAAGATGAAACGATTGTAGAACTAAATGAGAAGATTGAAGGTGTAGAAGAATTGACTCAATCAAATCAAGAGTTAAGTCAAAAGAATCTAGCATTAAAAAATGGCATAGGTGAAGATGTATTAGAATTTGTAGTCGATGAAGATTTAGAGAAGATGCAAGAAAAAATTGATAAGTTTAAAGAGCTAACAAAAGAAAAAGAAATTGATGAAAGTTTCAAACCAGCACCAAAAAGAAATGACGACCAGTATGAAAAGGCTATTAAAGACGGAGATATTGAAGGTTCTTTAAAATACAAGTTTCAAAAGCTATTTCAATAATAAATAAAAATTAGAAAGGATGATTTTATATGATTTTAAGTAATGATAAAAATATTAAACAAATTGATTTAAGTAAAGAGCTAGTAATGACAGATGCGGTTAATTTACCTTTTACAAGCATGATATTAAAAAATAGGGATAAAGCAACGTCAACAATAGTAAATTGGGACTACGAACAATTAGATAGTACAAGAGGACTTGCAAAAGAAGGTTCAGATGTAACAGAATTTGAAGAATCTAATAGAACTACTGGAGATTCTAACGTATGTCAAATATTAAGAAAAGCGGTAAATGTTTCTGATACAGCACAAGCAGTATCAGAAGAACATATTGCAGATTTATTTGCACATGAACTATCTAATAGAATTGTAGAAATTAAAAGAGATTTAGAGTATTACCTAATAAATGGTGTTAAAAATGATGGTAATGATGGACAAGCAAGACAAATGAACGGTTTACTACAATTTGTAAAACCTGAAAATAAAACAGAAGTTACAACTGCATTAGACCTTAAAAAGTTACAAAATATGGCTAAAACAATGAGGAAAGCGGGAACAGCAGGACAAGATTTAGTTTTATTGTGTGATTACAATACATATGACATAGTTGCAGATTTATTCTTTGAAAAGACACTATATCAAGGGGTTACTAATGAATTTGGTAGTCCAGTTCAAAAACTAAACCTTACATATGCAAGTGTAGTACCTTATGTTATTGATACTATGCCAGAAAACACTTGCTTGATGGTAAATACTGATTTCTTAAAACTTGCAGAATTAAGAGCTTTAATCTATTCTGACCTTGCAAAAACTGGTTCAAGTCGAAAAGGTTTTATTGAGATGGAAAATACTTTAAAAGTATTACATCCAGATGCAATTACAATGTACAGTAAGAAAACAGCATAGGAAGCGTTCTAAGAGCTTTTAATTAAAAGGTAGGGGTTTAATACCTCTATCTTTTTTATTTAGCTTTAAAGTCAAACTTTATACAAATGGGGAGGTTAGAAAGGTGAACAGGTGGAATTGGAAAATTAAAAGAATGAGTAAGAACATAACACTAAAGGAATTGGCAAAAGAATTAAAATGCAGTATAGGACTAATAAGCAAATGGGAAAACGCTGAAAGAAATATGAGTCATGATAAAGCAGAAAAATATAAAAATTACATAGAAGAAAAATAAATAAAAAAGGAAGGTGAGAAGATGCAATTATATTCTTTCCTCTTTTATAGCGGATAAAATGAAAGAAACATGGACAAGCATCGGATAACATGAGACAAGACATAAAAAATAAATTACCAGAATGGTATAAAGATTTAGAAGGAAGTAAATTATTACTAACAGACGATATAGATAGTTTATTGAGTTGTTGCATATTACATAAATTATTTGGATGTGAGGTTAAAGGTTATTATGATTTTAATAGTGTATATTTTTCAAGTGATACAGAAATAAATAATTTTGTAGGTGTAGATTTAGATACAATGGGTGGTAGAACTTTTGGAAATCATATGGTATGGTACAAAAACGAATATTCTATAAACTTAAATAATCACATCGACACTAGATATTATAAAAAATATCCTTTTTCTACTGTAATGTTAATATGTAGCTTATATGATATTGATATAGAAAAGTGGACAGATGAACAGTTAAAAGTATTGTTAGCAATAGATTCAGCATATACGGGGTATTATGCAAATAATAAACATTTTGTTGATGTGTACACAGATTGGCTAAATAGGTTGGACTTTAGATTTTTAGAAGATAGAGTATTAAAAAATATGAGTAAATATGATTTTAAACAAATACAAAAGAAATATAATCTTTCTGGTACAATAGAAATAATAAGGGGCAAACTATACACAAACATAAATCTACCTAGATTATCATTATTATTTAATGATATAATAGAGTTGCCAAATGACTTTTTTATGAAATGTAAAGATTATGATTATGTAGTTATTAATCCTTTAAAAGAAACTGTACCAGAACCAGAAAATATATTTAGTATGGCATGGACATATAAAGATACATTAAAAATGTCTTTAAAATAGGAGGGATGTAGTGTATTTAAAAATTGATGAAGTTAAAAAGCTATATCAAATAATGAATGATATAGAAAAAGGTGTAGTAAACAAGAAAGACATAGCAAATATAAAAAGTAGACTAAAGCAAGAGATAGAAAAGAATGAAAAGCAAGTACAACGCATGAAAAAAATAGAATTAGATAAAATATTTTGGTAAGGTTGACTAGAAAAAGTTGACCTTATTTTTTTATAGATTTTTGGAGGTGTATGTTATGAAAAAGTGTATAACAGTTTTTGAACCTGCAATTGCAAGAAAATTATTAAAAGAAGGATATACAATTGTAGATATTAAACCTGACAAGTTTAACAAAATAAAAACGTTATTTGTTTTTAAGAATGAAAGAAATTTAATAGATAGAATATATGAAATTAGTGATGAAAATAAAAGTCACTAATTTTTTTATCTTAAAAAGTAAAATAAAAAAGTGGAGGTAATGCAATATGGCTATAGAAATGTGTTTAGAGGACTTAGAAATTAATAGGGGTACTAATACCCTATACAATAAAGAAACAGGCGAAATAATAGAAGATAAAGAGGTTATAATTAATTTGCTTAAAAAAGTAAGTAAAGATAAACAAGTTGACAATGCAAAAGTAAAAGAAATAAGAAGAATGTTTGATTTAGAAGAGAAAAAAGAAAAATATTGGTTAAATTGGAAAGAAGATAGTCACTTTATTAAAATATATAGAACAGAATTAAGAGAATATATGCAAACTATTAAACTGAGTCCAGATGAAGGACTCTTTTTATTTTGCATACAAACATATGTAGAGTTCCAAACAAATAGAATAGCAAAGCCAGATGGGACAAGTTTTAGCAACAAAGAATTACAAGAGCTTACAAAGCTAGGTAGAGATAAGATAAAAGGTTTATTAAAAACACTAGAAGATAAGCTTTTTATTAAGAGGGTAGGACAAAGACAAGCAAGGGAAATATATTTTAATCCTTATTTGATATGTAGTGGAAATGAAGTATCAAAAGCAACAGTTAACCTATTTAAGGATGCGGGATATAGACCAATTACACCATATTAGATTTTACATGGACTACCCGTCTAGACCATGTAATTGTCTACATGGACTACCCGTCTAGACCATGTTGAAATCCTAGTTTGTGTGTATTTCAAGCCATTATTGACTGTTTTTGGGGCGAAGTTGCTTCTTTGTTCTTACCTATACATATAAATAGTAGATACATAAATAATAATAAAATTAAAATATTCTTAAACAAAAAATAAATATAGTTATTATTGAATTGTAAATTAATAAAATAGAAAATAAAAACAATGGATTGGATTAAAATTGTGTAGCGATAGCGGAACAATTTTAAGACAAGCCAAGCGGGTCGTAGGGTGCAACCCTACATCTATATAAGTTTCGTTTATTTAAGTTTTTATTTCTATAATTATGATTTAAAAGAGGAATTCTTTCCTTTACGAGAGAACCTCTGTAACCATTGAAAACAAGCCATTTATTTTTGATTTTAGGAAGTTACTTTTCCTAAATATATTATATATTATTGTTGTAATAATAGAAAAGAAAGTCAAAACCGTATCAGAATAGGCAAAACCCCCTATTCTGAATGTTTATTATTTTTAGGTGTATGTTAAGGTATATAAAAAAATAGGAGGTTATGGAGATGGAAAATTTAACAAATATAAAAGATTATAAGAAGGAAAATGAGGATTTTTATAATAGCATGAATCAAAAGCTAGATTATTTGTTACAACAACAAAAAGATATTTTGACAGAGCAAGAAAAACAAAGAATAAGAACAATGACAATAGAGGAAGTGCAAACAGAAATGTTAAGGGTGTTACATGAGATGAAACTTGATATAAATAAGTTAAGTGATTTACTTGAAAGAGGTGAAGAATAATGGCGGATATAAGAGAAGAATTAAAAAAGCTTTATGGAAACGATTCGAGTGAAAGAAAGAGAAAATATTTTTTATGGAAAAATAAACTTGATACGGTTAAAACAGAGTATACAGAAATGGATGAAGAAGAATTTAAAGACTTTGCTAGATGTACAGAATTAGAATGGAATTACTTATTAAGATGGGAAGAAAGTGAAGAATATAAAAGACTAATGTATGTTTTACATAAAGACAACTTCGACAACGATATATTAGAAATCTATAATGCAATGAAGGAAGAGGCGAAAAAAGGAAATAGTACAGCGGTTAAAACTGTAATTAGCTTACAGAAAGAGATAAAGAAAAGATTAAAAAACTACAACAAAGAGGAAGAGGGTACAGGATTAAAGTTAGATATATAACTTATATAGAAGGCGTTTAGAGGGGTTTTAATTAGTGGGTAGTGTAATAGCATTACCCTATTTTAGTTTTTTGTTAGAGGGGAAAGGAAGTGATAAGATGGCAAGTTATGAAGAAAAATTAAAAAAGGTTATGAGTGATCCAATCTTGTGGTGTGGGAATTTTGTAAAGATAATGGATAATAATAATAATCTTATTGATTTTGAATTTAATGAAGCACAAAAGGATTTTTGGAGAAATAAAGGAAGGTTTAACATAATAGCAAAAACAAGGCAATTAGGTATGTCAACAATGATGCTAGGTGTGATGTTATGGTCGGCACATCAAATACCTAATTCAGAATACTTGATGGTTGCAGATAAAGGGGAGAATACACAAAACTTATTCCAAAGGTTGAAAATGATGTATGATAGTTTGCCTAAACAGATTAAGATTAAACAAAAAAGGTCAAATAAATATGAATTACTATTAAAAAATGGTTCAAGAATATCGGTACAAACAGCGGGAAATAAAGAAATAGGTAGAGGGTTCTCATGTCAAATAATACATTGTTCAGAATTTGCTTTCTGGAGTGAGGATGTACAAGAAAGAGCCTTAGTATCGCTTGAACAATCATTGTTAAAGAATAAAGATGCTTTCTTATGTATTGAAAGTACAAGTAATGGAATTGGAAACAAATACTATGAAATCTTTACAAGTGCAGAAAAGGGACATAGTAAATATAAATCATTCTTCTATGGCTGGGGTTCAAAGGTACATAGGGAAATGTTTAAGTATGAAATTGAAGAAGCGACAGAATGGGCAAAAGCACAAAATCACGGAAAAATGTATCTTGCTAATGAAGGAGACTTTTATCCAGATGAATTAGAGTTATATGAAAAGTATGATATTACAATACCACAATTATTATGGAGAAGGTACAAGATGTCAGATATAGGAGAAGATGCTTTTAATCAAGAATTTCCTATTAGTGCAGATATTAGCTTTATACAATCAGACACAGGTTTCTTTAATGCAGAAGATATTGCACAAAGGTATAAATACCTTATAAAACCATTATCGGTTGCAGAAATAGGTAAGGATTTACCTTCAAGTTTAGCAAAATATTATGGAAATGGACTTTATATATATCAACCTATTTCATCAACTGAAAGATATTTTGGTGGTATTGATAGTGCAGCGGGACTTAAAGGGGATTATAGTGCTATATCAATATTAGATAGTTTTGGTGAACAAGTGGCGGTATTTTATAGAAATGATATACCAATATATCGTTTTGCAAAAATAGCATATGACTTAGGACATTTTTACAATTATTGTATGTATGCTATAGAACGTAATAGTTATGGTTTAAGTTTAATAGATAAATTAAGGCGTGAAATGGGATATTTACAGGTGTTAAGATTTAGTAAGTTCGATAAGATTAAAGGGGTAATGACAAGTGAATTTGGCTACTACACAGATAATGTAAGTAAAACAAAACTCTTAAATGACATGAAAGAAGTATTTGAAACAGGTATTATCTTGGTGAATGATAGAGAAACACTTGAACAAATGAAAATATATGTATCAAGGGGAGGAAAATTAGGCAACTTAAAAGGCAAAAATAACCACGATGACCTTGTTGATGCTACAGCATTGGCGGTGCAATCTTTAAAAGAAGATAAAAGTTATATATAGGGGGTATAATTTTATGGCAAAAGTAAGCAAAAATATTGATTTAGATACAACTGTAGTGTCTATAAAGCTACTAATAAAAGGTAATAGACAAATGCAAACAATAAATTGTACATATACAGAAGTTATGGACTTTTTGGACTTTCAGCAAAGGAATGAAGCAGTTATAAAAAATAAACATGATAAGGAAATGTTTGAAAATAAATATTTTATATTTGATGATGTTATAAAAAAGAAACATATACAGGTATCTCTTAATGATATTAAGTTCATGGAGATACCTTATTTATTTGATGATGGTAAGGATTATGATTTAAAGATATTAAGTTATAAGGGTTAAATGGACATTAAGAACATTTAGAAATTCCTAAAAGGAAATTCAATAATTATATAGAAAGGCGTGATAATATGAATAAACTACAAGAATATATTAATACAAAATATGATGGTGATATACATTGGTTTGAAGAAGAAGTTAAAGATAATTGGCATATAGACAGGATAACAAATAGCTTAGATATTATGGAATACCTTGATGGTAAACATGATATACTTAATCGTGGTGATGTAGTTTGGAAGGGTAAACACTTCAAGACAAGAAAGATAGTTCTTCAATATGTTAAACCAATATTGACATTTCAAAATAGTTTCCTGTTGAAAAATCCAGTTACTTTAACATCAGATGATAAGGAAACGTTAGAAGCATATAAAGATATATATAAGAAAGGTAAATATAATAATATCGATAGTAGGCTATTGGACAATCTATTAAAGTATGGAGAAGTGTATGAGTATTTATATTTAGATGATGATAGAAAGATAAAGAGCCACATTATAAAGGCGTGTGACAGTTATCCAGTATATAATTCTAGGGGTGACTATGTTGCTTTTATAGAGCATTATATTAGTGATGGTGTTAGTTATTATACTATATATACAGATACAACTGTAGAAGAATATAATGATGTCGGCGGGGATTTACACAAGACGGGGGAATATAATAATTTAAGTGGGTTACCTATTAAATATATATTACCTTCTGAAACAGATGAATTAAAAGGTAGAAGTGATATAAAGGATTGGATAAACATAGTAGATCAAATGGAAGATTTACTAAGTAAGTATATGGATAGTTTCTATAAGTTTTTAAATCCTTTGCCAATCTTAACAGGTACAAAATTGAGTACAGGAAAAGATGGAGAAGGTGCAATAAATCCACAATTAGTAGGAAATATATTACAACTAGATTTTAATAGTACATTTGAATATTCAGTTGCTAAAATGGATTATCAAAGTTTTAAAGAGTTGTACAAGACATTACACCAGAACCTATTAAACATATCAATGACACCAGCAATATCAATGAACAGTATGGAAATAAGTAATATATCAGAGACAAGTATGAAAATACTTTTCTACATGGCAATAGCAAAAGCTAACATGATAGCGAAGTATTTATATGAGGGGTTTGACGAACGTTGGAAGAAGATGAAGGCATTGTTATGTGAATTAGGCTATGACTATGTGGGGTATGTGAGTTGTACCTTTAAGTTTGATATACCTTCTAATGATAAAGAGGTGATAGAGAACTTGAATACATTATATGAAATGGGGACAATTAGTATGGAAACATTACTTAGTCAATCACCTTATATATATGATGTTACAAGCGAGATGGCAAGGTTACAGAGTGATAGAGATAGTGTGAAGGGTAATGATAAGGACAACGAAGGTAATGGCAAGTAGGTAGTATGTAGTTGATTGGTGTATTTTGTGTGGTATAATTGAAGGAGAATGGCTTGAATATAAGGGTGTATTAATTAGGTAATACACCTAATTATTTCCATATTATTTCCCGGGAAACGCCAACTATTCGGCACTTATAAGAATACTACATTATAACATATTATGGTATATTATGGAAATTACATATTGTACCATATATACTATACACCAGAGGGGTATCGATAATATGGCAATAGGTGGTAATTAAAAGGGAAATATAACCATTGAAATAATGAAGGATAAAAGGTAATTAATGGATAATATAACCTTATAAAAGGTAATAAATGGGATAACATTGATACATATATAACAATATACTTTAATGAAGTAAAGAGAGTACATGAAAGCATATAAAATACACAATAAATGGTAAAATAATTATACATAACATATATTATATAGAATTAAGGTATAAGTAAGGGTATCATTAGTCAGAAAAACAATGTTTTGTGACATTAAAACTATTATGAATATTCAGACAATTCAAAAGGATATAATATAAAATATAGGGTACAGGGGTATAAAGCCGATACCCCCTTTTTGTAAAATTAGCTTATAGTAAACCATATTTTCTACGCACCAAAAAATATTGGATTTTATGGTACAATATAATAAAAGGAGGGGTATTATGGAAAAGGTTAGCAAGAGATTGATTTTACTATTACTATTAGGAGGGATAATTGGTGTTTTAACAGGGTGTAATATTAGTGAAAACCAGAGTTTTGAAGTTGTAGAAACTAATGGAATAAATTACAACAAATACGTAGGTGGATTTAATAGTAATGCAGGGAAGTTTAATGATATAGCGAATGAAATTATAGATAGTGATTATGAAGTAGACGTTATGAAAGAATGTTACAAGGATATAGATAAACTAATTGATGAAGCATATAAAACAGAAGTTCCAGATATATACGAGGAGTCGCACGGATTATTTATAGATGGCTTAGAGATATTTTCTAAAGGTATAAATCAGATGATTGAATCTTATGAGGCAGAAGATGCAGATGGGTTTAGTGAAGGTCATAAAAAAGCAGGAAAGTGTTGGGAGTATATGGATTTATCATCGAAGATGACTCAAGAATCGCATGAAACGTATTTCCTTGAAGAAGTGTCGGATTAAAGAATATAGTTTATAATAACCTACAATATACTGTAGGTTATTTTTATGTTTGGCGGTGTCATATGGAGTCCTAAGTGCCTAATTATTAATGTTTGATTGTATGTTATTGTTTGCATACAATAGGAGAAGTGGGTACAGAAATTACGGGAAATTTTACAATTAAAATGAAAATTATTTTGCAATCCAACACATCTATTGGATTGTTTTTTATTGATAATAAAAAATCGGAAAGGAATGATTAATAATGACAAATATGCAAAGGTTAGAAATGGAAATAAAAGATATAAATATAGAAGATGATGAAAGAGAAGTAAAATTAAAAGAAAATGGTTTAGAATGGAGTGACACATATAACGCTGAATCAAAATCTAATTTAAAAGCTATATATAAAACAGCAGTATCTATTCTGGAATCAATTGCAAACAATCCCCAAACGATGAAAAACTACAAAACAGATGATATAAGCATAACACATTTTCATACTAATATTATGCAAAGAATAGACTATCTCAATAGAAAAATAAGAATGATGGCAGATGATAATGATTTTGGAGAAGATGGAGGGGCTACTATAGGCTATTTATTTACTGAATAAAAGCGGGGGATATTATTCCCTCGTTACTTACATCTTGTAATGTAATGTTCTCAAAGAACAGAACAAAAAAAAACAACATTCACATCTCATTGTTTTTTAATGAGTGTGATAGTACTTTATCTATATTATTTATATATTTATCTATATTATTTATCAGTCCATATTTTTATAAGATTTTATAAATCTATTCTAGTACTACTGAAATATTTTTATAATATTTTATAAATATATACACATGGCTATCTCAAGAACAAAAAATAATATACAAGTGCTATCACTGAAAATGATAACGGTCTTATCCCTCAGAAGGATATGGTTTATTTTGATGATTTTATTATCGAACTAAACTTCGTAAATAAAGTACATAAACAAGCCAAAATAGGGGTAGTGGTATATGCTTGTAAATAACTACCCCTTACAAACGTGTCAACCATGCCATTTGTAGAGGGTAACATCTCAACATCAATAAAACCCTTGTAAACGGCTTGAAATAGCCATTTGCTAGGGGTACAAATAATATTATTCACCACAGAACACCACAGAATCAATTTAAAAATTCAAGACATATAATTGGTCTATGGATAAATTATAACCTCTTAAAACGCCTCTCTACAGAGAACACTAAAAAAAGGATGTGATTTAATGGATATTTTTAATATAAATTTGAATAATGATATAGATTTTATAATTAAAGAAATAGGGGAAGATGTAAAGATAAATAATAAGCTAACAAAAGCAATAATACAAAATACAAAGCAAGAAAGAATTTTTGACGATAAAAGAATAATAACAAATAGTAAAATTTCAAGGGGTGATTATGTAGAATATAATGACCTCTTTTTTATTGTGTTGCCAGAAGTAAATTGTAAGAAATACGGTAGCTATTACAAAAGTATAATAAGAAGATGTAATTTTACTATTAAATTTATAATTGATAAGAGCCTATATTTATTTTATGCATTTGTAGAAGGTGATAAGTTTTCTATTGAACAAGAAGATGTATTTAGTTTGTCGGCTGATAATATAACTGTAACTTTACCTTATACGGAAATTACAAGGCAAATAAAGAAAAAAGATTGTTTTATTAAATGGGGGCAAAAATGGAATATAGAAGGAATAGATTATGCAAAAGATGGACTTGTTATATTGCATTGTAAGCAAACATTAATAAATAATAGTAATGATGATATAGAGAATGAAATTGCAAATAGATATAAGGATGAAATAGATATATTAGAAGGCAATATAGAACCAATTTTACCATTTGATGTTGTTGAAGATGAACCTACAGCACCAGAAGAGCCACAAGAACCAGAAGAGCCACAAGAACCAGAGCAACCAACAAACACATATTCAATTGAAGGTGAGGTTTTATTGTTTTGGAATGAACAAAACACCTATACAGTATGTGATTCAAATGGTGATGAAGTTCAATCTCAATTTGAATTTAGCTTATTACAAAGATATAAAAATAAGAAAACTGGTGAATATTATTGGGATTCAATTAAAGCGGTAACGATAGAAGGTAAAACAAATAATAGTATTACATTGGGTGCAATAAATAGGGAACGTGGTCTTATAAGGATTATCGCAACCAATATTGATAGTGGTGAAGCTATTGAAAAAGAGATTAGGGTATTGTCGCCAATAGACCCAAGACCAGAACCAGAAACACCAATAGAACCAAAACCAGAAGAACCAACATATAACTATTCAATAACCATAAACGGTTATGACAAAATAATGGTGGGTTTTGAATCTACCTATACTGCAACAGTATTTAACAATGATGAAGAAGTGGACAAAGATGTCAAGTTTGAAATAGATGATACTTCATTGGCAACTATAGCATCACAAGATGGTAAGAGTTGTAAAATAAAACCTAATAATAATTATAAGTTTGGTAGATTTAATTTGAAAGCAACATTAGTCGAAGATGAGACCGTTTTTGTTGAAAGAGAAATTAAAGTTGTTGGGTTGTAATTAAAATCTTAATTGACTTTGTCATAATTGATATGTGGTATAAATAATATACTTGACTCTTATTTATAAAAGCTATATTATATATATAATAGGTAGGTACTAGAAAATCTATAAATATTTATTATAAAAACCTATGAATATTAGATAAATATAACTAAATAAAAGAGTTAAATGTGTATATTGCTATATTCCATTTTTACCACTTTATACAAATAGTGAATTCATAGCAATGGTTGCAGATAAATTAAGACTAGAACAAGAAATGATGAAAAGTGAAGCTTAGACAGGATAGAGCGATCTTATAGTTATATTTAATACCTGTAAACTATAAATTGTGTCTATAAACAGTGACCTTTTGTTTAATTAAAATTAGACAATGGGTCACTATTATTATATCTAATATTATCATAAATAATTTTATCATAATTGATAATAAAATAAAAAAATATAACTAAAGTATTAAAAAAATAAAAGTTTATGAGTCTTTAGTAAGAAGTAAATTAAAAAAATTTTATAAAATTCAATATTATGCTATAATAAATTGAAGAGTCATGGATATATTACCAAGTGCTATAGTAAGTATTGCTTAAGCCACTATTATATGTATAATAGATATGGAGGATTATTATGTATATTAAAGGAAAAGTAAAAAAGGACAAACAAACTAAAAATATGACAAAACGACTGAAACCAGGAGATATAGCTATGATTTGTCATAAAGACTTAGACGAAATAGCAGCTGCATCTTTAGTTGAAAAAAGGATTAAATGTGTAATCAATACGGATGAAACTATTAGTGGAAGATATCCTAATAGAGGTCCTTCGATATTGTTAGAAGCAGGAATACCTATATTTGAATCAATAGGTACTGAAGTATTTGATTTAGTAAGAGAAGGTGAAACAATTGAAATAAAAGACAATAAATTATTTTTAGATGGAAATCCTATTGGAGTTTGTCAATTATTAGACGATGGAAAAATTGAAAAACTGCTAAGTATAGGGTATGAAAATCTAGAAAAAGAACTAGATTTATTTATTGAAAATACATTAGAATATGCAAAGAGAGAGAAAGGACTTGTAACAGGCAAAGTTCCAATACCAGATATTAAAACAAAAATAAATGGAAGACATGCATTAATAGTTGTAAGAGGAAGAGATTATAAAAGAGATTTGCAAGCTATCCAGGCATATATAAATGAGGTTCACCCAATATTAATAGGTGTTGATGGAGGTGGGGATGCATTATTAGAGTCTGGTTATACTCCTGATATAGTTGTAGGAGATATGGATAGTGTTAGTGATAGATGCTTGAAGGAAAGTAAGGAAATAGTAGTTCATGCATACACTAATGGAAAAGCTCCGGGACTCGAGAGAGTAAAAGAACTTGGTTTAGAAGCTGTTGTTTTTCCATCGCCTGGTACAAGTGAAGATATTGCATTGCTTCTTGCCTACTCAAATAATGCAGATTTAATTGTGGCAGTGGGAACTCACAATAATATGATTGACTTCTTAGAAAAAGGTAGAAGTGGAATGGCTAGCACTTTTTTAGTTAGATTGAAGGTTGGCTCCAAATTAGTTGATGCAAAGGGGGTAAACAAATTATACAGAAGTCATTTTAAATTAAAATATATTATTGGACTAGGCCTTGCAGCTTTAATTCCTATAATAGTAATTACAATGATGTTTCCTCCTATGAAGGAACTAATGCAACTTATAAAAATTAGACTTAAGATAATGTTTGGAATGTAAGGAGTGATATTTTGATACCAAATATGAAATTCTATGTAATATCAATTGTATCAATATTTTTAGCTTTAGCTATTGGAATTTATATTGGATTTACTTTAGATGCTCAAAATTTTTTAGTAGAACAGAAAGAAGATATAGCATCAAAACTAGAGGAAAAATTTGATTATTTACGAGGAGAGAATATTAATTTAAAAAAAGATATAGAGGATTTAAAAATGCAAAACTCACAATATGAAAAGTTTAATGAAACCTTATACCCCGAAGTTATTAAGAATAGATTATCAGGTATGAAAGTAGCAATAATTGAGACAAATGATGAGTATATATATTCAGGTGTGGGAAAAGTTTTAGAAATGTCAGGAGCTGATGTTGTGAATATAACAACAATAAAAGATAAATTTCTAAATCAAGATATTTTAAATGAAATCTATTTGAAAAATGGTGTGAAAAAGGAAGAATTAGAGGATAATATAGTTGGAAAAGCTACAATTGATTTATCAACTGCTATTGCCTCAGATGAAGAAAATGAAATTATCAAATATTTTAAAGAATATGGTCTAATAAATATAATAGGGAATATAGATGAATCAGTTGATTATATAATTATAGCAGGTGGCAGTGATAGTAAAGATGTAGATAGAATAAATATACTTGATAAAAACATTATAGATACTGTAAAAAAATTGGACTTACCTATTATAGGTATTGAAAAAACTAAAGTAAAAAATTCATATATGGAGGAATATAAAGATTCTAGAATATCTACTGTAGATAATATAGATTCAATAATGGGAAAAGTAGCTTTAGTTATGTCTATGGAAGGAAGACCTGGTAATTATGGTATAAAACCTAGTGCTGAATCTTTGCTTCCAGATCCTAGTGATGCTATTTCAGAATAGGAGAGATTTTATGGTGAAAAGAAAGATAGTTGCAATAATTCCAGCTTATAATGAAGAGGATACAATAAAAGAAACAATAGAAGATTTAAAAAAAGTTAATTTAATAAATAACTTGGTTGTAGTAGATGATGGTTCTATGGATAATACTTCAACTATTGTTGAAAATATGGGTATAGATTTAATTAAGTTAAATAGAAACAGAGGAAAAGGATTTGCTATAAAAGAAGCTGTAAATAGAATAGATTATGATTATTTAGTTTTAGTTGATGGAGATTTAGGAAAGACTAGTAGTGAAATCGAGAAGCTTATTTATCCTGTTTTAAACGATGAAGCAGATTTTAGTGTAGCAAAATTTCCAAAACCTTTAAAAAAAGGTGGATTTGGCTTTGTTAAAAGGTTAGCAAAAAGAGGAGTATATATTCATACTGGAAAAAGTATAGATACTACTTTATCTGGACAAAGAGTATATAAAAAAGAAGTAGTTGAGAGTATAAACTATATTCCTGATAGATTTGGAGTGGAAATAGCAATGACAGTAGGTGCTCTAAGAGGAGGATATTCTATTAAGGAAGTAGAAGTAGATATGAGACATAGGGAAACAGGAAGAAGTTTAAAGGACTTTGTACACAGAGGGAAACAATTTTTTAATATTTTAAATACTATTATAATACTTTTTTTTAGAAGGTGAATTTATGAATATATATATAATCAATATAATTAGTTTATTAATGAGTACTATAATATCTTTTATAGGTACACCTTTTATTTTCAATATGCTAAACGATAGCAATTGTTTATGCTTAAACTATAGGAAAGAAAGAATACCATCTAGTATGGGATTATTATTTGTTATAGTTCAAACTATTACAGTTATCTTAATAGGGTTTTATTTAAAAAGGGATATCACTAAAATATTATTATATTTAGTTGGATTTATACTAATTGGGCTTATAGGTTTATTAGATGATTTAATAGGAGATGAAAAAGTTAAAGGCCTTAAAGGGCATATTAAATCTTTTTTTAAAGGTAGGTTAACAACTGGAGGACTTAAGGCAGGTATTGGATTCCTTGTAGCAGTTTTAATATCTCTATACATTTCTAAATCCATAATTGAAGTAATTTTAAATATTTTAGTAATTTCATTATTTACTAATTTAATAAATCTTTTTGATTTACGTCCAGGAAGGGCATCAAAGGTATTTATTATAATGTCTGTAATTTTAATATTAACCTCTGGAAATAATTATTTTGATTTTATACTTTTTTCTTTTTTTGGTATATTAATTAGATATTTGCCTATAGATTTGAAAGCCAAATGTATGATGGGGGATATAGGTTCTAATATATTGGGTTTTACTTTAGGAGTTTATTGTGTATTTACTCATAGTATGAATGTAAAAATAATTTATTTATTAATTTTAATTATAATTCAAATGATTGCAGAATTTATTTCTTTTTCTAAGATAATAGAAAAAAACAGTTTTTTAAGATTTTTAGATAAATTAGGTAGATAAGGAGGTCTTCAAACTGATAGGTTACAAAATAGGAATTGTAAATAATATTTTAAAAAAAGATAAAACTACAACTTGGATTGAAATAGATATAGAGGGTGATATATCAAAAGCTATAAACTATAATGATATGACTGGAAAGATTGAAATAGGGGATAAGGTTGTTCTAAATACTACAGCTGTATCATTATCTCTAGGGACAGGAGGATACCATTTTGTTATATATAATTATAGCAATACTTTCCAAAGTATACATGGAAAAGGTCATATAATGAAATTAAGATATACACCATTACAACTCAAATGCTTAGCTGTTGAGGAAGAGGATAGTCCGTATCATGATGCATTTAATAAATTTACTAGTTTAGATGGCAATATTTTCATAGTAGGGACTTTACACAGCATGTTAGCTCCTATCTCTAGTATGTTAAAATGGATCGATCCTTCTCTGAAAATAAATTATATAATGACAGATGCTGGAGCATTACCTATTCAATTTAGTAATACTGTTAAGAAGTTAAAAGAAAAAGGAATTATTAATAAGACTATAACTATAGGCAATGCTTTTGGAGGAGATATAGAAGCTATAAATATATATTCGGGAATAATAGCTTCTAAAGAGGCAATTGAAAGCGATATAACTATAATAACTATGGGACCAGGAATTGTAGGAACAGGCACTAAATATGGGTTTAGTGGAATAGAACAAGGTTATATTGTCGATGCAGTAAATAATCTTGGAGGGATACCTTTTATAGTTCCAAGAATTAGTTTTAAAGATAAAAGAGATAGACATAGAGGTATAAGTCATCATACTCTAACAGTACTAGATGAAATCTGTAATACAGGAGGAAAATTAGTTATTCCAAAATTAGACGAAGTTAAAAATAACCTAATCAATAAACAATTATCAGATAATAAAATATTAGAAAGATATGAAATAAATTATGAAAATGGAGAAGGTATAGTAGAGGCTTTAAACCATTTTGATTTAGATATAAAAACTATGGGGAGAGGTATTGAGGAAGATAGAGAGTTTTTTATGACTTTAGGTGCTGTAGGTAGAGCTGTATATAAGTATTTTTTAAAAAAGGAGGAAACTTAAAATGAATTTTGAAGAAAAAACTATGAAAACAGAAAAGATATATGAAGGTAAAATACTTAATTTGAGAATAGATACAGTGGAATTACCAGATAAAAAGTATTCAAAACGTGAAATAGTAGAACATCCTGGTGCAGTAGCTATAGTACCTATAACAAAAGAAGGGGAAATAATACTTGTAAAGCAATATAGAAAAGCAGTAGAAAAAGAACTTTTAGAAATACCTGCTGGGAAATTAGAGATTGGAGAGGAACCTAAGGAGACAGCTGAAAGAGAGTTAAAAGAAGAAACTGGTTTTTCTTCGGGAAAACTAGAATATATAACTGAGTTTTATACTTCACCAGGTTTTTCAGATGAAAAAATGTATTTATTTTTAGCTATTGAACTAATAGAAGGATTGGCTGAACCAGAAAAGGATGAGTATATAGAAATTATTAAATTAGATCTTAATTCATTAATAGATAAAGTACTAAAAGGAGAAATAGTAGATAGTAAGACTATAATAGGTGCGTTAATAGCTAAAAATTATTTAGAAAATAAATAAAATATTAAAAGTGATAATATCCTCTTTTTAAGCATAGTATTTTATATAAAGCTTGTATATAGCTGAGAAAGGAGGATATACTTTTGCAACATAAAGCAAAGGGTTGGTTATATAAACATTTTAAAGATAATTTTTTAATATATTTTATAATGTTTGCTTTTTTAATTATAGGTATAATCATAGGTGCTATATCTATAAGGGTTTTAAATAGTGAGCAAAAAGGACAAGTAATAAGCTTTTTCAATTCTTTTTTTAAATTAATTAGCAAAGATAATGTGGATAGTTTTTTGTTGTTAAAAGAGTCTGTTTTAAATAATTTTAAAACAATATTTTTAATATGGATAACAAGTTTTATTATAATTGGTATTCCAATAATACCGGTTATAATCCTATTAAGAGGATTTGCAATTGGTTTCACAGTAGGTTTTTTAGTTAATGAGTTTAAAATGAAAGGACTGTTATTTGCATTGTTCTCCATATTGCCTCAAAATTTATTTATAATACCAGGAATTATATCTATAGCTTCAATTGGAATGGTAAATTCATTAAATAGTATAAAAGGAAAAAAACTTAGATTAAATTATAACCATAAATTGACTAGCTTTATAAATTATTCTATAATAATACTTATATTTTCTATTATTATATTAATTGGTAGTATAGTAGAAGCCTATATTACTCCTATATTTATGAAACTTATAACAGACTATATATACTAACTATAGACTATAACTATAAAGGAGAAATTAATATGCATAATATTATTGAGCAGTTCCTAAATTATATTAAAAATGAAAGGGAATTATCGAGAAATACGCAGGAATCTTATATTAGAGATTTAAAACAATTTAATAATTACTTAAGTAATTATAGTTCTGTAGATTTAGTGAATGTAAATAAAACTATTATAATAACTTATTTAGTTTATTTACAAAGAGATGGAAAATCTGCTTCTACTATTTCAAGGAAACTTGCTTCTTTAAGATCTTTTTACCAATATTTATTAAATAATGGGATTATTGATATAGATCCAACACATAATCTTCAAGCACCAAAACAAGAGAGAAAAGTACCTGACATATTGACTCCAAAGGAAGTCAATATAATATTAGCTCAGCCTATACCTAATAGCTTTAAAGGTTCAAGAGACAAGGCTATTTTGGAACTTTTGTATGCAACTGGAATTAAGGTTTCAGAACTAGTACTATTAGATATAGATAATATCAATTTTGAACTTAGCAATGTTACATTGGATAAAAAAGCAAATAATACAAGAATGGTTCCAATGGGTAGGACAGCTTCTACCTATTTAAAAAAATATATTAATGAATATAGAATGGAAACATTAAAAGATACTGAGGAAAGAGCTCTTTTTATAAATTATCAAGGGAAAAGGTTGACAAGACAAGGATTTTGGAAAATTATAAGATATTATACAAGAAAAACAAATATTAATAAGAAAATAACACCTAATACTTTAAGAGATTCATTTGCAGTACATATTTTACAAAATGGAGCAGATTTAAAATCTGTTCAGAAAATATTAGGACATTCAGATATTTCTACAACACAAAAATATTTTTTTGCAATAAATGATGAAAAATTAAAGGAAGTGTATGATAAAGCACATCCAAGAGCTTAGGAGGGGTAATTTTGAATTTTTTAGAAAAAATAAATCAAAGTGGAGAGTATATACTATCTAAAGTAGATTACAAACCAAGTATTGGAATAATATTGGGTTCTGGATTAGGAGAGTTGGCAGAAAAAATAGAAAATAAAACAATAATCAAATATGATGAAATACCAAACTTCCCCATTTCAACTGTAGAAGGTCACAAGGGCAGATTAATATTAGGAGATTTAGAGAATAAAAAAGTTGTTGCTATGCAAGGTAGATTCCATTTTTATGAAGGATATCCATTGGAAGATGTTACTTTTCCAATAAGGGTCATGAAATCAATGGGAATAGAAACTATCATTGTTACTAATGCAGCAGGAGGAATAAATGAAAAATTTAGTCCCGGAGATTTAATGCTTATTACAGATCATATAAATTTTACAGGGAAAAATCCTTTAATGGGAAAAAATATTGATGAATTGGGATTAAGATTTTTAGATATGACATCTGCATATGATGAGAATTTAATAAGCATTGCTAAAAAATCATCTAAAACTTTAGGTATAAATTTAAAGGAAGGAGTTTATATGTGGTTTACTGGACCAACATACGAAACTCCAGCAGAAGTTAAATTAGCAAGAATTCTTGGTGCAGATGCAGTTGGAATGTCAACGGTGCCAGAAGTAATTATTGCTAGACATGGTGGAATGAAAGTTTTAGGGATATCTTGCATAACAAATATGGCTGCAGGTATATTAGATAAGCCATTAAATCATGAAGAAGTCGTTGAAACATCTGAAAAAGTTAAAGGAACTTTTGAAAAACTAGTAAGAGAAATAGTTAAAAATATCTAACAAAGATAAAGGTGGGGTAATATGGCTATGAGAATGTATGATATAATCAAGAAAAAAAGAGATGGAGAGGAGCTTACAAAAGAAGAAATTAATTTCTTTATTAAAGGTTATACTGATAATAAGATACCAGATTATCAAGTAGCTTCTCTTTTAATGGCTATATACTTTAATAAAATGAATAAAAGGGAAACTTTAAATTTAACAAAAGCTATGATAAATTCAGGGGAAACTGTAGATTTATCTCAAATTAGTGGCACAAAAGTAGATAAACATAGTACAGGGGGTGTAGGAGATAAAACTACTATAGCTTTAGCTCCTATGGTGGCAGCTTGTGGAGTCCCATTTGTTAAGATGTCAGGTAGAGGGTTAGGTCATACTGGAGGCACTTTGGACAAGCTTGAATCAATAAAAGATTTTAAAGTAGAATTAAGTAGGGAAGAATTTGTTCGCATTTCTAATGAAATAAATATTGCTCTTTGTAGCCAAACTGCTAATATTACCCCAGCTGATAAGAAATTATATTCATTAAGAGATGTAACAGCTACAGTAGAGAATATTTCATTGATAGCAAGTAGTATTATGAGTAAGAAATTAGCAATAGGTTCAGATGCAATAATATTAGATGTAAAAGTAGGTAGTGGAGCTTTCATGAAAAATCTAGACAACGCTATCTCATTAGCAGAAGAAATGGTAGAAATAGGAACCGGATTTGGTAGGGAAACTATAGCATTAGTTACAAATATGGACGAGCCTTTAGGATATGCTATAGGAAATGGACTGGAGATTAAAGAAGCAGTTGAAACATTACAAGGAAAAGGACCAAAAGATTTTTATGAATTATGTTTATTCTTAGGTTCTAAATTATTAGTATTGGCTAAAAAAACTTCCAATGAAAAAGAAGGAAGAGAAATGTTAGTGAATACTATTAAAACAGGCAAAGCTTATAAGAAATTGTTGGAATTAGTAAAATATCAATATGGAGATACTAGCTATATTGAAGATACAGAGCTATTGCCCAAGGCAAAGTATGTTTTAAAAGTCGAAAGTGATAAAGAAGGTTATATAAAATCTATGAATGCTGAAGAAATCGGAAAATGTGCATTAATATTAGGTGCAGGAAGAGATACTAAAGAATCAGAAATAGATTTATCAGCAGGGATTGTATTAAACAAAAAAGTGGATGATAAAGTTAAAAAGGGAGATGTATTAGCTTATATACATGGAAATAATAGAGGAAAAGTGGAAGAAGTTAAAGAAAAGTTAAAGAATATTATTGATGTAGGAAATAAAAATAAAGAAAATAAAAAATTAGTTTATGGAGAAATAACAAATAAAAAAACAAAACTTTTTTAAAAGTTTTGTTTTTTTATTTGTTCGATTTAAAATTGAATAACTTAATATTTAATAGGTTAATATAAGTATAAATATTTAATATAGCAAGATAGGAGGGAACAATATGAGTTTATTTCAAAAAAATAGAAAGTATACATGCTTTTTTTTAGCAATATTAATCTTTTTCTTATCAACAAATAAAGTTTTTGCAGAAAATAAACTTGATATAGATGCTAAATCAGCTATACTCATAGATTCTTATTCCGGAGATATTATATATGAAGAAAATTCCCACGAGAAACTTCATCCAGCTAGTATTACTAAAATAATGGTTTTATTAATAACAATGGAACTTATTGAAAAAGGAGAAATAGATCTTAATGATGAAGTAAATATCTCAGCTCATGCCCAAGGAATGGGAGGAAGCCAAATCTATTTAGAAGAAGGAGAAGTTCAAAGAGTTGAGGATCTTCTTACGGCTATTTGCTTAAGATCAGCAAATGATGCAAGTGTGGCAATAGCCGAGCATATATCAGGTAGCGAGGAAGCATTTGTAAAAAAAATGAATGAAAAAGCTAAGGAACTAGGCATGAAAAATACATCCTTTAAAAATACAACTGGACTTCCAGCAGAAAACCATTATACAACTGCTTATGATGTGAGTTTAATGTCTAGAGAATTATTAAAGTATCCTAAAATTCATGAATGGTTAACTATTTGGATGAAAGAAATGAAAGTAGGCAAAGATAAAAAAATAACTCAAGGTTTAGTTAATACTAATAGACTTATAAAAGAATATGATGGAGCTAATGGTATTAAGACAGGTTCTACTCAAGATGCAGGATTTTGTTTATCAGCTTCTGCTAAAAAAGGTAATTTACAACTTATTTCAGTAGTATTAGGTTGTGAAACATCAAAAATAAGATTTGATGAGAGTAAAAGACTTTTAGATTATGGATTTTCAAATTATGATTCTTTAACAATAGGTAGAAAAGGTGATATAGTAGATAAAATAATAGTTCAAAAGGGTAGTAAGGAAGAAGTTGATGTATCTCTAGAAAAGGATGCATATATACTATTACCTATAAATTCTACAAAAGAAGTGGAAAAGGAAATACTATTACCTAAATCTGTTGATGCTCCTGTAAAGAAAGGGGAAAAAATAGGAGACATGATTTTAAGTATTGAAGGGAAAGAAGTTGAGAAAATAAACTTAGTTTTCAACGATTCAATAGATAGTGCAGGATTTAAAGATATGTTTAAGAAAACTTTAAATAATTTTTTAACTGAATAAATATGGCTTATAGTTAGCTAGATACATTGTATTTTTTATAAAATAATTATACAATGTATCTAGCTTTATTTTTTGAGAGTGAGGGTTGTTTATGATTTTAGAAAAAATAATTTCTTTACCTGGTTTATTTATAGCTATAATATTCCACGAGTTGGCTCATGGATATACTGCTTATAAATTAGGGGATCCTACTGCAAAGGAAGCAGGTAGATTGACTCTTAATCCTTTAAAACATATTGATATAGTAGGTTTTTTATTTATGTTAGTGTTTAAGTTTGGGTGGGCTAAACCTGTGCCTATTAACCCAAGCTATTTTAAAAAGAGAAAAAGAGATACTATATTAGTTTCTTTAGCAGGTCCATTAACAAATTTTGTAATAGCTATAATATCAGCTTTTATAATATCAACTAATATAATTAAAAATAGCATTTTTATAGATATTTTAATAATTACTTTATGGTATAATATTATGTTAGGAGTGTTTAATCTACTACCTTTTCCTCCTTTAGATGGTTCCAAAGTAGTTGCAAGTATTCTTCCAGTTAAATGGGAATATAAATTTTATAAATATGAAAGGTATCTTTATTTAATATTAGTTTTTTTAGTGATTAGCAATACTATTGATAAAATTTTAGGACCTTTGATAAATATAAGTTTAAATCTTTTATTAAAAATAGTTAGTTAAAGGGGTTTTTATATGAAATATAATGTAGTACTTAATGCTTTTGAAGGACCTTTAGATTTATTATTGCACTTAATAGAAAAGGCTAAAGTTGATATCTACGACATACCTATTAGTGAAATAACAGATCAATATATGGAATTTTTAAATAAAGCTGAAGAAGTTAATATGGAAATAACTAGCGAATTTCTAGTTATGGCTTCTACTTTATTAGAAATTAAGTCTAAGATGTTGCTTCCTTCTAAAAAAGAGGAAGATCAGGGACTTCAAATGGAAATGGAAGAAATAGACCCTAGGACGGAACTAGTAAAAAAATTAGTTGAGTATAAGAAATATAAAAAGGCAGCTAATAAATTGAAAGTTTATGAAGAAAGGCAAAATAAAGTTTTTTATAAACCTAAAGAAGATATATCTCAATACATAGAAGAAGATATAGAAGAGGAAATAGAATTAGATGAAATGAATTTAGAACAATTAGTAGATGTCCTAAATGATCTTTTAGATAAAAGTAAAAGGAAAATAAAGCCTATAGATATTAATGAAATACAAAGAGATGAAGTTACTTTGGAAGAATGTATAAGAAATTTAAAATATAGATTGAATATAGAAAAAAGTATTAGATTTAGCCAATTATTTGACAATAATTCTACAAGATCCGAAATTATAGTAACTTTCTTATCAACTTTAGAACTAGCAAAATTAAAATATATTAAAATTAAACAGAAGAATAATTTTTCTGATATTCTTTTAGTTAAAAAATCCTTTGAAGGGATGGTCAGCAATGGATAAAAAAGAGATCAAATCAATTATTGAATCACTTTTGTTTATTTGGGGAGATCCTTTATCGTTAAAGGATATTTCTAATGTTTTAGAAATGAATGAAAAAAAAGTTGAAGAAATAATTAATGAAATGATAAATGAGTTTGATTTTGAAAGGCGAGGAATTAAAATAACTCAGATTGGAGATAGTTATCAGTTAGGCACCAGATCTGAGCATTTTGATTGGATTAAAAAATTGAGCATGCCAAAGACTAAGAAAAGTTTATCTAATGCTGCTTTAGAAACATTGTCTATAATTACTTATAGACAACCTATAACAAAAAGCGAAATAGAAGCTATTAGAGGTGTAAGATGTGATAAAGCTTTAGATACTTTATTAGAAAAGGAACTTATTGAAGAGAAAGGAAGAATAGAAAAAACAGGAAGGCCTATAATATATGGAACAACTAAACAATTTTTAAAATATTTCGGATTGAAAAGTTTAAAAGAATTGCCTCCATTAGAAGAGTTTAAGATTGACGAAGATGGAAAATAATACACTTAAGTGTGTTATTTTCTTTTTTTATGGAAATAATATTTATTAGCCTTCTATATTAAAATGAGGTGAATTTATGAAATGGTTTTTAATTATTTTGGTTGTGTTTTTAGTTATTTTATTATGGCCTCTATACATAGTTATTGATTTCAGAAGAAAGGAATCTAATGAGATTAATATTCAATTAATTGCTTTAAAGGGATTGATAAAATATAAAATTGATAACGAAAAAATTATACAAAGATATAAGAGAAGAAAGAAAAATGATGGGGAAAAAGAATTTAAAATAAAAAGATATTTAAAATATTATAATCAATATAAAAAAGTTATTTCTTTTTTTTGGAAAAGAGGAGAAATAAAGAAAATACATTGGATAACTGATATTGGCTCAAAAGATGCAGCTTTAACTGGTATTTATACTGGGCTTTTTTGGGCAATAAAAAATTCTGTTCTTTCAATTCTTATAAATAAAAGAGAAATAGATGATATTTACATAAATATATATCCATATTTTAATAAAAGTAAGTTTGAAACTAGATTTAATTGTATAATTAAATCCAATTTGGTTTATATTATTATTATAAGTTTATATGGACTAAGTATAAAGAAGGTGGTGAATAAAAATGGCAGAACATCCTATAGAAGGGCTAATGAAAACTACAATGAATAGTATAAAAGAAATGGTAGATGTAAATACAATAGTTGGAGACCCTGTCCAATCTCCAGATGGTTTAGTTATTATACCTATTTCAAGAGTATCTTTTGGTTTTGCATCTGGAGGAACTGAATTTAGTAATATGAACAATAGAAAAAATAAAAAAAATGATTATGATACTGAAGAGGAAAAATTACCTTTTGGCGGTGGAGCTGGAGCTGGGGTATCAATTCAGCCTATTGCATTTATGGTTGTAGGTAATGAACAAATAAAAATGTTACCTGTAGATGAAGGAAGTAATGCAATAAATAATATTATTGATTTAGCAGGAAAACTTACTACTGATCTTATAAATAAAAGTAATAAGAAAGGTTCTACCAAAGAGATAAATGATATTGAACCTAGTTAAGAAGCAGAATATTTCTGCTTCTGTTATTTACTATAGAAGAATGAATTCATATAAATGGAGGTAGAAAATTGAATATTAAAGTTGTTATTATATCCTTTATAATTTTATTTTTTATAACTTCCATATCATATACTGACCCTGTAATAAATGCAGAAAGCAGCATACTTATAGATGTGAAATCTGGAAGAATACTTTATACTCTAAATCCTAATAAAAAGATGCCAATGGCAAGTACTACAAAGATAATGACAGCTTTAGTAGCATTAGAAAATGGAGATTTAGATGATAAAATCAAAGTAGAAAAAGATTTTGTAGGAATAGAAGGTTCAAGTATATATATATATGAAGAGGAAAAGATAAGTTTGAGGGATTTGTTATATGGTTTAATGCTTCGTTCAGGAAATGATGCTGCTATGGTAATAGCGGACCATATAGGTGGAGATGTAGAAAACTTCGTTAATTTAATGAATGATAAGGCAAAGGAAATAGGTGCTTTAAATACAAATTTTACTAATCCCCATGGATTAGAAGACGAAAATCATTATACTACTGCCTATGATTTAGGACTTATTTCTAGAGAAGCATTGAAACATGAAACTTTCAAAGAAATAGTAAGTAGCAAATCATGGACAGCAAATAGGGATAAAAATAATTATTTTTATAACAAAAATAAAACTTTGTGGCAATATGATGGTGGAGATGGAGTTAAGACTGGGTATACAAAAAGAGCAGGAAGGTGTTTAGTATCTAGTGCTACTAAAAATGGCATGCAATTAGTTTCAGTAGTTCTAAATGATCGAGATTGGTTTAATGATTGTTATAAGTTATTAGATTATGGATTTGAAAATTATAAACCATATTTTATATATGATAAAGGGCAATTTATAAAAAATATAGAAGTTGAAAACGGTAACAAAGAATATTTACCAATAGTTACAGATTCAAGCTGTATTTTGCCATTGAAAGAAGAGGAGAAAGAAAGGATAAAGGTAACTATAAATTTACCTGAAAATATTGAAGCCGCTGTAAATAAAGGAGATATAATTGGGAAAATATCTGTGTATTTAGATGGGGAGCTAATATATACCAGTAACTTAATAGCAAAAGAAGAAATTAAAGGAATTGGTTTTTTGAAGAAATTAAAAAAGAGCTTATAAGCTCTTTTTTAATTTGCCTAAAACTGTAACAAAATATTTTTAAATAAATATTTTAATATTAGATGGAAAAATAGGAGGAGGTTTTATGGCTAAAAATTTTAATTGTGTAGATGCAGGAACAGAATACTGTCCTTGTATTTTAGCAGATACTATGGATTGTATAACTTGTTCCCAACTACAGGGAAGAGAATTTTGTGATTGTGAATGGAATGGAGTATGTATTTTAAATGAGTACTATATGAATAATAAAAAAGTTAAAGATAGTAGGAAAGATTATAAAGGAATGCTAATTGAAAAGAAAAAAATAGAAGATAAATTATATTTATTAAAGATTGAAACAGAAAAGGAACTTGTAAAGGAACTAAATAGGGCAGGTTCTTATATAATTTTAAGAGGAAGTAAAGATAAAGAATATTTTAATGTACCAATGTCTATATTGAAAACAGAAAATAATAAATATATAAGCATACTATATAAAATTAGAGGTTCTAAGACAAAAGCTTTAAATAATAATATTGAATATATAATAAGAGGTCCCTATTGGAATGGTATTTTAGGAGCTAGATATTTAAAAGAAATAAAAGATTCTAATTGTCTAGTAATCTCAAAAGGTATGGGGCAGGCTTCTATAAATTTAACTATAGAAGAAATGATAAGAAATAATAACAATGTAATATTATTTCTGGATCCAGGAGAATTTAAAAATAACTATATAAATAATTTTACAAGTTTAGAAAAAATAAAAATAATAGAGGGAAAAATAGAAAAAGATACAGAAATAATTATGAAATTAATAGAAAATGAAAATGTAAAGTTAGTATTTAGTGCTGGTTCAGATTTACTACATGAATCAATATATAAAATAATAAAAAATACTAATGAAAATATTAAATTTATGACTACAAATAATTCTAAGATTTGTTGTGGAGAAGGTGTATGTGGAGCTTGTACTAATAGGATAAAAGAAGGACAAAGAGTAAAGCTATGTAAAGCAAAAATCCAACAAAAAATATTTTATTAGTGAGGTGATTTAATTGGATACTGTTGTCATAATAGGCGGGGGCTGGTCAGGGTGTGCCGCTAGCATATCTGCTAAAAAAGCAGGGGCTAAGGTAATTTTAATAGAGAAAACAGATATGCTTCTTGGTCTAGGAAATGTAGGAGGTATAATGAGAAATAATGGACGTTTTACTGCAACAGAAGAAAATATATATTTAGGGGCTTATGAATTATTTGAAATAACTGATAGATTATCAAGGCATAAAAATATAGAATTTCCTGGTCATAAGCATGGCAGCTTATATGATGTAACTAAAGTAGAACCAGAAGTAAGAAAACTTCTTAATAATTTAGATATTCAGATTATGACTAAAAAGAGAGTAGTAGATGTTATAATGGATAAGGAAACTATTAAAGGTGTAGTACTTGATGATGAAAAAGTTGTGAATGGAAATGTATTTATAGATACAACAGGTTCTACAGGGCCTATGGGGAATTGTTTGAAATATGGAAATGGTTGTTCTATGTGTATATTAAGATGTCCTACCTTTGGTCCTAGAGTTAGTATTAGTCAAAAAGCAGGAGTTAAAGACCTAGTAGGTCAAAAAAGTGATGGTACCTATGGAGCTTTTAGCGGTTCTTGTAAATTAAATAAAGACTCTTTAAGTGATGATATTAAAAAAGAATTAAATGAAAAAGGAGTAGTTATAATTCCAGTACCTAAAGAAGATATTGATAGGAGTAAACTATCTAAAAAAGTATGTGAACAATATGCCTTAAAAGAATATGCAGAAAATCTAATATTACTAGATACTGGCCATGCAAAGCTTATGACATCTTTTTATCCTTTAGATGAACTAAGAAAAATTAAGGGATTAGAAAATGCTCGATATGAAGATCCTTATTCTGGTGGCATAGGAAATTCTGTAAGATATTTATCTATGGCACCTAGGGATAATACCATGAAAGTAAAAGGCGTGGATAATTTATTTTGTGGAGGAGAAAAGTCAGGACTATTTGTAGGACATACTGAAGCTATATCAACAGGAAGTTTAGCAGGACATAATAGTGTTAGAATGATTAAGGAATATAAGCTTCTAGAGTTACCAAGATCTCTAGCCATAGGTGATATTATTGCTTATACTAATGAAAGAATGAGGAGTAAGGAGGGGCTTAGAAAAAGATATACTTTTGCTGGAGATAGTTATTTCAAAAGAATGGAGAATATGAATCTATACACTAAAGATAAAAAAATAATAAAGAAGAGGGTCGAAGATAGTGGGTTGTTAAATATTTATACTAAATATTTAATTTAAGATAAAATATTAAAGATAATTAATCTAAAGAAAAGAGGGAGTTTCTATGAGATTACAAAAGTATATGGCTCTTTGTGGTATAGCCTCAAGAAGAAGATCAGAAGAAATAATTTTAGAAGGAAGAGTAATGGTGAATGGGGAAGTTATACAGAAGTTAGGAAGTAAAGTGGATTTAAAGAAAGATATAGTAAAGGTAGATGGAAAAGTAATAAAAATAGAAGAAAAAAGTGTATATATAATGCTGAACAAACCTACTGGATATGTAACTACAGTTAAAGACGAATTTAACAGAAAGAAAGTTATAGATTTAATTCAAGGTATAGAAGAAAGAATATATCCAGTAGGAAGATTAGATTATGATACTTCAGGGCTATTACTTTTAACAAATGACGGGGAAATAACTTATAAATTAACTCATCCTAGTAATGAGATTAAGAAAAGATATATAGGAAGAGTTAGAGGAATTCCTACAGAAACAGAGCTTAAAAAATTTAGAAATGGATTAAAAATAGATGATTATATTACTACAAAAGCAAGCATAAAGGTATTAAATAAAGATAAAGATAGTTCTTTATTAGAAATGGAGATACATGAAGGAAAGAATAGACAAATTAGAAAAATGTGTGATGCTATAAATCATCCGATAATTTCTTTAAAGAGAATAGCTATTGAAGATTTAGAATTAGGAAGCTTAAAGATAGGAAGTTGGAAGTATTTAACAAATGAGGAAATAGAGTATTTAAAGAATCTTTAACATTTTGTCATAATTAGGATATGGCATTTAAAATTGCCATATTTTTTATATAATAAGGCATAGATATAATTATATTTTATAAATAAATTTTAGATTAACATAAATTTATTATGGAGTTGAAACAAATTGGATTATAAATATTTTAAAAATGCTGTAGAACTTGCAAAAAAAATAATGAAAGAAACAATTTGGCCAGGAGATATTGTACTAGATTGCACTGTAGGAAAAGGAAATGATACTCTATTATTAGCTGAACTAGTAGGACCTTTAGGTAAGATTTATGGGTTTGATGTTCAAATAGATGCACTAGATCATACTAAAAAAAGACTTAAAGAAAAGGGTCTGGCTAATAGAGTTAGACTTATTCATGATGGGCATGAAAACATCTCAAATTATATAAAAGATGAAAAAATAAAACTTGTAGTATTTAATTTGGGCTATTTACCAACGGGAGATCATAATATTGTTACAAAGCCTGAAACAACTATACAGGGAATAAAAACTTCATTAGAGTTATTAGATCAAAATGGCGTTCTTTTAGTAACTAGTTATACAGGCCATATAGGAGGATTAGAAGAAAAGAAAATAATTGAAAAGTTTTTATATGAACTAAATCAAAAAAAATATAGTGTTTTGAAGTTTCAATTTATTAATCAAATTAATAATCCACCAATACTGTATGGTGTAGAAAAACTTAATTAGGAGGGGTAAATTTGTCAGAAGTAAAAATAACAGAAACAATCTTAAGAGATGCCCACCAATCTTTAATAGCCACTAGAATGAAAACAGAGGAAATGCTACCCATTGCGAAGAAGTTAGACCAAGTAGGGTATTATTCTCTAGAAGTATGGGGAGGAGCTACTTTTGATTCTTGTTTAAGATATCTAAATGAAGATCCATGGGAAAGACTTAGAGTTTTAAGGAAAAACTTCAAAAATACTAAACTTCAAATGTTACTAAGGGGTCAAAATCTTTTAGGATACAAACACTATTCTGATGATGTTGTGGAAGAGTTTGTTAAAAAATCTATAAAGAATGGAATAGATATAATTAGAGTATTCGATGCATTAAATGATACTAGAAATTTAAAAACTGCTGTAAACGCAACTAAAAAAGCAGGTGGGCATGCCCAAACTGCAATATCCTATACAATAAGTCCAGTTCACAATATTGATTATTATGTTAATCTAGCAATAGAAATGGAAGAAATGGGAGCAGATTCAATATGTATAAAAGATATGTCCGGTATATTACTTCCATACACTGCAGAAAAATTGGTTAAACAAATTAAAGATAAGGTTAATGTACCAATACAAATTCATTCTCACTTTACTAGTGGAATAGCAAATCAAACTTATATGAAATCAATAGAAGCAGGAGCAAATATAATAGATACTGCAATTTCTCCATTTGGAATGGGAACAAGTCAGCCTGCAACTGAACCCATGGTAGCATCTTTAAAAGATTCTTCATACGATCCAAGGTTAGATATGGATTTGCTTTTAGAAATATCTGAGTATTTTAAAGACATAAGAGAAAAATACATAAGGGAAGGTTTATTAAATTCTAGGGTACTTGAGGTAAATGCCAAAACTTTGAAGTATCAAGTACCAGGAGGTATGTTATCTAATTTAGTATCTCAATTGAAGGCTCAAGGTTCACTAGATAAGTTTGAGGAAGTTTTAGAGGAAGTTCCAAAAGTAAGAGAAGATTTAGGATATCCTCCTCTAGTAACTCCTATGAGCCAAATGGTAGGAACTCAAGCAGTATTTAATATTGTTCTAGGTGAAAGATATAAAATGATACCTAAAGAAGTTAAAAATTATGTTAAGGGATTGTATGGAAAGCCAACTATACCTATAAAGGAAGATATTAAAAAAATAATAATTGGAGATGAAGAAGTTTTTACGGGACGTCCTGCAGATTTATTAGAGCCAGAACTAGGGAACTTAAAAGAAGATATTAAAGAATATATAGAACAAGATGAAGATGTATTGTCTTATGCTTTATTTCCTCAAATAGCACTAGAGTATTTTAAAAATAGGCAAGCAAAAAAATATAAAATAGATACTAATTTAGTAAATGAAGAATTTAAAACCTACCCAATATAAATAAAAGCCTAATCAGGCTTTTATTTTTATGACAATAAACACAAGGGGTGAATCTAAACTTGCAAAAAATAAAGAAATAAATAAAAAATGAAATAAATCTTGCAATTATATAATTAATTTGGTATTATTTAATTGAAGAAATAATTATAAAAGGGGGAGTAGGGTAATGCCTAAAAAAACGTTAAAGCAGCTACAGGTAAATAAGGAATGGTGTAAGGGCTGTGGAATATGTGTGGCATTTTGTCCTAGAGATGTACTTAGTATTAAAGATGGAAAAGTAAATATTGAAGATATAGATTCATGTATTGAATGTGGTCAATGTGAACTAAGATGTCCTGATTATGCTATTTATTTAGGAGGTAAGAATAAATGAAAAGGGGAAATATAAAACTAATGCAAGGCAATGAAGCTTGTGTAGAAGGTGCAATTGCAGCAGGTATGAGATTTTATTCTGGCTATCCTATAACTCCATCTACAGAGATTGCTGAAATATCTGCTGCCAAACTTCCTAGAATTGGGGGAAAATTTATTCAAATGGAGGATGAAATAGCAAGTATAGGTGCAGTAATAGGAGCTTCTTTAACTGGTTTAAAGTCTATGACTGCAACTAGTGGACCAGGCTTTTCATTGAAACAAGAAAATATAGGATATGCTGCAATGGCAGAAGTTCCTTGTGTTATAGTAGATGTTCAGAGAGGAGGGCCTAGTACAGGACTCCCTACATCACCTGCTCAAGGAGATGTAATGCAAGCTAGATGGGGAACACATGGTGATCATCCGATTATAGCTTTAAGCCCATATTCTGTAAAGGAAACCTATGAAATCACTATAGAAGCTTTTAATCTATCTGAAAGATATAGGACACCAGTTATAATATTAATGGATGAGGTAATTGCTCATATGAGGGAAAAGATAGAAATACCAGATGAAAATGAAATTGAAATAGTAGATAGATTAAAACCTAAAGATAAAGCTGAAGATTATAACCCTTATGAAATTAATGACGGAGATTTAGTTCCAGCCATGGCAAGCTTTGGAGAAGGTTATAGATATCATGTTACTGGACTAGTTCATGATATAAATGGTTTTCCAACTAATGACTCAAAAATAGCAGAGAGTTTAATAAATAGATTGACCAAAAAAGTAGAAGAAAATACTCAAGATATAGTAAAATATGATGAATATTTTTTAGAAGATGCAGAAATAGCTTTAATAGCATATGGAGGAACTGCTAGATCGGTAAAAAGTGCAGTAGATATGGCAAGAAAGGAAAATATAAAAGTCGGTATGTTTAGACCTATTACAATTTGGCCTTCACCTGAAAAACAAATTTTGGAGTTAGCCAAAACTGTGAAAAAGATAATAGTAGTTGAAATGAATTTAGGACAATATTATCTAGAGGTAGATAGAATAGCTAAAAAATCAACAGATGTATATAAATATGGTAGAGTTAATGGAGAGCTGATTACTCCTGATGAAATATTATCTTATATTAAGGAGGTTTAAAAATTGCCTAGTCAAATAGTAGATGATTATTTTAGAACTAATAGCTTACCACATATCTGGTGTCCTGGCTGTGGAAATGGTATAGTTACACGTTCAATTGTTAAAGCTATAGATAATTTAAAACTAGATAGAGATAAAATTTGTATTGTTTCTGGAATAGGTTGTTCATCAAGAGCTTCAGGTTATTTAGATTTTAATACATTACATACAACTCATGGTAGGGCTCTTGCATTTGCTACAGGAATTAAAATGGCTAACCCTAATTTAGATGTTATAGTCATTACTGGAGATGGAGATTCGGCAGCAATTGGGGGGAATCATCTAATACATGCTGCAAGAAGAAATATTGATATTACCACCATAGTTTATAATAACAATATTTATGGAATGACAGGAGGTCAATATTCACCAACAACTCCTAGAGGTGATAAAGGCACTACTGCACCTTATGGAAATATTGATACTCAATTTGATCTTTGTGATTTAACTACTAGTGCAGGTGCAACATATGTAGGAAGATCTACAGTATTTAATCCAAAACTAATTGTTAAACTAATAGAAGAGGGTATTAAAAACAAGGGATTTTCTTTTATAGAAACAGTGACAATATGTCCTACTTATTATGGAAGAAAGAATAAAAAAGGAAATGCTGTAGATATGATGAAATTTTTAAGGGATCAATCTATTAGTATAAATGCAGCTAAAAAATTAGATGAAGATAAACTTAAAGGGAAAATCATAGTTGGTGAATTGCATAAAAGTATTAGGCCAGAATATACGGAAGAGTATAAAAGGCTGGTAAATTCTTTTTAAAGAAGGGGTGATATTGTGGTACAAAGAGAATTAAGATTAAGCGGCTCTGGAGGACAGGGATTAATACTAGCTGGTATTATTTTAGCAGAAGCAGCACTTTCAGATGGGAAACATGTAGTCCAATCACAGTCCTATGGACCAGAGGCAAGAGGTGGAGCAAGTAAAGCTGAGGTTATTATCAGTGAAAAAGAAATAAATTACCCTAAAGTTAGAAATTGTGATGTATTATTAGCATTAACTCAAGTTGCCTGTGATAAATATATAGATTCTTTAAAGAAAGGTGGCTCTTTAATAATAGATAGTAGTGTAAGAAATAAGCCTAATAGAGAAGATATATATATATATACTATTCCTATATTAGAAACTGCAGAAAATGTATTAAATAGGCCTATGGTGGCGAATATGATTGCATTAGGAAGTTTAAATGGACTTATTAAAGTTGTAGACAAAGTAGAGCTGGAAAAAGCTGTATTAAATAGAGTTCCTAAAGGAACTGAAACAATAAATAAGGCGGCATTAGAAGAAGGTTTTAAATTAATAACAAGATATGAAGGAGTGGACAATGAAGGACAATATAGACCTAATAAAATTAATACAACAGAATTTTGCCAAGCTTAGTAAAGGTCAAAAGCTAATTGCTGAGTATATTATGGAGAATTATGATAGAGCGGCTTTTATGACAGCTGCTAAATTAGGAGAGAAAGTAGGAGTAAGTGAGTCAACAGTAGTTAGATTTGCAGATACCTTAGGGTATGATGGATATAGAGATTTGCAAAATGAGTTACAAGAAGTGATTAAAAACAAATTAACTACTGTTCAAAGAATATCATTAGTTGATAATTGCTCTAGTAAGGAAAATTTATTTGAAAAAGTTTTTAAAAAAGATATGTCTAATATTAATAAAACTGTTGACGAAATAGATTTTGATGTTTTCCAAGATGCAGTAGATAAAATTTTAAATAGTGAAAAAGTTTATATACTAGGTTTAAGAAGCTCATCTTTCTTAGCAGGATATTTAGGATTTTATTTAAATTTTATAATAGAAAATGTAACAGTTGTAACTGCAGGTCCTAATGATATATTTGAACAATTATTTAAAGTTACTGACAAAGATGTAGTTATTGGAATTAGTTATCCAAGATATTCAACAAGAACTTTAGATGCATTAAATTATGTAAAGGAGAAGGGATGTAAGGTTATTGGAATAACAGATAGTTTAATTTCACCTGCTGCTCGAATATCGGATATAACTCTTCTTGCAAGTAGTAACATGGTTTCATTTGTTGATTCACTAGTAGCACCGATGAGTTTAATAAATGCATTGGTAATTGCAATAGGTATGAAAAAGGGAGATGACATAACTAAATACTTTAAAGACTTGGAAGATATTTGGAAGAAACATAGTGTTTACAATTTTACTAATAAACAAAATGAAAATATAAGAAACAAATAGAATCCTTAAGTTTAGGGATTCTATTTGTTTCTTATAAAATATCATAATAAATCTTATCATAATTGATATAAAAATAAAATATAAAAATAACTACATATTTTTTAAAAATAGACTATACTATTAATATAACCATTTAAGGAGGACTAGCTATGAAAAGACTATATTTAGTAAGACACGGAGAATCAGAATGGAATATTTTAAAGAAAATTCAAGGACAAAGAGATACTTTATTAACTAAAAAAGGAATAAAACAAGCTGAAGAAATTGCCAATAGGTTGTCTAATGAAAAAATAGACAATATATATTCTAGTGACTTAAAAAGAGCTTTTAAAACTGCAGAAGTTATTGGAAATAAATTAAAACTAAAAGTTAATTCTGATAAAAATTTTAGGGAGATTAATTTTGGTTCTTGGGAAGGAATTACGAAAAAAGACCTTATTGAAAGACATTATGAAAAACATCTTTTATGGATGAAAGAACCTCACAAATTAAAATTAGAAGATGCTGAAACATTATCAGATTTACAAAAGAGGACTATGGAAGGCATTAATAGAATATCCGAATTAAATCCAAATAAAAATATTCTAGTAGTATCTCATAGTGCCGCAATTAAAACTATAATTATAGGATTATTAGATATGGATATTAGTTACTTTAGTAAAATGTCTTTAGACAATGTAAGTTTAAGTATTATTGAATTTAGGGATTATAATAATGTTCTGAAATTATTTAATGATACTTGTCATCTTAAGTATTAGGAGGAAAATCAATGAAAGAAAAGGTAGCAGTAATAGGTGGAGGACCTGCTGGTATAATAGCTGCAGGATTTGCAAGTTCTCGAAATAAAGAAGTGAAATTGTTTGAAAAAAATAACAAACTAGGGAAAAAATTATTTATAACTGGAAAAGGTCGTTGCAATATAACTAATAATGCTGATGTGGAGACTTTTTTAGATAATGTGACTACTAATAAAGATTTTTTATATAGTGCATTATATAGCTATACTAACAGGGATATATTAGCTCTTTTGAATAAATGTGGTCTTAAAACTAAAGTTGAAAGAGGAGGAAGAATTTTTCCAGTTTCAGATAAATCTAGTGATATTATAAAGGCTTTTGAAAAATTTTTAATTGAAAAGAATGTAGATATAATATTAAATAAAGAAGTTAATAAAGTCTCTCATAGGGATGGTTTTTTCACATTAACATTTAAGGATAGTTCTAGTGAAAATTTTGATAAAGTAATAATTGCAACAGGAGGGAAATCTTATCCTATAACAGGTTCTACAGGAGATGGATATAAATTTGCAAAAGATTTAGGACATTCAACTATAGCATTAAAGCCTGGATTAGTACCATGTGAAACTAAGGAAAAATGGGTTAGAGATTTGCAAGGACTAACATTGAAAAATATAAGCATATCAGCTTATATAGGAAATAAAAAAACATATGAAAACTTTGGAGAAATGTTATTTACTCATTTTGGACTAACAGGTCCAATAATTTTAACTATGAGTAATATTATCAATAAACATGTATCAGCAAAGGAAGAAATAATTCTTTATATAGATTTAAAACCGGCATTATCTTTTGAAAAACTTGATAATAGAATTTTAAAAGATTTTGATAAATATAATAATAAACAAATTAAAAATGGATTAAAAGATTTATTACCCCAAAAACTTATTCCTATTATATTAAGATTGTCGAATATTAATGAAAGTCAATATATTAATCAAATAACTAAAGAAGAACGTATTAGACTTATAGAAAATATAAAAAAATTAAAATTAAATTTTCTTAAATTTAGACCTATAGAAGAAGCTATTATTACATCTGGAGGAATTTCTACTTTAGAAATAAATCCTTCTACTATGGAATCCAAATTAGTTAAAGGATTATTTTTTGCAGGCGAAGTAATTGATGTAGATTCTCTAACTGGAGGATATAATTTACAAAATGCATATTCTACTGGTTATTTAGCGGGTATCAATTGTTAACTTAAAACTAGTTTTCTTATACATTATTTATAAGTTTATTACATAAACTATAATATATAAAATAATGTATAGGAGGATACTATGGACAACTTATTTAAGAAAATTGAATCAATTATCTTAACTTTTGCTATAATAGGCTTAATTTCTTTAATATGTATACAATTTATAAATATAAAAGATGAAAATATAATAAGCACAACTAAATTTAATAATGATATAAAATATATCTCCTTGAATAAATTTAATGAATTAGAAAATGGGGTAATAATATTAAAACTTGAAGATAATAGTCAAGAGAATATCAGTATATTAATTAATGGTGAAAAGAAAGGAGATTTTTCAAAAAAAGATGAAATTGAAATAAATGTTTCAAATAATGATTTAATTGAAATTGATGGAACAAAATATATGGATAAGGCTACAGTAAAATTAATTGGTATTAGTAAAAATATTGAAAGTCCAAAATTGGATACAATTGTATCTACATCTCAAAGTATTGAAATATTAGGAAATGTAAAACTAAAATAGCTTGAGAGATTAATATTTTTAATATATAATAAAAAAGGATAGTGGTATAATGGGTACTATTGCTATAAGAGGTGCTACTACAGTAGAGGAAAATAATAGTAAAAGTATAATTTCAAATACTATTGAATTATTAAAAGAAATAGAAAGAAAAAATAATCTTGATAAAGAAAAAGTAATTAGTATTTTGTTTTCCTCTACCAGAGATTTAAACAAAGAATATCCTGCAAAAGCTGCTAGAGTTATTGGATATAAAAATGCTGCACTAATGTGCTTCAATGAAATGGAAGTTTTGGATAATTTGAAAAAATGTATACGAGTAATGGTCTTGTATGATTCTAGTATAGGTCAAAATAGTGTAAAGCATGTTTATTTAAAGGAGGCAAAAAACTTAAGACCTGATTTAAATAAATAAAGAATAACAAAACCACCAAATGGTGGTTATAGTTTTACATAAGGAGGATTTAATTATGAAAAATAAATATAATAATATTTCCATTGCTGTAGATGGACCAGCAGGTGCAGGAAAAAGTACTATTTCTAAATTAGTTGCTAAGAAAATGAATATAGAATATATTGATACAGGTGCAATGTATAGGGCCTTTACTCTTAAAGTACTAGAAAAAGGAATAAATTTAAATGATGAAATTAAAATTATAGAAGAATTAAATAGCACTTATATAGATTTTATAAATGGACATATTTACTTAGATAATAAAAATGTAGACAAGCAGATTAGAGATAATATTATTAGTCAAAATGTATCAGATATTGCAAAAATTAGAGAGGTTAGAAATGGTATGATTAGATTACAAAGAGATATTGCTAAAGATAAAAATATTATAATGGATGGTAGAGATATAGGTACTGTAGTTCTTCCAAAATCAAATTTTAAATTTTATATTACTGCTTCTATTGAAGAAAGAGCTAAAAGAAGATATAAAGATTTAATTCAAAAATGTGAAAAAAGTATTTCATTGGAACAAATAAAAAAAGAGATTGAAAAAAGGGATGAATTGGATAGTACTAGAGCTATTGGTCCTCTAAAAAAAGCTAAGGACGCTATTGAAATAAATACTACTTATAAATCTATAAATGAATCTGTCAATTTAATAGTTGATATAGTCGAAGGGAGGTAACAGATGTTATTTTTCTATAAGTTTTGTCATTTAATTGGTAATATTATCTTTAGAATTATATTTAGATTTAGAATAACAGGGAAAGAGAATATACCTACTGAGGGGAAGGTTATTCTATGTTCTAATCATATTAGTGAATTAGATCCTGTTATTTTAGGTATAGCTATTCCTAGAAGAATAAGATTTATGGCCAAAAAAGAGCTATTTGAAAATAAATTTTTAGGTTGGTTAGTAAGTGCATTAGGAGCATTTCCGGTAGATAGGAAGTCTGCAGATTTGTCTGCAATAAGAAATTCTTTAACAGTATTAAAAAATAATGAAGTTCTAGGTATATTTCCAGAAGGGACCAGAGTTTATGAAGAAAATATTGAAAATGCTAAACCTGGTATTGCATTAATAAGTATAAAAGCAAAGGCACCAATAGTTCCCATACACATTGAATCTAAATATAAACCTTTCAGTAAAATTAAAATAAACATAGGAGAACCTATATATTTTAGTGAATATTATAATAAAAAAATTAGAACAGAGGATTATAAAATTCTTAGTCAAGAGATAATGAAGGCAATATATTCTTTAAAATAATTTATTTGGAAGGATGAAAAAAATGGAGATTATTATAGCTGATAATGCGGGGTTTTGTTTTGGTGTTAAAAGAGCTGTAGATATGAGTACAGATGAATTAGAAAAAGAAAATGATTCTATTTATTCCTTAGGACCTCTCATACACAATAAACAAGCTGTTGAAAAATTAAATGGTTTAGGCTTAAAAGTTGCTAATTCTATTGATGATATTAAAAACGGAAAAGTAATCATAAGATCTCATGGTATTCCTAATAATATTTATGAAAATATAAAGAATAAAAATCTAGATGTAATTGATTGTACATGTCCTTATGTAAAAAATATTCATAAAAAGGCAAATGAGTATTGGAAAAATGGTTATAAAATTATTATTATTGGAGATAAAGAACATCCAGAAGTTATTGGAATAAATGGATGGTGCAATAATGAAGGTATAATTATTAATAATAAAGAAGAAGCGGAAAATTTACCTAATTTAAAAAAAGCATGTATATTATCGCAAACAACCAATACTTTAGATAAATTTAATACATTGGTAGATATAGTTTCAAATAAAGTTGATGAATTGGAGATATTTAATACCATTTGTAATGCTACAAGCCTAAGACAAAATTCTTGTAAAGATATAGCGAAAAAAGTTGAGGCAATGATTGTAATTGGAGGATATCATAGCTCAAATACAAATAAATTAGTAGAAATAAGTAAAAAATACTGTCAAAATGTATATCATATTGAAACAATTGATGATTTATCATTAGAAACTATTTCAGGATATGAAACTGTGGGATTAACAGCAGGTGCTTCAACACCTGATTGGATCATTAAGGAGGTAATTGATAAAATGGAAAATATAAATAATGATGAAATGATGAAAGCCATAGAAGATTCTATGATTTATTTACAACGTGGAAGCATTGTGAAGGGAAAGGTTATTCTTGTTACTGATAATGAGGTAATAGTTAATGTAGGATATAAATCCGATGGAATCATAGAAAGATCAGAACTTTCAAATGAACCTAATCTTTCTCCTAAGGAACTTTTTAAAGAAGATGATGAAATAGAAGTATATGTGCTTAACTTAGATGATGGAGAGGGGAATGTAGTACTTTCAACTAAGAGAGTAGAAACTATAAAAAATTGGGATAAAGTTGAACAAATATATGAGAACCAAGAAAAAGTAGAGTGTAAAGTAGTAGAAATAGTTAAAGGTGGAGTTATAGCTCTTGTAAATGGTTTAAGAGCATTTATTCCTGCTTCTTTGTTATCTGTAAAATACGTTAAAAATTTAGAGAATTATAAAGGAAAAACTCTTTTAGTAAAAATAACTGATTTTAATAGAAACAAAAATAGAATAATATTATCTAGAAAAGAAGTAGAAATGGAAGAATTAAATGAAATGAAGGAGAAAATATGGGAAAATCTTGAGATAGGAAAAATAATTAAGGGAGAAATTAAGAGAATTACAAACTTTGGTGCTTTTGTAGATATAGGAGGTATTGATGGTTTAGTCCACATTTCGGATCTATCCTGGAATAAAATTAAGCATCCTTCTGAAGTCATAAGTGAAGGTGAAGAAATTAAAGTTGAGGTTTTAAATTTTGATAAAGATAAAAATAGAATTTCTCTTGGATTAAAACAAACACTTCCAAAACCATGGGAAATATTTATAGAAGAATGTAATATTGGAGATATTGTTGAGGGTAATGTTGTTAATTTATTAGATTTTGGTGCATTTGTAAGACTTGATTCAGGAGTAGATGGCTTAGTTCACATATCTCAAATTTCAAATGAACATATAAATAGGCCATCTGATAAATTGAAAATTGGAGAAAAGGTTAAAGTTAAAATCATGGATATAAATGAAGATAAAGAGCGTATTAGTCTTAGTATGAAAGAAGCATTAGATGAAGAGGAAAATGAAGAATATGTTATAGAAAATAAAGAAATTGATAGTACTATTGAAGAAATAATAAAAGATAAAGAATAAAACTTTGGGGGTTTATGTATAAAAAAAATTTAATTGTCAAAGATATTAAATGACCTCACAAAATACATCAAGACCCCCTTTACATTAATCTGTGGCTTTTATTTGCCACAGTTCTTTTTTATTGCTAAAATAAGAGGTATACAATAATGCAAAGGGGTTGAATCATGGAAAAATATGAAGTATTTAAAAAACAAGTAAAAGAGCTAATAGATATAGATTTAAATCTTTATAAAGAAAAGCAAATGAAACGAAGAATAGGTTCTTTAGTTACTAGAAATAATTTTAAAGACTTTGATGATTATTTTATTAGCTTAAAAAATAACGAGGAATTATTAAACGAATTTGTAAACTATCTAACTATAAATGTTTCGGAATTTTATAGAAATCCGAAACAATGGGAAGTTTTAGAAAAATATATTCTTTCTGGTCTTATTAAGAAAAAGGACAAGCCTCTTAGGATTTGGAGTAGTGCATGTTCTACAGGTGAAGAACCTTATTCTATGGTAATGTTATTAAGTAAATTTTTCAATTTAAAAGATATAAATATATTAGCCACAGATATAGATATGGAAGCCATAAAGAAGGCTAAAATTGGTATATATAATAAAAAAGCGTTAGGAAATCTACCTATAGAATTTAAAAATAAATACTTCTCTCCTCTAAAATCTAACTATAGGATAAAAGACGAGATAAAAGAATGTGTAAAATTTGAAAAAATGGATTTATTAAAGGATTCTTTTCCTAAAAATATAGATTTAATAATATGTAGAAATGTAATGATATATTTTACTGAAGAGGGAAAGGAATTATTATATGAGAAATTCTATAATAGTTTATCAGATGAAGGAATACTATTTGTTGGAAGTACTGAGCAGATTATTCTACCAGATAGATATAACTTTAAGCCTGTGAGAACATTTTTTTATAGAAAAATTATTTAGACAATCTAATAATTAAAAATTATGGTATAATAAGACCAATAAGGGGGCGTTTTTAATGAAAACAGAAGATTTTCTCAAAATTTTATCTGATTCTCATGGAGTTTCTGGCTATGAATACAAAATTAAAGATACAATTATTTCTGCTTTTGATAAATATTCTGATGAAATAAGAACTGATAATCTTGGAAATATAATAGCTATTAAAAAAGGTACTTTAAGTAACAATAAGGATAGAATTAAAATTATGTTAGCAGCACATATGGATGAAATTGGGTTGATAGTTACAGACATTGAAGATGGAGGATTTATAAGATTTTCAACAATTGGAGGGATAGATCCTAGAACCCTTTTAGGCCAAGAAGTTATAGTACATGGTAAAAAGAACTTATTTGGCATAATAGGTGCAAAACCTCCTCATCTACAAGAAGAAGCTGAGAGAAACAATTCTGTAAAGATAGAAGATATGTCCATTGATCTAGGTTTAGATAGAAAAGATATTAAAAATATTGTGCAAATAGGGGATAGTATTACTATTAAAAGAGAGTTAATAAAATTGCAAGGTAATAGAGTAACTGGTAAAGCCTTAGATGACAGAGCAGGAGTAGTTACATTATATGAATGTATCAGAAAATTAAATACTATAAATCATCATCCTGATATTTATTTTGTATCTACTGTTCAAGAAGAAGTAGGATGCAGAGGAGCAGCTACAAGTGCATATAATATAAACCCTGATATAGGTATTGCAATAGATGTAGGATTTGGTTCTACCCCTGAATTACCTAAAGAAGATACTTTAGAAATGGGTAAAGGGCCAGGAATTACTTTAGGAGGGAATATTCATCCTGGATTGAGAGAAAAACTAGTAAGTGTAGCTAAAGATTATAATATACCGTTTCAATTAGAAGTAGATCCTGGTCCTACAGGAACTGATGCAAGAGCCATCCAAATTACTAGACAAGGTATCCCTACTCTATGTATTTCTATTCCATTAAGATATATGCATACTTCTGTTGAAGTTGTTGATTTAAAAGATATAGAAAATACAGCAAAATTATTAACTTTCTTTATATCTTCAATTTCAAATGAAAATTTGGAGGGGTTATTATGTTATTAGAAAAATTAACTGAAGCTTCTGGAGTTTCAGGAAATGAAAAAGATGTTAGAGATATAATCATTGAGGAAATAAAAGATTATGTAGATGAAATACAAGTTGATAAAATAGGAAATGTAATTGCCTATAAAAAAGGAGAGAATAGTTTTCCTAAGTTAATGATAACAGCCCATATGGATGAAGTAGGATTTATTATAACTGATATAGATGATTCCGGACTTTTGAAATTTACAACTGTTGGTGGAATAGATGAAAGAATTCTTGTATCTAAACCTGTAATAGTTGGTAAAAAACAAATACCAGGTGTTATAGGTGCTAAACCTATACATTTGCAGAAAAAGGAAGAACGTCTCAAAGCATTAAAATTAGAGCAACTTTATATTGACATAGGTGCAAACAGCAGAGAAGAGGCAGAAGACTTAATTTCTATAGGAGACTATGCAATATTTTATAGTGAATACATAGAATTTGGAAATGATTTAATAAAAGCCAAGGCTTTAGATAATAGAGTAGGATGTAGTCTTCTTATAGATTTGATTAAAGAAAATACAAAATTCGGTTTTTATGCTGTATTTACTGTTATGGAAGAAGTAGGTTTAGTAGGAGCTGGACCAGCAACTTATACCGTTGAACCTGAAATTAGTATAATTTTAGAGGGAACTCTTTGTTCAGACTCTCCAGAAACAGACGAACATTTAATTCCTACTAAGTTAAAAAAGGGGCCTGCTATATCTTTAATAGATAGAACAACATTATTTAATATTAATTTTAGAAAATATATAGTTAATATTGCGGAAAAAAACAATATACCTTATCAATTTAGGAAAACTAGTTTTGGAGGAAATGATTCAGGTAAAATTCATCAAACTAAAGAAGGATCTATTACAACAACAATTTCAGTACCATGTAGATATATACATTCACCTATATCTGTCATGGCAAAGGAAGACTATGAGAATACTTTTAAACTTTTAAAATCTATATTAAGTGAAATTAAAAAGGGGGATTTTTAAATGGCTTTTAATAGTGAGTTAGCTAAGAAACTAGTAGAGATATATTCACCATCGGGAAATGAGAATAATATTAGGAACTTTATAATGGATGAAATTAAAGATTATGTTGATGAAATTGAAATAGATCCATTAGGTAATTTAATTGGGAGAAAAAAAGGGAAAGGCAAAAAAATAATGATTGCAGCTCATATGGATCAAATAGGTTTAATGGTAACTGATATTGATGATGAAGGTTTTTTAAGATTTACAAATATAGGAGGAATTTCTCCTTTTATATCTCTTGGACAAAAAGTTATTTTTGAAAATGGGACTGTTGGAGTTATATTTTCAGAGCCTGTAGATAATATGGGAAAATTGAAACTTGAAAATATGTTCATAGATATTGGAGTTTCAAATAAAGAAGAAGCAGTAGAAAAGATCAATATAGGAGATATTTGTGTTTATGAGTCAGGTTTTTCTGAAAATGATAATGTGATTTTTTCTAAATGTTTAGATGATAGAATTGGATGCTTTGTAGCTATTGAGGCTATTAAAAAAATTAAAAGTAGCAATAACGATTTGTATTTTGTATTCACTGTTCAAGAAGAAGTTGGTCTTAGAGGAGCTAGAACTTCTGCTTATAAGATTAACCCTAGTTTAAGTATTGCAATTGATGTTACTTCAACTGGTGACACTCCAAAGGCTAAAAGATTTGCTGTTGGATTAAATAAGGGTACAGCTATTAAAGTGAAAGATAATTCAATACTTACTCATCCTAAAGTAAAAAATCTTATGATAGAAATTGCAGAGGAAAATAATATACCTTATCAAATGGAAGTATTGGAATTTGGAGGGACAGATTCAGGAGCGATTCATTTAACTAGAGATGGAGTTCCTACAGGAGCAATTTCTATACCTACTAGGTATGTCCATTCAACTGTGGAAATGGCTTCAAAAAAAGATATTAATTCTTCTGTAGATTTGTTAGTTAAATTGTTGGAGAAATCTATTGAAAAATAGGGACTGATGATTCAGTCCCTATTTTTTTATTTTATTTGACATAGAAATTATATTATTAAGATATATAGTACATTATGTCAATAAATACTTTGGAAAATATGTATTATATAAAAAGGAAATAGCAAGTTTTTAAAGAATAGTTATTATATAAGAGGAATAATATGAAGGAGGCGGAATATATGCTAGATCTAGATTTAGAGAAACAACATACTATTTCTGAAGTATCTGAAATAACTGATTATCCTCCGCATGTTTTAAGATATTATGAAAAAGAATTTGAACTTGATATTCCTAGAAATGATTCTAATCACAGATACTATACCTATAAGGAAATAGAGATGCTCCAGTACATAAAGTCATTACAAGACAAAGGCTTTAGCAATAAACAAATTAAATTAATAATAAAATCCCCTGAAATTCTTGTTAATAATCAAGAAGAAGCAGTAACTACTTCGGATTCATTACAAAAAATAGATTTTAATACATTATCACAAGAAATTAGTACCAATCTAGGAGAAGTAATCACTGAAGAAATTGCTGTAAAAATAAAAAATATTTTAGATTCAAATCAAGAAAATGAAGAAAAATTGATAATGAAATTAAAAGATGAAATTGAAGAATTAAGAAAAGAGCTAACTAGTAAGGAAAGGGATGTTTTAATCTGTGAGAATGCAAAATTAAAGATGAAGGTAAAAGAAAAATCTTATGAAGTAGCAGGGCTAAAAGAAAAAGTAAAAAGAATAGAAGAATCTAATAAGGGGTTTTTTAAAAAAATATTTAAGTCTAAATAAAAATATTGGATTATAATAATACTTTTCTTGCATTTTTGCCTATATTATATTTAAAATTAATAGGAAAATGAATATTAATATATAATTTGTTGCAAATTTCTGAAAATGGTATTGAAAATACTATTTATTTATGATATGATTTTATAAAAGGCAGAAAAGGAAGATGGGTATGAGAAAAAAATCAAATAAGAAAACTAAATTAAAACTCTGTATGAATTTTAAAAAATGTGGTGCAATAACTTGTATAAACAATATCCAGGGACTATGCAATTATGAAAAATGTGAATTATATGAGAGATCTTTAGTACAGGAATACTAAAGATATAAAAAGCAAGCAGTTCTAATGCTGCTTGCTTTTTATATCTTTATTTCTTATCTGGATAAACTTTCAAAGCTTCACTAAGTATTTTCATAGCTTTTTTAAGATCTTCTACATTTAAACAGTATGAGATTCTTACCTCATCTTTGCCTAATCCTTCTGTGGCATAAAAACCTTCAGCAGGTGCTAACATAACAGTTTCATTATTTATATCAAACTCTTTTAATAGCCATATAACAAATTTTTCAGCATTCTTTACTGGCAATTTTGCAATATTATAAAAGGCACCATGTGGTTTTTCACAAATTACTCCATCCATTTCCTTTAATGCATTATATACTACATCTCTTCTTTTTCTATATTCTTCTTTTGTTTCTTCAATATATTTATCAGGTACATTAATAAAATTAGCAGCACCAATTTGTTCGATAGTAGCAACACAAAGCCTACCTTGGCATAGTTTTAGTATTTGTTTCATTAGATCTTTATTTTTAGAAGCTATACATCCAATTCTTGCACCACATGCACTAAATCGTTTTGAAACACTGTCAGTTAAAATAATTCTATCTTCAATATCATTTAAATGTGCAAAACTCATATATTCTAATCCATCATAGACAAACTCTCTATAAACTTCATCTGCAATTAAAAATATATTATGTTTTTTAGATATATCTCTAAGCATATAAATTTCTTCTTTTGTATATATAGTTCCAGTTGGATTTCCAGGATTGGAAAATAATATTGCCTTAGTCTTTTGGCTAATGAGTTTCTCTATTTCAGATTTTTCAGGTAGGTGGAAACCGTTTTCAGCCTTTGTTGTAATAGGCACTACATTAACACCTGTCATATCTCCAAACCCATTATAATTAGTATAGAAAGGTTCTGGTACTAAAACTTCATCTCCATGGTCACAAGTAGCTAAAAGAGAAAATATTAGAGCTTCACTTCCACCATTTGTTACAAGTATTTCATCATCTTCAAAATTTATATTATATTTGGCATAATATTTTTTGATAGCAGAGATAAGTTCTGGAGTACCTTGAGATGGTGCATACGCTAAAACCTCTTTATCAAAATCTTTAACAGCATTAAAAAATTCTACAGGAGTCTTTATATCAGGTTGTCCTATGTTTAAATGGTAAACTTTTTTCCCTTTTCCCTTGGTTTCTTCCGCTATAGGTACCAACTTTCTAATAGGGGATTCTTGCATTTTCTCAATTCGTTTAGAAAAGTTCATGGAAAATCTCCTCCTTTAAAATATAAAAAAATATAATTATGTTGTTTTAAAATTCAATAAATTCAACTTTTATCTCTAAATATATAATAACACAATAAAAGAATAAGTTACAGTATGATTTTTCTACATTACATATGGATCCTTGGAATTGGTCAAAAACTAAGGTAAGAAATTTTTAAAATCTATTGGAAAGTGAAAGTATGATTATAAAGGTACCAGATTCAAAAAAGACCACTATAAAGATAGTAAAATACGAGCTTTACCAGAGTGAGGAAACCACAGAAAAACTAGTAAAAGACCGACAAAAACCATAAAGAAACTGTAAAAGAACTACGAAAAGACATAAACAAGAATGAAAAGAACGATGAGAATAGTGTATGTACGACGAAAATCTAAAAAATATCGTAAGGCTTCTAGAAGAAAATATGGGAGTGATACCTCCAATCTTAATTGATGAAATATACGAATACTCAAAAATATTTAGTTTACAAATGTTTAGTGAGGCTATAAAAATTGCGGTTGGAAATAAAAGTAGGAGAGTTCCATATGTTCTAGGAATTTTAATATGTTCTAGGAATTTTAAGAAACTGGAAAGATAATAACATATTAACTATAGATGACTTAGAACCTTTAAGAAGAAAAAAAGAAATAGAAAAGCAACAAAAACAACAGCAGCTATATCAAAATAAACAATATAAGAAACCTAAAAAAACTAGATTTCATAATTTTGGGCAAAGAACGGACAAGTATAGTGCTGATGATTTAGAAGCTATTGCTGAAAGAAAAAGAGAAGAAGCTTTGAAAAAGATGAGAGAGCAAAATCAATTATAGGAGGAATATCATGAATATCGGAAAAAGGTACGAAATCACAACATTTGGAAAAGGAAAAGGTGAAAAGGGAACAAAATTTAAAGGAATGTTCATAGCAGAGGAAAAGGAATTTTATATTCTACAGCATAGAGAAGGATTTAAGGAATGTTTTCTTAAGCTAGACTTTGTAACAGGTGAGTGTAAAGTAGAAGAGTTATAAAAAAAGCCGAGGATTATTCCCCGGCTTAATAGACAAATTTATTAGAAATGATCACAGTTACAGAAGATTATTACAAGTAACAAGAAGAAGAATAGTAGTGAATCGTCAAAATGACATCTTTCTCTAGTCATAATTACACCTCCTTAGAATGAGATATATTTGGTGCCTACTATAAATTATGCTAGGTGTTTAGAAAACGTGATGACAAGAATTATAAGGAGAAGGTAAAATAAAAATGAGTAAGGAAGAAATGTTAGCTATAGCTGATGAAGTAGTTGAAATATATTTTGATGAGAATATGAGCGTAAAAGGAGCTATAGAACTATGCAGGAGAAAAGAAGGTGAAACCTATGAGTCTAAGATGGACAGAAGAAGAATATCTTAATTATTTAAATAAGAAAAAGCCTAAAAAGAAAAGCAAGTATAACAATAAAAAGACTGAAATAGACGGAATTACATTTGATAGTAAAAAAGAAGCTGAATATTACTCTATGTTAAAGATATTAAAACAGGCAGAAGAGATAAAAGATTTTGGATTACAACCAAGGTACGAGTTACAACCTAAATTTACAAAGAACGGAAAGAAATATAGAGCTATTACATACATAGCAGATTTTGTAATAGTAAACAATGACGGAACTACAGAGGTTGTTGATGTTAAAGGGGTTGAAACTCAAGTGTTTAAGATTAAGAAAAAGATGTTTGAGTATCAATATCCAGATTTGAGCTTGAAAATAGTTAAGTAGGAGGTAGAGAGATGGAAACGATGTGGTCTATATCAATATTCATATATGGATTAATTAATATATTTAAAAAAGATAACTTAGAAAAAATACAAGGGTGGTTATTCATAATAACGTGATTATGCTAAAAAAATTCTTGCTGAAGGTATAAAAATGAAAAAGTTATTAAACAGAAAAGTTTATAAAACAGTAAAGAAGATGGACAGGCAAGAGATGGAAAGCTTTTATCTGATATATACAGTCAAGGTTTCAAAGATGGTGCGGAGTCAGCAGAAGGAGCAGACTTTAAAATAAAGTTAGTGCAAGTTCTAAAGAGGACAAAAGGGGTTGGGGATAAGACCATACAAAAAGTATTAAATACCTTAAAAGAGATATGGGGATAAAATGCAAGAAGCAGTAAAAAGGGCTGAAAGAATCTGGAGTAGATTAGGCAAGTTTTATATAAATATTATCAATAAAATTTTAAAACTATCATGTAGTCACAAGCAATATCTAAATAGAATGGAAAATCAAGGGTTTATAACTATGGCATGAATGATAAGTAGACTATAGAGGTAATGAAACATATATATAATTTTATGGATAAGCCAATAACAGTTGAATTACTTATAGATGAAATAACATAAAAGAGGGCATACCTGTAAGGGTGTGTCTTTTTTTATTACATATTATAGTTGCTCATAAATAAAATATATGGACGAATTCCATGTTATGAAAAAATATGCTATAATTTCTACAGCAGTAAGTTACGACCGGATACCATTAGATGTTAAATAAACAACAATAGGAAGGAGATAATATATGAAATTTTATAAACTATTAATCATAACATTGGTAATATGTATGCTAATATTTTTTACAGCAGGATGTTCCTCTTTTAAGTCTATCGAAAGTATGATTCCTTCTTTAGGGTGTATTAAAGATGATATTAAATCTAAAACAAGTAGCAATAGAGTAATAACATTAGAGTTAAAAAAAGGTGATAAGGTAAAATTCACATATGATTCTAATGTAAAAGAAGGCACTTTAAAAATTCAACTAACTCGTTCAAAAGATGAAGTGATTCAAGATTTTCCAATAAATAAGAGTGGTACTAAAGAATTAGTAGTAGACAAAGATGAAAGATACCTGCTTTCAGTGAATTTTGATAATTTTATAGGTGATTATAGAATATATGCAGATAAAATAAAGTAATAAGATACACTAAATTATAATGTTATGTATTTTGTTACAATATAAATATTGATTAGAGATACTTTATATTTATATCACAAATTATAGAAAAACCGTAAGATTCAAATTTCAATCTTACGGTTTTTTACGTATTATTTCACAACATATAACAGTAAAACAATAAGTAAAAGGTGGCGGAGATGATGACTATTGGAGAATACTTAAGGAAAAGTGATATTAACACATATAGAAAATTAAAGAACATATATAAAAAGAAGAAGGCTAAGAAAATTAAACTTGGAGATAAGGTTGAAAATTTAATGAGACATGATAGTTATAAAAGATGTGGGAGAAGGATAAAGCAAAGGAGTTGAGGCTAATGAAAAATAAACTTATATTCTATATATGTAAACATATTAAAGTCCTTAAAAACGCAAATACAAGTCTTAAAATTGATTTTATATTGTTCAAAATGAAGATAATAAAAAAATTAAAAAAATTGAGTATTTATTAGTTTTTAAGTTTTTAAAAAATAAAAGAATTGATAAAGTACCAGGATAGATTTATTTATTATTAATATCATAACTGATATTAATAATAAATAAAAATAGTTCATTCATTAAATAAAGGAAGCTTGAAGCTTCCTTTATTTACAATATATTAAGTAAAATAAGAATCAAATATATTCACTATCTAGTTATTTATTTTTATCACTTAACTTTCTAATGATATATACTATTAATAATATTACTAAAATTATTATTAAAATCGGAGTAGTATAAACTATTAAACTTCTTATTACATTATTCATATATCATAAACTTCCTTTCTTCATATATTAACCTTACTAATACGTATAAACTCCACCTGAACCATGATTATTTCCAGCAGTTATTCCAACTACTCCTGAATAACTGCCTACACCTCCATATCCACTAAAAGTAAAATCCATTTCTGCTCTCGCTGGACTTGTTACAGTTGCAGTCCCGAATAATTCTTGGTGAAGATAAACTCATAGTTCCACCACCAGCTACTGATTGTGCACCATAAACTCGATGAATTTTACTATTACCTTGTCTATATGTTGAATAATCAAATGTAAAACCTGCCCAATATGCACCATGACTTTTTCTTACCTTAGCACCATTTATTGTTGTATGATATTATGTAGAACTTACAACAGTTCCACTATCTGAAATAAATGAAGTCCAATTAGATTTACTTTTATTTTTTTCTAAAAACCGTTCATACTCTTCCATCAAAGAATCATGATCTGTTACTTCTTCACTATCTAGAAGTTCTCCTCTTTTTATTCTTTGTTCAAGACTTTTTACTGTTTTTTCATTCAAATCTACTGATTTGGATTCTTGACTAAATGTTCTTAACCTATTATTTATCTCATCCTCAGAAATAACTTGTGACTCTTGTGCATAAGTTATATTGATAGTACCAGTTATAATCAATGAAACCGTTAACATACAAGTAAAAACCTTTTTAAACATTAAAAATCTCCTCCCAATAGATTCTTATTTTACCATAATATACTTTTATGTAGCATAACATATAAATAAATTAAATACCAATTCACGTGAACAAAATAACTATATATTGTATCAAAATCATGTGAAAAATAGATATACTAACAAACAATTTAACTACTTTTAGAAGGTATAGGACAAGCTTGATCAGACGATTACAAAGATTAGTAGACGAGAAATTTAAGGGTTATAACGATAAAAATAAGGACTATGAGCGAGTCTGTAGTTTATTTCTCGTCTTAAAAATGATATAATATTAAAAAAGCAAAAAAATGGAAGTGAGATAAATGGAAGAAAATAATAAAAAATTAGTAGTAAAGCATAATAAGCTAATTGAATTTAAAGGAAGAATGAATTTAAATGAATTAAAATTGTTTAGTCTAATTATAACAGATGTAAGAGAACATCAGGAGAGGCAATTTGAAAAATATTATATAAATGTATTATCTTTAAAAGAGCAAACAAAAGATAAGAATTTTTATAACTACATTAAAAAAGTAGCTTTTAACTTGGAGGAAAAAAGGTTACAAGTTGAAAGTATAAATGAAAAAGGAAAAAAACTGCTACAATAATAAGATTGATAAATAAACCAGAAATTACTGAAGATAGTAAAGAGCTAGGTCTATATATTGACAAAGATTTAATACCTTATATTTTGGATTTAAAAAAGAATTTTACAAGGTATCAAATAGAAAATATTTTACAACTGAGAAGTAGTTATTCAGTTAGAATATACGAGTTATTAAAACAATATGAATCAATAGAAGAAAGGAAAATTAACATAAAAGATTTAAGAGAATATTTAGGAATAGAAGAAGAGTATGAAAGATTTTATGATTTTGAAAGATCGGTTTTAAAAGTATCAAAAAAAGAAATAAATAAATTTACTGATATAAAAATAAATTATGAAAAGATTAAAAAAGGAAGAAAAATTATAGCAATAAAGTTTACTATACAACCAGTACAGGACAGAAATTATTTAAAATATTTAGAAGATAATAAAGAGGGCATACTTATTGCACAGGGTATGTTCTTTTGTTATACATAAAATTAATATCTAAACAGATTTAATCATAATTAATAAGATAAAAAACAAAAAAATGGAAATAGCACAATTTTTTAAGCAATTGAATATAGTAATTGTGTAAATCATAAGAAAGGGGAGATTTATGCAATGGACAATCATTGGAGAATTCATCAAATCAGTGGATCAGAAGCTATTGAAATTGCTTTAAGACATGTTCCAGGGGAAGTATTAAAAGTTGAGCTAGACACTGAAAATGGTATATTAGTTTATGAAATTACTATAAGAACCTATACTGGAATGTATTATGAAGTAAAAATAGATGCTAACACAGGAGAAGTAATTGAAATAGAAAGGGAGTTTAATTAAAATATAAAAGCTTTAAATAATTAATATAAAAATACTAATATTAAAAGAGCTCACAAAAGAGCTCTCTTTTTATGTAATAAATTAAGGTAGTAGAGACAGTAGAGAAGAAAGAAGGATTTTCTCCTTTTTTGTGAAAGTAGTTAAAGAAGGGGGAGATTAAATATCAAAAAACTATTATCTAAAAGGAGTTTATTTTACTTAACGATTCTTTTGTTACTTATAGCTATGACTGGTTGTGGTAGTAAGAATACAAGTAGTACTGCAAGTGTAGATTATGAGATAATAGAAAAAGAAGATATATCAGTAGAAGCAGCCAAAAGATACTCTTATGATGTTGTAATAAAAGAAAAAGTAAATGTAAAAGAATTAGAAGATATATCTAAAGAGATTGTTGAAAAAATAAAAGAGGAAGAAAAGTTTAATGCTGTAGTAATATGGTTTTATGATTATAAAGAATATATAGGCGAAGGTCATACATTGGGTAAAACTACATATGCACCAGAAGGTGATTGGGCAAAGGCGGATACTGTTAGTCCTGGAGAATATGAGAAAATGGATTATAATTATGAGCTAATGGAAAAAGATTGGAGCAAGCAGTTAACTAAGGAAGAAGCAAAAGTGTATAAAGCTTGGCACGATCTTTATCAATCAAAAGCTAAAGATGATGATTTTCCAGATGAAGACAAAATTGATACAGAAATAGCTAAAAAATTTGATATATCTTCAGAAGAGGTAAATAAAATAATGAAAAAACAATTGATTTGGCAAATTAATGATAAAAATAAAACAAAGAGTTAGATAAAGGAAAAGAGAGATGCAGAAAATTAAAGAGCCTTAAAGGCTTATTTTTTATACTTAAATAATTAAATATTATAAGGGGATAATAAAACAGGATTAATTTTTAAAAGGAGGACATATAATATGGAGTTATCCCCAAGATTGTATCATATTCTCGTAAGGCCAAAGTGGTTTTCTAAGCTTTATGTAGAGAATGTAATTAAACATAATAAGGAAAGAATTGAATATGCAAAAAGATTATATCCCGAATATGAGTTTGCAACTCTTGAATCCTCTATATTACCAATTGATGATAAATCAATAGATCATATACTTATATTCTCTGTATTGCATCATATTGATTCAGAGGAACTAAAGGACTATTTAAAAGAGTTTCATAGGGTACTAAAACATGAAGGAAATATACTTGTAGTAGAACCTTATTTTAAACCTTATTGTGTTTTAAAAAATAATTGCATGAGATATTTTGATAAGGGTAATTACATTAGAACAGAGAAAGAGTATCTTGATATGTTTAATCATAATAAATACAAGACAGAAGTAATTAATAGATACAGCCAGCCACTTTTCTACAATAAGTTATTTTTTATAGCTAGCCCTATTTAAAAGTGAGTTTATTTTTTAATTCTTTAATTATGTAAATTTGGAGGTAGAAAATGAATGAAGACTGTAAAGATTGCATTTATATAAAGAATGTAGAAACAAGGCTTACTAAAGTTGAAGGAGTAGTAGAAGGGTTGCAGAAAGATGTAACAGAAACAAAACTAGATTTTACAGCAAATAATGAACAAATGAAGAACATGACTTCTACACTCGAAAAACTAGAAGTAAAAATAGATAGACTTGATAATAAAATTGATAAGTTAGAATCTAAACCAGGTCAAAACTGGGAGAATTTAATAAAGACAATAATTACAGTGATTGCTACAGCAGCAGTCACTTATTTTATTTCTAAGTGAAAGGAGGTGAGTTCATATGAATGAATTTATGACAGCCGAAACTCTTGCAACCTTTGCAGGATTAGTAGCTGCAGTAAGTATAGTAGTTCAATTTACAAAAAGTATTATAAAAAAGAATTTTGGTGATCAAGTAGTAAGAATATATGCTTTCATAATTGCATTAATTCTTACTTTTATTTTTGCTAAAAGTGGACAAGGCATAGAAGGCATAGTTTTAACAGTAATAAATGCTATATTAATAAGCTTAACTTCTATGGGAACTTATGAGGTTATAGCTGACCCAAGGGCAGAAAAAGAAAAATTAAATTAGTTATAAATAAAAGGAGAGGATTTATAATGTAGATAGAATATTAACAGTTGATCAACTTATTAATGAACTTAAAAACTATAATCATGTGGAGCTTCATGTACATCATACATGGAGACCAGATCATTTAAATTGGAGACAAAGACCTGATGCCCAATACTGGCAAAATAGTATGAGAAACTACCATGTAAACACTCTAGGATGGGAAGATATAGGACAACATGTTACATTAACACCAGATGGAAAATTTATAACTGGTAGGAGCTTTGGGAGACAACCTGCAAGTATAAAAGGCTATAATTCAATTAATGGTGGAATACCTTTTATGGTTGAAATGCTTGGAAACTTTGATATTGGTAATGATAAATTTGAAGGATCTCAAAAAGCTAGTATATTAAAATTAGCAAAATGGTTTGATGATAGAGGTAAATATATTAGATTTCATAGAGAAAATGCTTCTAAAACTTGTCCTGGAACTGGTATAGATAAAGCTCAATTTATGAGAGAAGTAAGAGGGCAAATTTCAAGTGGAGATGGTGAACCTAATAATAATACATCTACAGTATTGAAAATAGGTAGTAGAGGAACAGAAGTAAGATATTTACAAATGAACCTTAACGGTTTAGGATACAAAGGGGTATCTATAGATGGAATTTATGGTGCAGGCACAGCAGATGCAGTAAGAAGATTTCAAGCAGCTTATGGACTATCTACTGATGGAATAGCAGGACCCAATACACTAAATAAAATGAATTCTATAATAAGAGGATTACAGAGTAACTTAAATAAACTAGGATATAATGTAGGAAGTATTGATGGAGTCTTTGGTAATAGTACTAAAAATGCAGTAATAGCTTTTCAAAGAGATAATGGATTTACGGCAGATGGAATACCTGGTAAGAATACTTTTTCCAAAATAGAAGAAGCTATAAAAAATAAAGATTCAAATAATAACAAACTATATAGAGTACAAACTGGTGCTTTCAGTAATAAGGGTAATGCTCAAAAGTTAGTTAATGAATTAAAATCAAAAGGATATGATGCTATAATAGTGAAAGATGGAGGGCTGTATAAAGTTCAAACTGGTGCATTTAGTAAGAGGGGAAGTGGGGACAACCTAGTTGCACAATTAAAGAAAGATGGATTTGAAGCAATAGTTTTATAAATTTTTATGACCTGGTGTAGTGCCAGGTCTTTTTTATTTTTTGAGAAAGTGTTATAAAAGATAATATATAGTGAATTACCCATCTGTAGTGTCTGAGATTTTTAGATTCTTGGAGATGTGTTTTTAATATGACATAATTTAGTTTAGATTTAAATTAGTATAAATTAGTGTATGGAGATTTAGCCAATACGCATAATAAAGATGAAGAGCTAAGATAAGATGTTTAAATATCACGTTGAAGTTTGTGATTGGAATGTATAATCAATATTTAAAAGGAATTGAGGTTTTATGGTGTGGAAATAGGTGATTTAATAAATATGAGTATTGAAGATGTAATAAGAGATGATTTAGAAAAAGTAATTAATTATTTTAAATTATAAATTTTTTCTATAATCAAATGAGTTATTATAAAAAAATATTTTGCTTGAATTTAATTGTTGTATGCATTATATTTTATGTATGGTATTTAATTAATGTTAGGTAGGAGAGTAGAAGTATAATGAAAAATTATAAAAAATTTATAAGTTTTACTTTGGTTTTTTGTATAATGCTAACATCTTTTAGTAGTTTTTCTTTTGCATCAGAGGATGATTCTACAAGTGATTACATTATATTGGAGGATGGTACAAAGTTAACAGAGGATGAATTTATTAATTACTTAGAAACAATTGATTATGCAATTAAAATTGATGATTCAAATGGTGAAATTGATATTAATTCTAATTTATATGGTAATTCTAATAATGGTTTAATGAGGGCTGCTAGTGTTGGCATTGAACTTCCTAGTGCCATGGCGTCGTTATTAGCAGGTACTTGGTATATACCTGGAGTTGGTAAGGTAGTTTTAGTTGCAGTCGGAGGTGGACTTGCAATATATTATGGTGGTAAGCTTATAACAAAGGGCCACAAATTATATAATAGTATTGTTAATTTTATAAAAAAGAAGGCTAAAAATTCTAAGCCAACAGGTAGAAAGGTTAAAGATGTGCATCAAAGATTGAAAAAAGAAGGTTTTAAAAAAGTTCGCCAGAAAGGAAGCCATGAAACATGGAAAAAAGGAAAGAAGACAGTACAGGTACCTAATCATGGAAAAAATCATGAAATACCAATAGGCACTTTAAGGAATATTTGGAAACAAGCTGGTTGGATATAAGCGAAGGAAGGGATAATTATGAAAATAGGATATTATGCTATCTTTAATTATGATGAATATGATGAATATGGAATATCAATATCATTTCCAGATTTACCAGAGTGTATAAGTTGTGCTAAAACATATGATGAAGGAATTTTAATGGCCACGGAAGCATTAGAATTAGCTACCTTTGAAAAAAAAGTCCATGAGATGCCAAAGGTAACTCCATTAGAAGATATTAATTTAAGTGATAAAGAAAAAGCGGTTTTTATATCATATAATACTGAAGACTTAGATTTATCAACATTTATATTTTATGATGAATAAAATGTTAATATAGAAAGTAAAACTTTAACTCTAAATAAATATGATAATGGAGAACATTTTTTTAAAAGTTAAAAATTTAGCATATATAGAATTTATTAAGTTAATGAGTTACTTTAGGAGTACATATCTTTAGAGCCTGAGCCTAGGCTCTTTTTCTTATTTTAGCTAAACTTGTACAAAACTGACCTCCTATTTTCCTTGTAGGACATTTATTTTAACTTTAGTAATACAATTCATCCTAATCAGATTAAAACATTATATAAGCTAAATATAGGCTTTAAAATCAATTGGACATCTTTACCACAAATAAAAAAGGATTTTGATATTATTTGTAGAATATAAGATATAGGGAAGAAAAAGATAAGTAAAAGGAAGTATTACAATGAGAGAAAAATATATTAATACTTATAATATAATATATGGAGTTTTTATCATAATTTCAGCAGTTATTCATTTAATAACTTTAATCACTGATTATAATTATAATCAGTATAATAATGAATCTTAGTTCTATAGTTATCTGTTTGAAATTAGGTAAGAAATTGTTTAAAAAAGAAAACATTAATATTTTAATTAATTTATTAAGTAGTATAATATTTCAATTTTTATTTTATGCAAGATTTAAATCTATTTAAATTTAAATAAGAAGATATAAGAAAAGGGGATTTTACCCCCTTTTTTTATATCTCACCAGCCACCATTTTATTAATTGCTAAGTGGTTTGCGACATATCTAAATATTTTTTATAAAAATAAAGTTATCAAAAATAGAATCACAAATCAATAAGGATCTATTTAGAGATTCTTATTTATATTTTTTAAAATAACCTATTTTTAATTTTATTGAATGTATTTCTGGCCATAAAACTACCTTTTTCCCAACTTGAATAAGATGCATAAGATACACCTAGTTTTTCTTCTAGTTCTTCAACTCTAAGAAGTTTTCTCCACTCTTTTAAATAATCAGTATAATTTTCAGATAACACAAAATTATAATAATCATCTTCAAAATATTTAACATCTACATCCAGGACATTAACTATTTTTTTCATAACGTTAGAAGTAGGAACAGCATTGTTTGATTCATAACTATAAATTGTATTTTTACTAACTCCGCACAGGTTACCCAATTCTTCAGCAGTAAGTCCTTTTATATTTCTCTGCTTTCTTATTTTCTCTCCTAAGGTCCTTTCAGGATAATTTTCATATCTATAAGAATCACTTAATTGTTCATATAAAACTATCCCAGTACTATTCCGACCGCTACTGGAAGCGGCAAGACAACTACTTTATATTCAATATTGAGAGAATTAAATAGTATGGAAAAAAATATAATTACTATAGAAGATCCTGTTGAATATAAGTTAAAAGGCATAAATCAAGTTCAGGTAAATAATAAAACAGGTCTTACTTTTACTAATGGTTTAAGACCTATATTAAGACAAGATCCAGATATAATAATGGTTGGAGAAATTAGAGATTCTGAAACTGCTAAAATAGTTATAAGATCTGCTATAACTGGATATTTAGTTATGATTGGTCTTTTTTACATCAATTATATATAAGGTTGGACTATGTTTAATAATTATATTTAAGTTGTTAAATAATTAAATTTTTAATTTGACTTTAAAATATATGCGATAGCTCAATATTTAATGTTATAATCATAGTTAAGTCATACTTTTATAACTAATTTTGTTTTTAGACTAAAAAATTTTACCAGAAAGTGATAACTTTTTTCTTTTGACAATTATTGTTTACTCAATGCTCTAAATATATTAGAATTTAATTTAGATAGTACTAATGAACATATGGAAACAAAAAGGGACTTTATCTATTTATTTCTACAACATAGATAAAAAATAATCCTATATGAAAAAGGGATTCATGCATAAATTCTCTGATTATAGGCAAGCCTGCAGCAACAAGTATGCCATTGGATTGTATCGTATAGGCTTAAATGTGGGAATAGAGGTTATTATTGAAGGGGATTAGTAATTGCATTATATAACTATGATTATTTTTTCGATCTTCTTTATCCATAGAAAGGATGTGTTTATATGTATCAGCAGGATTATATAATGAGATTGATAAAAGAAATAATAAATTTTTTAGCAAAAATTTTTCTACATATTGAAGATAAAGATGAGGTATATTATGATTTATTATATGAAAATGAAAATTCTCAAACCGATTATCTTCATAAAGAATTATTAAAATTAATAGAATTAGGTAAAATAAATGAAGCTGAAAATCTATTATTTGAAAAACTAGATATGAGCAATAAAAAACATATAGAATTAGCTTTAGATTTTTACAATCTAATAAGCTCGGATTTTGTATTTTATTTTGCTAATCTCACATAAAATTGACCTCCTATTCTCCTTGTAGATGGTTTATTTAATACTAGCAATACAATTACATTCTAATTAGATTAAAAAATCCAATATTTAAATTAAAAAGACCTGGTGTAAAGCCAGGTCTTTTTTTATATAGTTGTATGGTATAATATATATCATTGAACTATAAACACTGAGGAGGAAAAATAATGAATAAGAGAAAAAATATAAATATAGATATTAATAGTGAAGAGTTAAAACAACAGCATTATATGGAGCAAGTAAAACAATGGAATGATGAATACTTTGAGAAAACAAGCAGGAGAAGGAAACATCTCACTGTAACTTATGGTTGTCAAATGAACGAACATGATTCAGAGGAAATATCATGGATATTAGAAAGCATGGGATATTCTCCTGCAGATAATAAAGAAGATAGTGATTTAATTATTTACAATACATGTTCAGTAAGAGAAAATGCCGATTTAAAAGTTTATGGACAGTTAGGAGCGTTGAAAGCTCTTAAAAGAGAAAAGCCTGATATCACTATAGCTGTATGTGGATGTATGAGCCAACAAGAAAGTGTACGAAATTTTATAATGGATAAATTTAAACATGTAGATATAATATTTGGCACAAATAATATTTATAAATTGCCCCAATTAATAAATAGTCATCTGCAAACAGGAGAAACTATAGTGGATATAATTGAAGAAAGTCGTGAAATTGTAGAAAATATAGATGCTAACCGAAAATACAACTTTAAAGCTTTTGTAGATATTATGTATGGTTGCAATAATTTTTGTAGCTATTGTATAGTTCCTTATACTAGGGGTAGAGAAAAGAGTAGAATTCCTGAAAACATATTAAAAGAGATAGAATTATTAGCTCAAAAAGGATACAAAGAAATCACCCTTTTAGGACAAAATGTGAACTCTTATGGTAAAAACCTTGAGACACCTTATACTTTTGCTCAACTGTTAAGAGATATAAATGAAGTTGATGGTATTGAGAGAATAAGATTCATGACATCTCACCCTAAGGATTTGTCAGATGAACTTATACATGCTATGAGAGATTGTGATAAAGTATGTAAACATCTACATTTGCCAGTTCAATCTGGTAGTGATAAAATATTAAGGAATATGAATAGAAAATATACTAAGGAAAAATATTTAAAACTTGTAGAAAAAATTAAAAGGGAAATACCCAATATTGTATTAACCACTGATATAATTGTAGGTTTCCCTGGTGAAACAGAAGAAGATTTTAAAGAAACTTTGGATTTAGTAAAAAAAGTAAAATATGATTCAGCTTATACTTTTTTATACTCTATGAGAGAAGGTACTATTGCTGCAAAACATGAAGAACAAGTTCCAGATAATATAAAACATGAAAGATTTCAAAGACTTTTAGATACTTTATATCCTATCTTTTATGAAAGCAACAAAAATTATATGAACAAAATTGTAAAAGTATTAGTTGAAGATATAAGTAAAAATGATGAAAGTATGTTAAATGGCAGAACTGATTCTAGCAAATTAGTACACTTTAAGGGCGATAAAGATCTAATTGGAACCTTTGTAAATGTAAAAATAACTGATGTAAAAACTTTCACATTGGAAGGTCATATAGTCTAGAACCTTTTTTCTATTTCTATTGGAGGGATTAATTTGAAAGATTTAACACCAATGATGAAACAATATATAAATATTAAAGATAAATATAAAGATTGTATTCTTTTTTTTAGACTTGGAGATTTTTATGAAATGTTTTTTGATGATGCTAGTATAGCTGCTAAAGAATTAGAGATTACATTAACTAAAAGAGAAATTGGAAATAAAAAAAAGGCACCTATGTGTGGAGTGCCTTATCATGCAGCTGATTCATATATCTCTAAACTTATAAAAAAAGGTTATAAAGTAGCTATTTGTGAACAATTAGAAGATCCTTCAGAAGCAAAAGGTATTGTTGAAAGAGATGTAGTTAGGGTTGTTACACCAGGAACGATAACAGACTTAAAAGCACTAGATGAGAAATCTAATAATTTTCTTGCAAGTATATATTTAGGAGATAAAGGAGTAGGGTTATCCTATGTAGATATTTCTACCGGTGAGTTTTATACTACCGAATACTATGGTAACACAAAGGACAATACAAATTTTATAATTGATGAGTTAGGAAAGACTATACCATCTGAGGTAATGTTAAGCGAAAGATTATTTCAAAATAAAAAAATAATGAAAATAATAGAAAATAATATAAACCCTCATATAGAAGTATATGATGATTCTGAGTATGAATTAAGTGATTGTATAGAGAAAATAGAAAAACATTTTGGATCTAATTCTATTACAAAATTTGAACTTAATAATAAGAATTATTCCATTATATCTATATGGATATTATTATCTTATTTATTTAAAACTCAGAAAACAACTTTAGAACATATAAATAAGATTTTCTTTTACTCAGTTAAAAATTATATGTTTTTAGATATTAATACTAGAATAAATCTAGAGATAAATGAAACAATTCGGGGTAAAGAAAAAAAAGGTTCTCTTATGTGGCTTTTAGATAATACTTCTACGGCAATGGGTGGGAGACTTCTAAAAAAATGGCTAGAGCAACCCTTAGTAGCTAGAGATAAAATTGAATATAGACTTGAAATAGTAGAGAATTTTATAGAAGATATTATGCTCATGGATGAAGTAAAAAATTCATTAAAAAATATATACGATTTAGAACGAATTATGAGTAAAATTATATATGGAAGTTGTAATGCTAGGGATTTAATTTCATTAAAGAACTCTCTTAGTGAATTGCCTAAGTTAAAACAGACACTTATTAATTCAGATAGTATAGGATTAACAGATTTAGGAAATAAAATTGATCCATTAGACGATATCTTCTCCTTAATAGATAAATCTATAACAGATGAACCACCTATATCGGTGCGAGAAGGAGGAATTATTAAAGCTGAATTTGATGATCGATTAAAAGAGCTTAGAGAAGCAGCAATAAAGGGTAAAGAATGGTTAGCAAATTTAGAAGAACAAGAAAAGAAAAAAACAGGAATTAAGACATTAAAAGTTAGTTATAATAAAGTTTTCGGTTATTTTATTGAAGTATCAAAGTCTTATTTAAAATTGGTTCCTAATAATTATATTAGAAAACAAACTTTAGCTAATTCAGAAAGGTATTTTGTTCCTGAATTAAAGGAAATGGAAGCTAAAATATTAGGAGCAGAAGAAAGAATGGTAGACTTAGAATATAATCTCTTTATAAATATTAGAAATAAAATAAAAAGTGAAGTTGAGCGGATCCAAAAAGTAAGCAGAATAATATCTAAAGTTGATGTTTTGAATTCTTTTGCTCAAGTAGCTTATAAGAATAATTACGTTAGGCCTAAATTAAATAATAATGGTATTATAGATATAAGAAATGGAAGGCATCCTGTGGTAGAAAAAACTCTAAAAGAAAACTCCTTTGTACCAAATGATACCTATTTAGATAATAAAGAAAATAGAACTATAATTATTACAGGACCTAATATGGCTGGAAAGTCCACATATATGAGACAAGTAGCTTTGATAACACTAATGGCCCAAGTAGGAAGCTTTATACCAGCAGATGAAGGGAATATTGGAGTAGTAGATAGGATATTTACTAGAATTGGTGCTTCTGATAATTTAGCTCAGGGTGAAAGTACTTTTATGGTTGAGATGAACGAAGTTTCAAATATTATTAAAAATGCAACTGAAAATAGTCTAATTATATTAGATGAGGTAGGTAGAGGTACAAGCACTTTCGATGGACTAAGTATTGCTTGGTCTGTAATAGAATACATTAATGAAAATATAAGAGCAAAAACATTATTTGCCACTCATTATCACGAATTAACCCAGTTGGAAAATGAACTTGAGGGTATTAAAAATTATACAATTTTAGTTGAAGAAAAGGGAAAAGAAATTATATTTTTGAGAAAGATAGTTAAGGGTAGTACTGATAAGAGTTATGGGATAGAAGTAGCTAGACTTGCTGGTATCAATCAGGATATTATAAATAGGGCTGATGAAATTTTAAACAATATTGAAAGGAATGAAAAGCCTAGGGAATATATAGAAATAAAAAATGAAAATCATAATGATAATGATAATGATAATGAAAAAAAGAAAAATAATCTAAAACAATTAGATTTATTTCAATATAAAAGTGAAGAATTTATAAACAAAGTAAAAGATTTAGATATAATTAAATTAACACCAATGGAAGCTATGAATATATTGTATAATATGGTTGAGGAGGCTAAGAACCTCTAAGGAGAGGAGAAAATGAATAATAGAATAAAGATTCTAGATGAATCAACTATTGCTAAAATTGCAGCTGGTGAAATAATCGAAAACCCAGCTTCTATTGTAAAAGAGTTAGTTGAAAACTCTATTGATGCAAGTTCAAATAATATAGTTATAGAAATAAAAAATGGAGGAAAAACTTATATAAGAATAACGGATGATGGTATTGGCATGAATGAAGATGAAGTTGAGTATGCATTTTTAAGACATTCTACTAGCAAAATTTCAACTGCTGAGGATTTATTAAATATACATTCATTAGGGTTTAGAGGAGAAGCACTTGCAAGTATTTCTATGACTACTAAGATGGAAACACTTACACGTAGTAAGGATTCTAATAAAGGTATAAGAATATTTTTGAAAGAGGGTGAAATATTAAAAAAAGAAACAATAGGCTGTCCTTTAGGAACTACAATGATAGCAAAAGATTTATTTTATAATATTCCTGTAAGGAAAAAGTTCTTAAAAAGCGATTTAGCAGAATCAAATCATATAAGTGATGTAATTTATAAAATAGCTTTAGGAAATCCTAATGTTTCTTTTAAATATATTAAAGATAATAAAATAGTATTAAAAACCCCTGGTAAAAACAATATAAAATCTAATATATACTCTATACTAGGAAAAGACTTTATAGAAAATCTATTAGAAATTAATTATTCTGACAATAAATTATCAGTAAAAGGATATATATCTAAAAATGATTTCTACAGAGGAAATAGAGGACATCAATATATATTTGTCAATGGTAGATGGATTAAAAATATTCAACTAACTAAGACTATTGAAAGATGTTACAAGTCCTTAATACCAATTAATAGGTTCCCTATTTTTATATTGTTCATTGAAATTAATCCAAGTTTAATAGATGTAAACATACATCCTACAAAACAAGAAATAAGATTTTCTAATCAAAATGAAATAAATAATATAATAGAAGGATTAGTAGATAAAATATTAAAGGAAACCATGTCTATCCCGAAAGTAAAAATAGAAGGTAAAAAAGATAATATTGTTGAAGAAGTTAATTTTTTAGATTTAAACAAAGAAGAAGAAGAACCTATAGACAATATTAAAATATATGAAAAAACTAATTCCTTTGAAAATAAAGAAGATCTAAATAGTGAAACCATGCTTAGATCTATTTCTTTTAAAGCAGAATCTCCTTTGGAGAAAAAAGAGGTAAAAGAGCAGATAGATAAGGAAGAAAATAAACAGTTTGAGAAAGTATCAGACTGTGAATATGAAAAAGAAGAATTAAATGATGTGTTTAAAAATACTAAATTGGTGGGTATATTATTCAGCACCTATATTATTTTAGAAAATACATTAGATAATTATTTTTATCTTATAGATCAACATGCAGCCCATGAAAGAGTAAAATATGAACAATATAAAGGGGAATATGAAAGAGAAAATATTACTATTCAATCTTTATTATCTCCAGAAATCATTCAATTGACAAATAAAGAACTATCTATTGTTGAAGATAATAAAGATTTATTTCATAATTTAGGGTTTGATATTGAAGAATTTGGATTAAATAGTATAGCTATACGAGGAGTGCCTTTAATTTTTGGAAAACCTCAGATAAAGAAATTGTTTTTTGATATACTAGATAATATAAAAAACAATTTAAATACTAATTATGATGTAAAACTAGAAAAAATAATGAAAATGGCATGTACAAATGCTATAAAGGCAGGAGATAAAATTACAAAACCGGAAATTGAAGAATTGTTAAAACAACTTACAAAACTAAATAACCCATATACATGTCCTCATGGTAGGCCAGTTATAATAAAGATAACAAAGAGAGATTTAGAGAAAAAATTCAAAAGAATTATTTAAAGGATGATTGGTATGACAAAAAAGATACCTCTAGTTATACTAGTAGGACCAACTGCTATAGGTAAAACAGAAGTATCGATAGAAATAGCAAAAAAATTAAATGGAGAAATTATTTCAGCTGATTCTGCTCAGATATATAAATACATGAATATAGGAACTGCAAAAATTAAAGAAGAAGAAAAGGAGGGAATTCCTCATTATTTAATAGACATAGTTAATCCTGATGAAGAATTTACTGTAGCAGACTATAAAGAATTGGCTACTAAATATATTGAAGATATTTATAACAGGGGTAAGACTCCAATAGTTGTAGGAGGGACAGGACTATATGTAAATTCTTTAGTATATGATTTGAATTTTATTGATGTTCCTCCTAGAGATGAATTTAGAGAAAAGTGCAATAAAATAGCTGATGAATATGGTAATAAATATATATATAATAAACTCAAAGAAATAGATCCTAATTCTTCGAATAGAATTAATGTAAATGATAGAAAAAGAATAATACGTGCATTAGAAGTATATAATGAAACTGGTAAACCTATGTCAAGATTTTATAAGGATTCAAGAAAATGTAATGAAAAGTATAATGTAATTATAATGGGATTGACCATGGAAAGAAAAGTTCTATATAATAGAATTAATTCAAGAGTAGACAAAATGATAGAAGAAGGTCTAATAGAAGAGGTTAAACAAATATTAGACATGGGATATAGTGAAGAACTTAATTCGCTAAAAGCTTTAGGATATAAGGAAATAATCCTTTATTTAAAAGGAGAAAAGACTTTAGATGAAACGCTGACTTTATTAAAAAGAGATACAAGAAGATTTGCAAAAAGGCAATTAACATGGTTTAGAAAAGATGAAAAAATAAAGTGGATTAATTTAGATGACTTCAAAAATAAATATGAAGTTATAAATTATATTATAAAATATATAAAGGGTGAATTAAATTTAATAAATAAAGGAGGGAAATATTTTGAAAGGTAGTATGAATTTACAAGATATGTTTTTGAATATGGCAAGAAAGGATAGTGTAGATATAACAGTTTTTTTAGTTAATGGTTATCAATTAAAAGGTACTGTTAAGGGATTTGACAATTACACAATAATATTAGAAAGTGAAGGAAAACAACAACTTATTTATAAGCATGCTATATCTACGATTGTGCCTAGTAAAACCATTAATTATATAAACCGAAATATAGAACAAGAATAGATTTAGACAAATGTCTCTGATTTTCAGAGGCTTTTGTTTTTAAATATTTTAGAAAAGGTGGAAACTAAGAATATGGATAAGGATACAATAAATATTTTATGTAAACAATTTAGTCTTAAAGAAGAAGTAATAAGGTATGTGGAAGAAAAGGAAAAATTAATAAAAGAGAATTTATCTATAATTGATAAAAATAAAGAATATAATCAATATAAAGTAATAGAGGGAATGCAAAAAGCTAGATTAAGTTCTACAGATTTTTATTGGACCACAGGATATGGATATGATGATATAGGAAGGGATAAGGTAGAGGAGATATATTCCTATGTCTTTAACACAGAGGATGCTCTAGTAAGGCCTACAATTGCCTCTGGCACACATGCTATTACTTTAACTTTGTCAGGAATATTGAGACCTAATGATGAATTAATATCTATAACAGGTAGCCCTTATGAAACATTACAAAAAGTAATAGGGACAAAGGGAAATGAAAAGGGAACTCTTTGTGAGTTTGGAATATCTTATAAAGAAATACCTTTAGATAATGATGGTCATATAAATATAGACCAAGTTCTAAAGAATATTACTGAGAAAACTAAATTAATTTTAATTCAAAGATCTACTGGATATAGTGATAGAAAAGCTATAAATATAAGTGAAATGAACAATGTTATTAGAAAAATTAAAGAAAATAATGATAAAGTAATAATTATGGTAGATAATTGTTATGGAGAGTTTTTAGAAAAAAAAGAACCTACAGATATAGGAGCTGATATTATGGCAGGATCCTTAATTAAAAACCCAGGAGGAGGTTTAGCTTTATCTGGAGGATATATAGTGGGAAACAAAGATTTAATTGAATTAATAGCAAATAGAAGTACTGCACCAGGACTTGGAAAAGATTGTGGATTAACATTTGGAATGACAAGAAGTATTTTACAAGGTTTATTTTTGGCACCTCATATTGTATCAGAAGCTGTAAAGGGAGCTATTCTAATGGCAGCAGTTTATAGTAGTTTAGGTTTTAAAGTTATACCTAATGTAGATGATTTAAGAAGTGATATTATACAAGGAATAGAATTTAATAGCAGAAAAAGAATTCTAGAGTTTTGTAAAGGTATACAAAGTGCATCTCCAGTGGACTCTTATTTTACTCCAGAACCTTCAGATATGCCTGGGTATGAAGATCAAGTTATAATGGCCGCTGGAGGATTTATACAAGGTTCATCTATTGAATTGAGTGCGGATGCTCCTATTAGAGAACCTTATTATGCATATTATCAAGGTGGTCTTACTTATGAACATTGCAAATTGGGAATAATGAAATCTTTAAATAATTTATACGAAGAAAACTTAATAAATAAGGATAAGCTGGTTTAAATACAGCTTATCCTTATTTAATACTTCTATATAACCCTATTACTTTTCCTAAAATTGCAACATTCTTCGTAAGTAGTGGAGACATACTTTCGTTTTCTGGTTGTAATCTTACGCAGTCTTTTTCCTTGAAAAATCTCTTTATTGTGGCTTCATCATCTAATAATGCAACTATAATATCTCCATTTTCAGCATTATTTTGTTGCTTTACTAATACATAATCTCCATCAAAAATGCCAGCATTGATCATACTTTCACCTTGAACTTCTAGCATAAATATAGAACCTTTTTCAGCTATTTCTAAAGGTACAGGAAATGTTTCTTGTATATTTTCAATAGCGAGTATAGGTTGCCCAGCAGTTACCTTTCCTATAATAGGTATATCTACAGTTTTTTTAGGAGCAAATAAATAGTCTTCATCCCTATTTAAAACTTCAATGGCCCTAGGTTTTGTAGGGTCTTTTCTAATATATCCTTTCTCTTCTAAATTGCCTAAATAACTATGAGCAGTAGAAGTAGATTTTAGTTTTACTCCTTTACATATTTCTCTAACGGAAGGAGGGTATCCTTTTTTCTGAATTGAACTTTTTATAAAAAGTAATATTTCAATTTGTTTTTGATTTAAATCTTCATACAATTTAAACACCTCACATAGGATTAGTATATACTTAATATTTAGTGAACTTCACATGACTAAAGTCACATACTTTTAGCATCACTACTAAAAATTTCTGCTTCATCAACCTTGTAACCTACTATCTGGGCAAAGAAACAAAACGATTCAGATAAAAGCATAGCTTTTGGTTCTTTGCTTTTTAACAAGCGTCTTAATTTCTGCAGAACCTACAGTGTATTTATACTTATGTATACATAAAATTTATAACATATACAAAATTTAGCTACTAATTCATGACTGGAGTTACGAGAGTACATGACAAATCTTCAAATTGCTCAAAAAATACACCAACTAATATTAAATTATATTTATTATAGCATAAAAAAAGAAAAAATTCAAACAAGAGTTCGTTTTTTTGAGAAAAAAGTATTGACTTGGAACTTACGTTTGCTTATAATGATAATAAAGAAAAAGAACTTATGTTTTGAGGTGGTTTTATGTTAAATAAAAAAGTTAGTATAGTGAATTTTAAAAGATTTTTTCTATCAATACTTGTTATGGTTATAATGGTTATTTTGATAACAGTAATATTTTTAAATAATAAAGCTTATAGTATTACATATGAAGAAAAATATCATAGGGTGAAAGTTAAAGAAGGGGATACTATTTGGGGAATAGCGTTAAAGAACAAACCAAAAGATTATGATACAAGAAAAATGGTGTGCGATATAGTAGAGTTCAATAATTTAAAAGAGATGAATATATATCCAGGTGATATTATAAAAGTACCAATTAAAAACCAAAGGTAAAATTACCTTTGGTTTTTAATATCAGAGGGGAAAGTATGGGATAAGGGATTGCTATTTACAGCATCTCTTAATCTTTCATCATCAATATGTGTATATATTTGAGTTGTAGCAACATTTTCATGACCTAATATTTCTTGCAATGCTTTTATATCTACATTCCCATATTTATACATTAAAGTAGCTGCAGTATGTCTAAGTTTATGAGTAGAGTATATAGATGTATCAAGTCCTGTTTTTTCTAAATATTTATCTATCATATGTTGTACAGCTCTATTACTAATTCTATTTTTTCTTTTACTTATGAACAATGCATTTTTGTCCTTAGTATCTTTAGGCCTTATTTTTATATATTCATCTATAGCTTTTATACAAGCTTCATTTAAATATATGGTTCTTTCTTTGTTTCCTTTTCCTATTACAGTGAGTGTATCTTCTTTAATTTTATCAATATCAATACTTACTAATTCCGATAGTCTAAGCCCACAGTTTAGAAACAATGTTATAATAGCATAATCCCTTTTTCTAAATAGTTCACTAGGATTTTTATTTACTGTATCTAATAATAATTTTGCTTGTTCTAAGGTCAGATATACAGGCTGCCGACTATTAGCTTTTGGAAATTCTAAATTATCTGCAGGATTTTTTTCAATAAGATTGACCTTTGTATGTAGATAATTAAAAAAGGAGCGAACACTAGCAACTTTTCTAGCTTTAGCATGGTTGCCATTATCTCTCGTTTTATCTACAAATGAAATAAAAGCATGTAGATCTTGTATAGTAACTTTTTTGATGAAATCTATATCTATATCAAAAATCTCAATTTCATCAAAAATAGTTTCCTTATTAACTAATCTATATCTAATCTTTAAAAATCTAAAAAAAGTTCTTATGTCAAAAAAATATTCTTTAACTGTATTCGAAGATTTTCCTCTTATAGTTTCCATATAATTTAAATAATCTTCTAATATTAATGGTATATCATCCATTTTATCACCACTTTCTATTATTTTTCCAAACATTAGTCACAAAATGTTTATTTTGTGACTAATGTTATAGTTGAATAAAAAACATTTAATCTTGAAAAAGTACTTGTCAAAACTAAATGCCCTATTTATTTTCTGTTAGCTACTATTATTATGCATGCCATAATTACTACTAAAACTTTATTGTTCATTTTTTTCACCTTATATTGTTATTTTTTAAATTTGTATCTTTTTCTCTGTTTCACATTAAATCCTATTTTGTTTTCTAATTTATCTTTAATTTTAGAATTTTAGTTTTTGCTTTAAAGTCTAGCTCTAACTCATTCTTTTCGTGTCTCTCAATTTCTCCGTGTTAAAATAAAATAGGAAGAAAGAGTGGCTTTGGCATAACCTAAATAATCTCTATAAATATATTATATCATATTTTCTAACAAATTTATTTTCTTAACCTTTTATTTATACTATATATTTATATTTTAATAACTTATCTTTCTGCAAAAATAAAGTTTACATAATATTATTATGTAAACTTTATTTTCAACTATTTAATTAATATTATATATTATCTATTATTTATTTTTAACTATTTTATAATGCATAAATATATAACAGTATAATTTAAAGGCATAAAATCCTTACAAAAACATTTTGCTACCTTTTGAATGTTAAACTATTGAATTTATTTTATAATGCCTTAAAATCGAAAATAAAGAATGTTTTTTAAACAAATTTATAATTATTTATTCTCTTTAAATTCTATGCCCTTTCTACTATTTCTTTTATTCTATTTAATCCTTCTTCTATATTACCCATGGATGTTGCATAAGATAATCTTATATAATCATCATCTCCAAAAGCAATACCTGGAATTACTGCTACATTACCTTTTTCTAATAAAAGGTTCGCAAAGTCTAAAGAACTTTTTATTTTTTTATTGTAAATTGTTTTATTTTTTAATTTGGTAAAATTAACCATCACATAGAAAGCACCTTTAGGTTTTTGACAACTTAATCCTTTTATATCGTTTATCGCATCTACCATGAAATTTCTTCTTTGCTCAAAAGCTTTTTTCATATTTTCTACACTAGCTTGATCCCCGGCTAGTCCTTCAATACTAGCGTACTGGGAAATAGAACAAGGATTTGAAGTAGTATGGCTTTGAATATTGCTCATAACTTTAGCAATATCTTTATTTGCAGCCGCGTATCCTATTCTCCATCCTGTCATTGCATAAGCTTTAGACATACCATTTATGACTATAGTTATATCTTTAATATCATTATTTATAGAAGCAATACTTACATGTGTCTCTTCATCGTATGCTAATTTTTCATATATTTCATCAGATATTACAAGTATATTATTTTTTATAGCCCAATCTGCAATTTCTTTTAATTCTTCTTCATTATAAAGAGCACCTGTAGGATTATTTGGGCTATTCAATATAATTGCTTTTGTCTTATCAGTAATTACTCTATTTAAATCATTTATAGTATATTTAAAATCATTTTCTTCCTTAGTATTTATATATACTGGAATACCACCTGCAAGTTTTATTAGTTCAGGATAACTAACCCAATAGGGAACAGATATAATTATTTCGTCACCAGGATTTGTAATAGCCATTAGCGCATTGTAAATAGAATGTTTTGCTCCACTAGATATTATAATATTTTCAGGTAAATAGGAAAGATTATTGTCATCTTTAAATTTTTTGCATACAGCTTCTTTTAGCTCTATTAAACCAGAAGCTGGAGTATATCTAGTCTTTCCTTGTTCAATAGCTTCAATTCCAGCTTCAACTATATTTTTAGGCGTATTAAAATCTGGTTCACCTGCCCCAAAACTAATTACATCCACCCCTTCAGCCTTCATAGCTTTTGCTTTCGCTGTAATATCTAAAGTTAAAGATGGTGAAATTTCTAGACTTTTCTTTGATAAATTAAAATTCATGTTCTCCCTCCATTATACAATGTGATTTTCAATATATTTAGTTATTTCTATATTAAAATAGCTAACCCTTCTTTTAGATATTAAGATTTGTTAAATATCTATATTATATATATCTTTTAAGACAGTTTTTATAATGTATAAAGAGTCTTCAAATACAGGCTTATACATTAATAATATAACTTTATAATGTTCAAATCCTTTATCAGTAAGTTTATATCTCCTAATGGAACGTTTATCAGGTTCCTCCCACCATCCAGTTACATATCCTTCTTCTTCTAATTCTCTTAACAATGGATATACCATCCCGGGACTTGGCTCCCATTTATTGTTAAGTCTTAGCTTTATTTCATCAATTATTTCATTACCATAATAAGTTTTATCCCTAAGTAAGTGTAGTATATAAAGTTTCACAAAAGAAGTGGTACTAATCTTAGAAGGAAATTGTCTACTTCTTTCACCTCTATAAATTGTCAATTTCAACCCTCCTTTTAAATTCTGGTATATTGTCTATATTTACATAATATTTCCCTAATAAATACTCTCCATCTATTAACTCACCATGACAATCAGAGCCAGCTGTTTTAATTAGACTATATTTATTAGCTATATTAATAAGATATGAAACTTGCTCTAGTGAATGTTTAGAATGAGTTACTTCTATTCCATCAATTCCGTTTTCAATACAATAATATATTGCTTCCTTATTATTAATTAATCCTGGGTGAGCAATAATAGCTATACCTCCAATGCTATGTATTAAATCAATAGCATCTTTTAAAGATAATTTATATCTTTCAACATATGCTGGTTTATCTTTATTCAAAAACATACTAAAAGCTTCTTCCATGTTTCTTACATATCCTTTTTTGATTAAAGTTCGAGCAATATGTGGTCTTCCAATTATTTTACCTTTTGCAAATTTCTCAACATCTGATAATTTAATATTCATTCCCAATTCATTTAATTTTAAAATGATCTTTTTACCTCTAATTATTCTTTCATCTTGTAATTTCTTTGTAATTTTTTTTACACAAGATGATTTATAATTTATAAAATAACCTAATATATGAATTTCTTCATCATCATATATGCAGCTTAGCTCTATGCCTGGAATTATAAAAAAGTTTTTATACAAATTACTCCTATTTATAGCTCTATCGATTCCTGATACAGTATCATGGTCAGTGATAGCTAAAGTATCAAGATTTTTTTCTACAGCTAAATCTACAATTTCTTCTGGAGTTAATAATCCATCAGAAAAAAATGTATGAGCATGTAAATCGGCTATCATATGGATCACTCCCTTGGGATATAAAAGATATTTATATTATAACATTTTTTATAATTTAAAAACCTGCCTTTTGGCAGGTTTTTTTATTCCTACTATCTTGGTTCCACAATCAACTTCATAGCTGTTCTTTCCTCACCATCAATCTCAATGTCAGTAAATGCTGGAATACAAATAAGATCTACTCCACTTGGTGCAACAAATCCTCTAGCAATAGCAACTGCTTTAATAGCTTGATTAAGTGCTCCTGCTCCTATAGCTTGAATTTCAGCACTTCCTTCTTCCCTTAAAACACCTGCCAATGCCCCTGCAACAGAATTCGGATTTGATTTAGTTGCTACTTTTAATATATCCATTAAAATTAGCCTCCTATTTAATAAAATATTTTTACAAAATTACGTTTTATATTTTGTATATTATTCCTATATATATATCTATTCTACAAATAATAATAAAACCCTCTTTAATTTCAAAATACTTATGAAAGTATACTAAAAGTAATAAAAAAATCTGCCTTTTGGCAGATTTTTTTATTACTTTTAGTATTTTATTATCTTGGTTCCACAATCAATTTCATAGCTGTTCTTTCCTCACCATCAATCTCAATGTCAGTAAATGCTGGAATACAAATAAGATCCATTCCACTTGGTGCAACAAATCCTCTAGCAATAGCAACTGCTTTAACAGCTTGGTTAAGTGCTCCTGCTCCTATAGCTTGAATTTCAGCAGCACCTTTTTCTCTTAAAACACCTGCCAATGCTCCTGCAACAGAATTTGGACTTGATTTTGCTGATACTTTTAATACATCCATTAAAATAGCCCCCTCTACATATATTATTTTATTTATATTATATATACACTTAATTCTACAATTAATAGAGAAATCCTCTTTTATTTTTGAAAAAGTTTATAAAAAAATAATATATTTTTATCTATAGCTATAATACTCTCTAAATTAAATTTATTTAGCATATTCTACAGCTCTTGTTTCTCGGATTACATTTACTTTTATTTGTCCAGGATAATCCAATTCTGATTCTATTGTTTTAACTATATTTCTTGCAGTATGCATTATCTCATCATCATTAATTATCTCAGGCTTAACCATTATCCTTACTTCACGACCTGCTTGTATAGCAAATGATTTTTCTATACCATCAAAAGAATTTGCAATTTCTTCTAATTTTTCAAGTCTTTTAATGTATGCTTCTAAGGTTTCCCTTCTTGCACCAGGTCGAGCCGCTGAAATAGCATCGGCAGCTTGGACTAATACAGCTTCTATAGTTTGAGGTTCAACATCTCCATGATGAGCTTCTATAGCATGTAATACCTCTTTTGATTCTTTATATCTTCGAGATAGATCTACACCAATAGTTACATGAGGTCCCTCTACTTCATGATCTACTGCTTTACCTATATCATGAAGTAAGCCAGCTCTTTTAGCTACTCTAACATTAGCTCCTAATTCAGCAGCCATAACTCCGGCTAGATGAGAAACTTCTATAGAATGTCTTAATACATTCTGACCATAACTTGTTCTATACTTAAGCCTACCAAGTAGCTTAACAAGCCCATGATGTAATCCATGTACTCCAGTTTCAAAAGCTGCTTGTTCTCCTTCCTCACGAATAATACTTTCTACTTCTTTCTTAGCCTTTTCCACCATTTCTTCAATTCTTGCGGGATGAATTCTTCCATCTACAATTAATTTTTCTAAAGCAATTCTAGCTATTTCTCTTCTAATAGGATCAAAGCCAGAAAGTACTACAGCTTCTGGAGTATCATCTATTATAAGATCTATTCCTGTTAAAGTTTCTAATGTTCTAATATTTCTACCTTCTCTTCCTATTATTCTACCTTTCATTTCATCATTAGGTAAAGGAACAACAGTAACAGTGGTTTCAGCTACATGGTCAGCAGCACATTTTTGAATAGCACAAGAAATTATTTCCTTTGCTTTTTTATCTGCTTCTTCCTTTGCTTTATTTTCCATTTCCTTAATCATTATGGCAGATTCATGTACGATTTCCTTTCTTACATCATTTAGAAGAAGTTCTTTTGCTTCATCTGTTGTAAGTCCAGATAATCTTTCAAGTTCTTCAACCTGCTTATCATAAAGTTGTTCTATTAAGCTTTCTTTTTCATTTAGCTCTCTGACTTTCTTTACAATAAATTCTTCTTTTTTCTCAAGGGATTCACTTTTCCTATCAATTGTTTCCTCTTTATTAACTAATCTTCTTTCTAATCTTTGAATTTCATTTCTTCTTTCTCTATTTTCTTTCTCAATATCATTTCTAAGTTTGTGAATTTCCTCTTTTGCTTCAAGAAGAACTTCTTTTTTTTCTGTTTCCGCTTCTCTTTTGGCATCATTTACTATTTTCTTAGCTACTTCTTCTGCATTATTAATTTTACCTTCAGCTATAGTTTTTCTTATATAAAAACCAACAATAATTCCTATAGCGGCAGTTATAACTAATTTAATAATAGGGTCAATAACACAGCACCTCCATTTCTATTAACTTTTCAAGTTCCATACAATATTTTCAATAATCATTAACAAATAAATAAACGAATAAATCATGATAAAAATATAAACCGAGTAGTCTCGGTTTATAGAGTCTACATTTGTGTATTGATAGGACTTGCATACGATTTTATTTTATTACTTTTATATAGGTCTGTCAAGTGATTAATTAGGGGTTACCTTTTCAACAATGCTCTTAGTACCCTCTAGATGAACTCTATAAGCATTTGTACTAACAGATGAAAGGTGATGGTTGTGTGTAACCATAATAATCTGTCTACTAAACATTTCAGAAGTTCTCTTCAAAAAATCTGCTACATTAAAAATAAAATCTTCACTAACATGTTTAGCTGGTTCATCTAATATTAAAGGCCCTTGTATAAGAGGTTTATGAACTTGAAGAAAAGATACTCTTAATGCTAAGGAAATTATATCTACTACTCCTCCCCCTCTAGATAGTTCTGGTTTAGTTTTAATAACTTCTTTTTCATCTTTTGTAATAACGTAAAATTCAGCATTAGGCTTGCCATATAACTCTTCAATTTCAATAATAAACTCCATATTAGAATCAAATATATATTGAAGACAGTTAGAAACTATTACCTCAATTTGCTGTTTTGATTGTAGCCTTGCATATTCAGAAGTCTTTTGGAGTAATATATTTACCTTTTCTAAAAGGTTTACCTTCTCATCAATATTCGAAAGCTCTTCTGATGTATCTTCTATCTGTTCTAATATTTTATCTTTCTTTCCTGACTCTCTAGATAAAAAACTTTTAAGAGCTTCTGTCTTATTTTCTAAATCCAAATAATTTTCAATCATTAGCATCACTTCTTTTCTAGAATATCCTTTGGAAGCATTTTATGAGCTTCTTCAAATAAATTATTTATTTCTTTAGTTAACTTTTCGATTTCCCCATCTAATTCATCAGGATTAACCCCTAATTCTTCCAATTCTCTAACAATTTCTTCTTGTTGTTTATTTAGTTGTTCTAATCTTGCTTCTGCTTTATATTTTAAAGATTTTGCCTTTTCAAGATCTTTTTTCAATAAATTTAGTTCTTTTTCATAGTCACTCACATTTATCCTCCTCAATTATAGTTATTAATTATTTCCTCTATAGTTTCATTGTCTATCTTGTGAAAACATAATGGGCATACTTCAAATTGTTCTAATAACCTTTTATATTCCCTAAGATAATATTCAATTTGTTTATTTTCTTTTTTAATAGCTTTTTTAGTTGAGTTTAGTTCAGATTGAGTAATATTTTTTTCATTCTGAAAATTTATTAGCTTTGACAATATAAGCACTTTCTTTTCCAAAACAGAAAAAACTTTATCTACATAATTTATCTGAGAAAATTTCTCTAGATAATTTCTTCCATATATTGTTCTCATATTATTTTCATCAAACTTTTTTTTAGTAGATATTAACTCTATAAGCTTTTTACTATCATCATATATGAAGGAAATTTTTTTATCTACAATATCAATATTTTTTAACTCAGTAAGAATATTATAATTAGCTTTTATATTCTTTTTCACTAATTTGCAATTTGAGTCTACAACTTCTAATCTATTTTTTTTAATAACCTTATCTTCTGATTCTTTAACTAATTCACTGACTCTATGTAAATTCTCTAAAGAATTCACTATATTTTCATTATAACAAATATTTTTATTAATATCGAATAAGTATTTCCGTCTATTATCAATAAAATTATATGTTTTTACTTTCATATTTAAATCATTAGTAATGCTTTCTACTGTATTTATATTTTCTAATTTAATACTTAGATTTTTCAAATCTTTTGTTTCTTTTTCTATATTATTATATTCTATACTTATTTTCTTTAATTTCATAGACTTATCTTCTAATTGTTTAATTTCATTTTTTATTTCGTCCAATTTTTTTACAGTAGATTTTAATTCTTCAAGATAGTTATACTCTTTTAAATTATTTTCAAGTTTGTCTAATTGATTTGTTAAATTCCGTCTAGATAAATTTAAGTTTCTTATATCTTTCAAAGTCTCTCCAACAGCATCATCAATTATATGAACTCCAACTAATCTTCCAATTGCATTTGCCCTTGTACTAGTTTTTTCAGACAGTAAAAAAGGCCCTTCTAATTGATCGCTTATATTTATAGAGTTTGTCTGTTTTCCATCTAAATATACTTTTCTAATATTTGTTGCATCAATTATTTCTTTAGGAACATTTTTTCCAAACCCTTCAAAAATCTGTTCTTCTCCACTGCTATCATAAAGACAATATAAATTCTTATTTTTACTTTTATATCTCTTAATTTTAATACCATCATTAAATTGTATTGTTACACTACAATCACTTTCACCTTCTCTTATAAAGAAGTCTCCAGAAGGTTCATTAAAAAGAGCCCATTTAATTCCTCTTATTATAGCACTTTTGCCCTGATCTGAAGGTCCAACTATGACATTTAAATTTTCATCAAACTCTAACTCCGTATATTTATGGGATTGAAAGTTTTCTAAAATAACCTTCTTAATATACTTCATATACTAATCATCTCCTAAATCTTTCATTTGAGAGGATGCAATTCTTCTTAAAGCTTCTTCCTTTACATTTTCTGCAACTCCTTCAGCTGTAGAAACTTCTAATAATACTTCATTAATATCCAATTTTTCAAAGCTGACAGTTGAATCTATAGATTGCTTAAACTGGACTAATCTCTCATTTTTAAATATAAAAGTTTCAATTTTCTTTCTATCTAATATTTTTTCTCCAGGTAATGCTGTTTTCAACGGAATAAGTTTTATATTTATATCATCATTTAAATCAATTAAAACTACTTGAGGAATTCTTTCAATTTCTTTAAGACTATTTGTTATTCGGATCAAACTTCCTGGGTTCACAAAGTATTTATCATTTGATTTTATAATACCAAATCCTGAATGATAATGTCCAGAAAGTGTAATATCAGCTTTAGTAGATTTTATATCATATATTAATGTATAGGGAATTCCCTTTATAAAAGGTTTATCTAAGAGCATACCATGAACCATATGAATTGAATAGTCTGCTTTAGGATCTACATCATTTATAATATATCTATTTAAACTATTATTATCATCAATATTATATATATATGGCTGACCTGTTAGTTGTACAGTCACATCATCTTTTTTTAAAAATACAATTTGGTTTTCATCTATTAAATTTACTGTACCAATAGAATTAAACAATCCTAGCATAGTCCTATTTATTGTATCTGGATTATGTCCATATATGTCATGATTACCACAGATTATATAAATTGGCATCTTAAATTTATTTAAAATGGTAACGAATCTACTTACAATGGAAATAGAAACATCTGGTCTATCAAACAAATCCCCTCCATGTAGTATATAATCTACATTGTGTTTATTTGATATATCCAATACTTCATTAAATTTTTCCTCTAAGGTATCAACTAAATTATCTTTTCTATTTGCAGGAGTAGTTCCTCTTATATGTGTATCTGTAAAGAATAGTATTTTCAAATATAACACTCCTTTAAGATAAAACCTCCTTATATAATATAAGGAGGTTTTATCTTCTATTTATTTTTTTCTTTCTTTTTTTCACTTTTATCCTTACTTTCGTCTTGAATGTTTTTTTTATCTTTTTTATTTATTAAACCATATTTTTCTCTAATTTTATTTTCTATTTCCAAAGCTATTTCAGGATTTTCTTTTAGAAAATCTTTAGAGTTTTCTCTTCCTTGACCTAACCTATGCTCACCATAACTGTACCAAGAACCAGCTTTATTTATAATATCAGAAGATACTCCTACATCTAAAATATTTCCTTCTTTAGATATACCTTCCCCATACATTATATCAAATTCTGCTTTCTTAAAAGGAGGTGCTACCTTATTTTTAACAACTCTTACTCTAGTACGATTTCCTATTATATTATCACCTTGTTTTATAGCTTCTATTCTTCTTACATCCAATCTTACTGAAGAATAAAACTTTAAAGCTCTACCTCCCGTAGTAGTTTCAGGATTTCCAAACATAATTCCTACTTTTTCTCTAAGTTGATTTATAAATATAGCAATAGTTTGAGACTTACTTATAGAGCCTGATAATTTTCTTAAAGCCTGAGACATAAGCCTTGCTTGTAATCCAACATGACTATCTCCCATTTCTCCCTCTATTTCTGCTTTTGGAACTAATGCTGCAACTGAGTCAACTACTACAATATCCACAGCACCACTCCTTACTAAAGCTTCTGCAATTTCTAAAGCTTGCTCTCCTGTATCAGGCTGAGATACAATTAAATTTTCAGTATCTACCCCTAGTTTCTTTGCATAAGTTGGATCTAAAGCATGTTCAGCATCTATGAAAGCAGCAATACCACCTCTTTTTTGTGATTCAGCTATAGCATGAAGAGCTACTGTAGTCTTACCAGAAGATTCAGGGCCAAATACTTCTATCACCCTCCCTTTAGGAAGTCCTCCTATTCCTAAGGCTATATCTAAATCTAAAGCTCCAGTTGGAATCACCTCAATATTCATATGAGCATTTTCTCCTAATTTCATTATAGAACCTTTACCAAACTGTTTTTCTATTTGATTTAAAGCATTATTTAATGCCTTTTGCTTATCAGTGTTTTCAACCATTTATACCCAGTTAAACTGGATTCACCACCTTTCAAATATTAGAACACAAGTTCATAATAACTATTCTACATTATTTTAGTGGTATAGTCAATTATTAATTTTAAGTAAATATTTTCTTCCTTCTGCAAATACCTTATTTGCAGCTTTCCTTTGAATAGAGTTTCTATCTCCAGTAAAGAAAGTTTTTATAGCATAGTTTTCATTTTTAGTTGCTAGTCCAATATAAACTAAACCCAAAGGTTTAGTTTTGGTTCCGCCAGTTGGTCCTGCTATTCCAGTTGTAGATAAAGCTATGTCTACATTACTTTTGTTCAATAGTCCTAAAGCCATTTCTCTCGCAGTTTCTTCACTTACAGGTCCATGAGCTTCTAATGTATCTTTATTTACATTTAATTCTTCCATTTTAGAATTATTACTATAAGCAACTATTCCTCTTTCAAAAACTTGAGATGCATCTGCTAGAGCTGTAAATCTGCTAGATACTAAACCTCCAGTACATGATTCACAAAATCCTACTGTCATGTTATTCTTCTTTAATAACTGAAAGAAAACTTCTTCAATAGACTCGTCATTATAGCTATATATATAATTTCCTACTTTTTTATTAATTTTATCTATTATAGGGTTAATAAGTTGGTTAACTTCTTTTTCACTTCTGCCCTTTCCAGTCACCCTAATTTCTACTTGTCCTTGTTTTGCATAAGTAGCAATAGTTGGGTTAGATTGATTAGCAATAATATCTTTAATTAATTCCTCCAAAGAAGATTCTCCTATTCCCATAGTTTTTATAACTTTTGATTTTATAATATTTTCTTGTTTTAATAATGGAACTGTATAATTATTAAACATAGTTTTCATTTCATTTGGAGGTCCTGGCAGAAACACTATTTTCTTGCCTTTCCGATTTAAGAAAACACCAGGAGCTGTTCCTATATCATTATTTAAAATTTTGCCTCCTTTAGGTATATAAGCTTGTTTTATATTATTCTCTGTCATTTTAGCATTCTTTTTCTTAAAATATTCTTTTATATTTTTAAGATAAATATTATTAAGTTCTAATTCAATACCTAAAGTTTCAGAAACAACTTCTTTTGTTAAATCATCCTTAGTTGGTCCTAAGCCGCCTGTATAAATAATTAAATCTGATCTGCTAATTGCCAGTTTTGTAACATCTTTAAGCCTATTTGCATTATCTCCTACAACAGTATGATAAAATATATCTATACCCAATTCAGCTAATTTCATAGATATAAATGTAGCATTAGTATTTATAGTATTTCCAAGAAGCAATTCACTACCAACACTAATAATTTCAGATTTCATAAGTTTTCAACTCCTGTCTATCTTTCCCCAGAATGTAACACTTTTTTATTTTTACGTATATAGTCTATTCCTGATAATATAGTAAAGAACACTGCTGTATAAAGCATTATTGTATCAAAAGGATGAATATTAAATAATATTGCTATTACAGCTACTAGTTGAGTGATTGTTTTTATTTTTCCTAAACTACTTGCTGCAATAGTAACTCCTTCTGAAGCTGCAATAACTCTTAAACCTGTAATTGCAAATTCTCTTGCAATGATAACTACAACCATCCAAGCTGGTACTCTTTTTAATTCTACTAAAGATATTAAAGCTGCAGAAACCAATAATTTATCAGCTAACGGATCCATAAATTTACCAAAGTTAGTCACTTGATTTCTGCTTCTAGCTATATATCCATCTAATGTATCAGTAAGTGATGCTATTATAAAAATTGCTGCAGCTATATATTGACCATTACTAATATTGGAAAGTAAGAAAAACATGAAAATAGGAATTAAAACAACTCTAAAAAGTGTTATCTTGTTGGCCAGATTCACCTATAATCGCCCCCATTAAATCATACTCTAAATAATCAACAATTCTTACCTTTATAAAACTTCCTATTTCTACTTTATCACTACTATTAAAATAAACAAGACCATCTATTTCAGGACTATCCATATAAGTTCTACCAATATATGTACCTGATTCTATTTCTTCTTCCACTAAAACAGTATATATTTTACCTAGTTTTTCTTTATTTCTTTTTAAAGATATTTCTTTTTGCAGTTCCATTATTTTGTCTTTTCTATATTTTTTTGTTTCTTCATCTATTTGATCTTTGAAATTATATGCACTTGTCCCTTCTTCTCTAGAATAAGTAAAGACACCTAATCTATCAAATTTATTTTCTTCAACAGATTGATATAATTCATTAAATTGTTCTAATGTCTCCCCAGGAAATCCAACTATAATTGTAGTTCTAATAACTATTTCTGGAATTTCATTTCTTAATTTACTTATTAAATTTGTAATATCTTTTTTAGTAGTTTTTCTATTCATATTTTTTAAAACTTTATCACTCATATGCTGAATAGGTATATCTAAATACTTTACTACCTTATCATTTTCTTTAATAGCTTTTATAAAATTATCATTAAAATTATCAGGATACATATATAAAAGTCTAATCCAATTTATTTTTTTTATTTTATTTAATTTCTCTAATAAATGAGGTAATTTATACTCACCATATAAATCTATTCCATAATCTGTTGTATTCTGTGCAATAAGTATTATTTCTTTGACACCTTCATCTGCCAAATATTCAACTTCTGAAATAATATCCTCTATTTTTCTACTTCTGTATTTGCCACGAAGTTTTGGTATTATACAATAGGAACAATTGTTATTGCAACCTTCAGAGATTTTAACATAGGCAGTATGATTAAAATCTCTTCTTTTAGGTTTTTCTACATATTCACTATTTATATTTCCTACTTTTATAACTTTATTTTTTCTTTCTAATTCCTCTATTAAATTTACTATCTCTTTTATATTTCCTGTACCTATAATTCCGTCTACATATTTTATTTCATCCATCAATTCTTTCCAGTATCTTTCTGCTAAACAACCTGCCAATACAATATATTTACAACGACCATATTCTTTGTATTTACACATTTCCCAAATAATTTCTATTGATTCTTCTTTTGCATCATTAATGAATCCACAGGTATTTATAACTATCACATCTGCTTTATTTAATTCATCAGTAATATAATATCCCTTATTAAGTAAAATACTTGTCATTAAATCCGAATCTATTTCATTCTTTGAACATCCTAAAGTAATTATAGCTATGTTTTTTGTATCCAACTATGAACACCTCTTTATTCTGAATTAAAAGTTTCTTTGTCAATTAACACTTTTCTAGGTTTACTGCCTTCATGTCCACCGACTATTCCTCTCTCTTCCATTTCATCTATAAGACGTGCAGCCCTTGCATATCCAATACGTAATTTTCGTTGAAGGAGTGATATGGAAGCTTGATCTTCCTCTATAACTAAATTTATAGCTTCAGGAAGTAGTTCATCTTCGTTTTCTTTGTCTTTGTCAATGATAGATTTATTTTCCATAGAATCTATTATTTCTTCATCATATTCTACACTTTTCTGTTCTTTTAAAAATTTAACTACTTCCACAACCTCCTCATCATCAACAAAAGCACCTTGCACTCTTAATGGTTTAGAAAAATTAGAAGGATAGAAAAGCATATCTCCTTTACCTAATAATTTTTCTGCTCCGCCCATATCTAAAATAGTTCTGGAATCTGCCTGAGACGTAACTGCAAAAGAAATTCTAGATGGTATATTAGCTTTTATAGTACCAGTAATTACATCTACTGAAGGCCTTTGAGTTGCTACAATTAAATACATTCCAGCAGCTCTAGCCATTTGTGCCAATCTACAGATATAATCTTCTATTTCTTGAGCAGATACCATCATTAAATCTGCTAATTCATCAATAATTATAACTATCTGAGGTAAAACTTCAGACTCACTTTCTTTATTATTTTTAATTTTGTTATTATAACTATGGATATCTCTTACATTATTTTGAGCAAAAATTTTATATCTTCTAGTCATTTCTTCTACAGACCAACTTAATGCATTTCTAGCCTTTTTAGCATCTGTTACCACCGGAATTAACAAGTGAGGAATTCCATTATATATATTTAACTCTACTACTTTAGGATCAATTAAAATTAATTTCACATCTTCAGGGCTAGATTTATATAATATACTCATAATAATAGTATTTATGCAAACACTTTTCCCTGAACCTGTAGCCCCAGCAATTAATAAATGAGGCATTTTTTCCATATTAGTTATTATTGGTTTCCCTGATATATCTTTTCCTAAAGCTAAAGGTGTTTTTGTATTAATATTCTTATAATCCTCTGACATTAAAATTTCTTTTAAGGGTACACTCAATTTATTTTTATTAGGCACTTCTATACCTACTGCTGCTTTTCCTGGTATGGGGGCCTCTATTCTTACATCAGATGTAGCTAAGTTTAAAGCTATATCATTAGATAAATTTACTATTTTACTCACTTTAACTCCTGGAGCAGGTTGTAGCTCATAACAAGTAATAGTAGGTCCTTTACTTATTTGGACAATTTCTGCTTTAATACCAAAGTTCTCCATCGTTTCTTCTATTTTTTTTGCATTTGATAGAACTTCTTTTCTATCATTAGAACTTTTTTCACTTCGTCTATCTTTCAATAAATCCAAATGTGGAAAATTATAAGTATTTGTAGACTCTTCATTAAAGTTTATGTTTTTCTTTTTAACTTTGTTAAAATTTTCTTTGTTGAAATTTTTATTATTGTTATAATCAAATATTTTTATTTTTTCATCTTTCTTTTTATTAGATTTAGTATTTTCTTTTTTCCTCATAATATTTAATGTATTATTGTCTTTTTTAGTTTTAGAAGGTTCATTTTCCTTAATTATTTTTTTGAAAAAATTTTTTATCTCTATTTCTGTTATTAATAAAAAGTTTACCAATGCAATAATAAAAAATATTATATAAGAACCTAAAGAGCCAAATAATTTAAAGGAAAGATAGCCAAAAAAACCACCTATAATTCCCCCACCTAGGCCACTTTTACTATATTCAAAGGCTAGATTTATATGTTCTCTAAAAGAATCTGTTCTTACTTTACTAATATCTAAAATAGTTATAAAAGACAAAAATATTATCAATAGGAATATCGTTTTTTTATCTTTTGCTATATCTACTTTATTTATAATAAATAATACTCCAGTAAATATAATAACTAATGGAAATATATAGCCTCCAAATCCCATTAAGGCAAGATATGTGTCTCTTAAGAGCTTTCCTATTATCCCCATTTTATCACTTAACAAACTTAAAACAGAGAGCATTCCCATAGATATTATAATAAGACCTGTTACTTCTCTATTAAATTCTTTCTTCTTCTTTTTCAACTTAACCACCTCTAGAATTATTTCTACAGATGATTTTAAAATCTCTATTTATTTAAAACATCTGAGTAAATAATAATATTATTCCTAAAGCCCATAGATAATAAGAAAAATAATATAGTTTTTCATTTTCTAATAATTTAATTAAAATTTTTATTGAAATAACTCCTACAACAGTAGAAATAACAACTCCTAATAATAATGGAGCAGAAAAATGTGCTTTGCTTCCAGTATCTATTACTTCCTTTATGCCTAATAGTCCAGCACCAAAAGTTGCTGGTAATGCAAGTAAAAAAGAAAACTCTGTTGCTAATTTTCTATTTAAGCCTCTAAATAATCCTCCTGCTATAGTAGAACCAGATCTAGATATGCCAGGTGCTATAGCCGCTCCTTGAAAAACTCCTATTAGTATGGAATCAAATAAACTCATATCTTTTACATCCTTATTACCTCTAGCTTTTTTATCAACAAACCATAATATAAATCCTGTAATTAGAAAAGCAATGCTAATTGCCGATATAGAACTATATAGCTTTTCAAAACTATCTTTAAACACTAGACCTATTATGGCTGTAGGTATACTACCAATAATTATTAAGATAGCCATTTTTTGGTATATATTAGTAATTTTAAATTTCTTGTTTTTTATACCTTGTCCTAGCATTCTAAAGAATTCAATTATTATCTTTATAATATCATTAAAGTACACGATAAAAATAGAAATTAATGTACCAAAATGAAGCATTTCAGTAAAAAATAAATTTCCCTCTTTGATACCAAAAAAATGTTGCAAAACTACTAAATGCCCTGAACTACTAATTGGTAAAAATTCAGTAACACCTTGAAATATTCCTAAAATTATAGCTTGTATAAATGTCAAAAAAATCCCCCCTTAAAAAACTGTTTATCTATGTTATTATAGCATAATTTAGTTAGTTATACTATATGCATTATTTAATGAGATTCAAAAGAGAGTTTTAAGCTTTTTCATAGCTTCACTAAATCCGCCAACTTTATCTATTAAACCACAATCTACTGCTTCTTGGCCTATGAGTATAGTTCCTACATCATTTGCAATTTCATCAGTTGCATACATTAATTCCATTAAAACTTTTTTATCAACCTTTGATGTTCTTAATATGAAATTTATAATTCTCTGCTGCATTTTTTCAAAATATCTAAAAGTTTGAGGGCCGCTTATTACTAATCCTGTGGTTCGTATTGGATGAATAGTCATAGAAGCGGAAGGAACTATAAATGAATAATCCGTTGCAGTAGCTAATGGTACACCTATACTATGCCCTCCTCCTAATACTAAAGATACCTTTGGCTTATCAATACTATTTATCATTTCTGCTAATGCCAGGCCTGCTTCTACATCTCCGCCTATTGTATTTAATATAATAAATATACCTTTGATATTAGGATCTTCCATAGCTGAAATCAGAAGAGGAATTATATGTTCGTATTTTGTAGCTTTTTTTTGAGGAGGTGAAACTGTGTGTCCTTCAATTTCACCTATTATTGTTAAAAATTGTATGTCTTTTGGAATATTTTTACTGTTTGACTTCTTTTCAGTACCTAGTTCTATAAGACTTTCAATTTCATTATTTTGATTCTCTTCATTTTCACCATTATTATTTAAATCTAAAAATCCCATTAAAATATTACCTCCATTTACTCTTCAATAGTTTCTTTTTTTAGTTTCTACTCTTTATTAAAAAATATGCTAAAACAAGAAATTTATTTTAAAAAAGCATGATTATCCTTATATAAGGATAATCATGCTTTTTTATTCATATAGCTTAAATTCTTTGTGAAGAGCGGTTAAAGCTTTATTTGTATCTTTTTCTTTTATCAAACACCAGATAGTACTATGAGAGTCTGAAGTTTGTAATATCCTTATGTTTTCTCTAGATAGAGACTTAACTATTCTACCCATCACACCTGGAACTCCTTGCATCTTATAGCCTATGGCACTTAGCTTACAACAATTTTTGATTAGTTCATAATTATAGTCCCCTTTAACTAATATTTTTTCAACTATATTTAAATCTTCTTCGTTAATAGTGAAAACTTTTTTATCAATAAAAAAATTTATAAGATCAATACTTATATTATGAAAGGTTAATTGTTCCATTAATTTTTCAGTATCATCTGATTCTTCATCAATACGTATTATTACTTGCACTCTACCCTTTTTATAAGTAATAGCAGTAATAATTTTTTCATTTTTAAAATCTTTTTTGCCATTTAAAATTAATGTTTCAGTACTCTCTATTGTGGTACCCTGTTTATTTGAAAAAGTATTTTTTATTTTTATGGGAATATTATATTTTTGAGCTAATTCTACAGCTTTTGGGTGTATTACTTTTGCACCATCTTCAGCTAATTGATATACCTCAGAATATCCCATAGATTCTAAAGAACGAGCATCTGGTACAATATTTGGATCTGCAGTCATTATCCCATCCACATCAGAATAAATTTCCACCAATTTGCTATTTAAAGCTTTACCTAATGCTATAGCTGTTATATCACTACCTCCTCTGCCTAAGGTAGTAATTTCACCATCTTCAGTAGCCCCTTGAAAGCCAGCGACTATTACTATATAACCTTTATTTAAACTATTATTTATTTTGTCAGGTTCAATTTTTATAATTTCGGCTTTGCCAAAATTTTTAGTAGTTTTAATTCCAGCTTGATATCCTGTATATACTATAGACTTATATCCTTCTTCACTTAATGCATTAGCCAATACTACCGCTGAAATAATTTCTCCACAAGATAAAATCATATCTAATTCTCTACTAGATATAAAATTTTTATTTATTAAATCAATTAATGAATCAGTAGAATAAGGATTTCCTTTTCTTCCAATTGCGGATACTACTACAACTACATTATAATTTTCATTATGCTTTTCCACTATTTTAGCCACAACTTGTTTTCTACTTTCTTTTGTTGCTACAGAAGTTCCGCCATATTTCTGAATTATTGTATTCATTACAACCTTCACCTCTAATTTTTATTCACCTTTAGTTTTATAATATGGATTAGCTAAAAGTTTGTGACTTTTCAATAATCTTCTATTTCCACTATTATCATGTCATCTCCTATTTTTTTTATTGAATTCCAAGGTATTTCTATCTCTTCTTTTTCTCCAAATAACTTAAATTGTACTCTTTTATCTGGTAGTAATAAGGATATAATTTTCCCAGTGTTTATATCTATTATCACGTCTGAATCTGCAATCATTCCTAATCTTCCACCATCGTTTAAATTTACAATTTCTTTTCCTCCTAATTCGCTTAACAACATTTAAATTCCTCCAAGCACAAATTTATTTTTACTTTATTTTATTGTTTTTTTATAATATATGAATGTATCATCTATGATATGCTTTGTTATAATTTCTAATATCCTGTATGTCCAAAGCCTCCCTGACCTCTTTCTGTGTTATCTAAGGAATTTACTTCTACAAAATCAGCTTTTTCATATTTAACAAAAATTAATTGAGCTATTCTATCGCCTTTATCTATAACAAAATCTTCATTACTTAAATTAATCAATATAACTTTGATTTCACCTCTATAATCACTATCTATAGTACCTATTGCATTGGCTAAGGTTATACCATGCTTTAAAGCTAGTCCACTTCTAGGTCTAACTTGTCCCTCGCACCCAAAAGGAATGGAAAGAAAAATACCTGTAGGAATCAAAGCTCTTTCTAAAGGTCTTAAAATCTTTGGTTTTTCAATATTAGCATATAGGTCCATACCTGCTGATCCCTCTGTTTTGTATTCAGGGAGAGAAAAAGAACTTTTGTTAATTATTTTAACTTTCATTTTTATCACCTCAGTATCATTTTTTAATAAATTAATAAATATAGTGAAATTATTTTATAATTTGATTAACCTTTCCAATGGAATATCCTTCCTTTTTTAATGACTTAATAATTGTAGGTAGCGCTTTTATAGTTTCTTCTGTAGGATGCATTAAAACTATAGTGGATTTTTCTGCCTGAGTCAATACTCTGTTTATAATTTTATCCTCTGTACTATCATCTCTCCAGTCTATAGTATCAATACTCCACATAATTATATCATAATTTAAATCTTTTGCCGCTTTAATCGTATTATCATTAAAAGAACCTGATGGTGGTGCAAAATATTTACATTCTATATCTAATGTTTCATTTAAAACTTCATGACATTTTTTAATTCCTTCCATGTTAGCTTCATATCCTAACTCTCCATAATTCTCATGGGAATAACCATGATTTCCAATTTCATGATCATGAGAATATATTTCCTTTAACAAATCCTTATTTTTTTCTGCCCATTTACCAGTTACAAAATAAGTTATTTTAATTTCTTCTTCTTCAAAAATAGAAAGCATTTCAGGTATATATTCATTGCCCCAATCTACATTACAAGCAAAGGCTATAATATTTTCATTTGTATTTCCTTTATAAAATACATCTTCTTTAAAAGTTTCTTCTGAGTTTTTATAATATACATTATAGAATATTATAAAAACTATTATTATACATAATAATGTAATAATCATATATAATTTTCTTTTATTTATATAAAAAATTTTCATAATTTACCTCCTTTTATAAACTAGGTTTTGTTATATTCTATTCAAATTTATATTAATATATGCTATATCAATTATGATAAGATTTATTATGATATTTTATGATGAAAAAACATGAACCATCCCTAGGTTCATGCTCTTATTTTCTTTTATTCTTTTTATCTTCTTTTCCTTTTTCGTCTTCATCTTTTGGTAGAGTGGCTTTTCTAGATAAATTTATTCTTCCTTGGTTATCTATCTCTATTACTTTTACAAGTATTTTATCTCCAATAGATAGTACATCCTCTACTTTATTTATTCTTTCTCTTGCAATATTGGATATATGAACTAGCCCTTCTTTACCATTTAATATTTCTACAAAAGCTCCAAATGGGGCTATTCTCGTTACTTTACCTAGATATGTCTCTCCTACTTCTACATCTTTTACAGCCTTGTTAACCATTTCCATAGCTCTGTTTCCCTTTTCTTCATCATCAGCAGCTATAAAAACTTTGCCTTTTTCATCAATATCTATTTTAACATCTGTTTCTTCTATAATTTTATTAATAACTTTTCCTCCAGGTCCTATTACATCCCTTATTTTATCTGGACTTACTTGCATAGTAAATATTCTTGGTGCATAAGGAGATAACTCTTCTCTTGGTTCAGAAATTACTGATAACATTTTATTTAATATAAATAATCTACCTGTTCTTGCTCTTTCTAATGCCTCCTCTAAAATATCTCTTCCAATTCCAGCTATCTTTATATCCATTTGAATAGCTGTAATACCTTTTTCAGTGCCTGCAACTTTAAAGTCCATATCTCCTAAAAAGTCCTCTAAACCTTGAATATCAGATAAGATCACAACTTTATCCTCTGATTTCATAAGTCCCATAGCTATTCCTGCAACAGGTGCTTTTATAGGCACTCCTGCATCTAATAATGCTAAAGTGCTTCCGCACACACTAGCTTGAGATGAAGAACCATTAGAGCTTAATATTTCAGATACTAATCTAATTGTATATGGAAAGTCCTCTTCTGAAGGAATAACTGGCTCTAGAGCTCTCTCTGCTAAAGCCCCATGTCCAATTTCTCTTCTACCAGGACCTCTAAGCATTCTTGTTTCTCCAACGCTATATGGAGGAAAATTATAATGATGCATATATCTTTTAGATTCTTCTTCACTTATACCATCGATTATTTGTACATCGCTTGATGCACCCAATGTAGCAATAGTAAGGGCTTGAGTTTGCCCTCTTGTAAATAATCCAGAACCATGTGTTCTAGGTAATATTCCTACATCAATAGATATTGGTCGTATTTCATCAATTTTTCTATTGTCTGGTCTAATACCTTTTTCTAATATCATTCTTCGTACTTCTTCTTTTGTTATTTCGCCTATAATCGCATCTATATCTTTTTCATGGTCAGGATATTTTTCTAGAAAATGTTTAAAGATTTCCTCTTTGACCTTATCCATATTTTCTTCTCGTATTTGCTTATCAGTAGATTGAATAGCTTTCACTATTTTTTCTACAGTAAAATCTCTTACTTCATTCTCTATTTCCTCTTCAGGTTTGAAAACTTCGTACTCTAATTTTTCTTTTCCTATTTCTTCTCTAATTTCCTCTATAAAATCACATATACCTTTTATGTGCTCATGTGCAGTTATTATGCAATCTAGCATAGTTTTTTCAGATACTTCATTTGCCCCGGCTTCAACCATCATTACAGCTTCCTTAGTACCTGAAACTACTAAATGTAAGTCAGATTTATCTCTTTCATCACTAGTAGGATTGATAACTATATTATCATCTACTAAACCTACTAATACAGAGCCTGTTGGTCCAGCAAATGGAATATCAGATATTGTAAGGGCTATTGAAGAGCCTATCATTGCAATAATATCAGGAGTGCAATCCTGATCTGTAGATAATACTGTTGCAATAACTTGTACATCATTTCTGTACCCTTTTGGAAACAATGGTCTTATAGGTCTATCAATAAGTCTTGAAGTTAAAATAGCCTTTTCACTTGGCCTTCCTTCTCTTTTTATAAACCCACCTGGTATCTTACCAACTGAATAAAGCCTTTCTTCAAAATCAACACTTAGTGGAAAAAAATCTATTCCTTCCCTAGGTTCCTTAGATGCAGTGGCTGTTACTAAAACAACAGTATCACCATATCTAACAATGCAGGCACCATTTGCTTGTTCTGCAACTTTTCCTATAGTCACAGATAATTTTCTACCTGCTAAATCATATTCAAAAACTTTCTCCATGTTTTACCTCCTTTTATTTTTGTATAATAACTATTAATAATAGATATTATAACCTGAATTCAATAAAAAAAACTATATTAAATAATAAATAAAGTTTAAGTCTAATAAATCAATAGAGCGGGAGTCCCCGCTCTATTCTATCCTCTTATATGCAACCTTTCAATAAGATTACGGTATCTTTCTATATCTGAGTTTTTCAAATAATTTAATAACCCTCTTCTTTGCCCAACCATCTTTAACAAACCTCTTCTTGAATGAAAATCTTTTTTATGATTTTTAAGATGTTCATTTAAAGTATTTATTCTATAAGTCAACATAGCAATTTGGACTTCTGGTGAGCCTGTATCACCTTCATGTACTTTGTATTCTTCTATAATTTTAGCCTTTTCTTCCTTTGTCAATGCCATTTAAAGCACCTCCTCATTAATTTTATTCGCCTCCAGCTAAGTGTATCGTCGAGGATACGATATACTTAGCTGGAGGTAACCAAGACTAAGTTAATTTTATCATATACTTATTGGAATGTAAACATTATTAAATTCTTTTTATATTATCTACATCTTTAAGCATTTGAGCTATGAGCTCTTCTCTTGTATTAAACTTTATCTCTTCTCTAATAAAATCTATAAATTTCACACTAATTTTTTTGCCATATATATTATTATTAAAATTTAATATATAGCTTTCTACACTAACATCATCGTCATTAAAAGTAGGATTTTTCCCTACATTTGTCAAGCTTAAATATTTCTTTCCATCAACAATAGTAATAGATTTATATACACCAAATTTAGGTACTAAATAACCTTTATCTAATTTAATATTTGCCGTAGGAAAACCTAGTCCTTTTCCTCTTTTATTTCCTTCTACTACTTCTCCTTCCATTTCATAAGGTCTACCTAAAAATTTATTAGCTTTCTCAATATTTCCTTCACTTAGTAATTCTCTTATCAAAGTACTGCTTATAATTAACTCTTCACCATATACTGGCTCTACTACTATAACTTCAAAACCAAACTCTTTTCCTAATTTCTTTAAACAAGCACTATCTCCCTGAGCCTTATGTCCAAATCTATAGTTAAAGCCTACTACTACAAGTTTAACATTCAATTTATCTACTAATATATCTTCTACAAATTGTCTTGGACTAAGTTGCATTATGTCTTTATTAAAATTCATTGAATAGATCATTTCAACCCCAATAGATTCTAATAAGGAGATCTTTTGATTATTAGAAGTTAGCAATTTAGGCCTCTTATTTCCACGTATTATACTCTTAGTATGTGTTTTAAAAAGCAATACTGAACTTTTAAGTTTTTTTTCTCGTCCTTTACTAACCATTGTTTTAATTAGCTTTTGATGACCTATATGCAACCCATCAAAATTGCCTAAGGCTACAGCTGTTTTTTCTTTAACCATCTCATTTTTTTCATAATTTACTATTTCCATATTTTATCACCTTTATAATAATACTTTATCCATTTTAAAAATTAATTCTTTATTTTTATTTGTAATTTTTCCAATACCTATAAAAGTGTCTTTACAATAAATACGTAAATTTTCTTCTATTTCAACATCTTTAAATATATCTAGATTATTTAATTTAATTTTTTCACCATTAGAAAGTTTTTTCCAAAGATATGGTGGAAAATCAAAAGACTTAAAGCATTTTAATCCATAGTCCATAGGTATTAAAATATCCTCAATCTCTTTATTTGCATTTTTAATAAAAAGAGTTTCTAAACTAATGGCTTCCTCTATATTAAAAGGATAAACCTCTTCTCTCATTAAATAGGACATATATCCATAGGTGCCTAGCATTCTCCCTATATCATTACATAAGGTTCTTACATATGTTCCTCTAGAACATTTAACTCTAAATAATATCTTATTATTTTCTATATTTAATATGTCCATATCATATATGTATACCTTTCTTTTTTTTCTTTCTACTTCTATTCCTTCTCTAGCTAACTCATATAGCTTTTTTCCCTTATATTTTAGAGCTGAGTACATAGGAGGAAGTTGATATACTTCCCCTTTAAAAAACTCAAAGATTCTAATAATATCTGTTTTAGATACAATTTTATCAGATTGTTTTAAAACTTTTCCATCTTCATCTTGAGTATCAGTTTCATATCCTAATGTAAGCTCAGCAATATATGTTTTATTTGAGTCTAATAGATATTCACTAGTTCTTGTAGCTTTACCTACGCATATAGGCAATACTCCACTAGCATTTGGATCTAATGTACCTGTATGTCCTACTTTTCTTATACCCAATATTTTTCTAACTTCTCTAACGATATCATGAGAAGATAAACCCTTAGGTTTAAAAATATTAAAAACACCGTCCATAACATCACCTTAAATATAATTATATATTTCTTTTAATATAATCTTTTTTGCATCATCTATATTTTCATATATTGTACAACCTGCAGCTCTTTTATGTCCTCCTCCATTAAATTTTAAACTAATTTTGGAAACATCAACTTCCTTTTTAGATCTTAAGCTAATCTTTATCTCTTTTTTATCTATTTCTTTCAGTATACAGGCTACTTCTACTCCCTCAATATCCCTAATGAAAGAAACTAAACCTTCTGCGTCTTCTATACTTGCCCCACAATCATTTAACATTTTTTGAGTTGTTTTTACTATAGCAATTTTTCCATTTTTAAATATTTTTAAAGTGTTTAATGATTTAATAAAAAGTTTGGTTTTTTCTAAAGTCTTACTTTGATATATATTTACAATAATTTTATTTAAATCAATATTTTTATCTAATAAATCTGCTGCAATTAAGTGAGTTTCCATAGTAGTACTATCATACATAAAGCTTCCTGTATCTGTACTTATGGCCACATAAATACATGTAGCTATATCTTCATCTATATCTATATTCATTTCTTTTATAATATGGTATACTATCTCCCCAGTAGAACTAGCTAATGGGGAAACAATATTTAAATCTCCAAAATTATTATTAGTTATATGATGATCTATATTAACTATTTTTTTTGATTTTAAAGCTATTTCTTTTGCTACACCCAATCTTTCCATATCACCACTATCTAAAGCAATAAAAAGATCTATGTCTTCATCAATATTTGGCTCTTGAAAAAAATGCATATTAGGTAAAAATTGAAAATTTTTTGGAATACTATCAACTTTTACTATATTTATGTCTTTATTCATTTTTTCAAGAGCCCTGCCTAAAGCCAGCAAAGATCCTATATTATCTCCATCTGGCTGAACATGGCTAGCCAAGTAAATATTATTACTTGATTTAATTAAATCAATAAACTCATCTATTAACAGATTTAATTCTCTATTCATCTGTACTCCCTCTTTTATCCTTTTTATTTACTTTATCTATAAGCTTTGACATATATATACCTCGTTCAATAGATTCATCTAATTGAAAAATTGGTTCTGGGATATATCGTAAGTCCACTTTATCTCCTATTTCATTTCTTATAAATCCTTTAGCACTTTCTAATCCTTTTATTGTATTATCTTTTTCTCTTTCATTTCCTAATACACTAATATAAACTTTGGCATATCTCAAATCCCCTGTAACATCTACATGAGTTACACTTGTCATTGGAGATATTCTAGGATCCTTTAGATCATTAGATATTATATACGAAAGTGCTTTTTTTACCTCTTCTGAAATTCTATTTATTCTTTTATTATTCATAAAGAATACACTCCTATCTCTTTACCTCTTTTAAAATATACGCTTCTACAATATCCCCTTCTTTTATATCATTATAGTTTTCAAGACTTAACCCACCTTCATAACCTGATTGAACTTCTCTAACATCATCCTTGAAACGTTTTAAAGATGAAATATCTCCTTCATAAATTACTACATCTTCTCTTAATAATCTTACTTTAGAACTTCTGGTTATCTTCCCTTGTAAGACATAAATGCCAGCAACCATTCCTACATTAGGTACTTTAAAGGTAGCTCTTATTTCTGCTCTTCCTATAGCTTCTTCTACTATATCAGGATCTAATAGTCCTCTCATTGCAGACTCTATATCTTCTATAGCGTCATATATAACTCTATAAGTTCTTATATCTACGCTTTCTCTTTTAGATATATCTATGGCAGTTAAAGTTGGTCTTACATTAAAGCCTATTATGATAGCATTTGAAGCCGAAGCTAGCATAACATCACTTTCTGTTATTCCACCTACGCCACCATGTATAATATTTACCCTAACTTCTTCAGTTTCTAACTTAGCTAAAGATTGTTTTACTGCCTCTACAGATCCCTTTACATCTGCTTTTATTATTACATTTAATTCTTTAACTTCACCTGATTGTATTTGTTCAAAAAGATCATCAAGAGAAACTTTCTGAGAAGCTTTCATCTGCTCTTCTCTTATTTTTTCTTTCCTTATTTCAGTATAATGTCTTGCTTTCTTCTCATTATCTACTACATATATATATTCACCAGCTTCTGGCACTTCAGACAAGCCTAATATCATAACTGGTATGGAAGGAGTAGCTTTTTTAACTCTTTTTCCTTTATCATCTATCATAGCCCTTACTCTTCCATGAGATGTCCCTGAAACTACTACGTCTCCTACTCTTAAAGTACCTTTCTGAACTAAAGCAGTAGCTACTGGTCCCTTTCCTTTATCTAATTCTGCTTCTACTATTATCCCTACAGCTTTTCTATCTGGGTTTGCTTTCAACTCTTGCATCTCTGCAACTAATAGTACCATTTCTAATAACTCGTCAATTCCTTCATTATTTCGAGCTGAAACTGGAACACATATAGTGTCTCCTCCCCAGTCTTCTGAAACTAAACCATATTCTACTAACTCTTGTTTTATTCTATCTGGATTTGCAGTAGGTTTATCTATTTTATTTATTGCAACTACTATAGGTACTTCTGCAGCTTTAGCATGGTTTATTGCTTCAACAGTTTGAGGCATAACTCCATCATCTGCAGCAACTACTAAAATAGCTATATCAGTTACCTGTGCACCTCTTGCTCTCATAGTCGTAAAAGCTTCATGCCCTGGAGTATCTAAAAACACAATTTTTTCCTTACCTATTCTTATGGTAGAAGCTCCAATATGTTGAGTAATTCCACCAGCTTCTCTCTCAGTAACAGCAGTCTTTCTAATAGCATCTAACAAGGAAGTTTTTCCATGATCTACATGTCCCATAACTGTTACTATAGGTGGTCTAGGTTTTAAATCTTTTGAATCATCTTCAAAATCTAGATCGATTCCAATATCTTCACTATCTTTTTCAATATCAATAGGCTTTATAGAAACTCCAAATTCCTCAGCTACAATACTAGCAGTATCAAAATCTATAGCTTGATTTTGATTTGCCATAATTCCCAATGGTATAAGTTTAGTAATAACTTCACTAGGAGTAACATCTAGTTTTTCTGCTAGGTCTTTAACTACTATATTTTCCTCTATTTCTATTGCCTCAATATCTTCTATATTATCATCTTCCTTTACATTTTTTTCATTTGAATCCACTTCTGACCCTAATAATTCTTTTATTAGTTCTGCCTCTTCTTTTTCCACAGTACTCATATGGCTATTTATATCCAAATCTAAATCAGAAATTCTTTTTATTAACTCTTTACTAGTTATATTTAATTCCTTTGCTAATTCATATACTCTAATTTTTGTCAAACTATACACCCCCCAAATTATTTAAAGGTGACTCTATATCTAATGTTCATTATCTTTTTTAGAAATTATATATGCTAACTCATTATATATTTCTTCTGGAATTTCAGTTTCTAATATTTTAGAAAGTTTTTTATTCTTTTCTAAATTATCTAAGCAATCTATATTATTGCAAATATAAGCTCCTCTTCCATTAATTCTACCCGTTGAGTCTACCATTACACCTTTTTCTTTATTTTTAACTACTCTTATTAGATCTTTTTTTATTCTTTTTTGACCACAAACTATACATTTTCTTAAAGGCAGTTTTCTTTTTTTCAATTAAATCACCCTACTCTTTAATTTCTGTTTCATATTGACTCTCACTTTTAATATCTATTTTCCAGTTTGTAAGTTTTGCTGCAAGCCTGGCGTTTTGTCCCTCCTTACCTATGGCCAAGGACAATTGATAATCTGGAACTACAACTAGTGCTGATTTCTCTCTTTCATCTACATCTACCATTAAAACTTGTGAAGGGCTTAAACTATTAGCAATAAATTTCTCCATATCTTTATTCCATATAACTATATCTATCTTTTCTCCATTTAACTCCTCAACTATTGCCTTAACTCTGCTTCCTTTAAATCCTACGCAAGCTCCTACTGGATCTACATTGTCATCTTTAGAATAAACTGCAATTTTTGTTCTAGAGCCAGCTTCTCTAGATATTGCATAAACATCTACTACTCCATCATGAATTTCTGGAACTTCTAATTCAAAAAGTCTTTTTACCAAACCAGGATGGGATCTTGAAAGGACTATTTGTGGACCCTTAGTTGTTTTTTTCACCTCTAAAATATAAACTTTTATTCTATCTCCTTGCTCATATCTTTCACCTTCAATCTGTTCTGAAGGTGGTAAAACTCCCTCTGTCTTACCCAGATCTATATAAACCATATTTTTACTTATTCTTTGTATCATTCCAGTAACTATTTCATTTTCCCTATTTACAAACTCTTCATATACAACTTCTCTCTCTGCTTCTTTTATCTTCTGCATTACCACTTGTTTAGAGGTTTGAGCTGCAATTCTTCCAAAGTTCTTAGGTGTAACTTCTATTTTAACTATATCATCAATTTCATATTTGCTATCAATTTCTTGTGCTTCTTCTAAACCTATTTCTAACAATTTATTAGACACATTCTCCACTACGGTTTTATTTGCATATACTTTTACTGAACCTGTATTTTTATCTATTTCAACTTCTACATTTTGAGAAGAACCAAAGTTTTTCTTATATCCTGATATCAATGCAGATTCTAAAGCATCAAATATAGTATCTTTAGATATGCCCTTTTCTTTCTCTATTTCCTCAAGTGCCTGTATAAACTCGGCTTTCATTTTTTTCAAAACCTCCCTCAAAATATAACAGCTAAATTAATCTTAGATATAATCTCTCTAGGAATTTCAATTTCTCCTAAATCAGAATCAATTATTTTTATCATATCTTTATTAAAAGATAATAATTCCCCAATATAGTTCTTCTTTTCCTTGAAATTCTTATATAGACTAACTTCCACAATCTCTCCTAAATTCCTATTAAAATCCTTATCAGTTTTAAATGGCCTATCAAGACCTGGAGATGAAACCTCTAAATAATAAGGAATATTAATAGGATCATGTTCATCTAATGAATTGCTTATAAATTCACTTACATTTTGACAATCGTCTATTGTTATACCACCAGGTTTATCAACAAATACTCTTAAAAAATGATTCTTTCCCTCTTTAACAAACTCTACATCAACTAATTCATATCCAAACTCTTTTATTTTAGATTCACTAATTTTATATATTAAACTAATTATATCTTTCTTTCTCACAATTTCACCTCCATGATTTTCATTTACTTATATCACTTGTATATATTTTTTAACTAAATATTGATACATGAATATAAGGCTTAATCCTATTTTTTCATAAATATATTTATTTATACTTATTGTTTTTAGTTTAAATAAAGTAAAGAGTGGGCACTCCCACTCTTTACTTTATCAGGTATCATAAGTATTGTCACTAATATTATAACATCTTCAGATAAAAAATCAAATATTAAATAAATCAAGCTGATTGCTCTCTGGCATTCCTACAAGACATTTATGCCTTTTTAACGCTTCAACTACTGTCTTACCCACCTTAGCTCTATTCATAAAATCTTCTACGGAAATAAACTCTCCTGCTTTTCTTTCAATAGCTATATTTTTTGCAGCAGTTTGACCAACACCTTGTAAACATTTTAAAGGTGGAATAATTCCTTCATCTCCTATTAAAAATTTGTCACTATCAGATTTGTACAAATCAACTCTTTCAAACTTATATCCTCTTGAATACATTTCAAGAGCCACTTCAAGAACAGTCAAAAGATTTTTTTCTTTTGCAGTTATTTCTTGAGATGATTCAATTTCTTCTATTTTGTTTTTAACTGTAGACATCCCCTCAAGTATTAAATCTGCATCAAAATCACTAGCTTTAGTTGTAAAATAAGTTGCATAAAAAGCTTCTGGATAATATACCTTAAAATAGGCAATTCTAAAAGACATCATAACATAAGCTACAGCATGTGCTTTTGGAAACATATACTTTATCTTCTTACAAGATTCTATATACCAATTAGGGATATTCATATCTCTCATATACTTCTCATCTTCTTCAGTTAGTCCCTTGCCCTTTCTAACCTTTTCCATAATCTTGAATGATCTTTTCTTATCTAAACCTTCATAAATTAAAAATAACATAATATCATCTCTAGTAGAAATAACATCACTAAATTCGGCTATTTTATTTTTAACTATTAATTGAGCATTATTCAGCCATACATCCGTTCCATGGGAAAGTCCACTAATTTGAACTAGCTCTGAAAAGGTGTTTGGTTTTGTATCTACAAGCATTTGTCTTACGAATCTAGTACCAAACTCTGGTATTCCCAATGTTCCTACATCTGTATTTATATCATCTTTAGTAATACCTAATGATTCAGTACTAGTAAATAATTTCATAGTTTCCTTATCATCTAATGATATACTTTCAGGTTTAACACCTGTTATATCTTCTAACATTTTAATTATTGTAGGAACGTCATGTCCTAATATGTCTAATTTTAATATCCTTCCACTAATAGAATTATAATCAAAATGAGTGGTTATTACTCCAGAACTCTTATCATCTGCTGGATATTGTACCGGAGTAAAGTCATATATATCTTTATATTTTGGCACTATCATGACTCCTCCTGGATGCTGTCCAGATGTTCTCTTTACTCCAGTCAATCCTTTAACTAGTCTATTTATTTCTGCTGGGTGCACATATTCATCTTTTTCATCAAAATATTTTTTAACAAAGCCATAAGCTGTTTTTTCTGCAATAGTACCTATAGTTCCTGCTCTAAATACATAGCCTTCACCAAATAATTCTTCCGTATATCTATGGGCTATAGGTTGATATTCTCCTGCAAAATTTAAATCTATATCTGGTTCTTTATCTCCTTCGAAACCTAAGAAAACTTCAAAAGGTATATCATGACCATCTTTTTTAAGTTCAGTATTACATTTTGGACATTTCTTATCTGGCAAATCTATTCCTGAACCTACAGAACCATCCTCAAAAAAATAACTATATTGACATTTTGGACATACATAATGAGGAACTAATGGATTAACTTCAGTAATTCCACTCATAGTTGCAACAAAAGAAGAACCTACAGAACCTCTGGAACCTACTAAATAACCATCTTCTAAAGATTTCCACACTAATTTTTGTGCTATTATATACATAACAGCATAACCATTTTTAATAATAGAGTTTAATTCCTTGTCCAATCTTTTCTTCACTATATCAGGCAACGGATTACCGTATATTTCCATAGCCCTATTGTGAGTAATAGACTTTAATTGATCTTCTGCACCTTCGATCTCTGGTGGAAATGTTCCATCTGGAATCGGAATTATTTCTTCACATATATTAGCAATATAATTAGTATTATCTATTACTACTTCATTTGCTTTTTCCTCTCCCAAATAATTAAATTCTTCCAACATTTCATTTGTAGTCCTAAAATAAAGAGGTGGTTGATTATCTGCATCTGAAAAGCCTTGCCCATTCATTAATATTCTTCTATAGATTTCATCTTCTCTTTTTAAGAAATGTACATCTCCTGTAGCAACAACAGGTTTTTCATATTTTTCTCCTAGACTAACTATCTTTTTATTAATATCCTTCAGTTCTTCTATATTCTTAACCATACCATTTCTCACTAAATGCAGATTATTGCCTATAGGTTGTATTTCTAAATAATCATAGAAATTAACAATATCTCTAATTTGATTATTATCACTTCTATTTAATATACTTTTGTAAAGTTCTCCTGCTTCACAAGCACTTCCCAATATAAGTCCTTCTCTATATTTTGTTAATAAAGATTTAGGTATTCTGGGTTTTCTATAAAAATAATTTAAATGAGACTCAGAAATTATTTTATAAAGATTTTTTAATCCTGTATAATTTTTTACTAATATAATTATATGATATGTCTGACCTTTGTAAGCATTTTTAGTATCCTGCAATTTAGTATTAATTTCATATAATTTAGTAATTCCTTTTCTATCTAAAATCTCTAAACATTTCAAAAAGATATCAGCAGTAGCTTCAGCATCATCTACTGCTCTATGGTGATTTTCTAAGCTTACATTTAAATACTTAGCTACAGTGTTAAGCCTATGACTTTTCAATTGTGGAAATAGACTTCGTGTTAATTCTAAAGTATCTAAAACTGGGTTTTTTATTTCCATATCTATACGAGAATAGTTTTCTCTCATAAATCCTACATCAAAAGAGGCATTATGCGCAACTAAAACAGTTCCTTCAATGAATTTATAAAATTCAGGAAGTACTTTCTCTATAGTAGGTTGATTACTAACCATTTCATCAGTTATTCCAGTCAACTTTATTATTTTTTCTGGTATAGGCCTTTCAGGATTTATTAATTGACTAAATCTATCAATTACTTTTCCACCCTTTATCTTAACTGCACCTATTTCTGTAACCTTATCATTTATTGGGGAAAATCCTGTAGTCTCTATATCAAATACTACATATTCACAATCTATATCTTCATTTTTATAATTTCTAACTATAGAACCAATATCATTAACAAGATAGCCTTCAACTCCATATATAATTTTTAAATCATATTTTTTACTAGCTTCCATTCCTTCTGGAAAGCCTTGGACTACCCCATGATCTGTAATAGCAATGGCATTGTGCCCCCAATCCTTGGCTTGCTTAGCCAGCTCAGAAAACTTAGTCAAACCGTCCATAGCACTCATTTGAGTATGTAAATGAAGTTCTACTCTTTTCTTACTTGAATTATCCTCTCTTCTAGGCCTTTCTATTATATTTAAACTTCTTAGCATTAAAACAGTACTTCTTGAATAATTATCATATACTACTTCTCCTCTAACCCTAACATATTTCCCTTCTTTTACATAATATTCAAATTCATCTTTATCCTTCTTTTTTAAAAAAGCTTTTACTGTAATAGAATTTGTGAAATCAGTAATATTGAAAATATATAAAGTTTTCCCACCTCTAATTTCTCTAGATTCTGTATCAAATATTTTTCCTTCTAAAGTCACAACACCAGAATTTACATTTATATTTTTTATATCTAATATGTCATCACCAGTTTTTCCACCATATTTATATAAATAGTCTTGTTCAAATTGTTTTCTAGTCGATTCTTTTCCATTCTGTTCATAATTTGTTGATTCTAAAACATTCTTAGATAAATTTTTTTCTTCTTCTTTCTTTTGAACAAAAAAATCTTCTTTATTTACATCATTTTTTATATTATTAGAATCTATACTAACTTTAATTTTAATATTAAACTCGTTGTATATCTTTTTTTCTATTTCTTTTTCTATCCCATTTTTCTTTAAAGTATATAGAGATATTCCATTTTCAGAAGTCAATATAAGTGTGTTTTCTATTATTTGCCATCTTATATCATTTATCCATGCATTGCTAGAGGGTACTTTTTTTCTTATTAAATAAACAATATTAGACCAATAGTCTTCTAATATATACTGGAAATCACTTTCTTTAATACTATAACTAATATGAATATATACTTCATTAAAATCATGAAATTTTTTATTTAAATATTCTTTTAAAATATTTATTTCTTTCTCTTTAACTAATTTTTGAGACATTAATTTTAAAAAAATGCTTTTGTCTTTTACATCTAATAAAACTTCGGTTATATAAGCTTCATTTAAATTTTCTAAATTTAAATGAAGCTTATTCTTTGTCAATATACTATCTAATCTATTTTGATTATTCATATGTTAAAAAGAAGCCCCCTTAATTAATACTTTTGAAAGATTTCAATATTCATTGATGAAAGCTAATCTAATTTGTATCTAAAATCTTCATAATATTATATATTTCCCTGGTTACTATAATTTATTTATATAACTAGATAATTAAATAGTTTTGATTTCTTTTATTAGCTCGTCCAACAATTTTTCTTCACTAACCTTTTTTACTATTTTTCCTTTTTTGAAAATTAGTCCATAACCTTTACCACCAGCTATTCCAATATCTGCTTCCTTAGCTTCACCAGGCCCATTTACTGGGCAGCCCATAATAGCCACCTTAATAGGTTTATCTATATTTTCAAGTTTATCTTGTGCCTCTTTAACTAATTTAAATAAATTTATTTGAGTTCTTCCACAAGTAGGACAAGATATTATCTGGACTCCATCTTCCAGCAAATCTAAAGACTTCAATATCTCTTTTCCTACTCTAACTTCTTCTACTGGATTGCCTGTTAATGATACTCTTATAGTATCTCCAACTCCCATTGCCAACAGTGCTCCTATACCTACAGAAGATTTTACAGTTCCATTCCATACAGGGCCAGCCTCTGTAATACCTAAGTGAAATGGATAGTCTACATATTCAGCCATCTTTAAATAGGATTTAATTGTCAAAGGTACATCAGTAGCCTTTAAAGATATTTTTATATTTGTATAATTCATATCTTCTAAAATTCGTATATGTTCTAAAGCACTATACACTATAGAATCTTCATTAACACCGCCGTATTTTTCTAAAGCTTTTTTGCTTATAGAACCAGAGTTAACTCCAATTCTAATAGGTATATTCTTTTCTTGACATGATTTTACAACTTCTTTTACTCTAGTCTTAGAACCAATATTCCCTGGGTTTATTCTTAAACCATCAATACCATTTTTAACGGATTCTATAGCTAATCTATAATCAAACTGTATATCTCCAATAATTGGAATATTGGTTTTCTTTTTTATCTTGGTGATTGCCTTTGCTGCTTCCATATCAGGAATAGCTATTCTTACAATATCACATTTTGCCTTTTCAAGTTCTATAATTTGATTAATTGTAGATTCTACGTCTCTAGTATCTGTATTTGTCATAGACTGAATAGATATTTGACTATCTCCACCAATATAGACATTACCAACTTTTAAAATATTAGTTTTTCTTCTATTCATTTTCTCACCCTCTTAACAATTAACATTAAAACTATCCAAAAAATTTAACTATATCAGAATAGGTAACATAAATCATTAATATTATAAGTAAAACAAATCCTACAAAATGTATAAAGCCTTCTTTTTCTGGATCCAGAGGCTCACCTCTAAATAACTCAATTAGCATAAATAATATTCTGCCTCCATCTAAAGCTGGAATTGGTAAAAGGTTGAAAAAACCTAGATTTACACTTATAAGCCCAGTTATGTATAGAATATTCATAAATCCATACTTAGCTGCCTGACCTACAGTATAAATAACTCCTACTGGTCCAGACAAACTTCCCTTTTTAATTTCACCAGTAACAAGCATTCTAAAGAACTCAAACATAGCACCTAGTATTTCACCTGTTTTTTCTACTCCACCTTTTACTGCAGAAGTAAAACTCTTATTAGTTTTGGTAGTTATGCCGATGAGATATCTTCCAGTTTCTTTATCAAACTTTGGTTTTAATGTAAAGCTCTTTTTTTCCGAACCTCTTAATACAATAATTTCTATATCTTTTTTAGGTTCCACATTATTTATTTCTTTTATCACATTATTCCAGCTATTTATTTCTTTATTATTTACATTTATAATTTTATCCCCAGGTTCTAAACCTGCCTTATATGCTGGTGTATCTACTATTACTTCATCTATTACAGTAGTAGGCATACCCATTACATAAGAAATAATCCCAAATACAATTATAGCTAAAATGAAATTCATAATAGCTCCTGCAACTACCACCAAAATTCTAGAACCTATTGGCTTTTTATTAAAACTATTTGGATCATCAGAAGATTCATCTTCACCTTCCATTTTTACATATCCGCCTATAGGTAAGGCCCTTATAGAATACTCTGTTTCACCTTTTGTTTTATGAAATATTCTAGGTCCCATACCTATAGCAAATTCATGTACTTTTATCCCTACCATTTTTGCTGTAATAAAATGTCCAAACTCATGAAACATTATTACCATCATGAATACAAATACTGCCGCTAATGCTGTAATCAATTGATACACCACCTATCCTTTTTTAAAATATAAAATACTTTACAAAATAATATACTACTGGAGCTGTAAAAAGTATACTATCAAATCTATCTAATACACCTCCATGACCTGGTATTATATATCCAAAATCTTTAATGCCAGTAATCCTTTTTATCTTTGAAGCTGTTAAATCACCAATTTGTGCCATAATAGATGCTATAATTGACAATAATATATTTCCCCGTAAAGAAGCTAAATTAAAATATTTTGAAAAAATTACAATCAATAAGACACTACCTATGATTCCACCTATAGAACCTTCAACTGTTTTATTAGGACTTAAATTAGGACAAAGCTTTTTCTTTCCAAATAAATTTCCTGCTATATATGCAAATGTATCAGTTCCCCAAGCGATAATGAATATAAACCATATATATATGCTCTTATCCAAATAAGTTATGTGAAATATTAAAAAAGGAATATATAAAAGTCCTAATAATGTTATTCCTACGTCTTGTATACTAAAATTTTTTTTCAATATTAACAAAATTAATATTGCTATTAAGATAATAAAAATAAGGAAATTTAAGCTTAACCACTGGGATTTAATATTATTTATAAATAGACCAATAGAAAAAATATAGCCTAGAGTTTTTATAGGATTGAATCCTTTCATATTTGTAGCATTGTAAAACTCATATACTCCAACAAAAGATACAAGCATAATACCAATATTTAGTATTAGACCACCTTTTGATGCTATTAATACTAATAATATGATTCCAATTAGCCCACTTATGCTTCTAATGATTAACTCTTTCACTTAAATTCCTCCATATCTTCTATCTCTTTTTTGATAATCTATGATAGCTTGATAGAAATGTTCCTCTCTAAAATCAGGCCAATAAATATTAGAAAACCAAAACTCTGTATATGCTATTTGATATAATAAAAAATTACTTATTCTTAATTCTCCACTAGGTCTTATTAATAAATCTGGGTCTGGTTGTTTTTTAGTATAAAGATATTTTTCAAAAGTATTAGCATCTAAATCTTCTATATTCATTTTACCCATTTTTATATCTTTTAAAATATTTTTTGTAGCTACAATTATTTCATCTCTTCCACCATAGTTTAATCCAATGTTTAAAATCATCCTACTATTGTTCTTAGTTTTTTCCATGGCATCTTCCACTTCTTTTCTTTGTAAAGATGGTAATTTAGATATATCCCCCAGAGCCTTAATTTTTATATTATTTTTATGCAATCTTTCAATTTCTGATCTTAAATACTGAACTAATAATTTCATAAGCCCATCTATTTCTTGTTCTGGTCTTTTCCAATTTTCAGTAGAAAAAGCATATAGAGATAGATGTTTTATTCCTAATCTTGCAGACACTTCAACAATCTCTTTAACTCTTTCCATGCCTTCCTTATGCCCAGCTGTTCTTGGCAAAAATCTTTTTTTCGCCCATCTTCCATTTCCGTCCATAATAATAGCTATATGTTTAGGTAAATTATTTTCATCAATTTGTTCTTTCAAATCTTTAATTATTCTTTGTCTATTTTTCATATTTATTACCTCCGAAAGCTTCTAGACTTGCAAACCCCCCTCCAATATGGAAGGGGGGTTTGTGAACTTTTAAATACTTTATTAGACTTCCATTAACTCTTGCTCTTTTTTTTCAGTCAATTTATCTATTTCCTCTATATATTTATCAGTAATATTTTGAGCTTCATTTTCTGCTTGTTTTTTTTCATCTTCACTTATATCTTTATTTTTTTCCATCTTCTTTAATTTATCATTTAATTCTCTTCTAGTATTTCTGATAGCAATTTTTGCTTCTTCTGCATTTTTACCTACAAGCTTTACTAAATCTTTCCTTCTTTCTTCTGTTAATTGTGGAATAGGGAGTCTAATTAATTTTCCATCATTGGAAGGGTTTAATCCTAAATCAGAGGTCAATATTGATTTTTCAATTTGAGGAATAGTATTAGCATCCCAAGGTTGTATAACTAAAAGCCTTGGTTCAGGAGTTGAAATACTTGCTAGTTGATTTAATGGAGTTAACACCCCATAATAATCCACATTTATTTTATCCAATAATGCAGGATTTGCCCTTCCAGCTCTAATACCTAATAATTCATCTTTGTATACATTAACAGTCTTTTTCATTTTGTCTTCAGCTTCTTTATGAACATCCAAATACATATATTTAATCCTCCTTTATCACTGTACCAATTTTTTTACCTAAAACAACATCTATAATGTTATCTGGGCTATCAATACCAAATACAATTAGAGGAATTTTATTATCCATACATAGAGATGTAGCCGTAGAGTCCATTACTCCTAGTCCTAGGTTTAATACATCTATGTATTTTAAATTATCAAATTTTTTAGCAGATATATTCAATTTAGGATCAGAATCATATACTCCATCAACACCTTTTTTTGCAAGTAACATTACATTAGCTTCGATTTCTGCTGCTCTTAAAGCTGCTGCAGTATCAGTTGTAAAATATGGGTTTCCTGAACCGGCCGCAAATATAACTACCCTGCCCTTTTCCAAATGTCTTATAGCTCTTCTTCTAATATAAGGTTCTGCAATCTGTCTCATCTCTATAGCAGTTTGAACTCTTGTTATAACTCCTATCTCTTCTAATGCATCTTGCAATGCCAATGCATTTATAACAGTACCTAACATACCCATATAATCAGACGTAGTTCGGTCCATTCCTTTACTACTTCTTCCTCTCCAGAAATTGCCTCCTCCTACTACTATAGCAACCTCTACACCTATGTCATTTAATTTTTTAATCTCATTAGAAATCCTTGTAATTGTGTTTTCATCGATACCAAAGCCCTTTTCTCCTGATAATGCTTCTCCACTTAATTTTAAAACTATCCTTTTATATTTTGCTTTAGTCATGGTAACACTCCCTATTCTATATATTTCTACATTTAAATCACTTTTCCTTCTCATATATCGATTTTATTTAAATGGAGAACACTATAATGTTCTCCATTTAAATTAATTATTCATTTGTTTTGCAACTTCTTCAGCAAAATCTTCTTCTCTTTTTTCTAAACCCTCTCCAACTTCAAATCTTGCAAATCTTCTTATTTTAATATTTTCTCCAATAGTTGTTATTTTTTCATTTAGAAGATCCTTAACCTTAACATTTGGATCTTTAATAAAAGCTTGCTCTAATAAACAAATTCTTTCATAAAATTTACCAAGTCTTCCTTCTACTATTTTTTCTGCAACATGTTCTGGCTTGCCTTCATTTACAACTTGATGAATTAGTATTTCTCTTTCTTTTTGAACTTCTTCTTCTGGTACATCTTCTTTTGAAATATATTTTGGATTTGCTGCTGCAACTTGCATTGCCATATCATGAACAAAATCTTGGAAATCTTTATTTTTGGCTACAAAATCTGTTTCTGTATTCACTTCTATTAAAACTCCAATTCTACCATTGTGTATATATGAATCAACTAGACCTTCTGCAGCTATTCTACTAGCTTTTTTAGCAGCTTTTGATAGACCTTTTTCTCTTAATAGTTCTATTGATTTATCTATATCTCCACCAGTTTCTTCTAAGGCTTTTTTGCAGTCCATCATGCCTACACCTGTTCTCTCTCTTAATTCTTTTACTAATGCCGCTGATACAGCCATATTATACCTCCTCATCTTATTAATTAAAAAGGTAAGAGTAGTAAGGGAAAACTCCCTTATATGACCCTTACCATTTAGTATTTACTCTTCAGTTTCTTCTATTTGTTCTCCTTGTCTACCTTCAATTACTGCATCTGCCATAGTTCCTGTAAGCAATTTTACAGCTCTGATAGCATCATCATTTCCTGGAATCACATAATCTATTTCATCAGGATCACAGTTAGTATCAACTATTGCCACAACAGGTATACCTAAAATCTTTGCTTCATTTACTGCAATTCTTTCCTTTCTTGGATCTACAACAAATAATACATCTGGAAGACCACCCATGTCTTGAATTCCGCCTAGGAATTTTTCTAATCTTTCAGCTTCATGTTTAAGTTGCATTACTTCTTTTTTAGGCAGCACTTCAAAAATACCTTCTTCTTCCATTTCTTTTAACTCGCTAAGCCTATCAATTCTCTTTTTTATGGTTTTATAGTTAGTCAACATTCCACCTAACCATCTTTGATTTACATAATACATACCACATCTTTTAGCTTCAGCTTCAATAGCTTCTTGAGCTTGTTTCTTTGTTCCTACAAATAGTATTTTTCCACCATCTTCAGATACTTCTTTAATAAATTCATAAGCTTCTTCTACTTTACTAACTGTTTTTTGTAGATCAATAATATATATTCCATTTCTTTCTGTGAATATATATTCTGCCATTTTAGGATTCCATCTTCTAGTTTGATGTCCAAAATGAACACCAGCTTCTAAAAGACCTTTCATAGTAACAACTGACATATAATTTCACCTCCTAGTTTTATTCCTCCATTCCCTTCATTTCTTTAAAGGACCTTATTCGGCACTGCTTTAAAAATCAGAGAATGTGTGTAATCACTCTAGTAGTATAACATAGAGTTTTTAATTATTCAACATATATTTATTGTCTTATTATATTTTTGTATTATTTGTATTAACCTTTAGAATTATATCGATTTCCCTTATTCCTTTATTTAGCTTTTTTGCTATTTCTTCATTGGTTAATCCTATTTTTTTTAATTCTAATATTTTATCTATTTGACTCTTTTCTGTTAAATAATTTTTGCTTTCAAATAAATTATTTTTTTTATTTGATATAGATTGCTTTTCTTTATTTTTATCTTCTAATGTATTTTCTATATTAGATATAGATAAATCCACTAATTCCTCAAATTCTTCCATTATCTCCATGGACTTATTATTATATTTTTTAATCTCTAAATACATTTCTTCAATATAATTATACTTTTCGTCTTTTTCTTTTTCTATTTTTAAAATATATATAAAAGAAATTATAACTAGTATTATTCCTATAAATAATAAAACTATATATATCATAATAACTCCTTATCATATTTTAATATCTATTTCATTTCCTATATAAGATTTTTTCTTATCTTTTTTATTCTTTTTCTTCTCTTTTCTCGAATCATTGTGTTTTTTCTTTTTCTCCTTATCATTTATATTTAACATTCTGCTTTTTTCTGAATCTCTAACCCTATTTAGATCCTTTTTAATCTTATCTTGTTTATAAACAAAGTCTTGTTGCATTTGAATTTCATTTCTTTTATTTTCTATTTGTTTAACTTGAGATAGCTCTTGAGTCTTTGACACTAAAGTAGTATAATCTACAGGTCTAATTGTCATTTTTTCCACCATCCCCTTAATAAGGAGCGATTTTTATTTCACCTTCCTCCTTATAAAATGTACAATTCTTTAATTCTTCCCTAACAAACATTGTACTATCCCCTATTACAATCTTAACTCCCGGATATACAGTTCCTTCAACTTTTATACATCCTTCAGATATATCTTTCATCATAGATTTTACAGCAGTATATTCTTTATTTATTTTATTTAGTTTCATTTCTAAGACCCTTCTAGTGTTTTCCAATTTCTTATATAGCTGCTTTTTTTCTTCATTTATTTTATTAGAATTAACTAGTTTTTCTAATGTAAATAAAGATTTCTCAACTTTACTTATATTAGACTTAGTTGTGGAAATCTCTTCTGCTAAATTATTACTTTTAATTTTATATTCTGGCTCAACCCCTACTTCTAGAATAGTTGAAGTTGCCATCCTAGAACCTACTGTTTTAGCCCTTATTTCTTTTCTTGCTCTGCATATTCCTCCTACTAATAGACCTCTTTTCCCAATTATATCTACTGAATTATTACAAATTACTTCACTATGCATTATTGCCTCTGCCACTAAATTTCTCTTACAAAATATATTAGAATTTTCTATAAACTTTGTTACTATATTTCCCATACTAGATATTTCACCACTATTGCATCCCTGTATACCTTGTCTAACTGAAATATCACCAGTACACTCTATATCAGCACCTTCAACTACACCTAAAATTTCAATATCTCCATCAGCCTTTACTTTAAATCCATTTATTACATTGCCTTTAACTATTATTGAACCATTAAAATCTATATTTCCAGTAGAATTGTCAACAGAAGAAACCTCTAAAACTTCTAAAACATTTAATTTATTATCTACTAGCTTTACTTGACCATCATGAGTTGAAACTAAATAAAGTCCTTTTCCAGCTGTCTTAACATTTTTTCCACATTTAAAAAATGGAGTTTTCCCTTGTCTATAAGGAATTTTTTCTCCTGTAACCTTTAATCCTTCTTTTCCTCCAGAAGGTAATATTATTTTAGCTAATATATCTCCTTCACTAACATTATTAACTAAATCCAGCTCTCTGTAGTCTACAGTGCCATCTTCATTTATTTTAGGCATCAGTTTTTTATTTTTATCAAAATAATATTTAACATAACCATCTTTTTCGTTTATTGGATAAACTCCTTCTGCAATACAAACTCTCTCCTTGTATATTTTATTATCTATCATATCTTTTATTATGTCACTTTTTAGTCCTAATTTTATTTTTTCTTTAATAATAGATATAGTATTATTAAAATCAAAATTTAAATCTTTATCGTCAGAAATTAATGTTAAATATCCTTCTAAGCCATTTCTACTCACTTCCACAAATATTTTTTCTTCAAAACCATATTTCACTAAAATCCCCCTCCAGCTTAATTGGATTTTATCCCTTTTCTTATTAAATAATTTTTAATTTTTAATATTGACTTACTATGTATCTGTGAAATTCTTGACTCGGATAATTCTAAAATATATCCAATCTCTTTATAAGTTAATTCATCATAATAGTAAAGCGAAATTACTAACTGCTCTTTATTAGGTAAATTTTCTATGGCCTTTATTAATATTTCTTTTATTTCCTTTTTTTCTATAATATCTTCTGGAGTATCTTCTCTGCTTTTCACATCAATTACCCCTTCATTATTTGCTTTTAAAGTATCTTCTAGAGAAATTACATTAAAAGTAGAAATATCTGCTAACAATTCTTCTATTTCCTCTATGCTCATATTCATATGTTTTGCTAATTCAGCATTTGATGGAGAATATCCTAATTTATTTTCTAGCTCCATCATTGCCCTCTGCACATCTTTTGATTTTTTTCTTAAAGATCTCGGTATCCAATCCAATTTTCTTACATTATCAATTATTGTCCCTCTTATCCGAATTTGAGCATAGGTTTCAAATTTAATATTCTTGCTTAGATCAAATCTTTCTATGCTATCTATTAGGCCTAAAATACCATAACCTATCAAATCTTCAAAATCAACTTTACTACCATAGAAATTATACATCCTTCCAGCTACAATTTTTACTAAGGGAATGTATTCAATAATTAATTTCTCTTTCACTTTTTTGTCATTAGTTTCTTCATACTCTTTCCATAATTCTCCAATAACCATAGGTATACCTCCTACTAGGAAAAACTAGATGATTTTTATACCATGTCCTATCGTTTTAACTAATAAAGAACCATCTTCTGCATTTAATTCTATAGTTCTTCCATAGTTACCACCAGTATCTTCGCTAACAACAGGAATTTTTAGTTCCTTTAATTTTTCTTTTGTAGCTATCACATTTCTTTCTCCAATTTTTAAAATATTACTCTTGGAATTAAAAGAAAACATTTGTGCACCTCCTGCAATTTTAGCTACTAAAAAATTTTTATTTGCTCCTATTAAGAGCATTTTTTCTACTAAAAGTTCAATTCCCGTATCAGCAAATTTAGCCTTATTGCTATTGTTTTTTATTTCTTTACTAGAGGGTAGCATTATATGTGCTAGCCCTGCAATATTAGATTTTTTATCAAACAAAGTTATTCCTACACAGGAACCAAGCCCCAATGTAGTTAATATTCCTGGTGATTCTATAGCTTTCAAATCTGCCATACCTACTTTTATAGCATCCATTTCAACATACTCCTAAACTTTTTAATAATTTTTCAAACGAATCTATTTCAGGAATCATAAATAAATTTCCAGTTACTTTATTATTTCCCTCTTGAAAATAGGTTTCAATAAGAAGCACATAGTCCGCAATATATCCATATTGAATGGCAGGGACACTCAAAATAGCTCCAGCCATATCTGTAGCCAAAGATGGAATAGATATAGCTACATTTAAACCAGTTAGAGTACTTAGTGAACTTATATATGATGAAGCTAAAATATTACCTAGTTCAGATAAAGCTGAAATATCCATTTCATCCAAATTTAAGGTTTTATTTTCTCTATCCAACAAAATATTAGTTAAATTTTTTGCGGATTTCAAATCTAGAACAAACATTATATTTCCTACTATTTCTCCAGTCATTTCAAAATAAATTCCTACTACAGGAGCTTCTTCTCCTCCAAGAATATTAGGAACTTCTTTAAAATCTAATATTTTAACTTTCGGAACATCCATATCTACTTTTTTAGATATCATAGTTGCCAAAGCAGTTGCTGCATTGCCAGAACCTATATTTCCCAGCTCTTTCAATACATCAATCTTAATATCATTGATATCATTGGTATTTAATGCCATATTAACACCCCATCTAATCCAGATCTAAAAGCCTATCCAAATCCAATAATATAATTAATCTCTCATTATCCTTTCCTATACCCTTTATATACTCTCTCATCTTTTTATTTTCCGTAGCTGGTGGCTTGTCTATGTTTTTATTATCAATTTCTAAGACCTCTGAAGATAAGTCAACTACAAGTCCTACTACTACTTCCTTAGACTTTACAATAATTATTCTTGTATCCTTATCATTTTCCTTAAATTCTAAATTTAATTTTTTCCTTAAATCTACAACTGGAATAACTTCTCCTCTTAAATTAACTACTCCTACAATATATACAGGAGCATTAGGAACCCTAGTACAATCTTGGAACTTTTCAATAGAAAGAACATTATTTATACCTAAACCAAAGTATTCGTTATCTAATTTAAATAACACGTATTTATTTTCTAAGTCCTTATTCTCAGTATTCAAAACCATTTAGCTTCTCCTTCCTAAAATAATGTATTTACATCTAATATTAAAGAAATCTTTCCATTGCCAAGTATAGTAGCACCTGCCAAATATTTTATATTGGATAAAAATCTTCCCAAAGGCTTAATTACTATTTCCTGTTGGCCTATTAAATCATTTACAATTAAGCCTGCTTGTCTATCTCCTTTTTTTACAACTACTACTGTTAATTCGTCCATTTCACTTTCTTTTATTCCCATCAAACGGTTTAATCTAACAATAGGCAATGTTTTATCTCTATATAGTATAATTTCCTCATCTTGAATTTTTCTAATTTTCTCTCTATCTATACTAGTTATTTCTGAAATTGAACTTAATGGAATAGCATATATTTCTTTACCAAGTTTCACTAATAGAGCTTGTATAATAGCTAAAGTTAAAGGTATTCTTATTATAAAGCAAGTTCCCTTTCCTTTATTGGTTTCAATTTCTATAGATCCATTTATAGCCTCAATCTTACTCTTTACTACATCTAATCCAACTCCTCTTCCTGAAACATCTGATACTGTATCTGATGTACTGAATCCAGCTTTAAATAATAATTGTATTAATTCATTTTTATTTAATTTTTCTGCCTCAGCCTCAGTTATTAATTCTTTTTCTATAGCTTTTTTCTTTATTATCTCTTCATCTATTCCTCCTCCATCATCTTCCACTTCAACAACTACATTATTTCCATCAGGATAAGCTTTTAACTTTACAGTACCCGCTCTGTCCTTTCCTATTTCAGTTCTTTCATCTGGATGCTCTATTCCATGATCTATAGAGTTTCTTATAAGATGGATTAACGGATCTCCAATTTCATCAATAACAGTTCTATCAACTTCTGTTTCTTCTCCTGACATTTCCAAGTTTATTTCTTTATTTAATTCCTTAGATAAATCTCTCACCATCCTTGGAAATCTATTAAATACCCTTTCAATAGGTACCATTCTAACTTTCATTACTGCATCATGAAGATTTGTAGTAATCCTTTCCAAATACTCTATTGCTTCATTCATATCTTCCTTGCTAGTTGTTCCACTCATATCTTCCATTCTAGTTTTTATTATTATTAATTCACTTACTAAATTCATTAAAGTATCTAATCTATCAATATCCACTCTAACTGTTTTGCCAACTCTATTTGCTTTTTTCCCATTATTAGTAGTAGGTTTTTTTACATTTTTTTTATCTTTTTTCTTTTTAATATTTTTCTTATTATCTTTACTTATTTCAATATCTTCTACATTAACCTCATCTATTTCAGATATATTTAATATTTCTTCTTTTACCTTATTTTTCTCATATTTTGTTATAATAACTAAGGAAAATTCCAATTCAAATTTTTCATCTTCAATGTCTTCAACACTAGGATTTGAATATATTATTTCAGAAAAATTTTCTACAGTATTAAATATGATGAAAGCTCTGGCAGACTTTAACATACAATCGTCATTTAATTTTATAGATATATCATAAGGATTTAAACCCTTTTCCCTAGCTTCTTTGACTGCATTTGCAATATATTGATCATATTTCTTTGGTTTTTTATACTTTTTTTCTTCGTCCTTTAATTCTTCATCTTTATTAAGTATTTTCTTCAATTCTTCTATTAGTTCTAAATGTTCATTGTCATCTTCTTCTTCATTTTCACTTACATAATCTACAGAAATCTCTAATGCATCAAGACATTTAAACAATATATCTACTATATTTGTATTTATACTAATCTCATCACTTCTAATCGCCTGTAATACATCTTCCATGTCATGAGTTAAATTTGCCATATTATTAAATCCCATAGTACCAGCCATACCTTTCAATGTATGGGATATTCTAAAAATCTCATTTAGTAATTTCTCATTCTCTGTATCTTTTTCCAAACTTAATAGAATATCATTCATATCCTGTAAATGTTCTTTAGATTCTTCCACAAATATATTTAAATATTGATTAATATCTAAATCCATTACTGCACCCCCGCTCTTTTAATAATTTCATTTCCAAATTTATCTAATGGCAATACTAAGTCTATATTTCCCGTATCTATTGCAGACCTAGGCATACCAAATACTATAGATGTCTTCTCATCTTGTGCCATAGTATAGCCACCTTTGTTTTTAATTTGACTAATACCCTTACTTCCATCTGAACCCATTCCAGTTAAAACTATTCCTATTTTATTTATTCCATTAAGTTTTGAAACTGAATTCATTAGTATATCTGCTGAAGGTCTTAATCCAGATATAGGCTCTTCTTTATTTAATTTAATAAAAAACTCATTTCCCTGTTGATATATATTCATATGAAAATCTCCAGGAGCAATATAACAATATCCTCTTTTTAGTTTTTCACTATCTTCACCTTCTTTTACTTTTATTTGAGAAATAGAATTCAATCTAATAGCTAATGATTTAGTAAAACCAGCAGGCATATGTTGGACAACTACTATAGTTCCATTAATATTGTAAGGTAATTTAGGTATAACTTCCTGTAAAGCCTTAGGTCCTCCTGTAGAAGTAGCAATTGCAATAATATTATCATAAGGATTATCAGTATTATATTTTCCTTTATTTTCATCTTCTTCAAATAACTTAATCTGCTCAAAAGTCCTTTGTTTCTCATCTATCCTAATTTTAGAAGCTATTTTAACTTTTCTAATTAATTTATTTTTTTCAGAAATACTTCCTATACTAAAAATATTTTTAGGTTTTGTCACAAAATCAACTGCTCCAATATCTAATGCTTTAAGAGTTAAATCAGCCCCTTTAACCGTTAAACTACTTAACATGACTACAGGTATTTTATGGTTTCTTACAATTTCCTTTAATGTGGATATTCCATCCATTATAGGCATTTCAATATCTAATGTTATTACATCTGGTTTAAGGGATAAAATTTTTTCTATTGCATCTTTTCCATTTCTAGCAGTTCCTACAACTTTAATTTCTTGATCTTCTTCTAATATATCTATAACTATTTTTCTTATAAGAGCTGAATCATCTACAACTAATACCTTTATCACTTATATCATTCCTTTTTCTCTTAAAATCCTCTCTTTTTCAATAGATACCTTTATGTTTTCTATCAGTTATTTTTGCTCCAAACATATATTTTCTTTTGTTTTCCTGCATGCAAGCAATTTTAATTATATCCCCACTATATAATGGTATTTTAGAACCCTTTTTAATAGGTCTAATAATTAGATATATCATCATCTAATATATCTAACACTTGGCCAGAATAGCTAATTTCTTACTCATTTCTAGTTTTCAATATTTCTATCCTATGACCAGTGTTAAATAGAACTTTATTTTATTCCATATGTTCTAGCCACCTTCTCCTAAGAAAAATTCTCGGAGTCTTTGAGAGAAGCTTGTGGTTTTTATTTTTTTAAATTCCTTTTCACTTATATTAGTAAATCTTGAAGCAATTATTTTTATTTTTCTAGATACAGAACAATTAGGATTGTCCAATACAAAAGGCCTTTGATTTTTTACTGCATTTCCAACAATAAAACTTTTATTCAAATAACCTAAAAATTCAATATCTCTCTTTAAAAATCTGTTAGATGCAATATTTAATTTATTATAAACTTCTTCTGCCTCCTTCCTACTTTCAACCATATTTATGAACATTTTAATATCCCCCATATAATCACAGGTAATTATTGCTTTTAAAAGAGCATATCCATCCATTAATGAAGTAGGATCTGGAGTAGTTACTAAAACCAACTCATCCGCTAATAGTAAAAACTTAATTACATTTTGAGATATTCCAGCACCAGTATCTATTATTATAAAATCATATTGGTTTTCAATTTTTTCTATTTCCTTTATAAATGTCTCTAAATTTTCACCACTCAATAAATTTAACTCTTTTAATCCAGAACCTCCAGATATTATTTTAATTCCACTTGGTCCTTCAGCCATTATTTCAGATATACTTTTTCCCTTTAAAAACATATCTGAAATAGTATATTTTAAATATGTTCCAGAAATAACATCTACATTAGCTAGCCCTAGATCCCCATCTATTATAACTACTTTATAACCTAATATTGCCAAAGATATGGCTAAATTTACAGTGAAATTAGTTTTCCCAACTCCACCTTTTCCACTAGTAACTGCAATAAATTTTGATTCATTATCTTCTATTCTATCAATATCATTTCTATCTAAATGTCTATGCATAATTTCCCTTAGTCTCTCCGCTTGATCAGCCATACTAATTCTCTCCAATCAAATATTTTACTACTTTATCTACATCTGCTATCTCTATATCATCTGGTACATCTTGTCCAGTCGTAAAATAAGATAATGGCTTATCTATACAAAACTTTGTATTTAATATATTTCCATATCCGTTAACTTCATCTAATTTTGTAAATATAATTTTATAATCCTCTACAAAATCATATTTATTTAAAATAGATTTTAATGTAACAAAGTCTGTAACTGCACTTAAGACTAAGTATATTTCCTTATTGTTTACACTATCTAAAAGTTTTCTAATTTCTTTCATTTGAAAATTATCTTTATGACTTCTTCCTGCAGTATCAACTAGTATAATATCTTTCGCTTTAAACTCAGCCATAGCCTTGTATATTTCTTCTGAATTATAAATAACCTTAACAGGTAGACCTAATATTTCACTATAAATTTTCAATTGTTCTACAGCTGCTATTCTATAAGTGTCGGCTGTAATAAGTCCTATATCATAACTCCCATCAATTACTAGATTAGCTGCTATTTTAGCTAAAGTTGTAGTTTTTCCTACTCCTGTAGGTCCTATGAAAAATATAGTTTTTGGAAAGCTCTCTATGTCTATGGGTTCAATATTTCCAAGGGATTCTTTTAAGTTAAATCCAATAATTTTCTTAATTTCATCTTCACTTTTTCCATTAATATTTATTTGCTCATCTATTCTTTTCAATATATTAGTGGCAATATTATAATTAACACCATTATTCACTAATACCTTCCTATACTTTTCTAACTTTGTATTAAATACCTGTCCCCCATTATTTACTTGCGTAGCCATACTTTCAACTAAATTTCCAAGCCTTTTTAATTCATTATTTATGTTATTTGCATGGTTAATGCTTTCTTTTTTTTCTATTATGGTGGATTTTTTATAATTTCTATCGCTAGCCGCAATAATCTCAACTGATGGCTTTTTTAAAAAACCTAAAAACCCTTTCTGCTTCACTGTTCTAGTATTTAATATTACAGCTTCAGGACCTAAATCTTCTTTTAGCTTCATTAGAGCATCTTTTGTATTTTCTCCTATATATTTTTTTACCTTCATTTTAAATGTTCACCATCCCTAAAGATTGAACTTCCACAGAAGGTTCAATCTCATTGTATGATAATACAACTAAATCTCTAGTAACTTGTTCTGTAAGTCTTTTAAAATACAATCGAACTATAGGAGCAGTTAATATAATTGGTTGTTCTCCAATAGAAGTCAAATTCTTAACTGATTTTAAAGTAGAGCTAAGTACCTTTTGTGCAGTATTGGGTTCCATTGATAGATAAGATCCTGTTTCATTTTTACTTATTGAATTCATTATGAGTTCTTCTACTTCACTGTCAAGAGTTATAACATTTATTCTGCTATTCATTACATATTTATTGGTTATATACCCTGATAATTTCTGTCTTACATATTCAGTTAGTAAATCTGTATCTTTGGTGATAGTACCATAATCCGCTAAAGTTTCTAATATAGTGACCATATCTCTAATACTTATTTGTTCTCTAAGCAAATTGGAAAGTATTTTTTGAATGTCTCCTATAGATAAAATTTTAGGAACCAATTCTTCTACAACTGCTGGATAGTCTTCCTTTACATTATCAATTAATAATTTCACATCCTGCCTACCTATCAGTTCATGAGCTCTTTCCTTAATTATTTCAGTTAAATGGGTGGCTATAACAGAAGGTGGATCCACTACAGTATAGCCTAAAACTTCTGCTTTCTCCCTTTCCCTATCTGTTATCCATTTAGCTGGCAATCCAAAAGCAGGTTCGACAGTGTCAATCCCTTCTATTTCTTCATCTACCATTCCAGGATTCATAGCTAAATAGTGATCAAATAAAACTTCTCCTCTGGTTACCTCCACACCTTTAATTTTAACTATATACTCATTTGGATTTAATTGGATATTGTCTCTAAGTCTTACTATAGGGACTACTAGTCCTAGTTCCATAGCTATCTGTCTTCTAATCATAACTATTCTATCTAAAAGATCTCCTCCTTGATTAGCATCAGCAAGAGGAATAAGCCCATATCCAAATTCTAATTCTATATCATCTATTTTTAATAATGACATAACATTCTCGGGTTTTCTTAACTCATCTGCCTCAGTTTCTTCAACAATTTCATCTTCTTCAACTTCTTTAATTTCTTTCTTCATAGAATATCCAGAAAACACAAATAACGCTGCTAATATAATATATGCAATAGTTGGTAATGGAGTAAATACACCTAAAAATATAAGTACTCCTCCTATAACAAACATTAACTTAGGATCATTTCCAAATAGTTGATTGATTAAATCTTGTCCTAAGTTTGACTCTGAAGCAGCTCTTGTAACTACTAATCCTGTTGAAGTAGATATAAGTAGTGCTGGTATCTGACTTACAAGTCCATCTCCTACTGTCAAAAGTGTATATTTAGATAAGGCTTCTTTAAAGGGCATTCCTTTAGAAACCATTCCTATAATAAATCCTGCTCCAATATTTATAAAGGTTATAATTAAACCTGCAACTGCATCTCCCTTTACAAATTTACTGGCTCCGTCCATAGCACCATAAAAATCAGAATATTTTTGTACTTTTTTTCTTCTATCTCTAGCTTCCTCTTCCGTTATAAGTCCTGAATTCAAATCAGCATCAATAGCCATTTGCTTTCCTGGCATTGCATCTAAAGTAAATCTAGCTGCTACTTCTGCCACTCTTTCTGCTCCTTTAGTAATAACTATAAATTGTACTATAACTATAATTAAAAATACTATAAATCCTACTACAATATCTCCTTGTATAACAAACTGACCAAAGGTCTCAATTACTCTTCCAGCATCTCCATCTTTTAAAATACTTCTAGTTGTCGAAATATTAAGAGCCAATCTATAAACCGTAGATATTAATAATAAAGATGGAAAAATCGAAATTTCCAATACATCTTTAGTATACATGGATATTAATAATAATAATAATGATAAAGAAATATTTAAACTTAAAAGTATATCTAATGTCCATGTAGGTACTGGTATAATAATTATAATAACCATTGCAATTATTCCTATAGCTACAACAAGATCGCCAAATTTCATTCTAAATATCCCCCTAAAACTCATCTTTTAAACTATATACATAAGCCAATACTTCTGCCACTGCTTCATATAATTCTTCAGGTATAATATCCCCTATTTCTACTGTCTTGTAAATAGCCCTAGCTAGTGGCTTGTTTTCTACAATAGGGATAGAGTTTTCTTTTCCTTTCTTCTTTATATTTTCAGCTATAATATTTTCTCCCTTAGCCAATAAAATAGGAGCAAAATATGATTCCTGATCATATTTTAAAGCAATTGCAATATGAGTTGGATTTGTAATAATAACATCTGCCTTTGGAACATCTTGCATCATCCTAGTAAATGCCATTTTCTTTTGCTTTTCTCTTATCTTAGATTTTATCAATGGATCTCCCTCTGTTTGCTTAAATTCTTCTTTTATCTCTTCTTTGCTCATCATCAGATTCTTTTCATAACTTCTCCATTGATATAAATAGTCCAATAAGGATACAAATAATAATACTCCTAATATTTTCATTCCAAATTTAAAAGATAGATTTGAAAAATTTTCTAATATTTTAATAGGTTCCATACTAGGTAAATTTATTAAGATTCCAACTCTTTTTCTTATAAAAGAATAAGCTACATATCCTATTAACAATATTTTAACTATAGACTTTGCTAATTCAACAAATGCTTTTTTTGAAAAAATTCTTTTAAAACCTTCTATTGGATTAATTCTACTTAATTTAGGTTTTAAAGGTTTTGTTGTAAATAAAAATCCTATTTGTATATAATTAATTAATATGCCAGCAAAAGAAGCTGCTATTAAAACTGGAGCAGAAGTTTTTAAAAAAATGACTACTATAGATAAAAATCTAATTCTAATATTATCATAGGTAAAGAAATTATCTAAGTTTTCAAAAGATGAATATAAATATTTCATTAAATCTGTTAAATTTTTGAAAATCAATTTTCCAAACGTATTGAAAACTAGAAAAGAGATAAGTAAAATAAATACAGAACTTATTTCTCTGCTTTGAAATACTTGACCTTCTTCTCTAGCATCTTTACGTTTTTTGGGTGTAGCCTTTTCTGTCTTTTCTGCATCTGCAAAGAGTTGTAATTGTATTTTAAATTCCATTTAAATCCTTCCTTAATTAAGGGCCTTTTAAAAAAGTATATATTTCTTTAAACATATCTTTAAATACATGGCCTGTAAGCACATTAAATATTGGTATTGTAGCAGCTATAATCAGCATACCTGCTATAATTTTCAATGGTAACCCTACAACAAATACATTCATTTGAGGAATAGTTCTTGATAAAATACCCAGAAGTATATCTGTAAGAAGTATTATCACAACTATTGGGCTAGCTATCTTAAATCCTAAACTAAAAGTATTAGCTAAAATATCTACTAATTGTTTTGTAGTAGCCTCTCCTATATCAAAACCACCTATAGGAATATATTTATAACTATCTACTAAAGCTTTTATAATGAAATGATGCCCATTAATAGATAAGAAAATTAACAATGCTAATATATAATAAAAATTTCCCATAACTGGTATTTGTATTTTATTTTGAGGATCTATTACATTCACCATTCCAAATCCAATTTCCATATCAACTATTTGACCTAAAATGTAAAAAACACTAAAGAAAACATAGCTTATATATCCAATTATTATTCCTACCATTAACTCTTTAACTATTAATACTATAAGATTTCCATTAGCTTGTCCTAAATATTCAATACCTAAATTTAAAGTCAGAAGTAATGAAAATATAAGCGAAAACCCTGTTTTAAATATATTAGGTATATTTTGAGAGCTAAAGAGAGGTGAAAAAAGAAATATCCCTGAAGCCCTAATAAATACTAATAAAAATAATTCGTAGCTATCAGCTAAAAAATTAAACATATTTTCCATTTTATACACCTATTCTACTGTAAGTATAAATTAATATTTGTTAGTAAAGTTTCTGTAAATTCTGTTACCGCTTTTAAAATCCAAGGTCCAAATATTATTATAGATAATAATACTGCAATTATTTTAGGTACAAAAGCTAAAGTAGCTTCCTGTATCTGAGTTACAGCTTGAAAAATACTAACTATTAATCCTACAATTAAACTAAAACCCAACATCGGTGCCGATACTATTAAAATAGTTTTGATAGCTTCTTGGGCTATCTTTAAAACATCTCCTTCATTCATAATTAATCACCTCAACTATTTAAAACCAGTAACTAAGGATTTTGCTATTAAACTCCACCCGTCAACCAAAATAAATAAAAGTATTTTAAAAGGTAAAGAGATAATTACAGGTGGCAACATCATCATTCCCATAGACATTAATGTACTAGAAACTACCATATCAATTACTAGAAAAGGTATATATATTATAAAACCAATTTGAAATGCAGTCTTTAATTCGCTTATTATAAAAGCAGGAATAAGGACTCTACTAGGTATCTCTTCTAACTTTTTTACATCTTTTAACTTTCCTATATCCATAAATAATCCTAAGTCCTTATCCCTAGTTTGTTTAAACATAAACTCTCTTATAGGTTCCATAGTCTTTTTATATGCTATCTCTTGATCAATTTCTTCTCTAAGAAAAGGTTGTATAGCTTCACTATTAATTTTACTGCCAACTGGAGCCATTATAAAGAAAGTTAAAAACAAAGCTAATCCAATTAACACCTGGTTTGGAGGTGTTTGCTGAAGACCTAAAGCATTTCTTATAAAAGACAATACTATTATAATTCTAGTAAAGCTAGTCATCATTATAAGTATAGATGGTGCTAGTGTAAGTACTGTAAGTAATAATAATATTTGTATAGAAGCTACATAGTCATGTGGATTTTCTACATCATCAATTTTAATTGTTTTCCCCAAAAAAGGTGATTCTGATTGAGCATATATTGTATTAGAAAAAAACAATATCAAAATTAATAATATGATGGCATTTTTAATCACTCTCTTCATTTTCATCTTCATTCCCATCTATTTTTCTATTAATAAATTTAAATCTATTTAGCATTTTCTTAAGTTCATTTTCGAAGCTATTTGCTATTTCCTTTCTTTCAATGTTTTCTTCTAAATATTTGCTAAAATCTTTGCTTTCCCTACTACTTGAATAGAAAGACTCTATTTCCATCTTATCTATAAGGGCTGTCCCATTATTATTCATGGATATAATATAAATATAATTATTTATATTAATAATCACTATCCTATTATTAGATCCCAAGTTAATAGAGTCAACAACTTCCATATATTTACTATTAAAAAATGTTTTTGACCTTTTGGCCAGAAACTTTGTTCCATAGAATGTAATAAACAATACCAATATAAGCAAAATAACATACATTATGATCTTTAAAAGCAAATTACCATAATGAAGATTATTTTCATTAATATTTGCTGCAAAAGCTATATCTGGAAATAAACAAATTAGAAATACTATTAAGGAACTTTTTCCCATCTTAAGCAAGTACCTTTTTCACAGCTTCAATAACTCTATCTGCCTGGAAAGGTTTCACTATAAAATCTTTAGCTCCTGCTTGTATAGCTTCTATAACCATAGTCTGTTGTCCCATAGCAGAACACATTACTATTTTTGCCTCTCCATTCATTTTTTTAATTTCTTTCACAGCTTGAATTCCATCCATTTCAGGCATAGTGATATCCATAATTACTAGATCTGGATTTAGTTCCTCATATTTTTCCACTGCTTTTTTTCCGTTTTCTGCTTCTCCAACTACTTCAAAACCGTTTTTAGTTAAGATATCTTTTATCATCATTCTCATAAATGATGCATCATCTACTATTAATATACTTTTAGACATTTAAATTCCCCCTTACTTATTTATTATTCTATTAACTATGTTTATAGGAATTAACAATCTCTGTTATCCTAATACCAAAATTATCATCTATTACTACTACTTCGCCTCTAGCTATAAACTTTCCATTTGCATAGATATTTAAAGGTTCTCCTACAAGCTTGTCCAATTCTATTATTGTTCCAGGACCATATTCTAATATTTCACCAATCTTTTTCTTAGTTCTGCCTAATTCAGCAGTTATTTCTACAGGAATTTCTCCTACTAGATCTATTGATTCATTATAGCTTTCATCAGATTTTCCATTAAAAGTTTCAAAAACAGGTTTTTTAACAACAACTGTTTCTTCATTATTATCAATCTTCTTCTTAGTTATATTATTTTCATCTTCTGCCAAATTAGTTGGCTTTATTGGTATTTCTTCACTAACTTCATAATCTTCTTCAATTTCTTCTACTGCTGCTGATACTTCATTGTCCTTTTCTAAAGATAGATTCTCTTCTTCTTTTCCCAATAAAATATCTGCCATTTCTTTTGCAAAATCTAAAGGTATAAGCTGCATTATCTCACTATCTATTATATTTCCTACAATCATTCTAAAAGATATTTTAACTATAGGTTGGTCACCTTTTAAAATATCAATTTTTTCTTTACCTTCACTAAAGGTTATTTCATAAGACTTAGGAGGCTCTATATCAATTTTTTTCGAAAATATTTCTGATAAGGAAGTTGCTGATGATCCCATCATTTGATTCATAACTTCACTTACAGCACTTAAATCTAGATCTGTTAACTCCCTTTCCAAATGTATTTCTTCTTTTCCCATTAATACATCTGTAATTGCCTTCACATCATCTACTTTTAATATCAGTATGTTAGCTCCTTCTAAACCTTCCTTATAAGTTACATCAATTGCAACAAAAGGTATTTGATATGCACCTGCTAATCTATCAATAGTTGTTATCATTACCTTTGGAGTAGTAATAGTAACTTTCTGATTTAACAATGTAGATAAAGTTGTAGCAGCAGTCCCCATACTTATGTTTCCAATTTCACCAAGTGTATCTTTTTCTACATCTCCAATTAATTCTAAATTATCCTCATTCTTTTCTCCATCTGACCCTTTAAGTATAAAATCAATTTCTTCTTGAGAAAGCATGTCATTATTCATTGTTACCCTCACCATCCTTTACTGCCTTTACTATTTTCACTGCCATATTATTGTTTGATACTCCTGGAGTTCCTAGAAACTTTACTTTTGAACCAATTCTCATCTTTATTAAATTATTATTATAATTTAATTTAATTACATCTCCTATTTGTATATTCAATATATCTTTAACTCTAATAATAGTAGAACCTAACTCTGCCTGAACAGGCACAGAAGTTTCTAAAATCCTCTCTTTCATAACCTCCAAATCTTTTTTAGATATCTCTTTTCTAGCACTAGAAAACCAAAATTTTGTACTTAATTTGTCTAAAATAGGTTCTAAAACTATATATGGAATACATATATTAATCATACCTTCAACATCGCCTATAGATATATTTAAGGTAACTAATGCTACAGTTTCATTAGGGGGAACTATTTGAGCAAATTGAGAATTTACCTCTATTTTTTCTAAGGACGGTTTCAATTCAATGACATTTTCCCATGCTTCTTTTAATAGTCCTATAACCCTGTTCATCATTCCCTGTAAAAGAGAAATCTCTATTTCAGTAAAACTTCTTGTTTCATCTATTTCCTCACCATCTCCACCTAGTAATCTATCAATTATAGTAAATACTATATTTGTGGACATATCAATTAATATCTGTCCATTTAAAGGATTGAAATTAATTATACTCAAAAAAGCTGGATTAGAAATAGCATTACTAAATTCACTATATGCATATTGATCTACTGTTAAAATTGATGTTTTAACTGGTGCCCTTAAATAACCAGATAAAAAAGTTTGAAAAAGTCTTGTAAAATTTTCATGAATAATCTCTAAAGTTCTTAATTGATCTTTAGCAATTTTCTGCGGATTTCTAAAATCATATTTTTTAACTTTATTAAAGTTTTCTTCTTCTTGTATTTCCTCTACATCAACTTCACCAGAACTTACTGCTTGGAGTAGGGCATCTATTTCACTTTGTGATAATACTTCAGCCAATTGTATATCCCCCCTACTGTATTATTAACTCATCAAAATAAACATTTGAAATGCTTTCACCGTTGTCAAATAATTTTATTAAACTATCTTTTATCTCATTCTGTAAAGCTACTTGCCCCTCTTTTCCTAGAAGTTCTTTTTCCTCTTTATTTCTAATAATTTTATTTATTTCATTCCTCATTAAAAATTGTTTTTCTTCTAATTCTTCATAAGTCTTTTTATTATTAATTTCTATAGTAGCCTTTAATTTTATAATCTTTTTACTATCCTTTATGTTGCAATACATTTCTTCTAAAGTAATATAATATTTCTCTATATCTTTATTTTTGTCTCCACTATTTTTATAAATAGAAAATCCTAAAATTAAGCCAGCTACTGCAAATAATATTAAAATAACAAGCAAAACTATTAGTATTGTTTTTTTAGTATCCATATCTTCACCTCACTAGAATTTTATAGCATAATTTATGGCTCCCATTTTTCATAAGATGATTTTAAAATAACTATATCAACCCTTCTATTTTTTGCTTTATTTTCTTTTGTGTTATTTGAAGCTACTGGTCTATAAAAACTATATCCTGAAGAGGATACTCTATCTCCATCTATTCCTTCTGACTCTATTAAGTATCTTAACACATTTGTAGCTCTAGTAGATGAGAGTTCCCAGTTAGTAGGGTATGTAGTAGAATATACAATTGGATCAGAATCTGTATGGCCTTCTATTTTTATAAGTTTTCCTTTAAATTCTTTTTTATTTAATAGTTCAGCCATATAATGGAGTATTTCTTTTGATTCAGATTTTATTTCAGCTTTACCTGAGTCAAAAAATACACTATCCATAAATCTTATAACTAATCCTCTTTGTTCAATTTTTAATGTAATTTCATCTTCCATACCTATATTTTTTGCATATTCTTCAATAACATCTTTTAGTTCTTTTAACTCATCTTCATCTGCATTTACATTTACATCTCCCTCTAGTTCTTCTGGAATATCCATAGCAGAACCACTTTCCAAAACTCCTGTACCACCTTGAAAAGAGCTCATAATAGTCCTAAACTTTTGAGCATCAATTTCCGAAAAAGAAAATAATAAAATAAAGAAACAAAGTAATAAGGTAACCATATCGCTATATGTAGTTAGCCATTCTTGAGCGTTTTCCTTCTCTTCCTTTTTCCTTTTTCGCATTATGCTCCCTCACTTTCAAGCTGATCTTTATAATCAGTTCTAAGCTCCGGTGGAACAAAAGTTTTTAATTTTTCCTCAATGATTCTTGGATTTTCACCTGCTTGTATAGATAAAAGTCCTTCAACCATTAATTCTTTTACTAATATTTCTCTATTGCTTCTAATTTTTAACTTATTTGCCATAGGTAAAAATACTACATTAGCTAAAAACGAACCATAAAAAGTTGTTACTAAAGCTACAGACATATTTGGTCCTATACTAGAAGGATCCTCTAGTTTTTTAAGCATATTTATAAGCCCTATAAGAGTACCTAACATTCCATAGGCTGGAGCAAATGATCCCATAGTTTCAAATAAACTTTGACCTTCTGTATGTCTTTCCTCAAGAAAAACAAGTTCTGTTTCAAGTATATTTCTTACTAGTTCTGGATCAGTTCCATCTACTATTAACATTATGCCTTTTTTTAAAAACTTGTCATCAATACCTTCCGCAAGTTCTTCTAGAGATAATAATCCTTCTTTTCTTGCTACATTAGCCAATTTAATTATTTGTGCTATAACTCCATCTGGGGAAATTTCCTCATGAAAAAAAGCATTTTTTACTACCTTAAAAGATCCTAAAAAACTTTTTATAGGGTAACTTATAAGAGTAGAAGCTAAAGTTCCACCGATAACTATTAAAATAGAAGATATGTCTATAAAGGAACCTATCTCTCCAGATATAAGAATTCCCCATATAATAAATATAAAACCGCTAACTAATCCAACAATAGTTGCTATATCCAACTGTTACACCTCTTTTCCCTATTCTTATCTTTTTATATACTGTATATTTTTTGATTTGAAAGCTATAACCTTATCTATAATATCATCTATAGGCTCCTGAACAACTACTTTTCTACCTGTCGTTAAAGTAATAACTGTATCAGGTGTTTCCTCTACAAACTCAATTAAATCACTATTTATAACAAACTCCTTTCCATTTAATCTTTTAACTTTTATCATAAATATCCCACCTTCTGTAATTGGCATGAGGGGTTTTTCCCCTCAATAGCCAATTAAATAATTAATTATCTCTTCATATTTACTAATTCTTGAAGCATTTCATCAGAAGCTGTAATAATTCTAGAATTAGCTTGAAATCCTCTTTGAGTTGTTATCATTTCGGTAAATTCCATAGAGAGATCTACATTAGACATCTCAAGATTTCCAGACTTAGTTGTTCCAAAACCGCTAGTACCTGCTGCTCCATATTGGGCTTCCCCAGTGTTTCTAGTATTTTTAAAAAAATTACTCCCTACTTTTTCTAATCCCATAGGATTGTCAAATTTAGCTAACATCAGCTGTCCTAATGCTTTATTTTCTCCATTAGTAAAATTTCCTACTATAACTCCAAATTCATCTATTGAAAAATCCTTTAATTTTCCAGAAGAATTACCGTTTTTAGGATATGGCTCAATATCTCTATCATTATCATACTGATTTATTTTTTTATAGGAATCTTTGTCTTCTGGATCAAATATAGTTATATTTCCTTCATTCCCAAAAGTTGCTCCTAAATCAACTTTGTTACCATCCTTGTCTTCACCTTGTGTTATACCAGAAAGATCTAAATAAAGATTTTCTACTGAATTTTCATCAATTTTCCCATATTCATCAAATTTTATAGTGTTCTTACCGGTGATTTTTCCTTCTATCTTTATTCCTGTTTTTTCACTTTTTATATCTTCTAATGATATTGTCCATTGATTAGTTTCATTAGGATCCTTTTCAAACTTAAATTCTACGATCCATGAACCACCTAAACTATCTTTTATAACAGTATTTATTGTAAAAGTTTCATCGCTTCTTGAATCTAAATTTCCTCTAAATTGAATATCTGTTGTTGCTGTTGGTGCTATTGTTTCTGACTTATTTATGACTATTGGTCCAATTTCTGTTGTTATATTTCCATTTTCATCTGCTTTATATCCTAATACTTTATATCCACCAGGTGTTACCAATGTTCCATCTGTGTCTTCCCCAAAATTTCCAGCTCTTGTATAATATCTATTTTCAAAATTGGCATCATCAGTTACTACAAAAAATCCTTCTCCATCTATCATAACGTTTCTAGGGTCATCCGTTCTTTGAGATGGTCCATTTGTATGGATAGTATTTATAGAGCCAACATCTACACCTAAACCTACCTGTTGAGGGTTTGTCCCACCTTTTCCACCTTGTGGTGCTCCTGCTCCTCTTATTGTTTGGCTAAATACTTCTTGAAAAGTCATTTGACCTTTTTTATATCCAACAGTATTTACATTAGCAATGTTGTTTCCAATAACATCCATCTTATTTTGGTGTGCTCTCAGTCCAGAAACGGCTGAATACATTGATCTCATCATTTTACATACCTCCATTTTCTAAGCAGTACCATGTCTTCAATCAGTCAGACATAGATAACTTCCTTAAAAGGTCCAGTTACAATATTACTGCCCCATCAATATTTGTAAATATATTTTCCTTAAGTTCTTCGTTAGTTATAGAAGTAATAACAGTTTTATTTTCTATACTTGCTATAAATCCTTTATCTCCTAGAAGAATAAATGCATCTTTAACTCCCTTCTCTTCTGCTTTTTTGAAAGCCATTTCTATTTTTTTTACTTCTTCTAAATTTAGCTTTACATCTCTTGAATCCATTCTTTCTAATGCATGTTTAGAAAATTTGATTTCCTCATTTTTCCCTTGGACTTTTTCAAGTATTTCTTTAAAATTTTTGTTTGAATTTACCTGTTTATCATTAATTGGAGTAGAAGAATTAATTAATCTACTCTCTAATTGTTTTATATTAATTCTATTCACAATATCAGCTCCAGATTTATTTACTCTTCATTTTCTTCTGGTTCTGGTGTACTAGGCTTATCTTCTTTAGCTAAATAAGCTTCCAATGCTTTTCTTAAATTTATTATCTCCTTCAAAGTTTCAATACTTGCATCAATATAATTATTATTTAAATTATCTATAGAAGCTTTTATTTCTTTTTGAGAGTTTGTGAAATTTTTATTTAAACTTTGTACTTGTTCAAGAGTGCTAAACTGTGCCATCTGAGCTATAAATTCTTTATCTTCCATTGGATTTAATGGATCCTGATTCGAAAATTGTGCCATCAATAATTTAAAAAAAGCATCCTTGTCTAATTCATTAGTTTTTCCTGATTTATTATCAAACCCTTTCTTTTCATTATCAAATTCAGATATATAATTTTCACTATTTTTATTATTTATATTATTGATATCCAAACTTACACCTCCTAGGCTTTTAAATCTAATCTAAATTCATTTAATAAAATAGGATCATTAAATATTGTGTTTTCTTCATAATTATCTAGACTTGAAATTCTTTCTTTTTTAAGTTTTAACTTTTTATTTTTATTCTTGTAAAAGGCATCATTTCTTTCTTCTTTCTCAAAATCCGAATTATTTCCCACTTGAACCTCAAAGGTTTTAATATCCAAACCTTGTTCCTCAAGTCCTTCCTTTAATTGAATAATATTGGTCTCAATAAGCTCTTTAACTCTATAGTTATCTACTATTGCCTTAGCTACAACTACGCCTTTTTCAACTTCTACTTTTAATAAGAGCTCTCCCAATATTTCTGGTTTAAGCTTTATTTGCATTTCAGATTTTTTATCTTCTAACATAAATTTTGCCTTGTCTATTACCTGTTTAATTACATTTTCCTTTGGGTTCTCTATCACTTTATTTTCTATTGATTCCATTTTATTGTTAAATACTAAATCTGATTTAGTACTTAATAATGTGGATTGTTCCTGTACTTCATAAAAACTAAAATCTTGTTCTAAAACTTTTTCAAAATCAATAGGACTATCTTTTTCATCTAATTCTAAACTATCTTCAGTCAATAATTCTTCTAATAGTTCATCTGTTGCATCTTCTATCGCTTCTAATGCCTTATATAGCGACATACTTGTATTTTCAGGAATATTTTTTTCCTCTAGAAAAATTAAATCTGTTTTGCTACTTTCCTTATTTTCTTCATCATTTATTTTTTCAAAAAAAGCTATATCTTTAATTATATTTATTCTATCTTCTAATTGAGGAAGTATTTCTTTTTTAATAACTCCTATATTTTCTTTAATATTTCTTGTATTGAAAAGATAATTTTCTTCTTTATTAGATAATTTATTTTCTATATCTTCTTCAATTTCATATATTATATCCTCAATATTGGATATATTATCTAATAAATTTTCTATAATCTCTTCAGTGTTTAAATCATTAGAATTATAATATTCATCTTGAATTTGAAATTCTTCTTTTACTACCATAAATAAGTCTTTATCCAATTTCTTGAATTCTTCCTTATCAGCTATTATTTCTATTTTATTTAAAGATAAAATTATACTTTCTAATAATATATTAATTTCATTCAGTTCTCCATCTATATCTCTATTTATTTTTTTATTCTTTGTTGAATCATCCTTATCTATAGACTTATCTTCCTTTTTAGAATTAATTTTCTCCAAACAATTGAAGAAATCCTTACTAAAATCACCTTCTGCGTCTTTGGTTTCAACTTTATCCTTGAAAATAAAGAAATCATTAGCAGCTTTTAATTTTGGCATATTATTTATCTCCTTCATATTTTCACCTCCTTTACATAATATTTTTATGGACTAGCTAACATTTGAGTTAACTTGGAAGCTTTTTTGCTGTCCATATTATTAATAATTTTTGACAAAGTAGGTTTCTTCATTCTACTTAGTACATCCAATATAATAGTAGAATCAGATATTTCATATATTGGTGAAGAATCAATTTCCAAAGAAGTTACTTTTTTTGTATTTCCCATCATATTTTCAACAACTTTAGCTACATTATTAGTTGACATTTTCGAATATACTTCTACTAATTCATCTACTTTTTCATTATACTCTCTTAAAAATTTAACTGCTTCATTAATTTCAGTCATTCTGGAGTTATCAACTTTTCGAAGCTCTTCTTCTTTTCCTATAGCTGAAATAAGTTCTTCCACAAATTCATCATTTTTTATTTCTGCTAAAACTTCTGCTGCCTTCTCTATTGACAAATTCATATATATATAAGACAGCTTTTTCATAGAATATATTTCTTCATTTCCAATTTCTTTGACAACTTCTTTTGTAGATTTTGAATCATATGTCTTAGCTATATCTTCCAACTTTCTATCTTGATACTCCATTTTAAATATCAATTTCTCCAAATCATTTCTTTTTTTATTTTCTAATTTAGCCATAGTTTTTTTCTTTATATTATTATCAATGTAAAAGAGAATTTCAGCTGATTTTTTTTCATCCATGATACTTATAATTTTTGGCAATATGCTTAAATATTCTTCATCTTCGTAAGTCATCTGCTCTATTTTCTTTATACTAGCTAAAGTATCAATGTTTTCTAAAGTTTCAACTTCCTCTTTTATTTCTTTTTCCTTACCTTTTTGTATTTCATTAAATATCGAAGAAAGATAATCTTTTCTTTTATCTATATTTCTTATCAGTTTTAAAATATTAGAAGTCTTATTAGGCGATTTTCTATTCATTATCTTAATCAAATCACTATATAATTCTTTATCATTTTTCTTTATTATATAAAGTTTATCAGCAGCACTACTAGTTTCTAAAGAAAGATAATAATTAGATAAACAATCCTTTTTATTTTCCTTCTCTGCATTTGTAGAACCAGATTTGAATAGTTCTCCTGTAAAACCAAATATCTTACTAAATAAAATATTTGATTTATTTTTTAAAAATCTATCTTTTCCATGAAAAATAGAAACTATACTTACAAAAATAAATATTAGGATTATTGTTATGATCAAAGTTTTCTTTTTATTTTTAAGGTTCTCCATGCCTTTTACAACACCCCTTTCTTTATTATCGGGTGCTTCCTTTAAAACTTACTATTGTATCTATAAGTTTTTCTTCTTCTTTTTTGACACAATATAAATACTCTTCATACTTATTTTCCTTTAATCTTTCAAAAGCTCTTTTTTCTTTTCTTATCTCTAATAACTCACTTTTTACGGTTTTTAATTGGTCTTCAGCCTTATTAACTAATTCTTTTTGAGTAGAAATTATTTCATTCATATCATTTATATAATTATTATATAGTTGCAAGCTAGCTACATTTATTTTATTTGAAGATTTATTCTTTTTCTTTTTAAGTTCATTTTTGAATTCACAATAGTTTTTTAAAATCTCTTCTTCTTTAATTAGTTTCTGTTGTATGTTTCCATATTCACTTTTCTTATGATTTTCTAAGGTCTTTTTATAGTCTAATAACCTTTCAAATTTAAAATTGAATTTTTCCAATACTACACTCTCCCATTACTTAAACTTTCTAGATTTTTTATCAATCTCTAAAAGCTTATTTCTAGTTTCTTCAAAATTATAGCTTCTTGAAACCTCCTGAGTTAAAAATTCATTTATATCATCTATTAAATCTATTGCCATATCTAATTTCTTATTACTACCTCTTTTATAAGCACCAATATTTATTAAATCCTCTGATTCCTCATATACTGCTAATATATCTTTAATACTATTGGACATATTTTTATGTTCTTCCGAGACTATATTAGGCATGACCCTACTTATACTTCCTAAAATATTAATTGCTGGATAATGATTTTGATTGGCAAGTTTTCTTGAAAGTACTATATGCCCATCTAATATACCTCTTACTGTATCGGTAATAGGTTCATTTAAATCATCACCATCCACTAATACTGTATATAGACCAGTAATAGTCCCTTTTGAAGAAGTTCCCGCTCTCTCTAAAAGCCTTGGCAAAAGAGCAAACACAGATGGAGTAAACCCTCTAGTAACTGGAGGTTCTCCAATAGCTAACCCAATTTCCCTTTGAGCCATTGCAAAACGAGTTAAAGAATCCATCAAAAGCATTACATTCATTCCTTGATCTCTGAAATATTCGGCAATAGCTGTAGTTACCATGGCACCTTTAACTCTAATAAGAGCCGGTTGATCAGAAGTCACTACTACAACTACAGACTTCTCAAGCCCTTCTTTTTTTAAGTCATTTTCTATAAACTCCCTAACTTCCCTTCCCCGCTCTCCTATAAGTCCTATAACATTCACATCCGCAGTTGAATTTCTTGAAACCATTCCCATTAGGGTACTCTTTCCAACTCCACTTCCTGCAAATATTCCTATTCTTTGCCCTTTACCACAAGTTAAAAGTCCATCTATAGCTTTTACTCCTAGAGACAGAGGTTCATCTATCTTCTTCCTTTCCAATGGATTAGGTGAGGATTTTGAAACTGGATAGCTTTTTAATGTACTAATTGGGCCTTTTCCATCTATAGGTTCTCCTAGACCATTAATAACCCTTCCTATTAGTTCATCCCCGACATTAACATTTAATGATTTTCCATTAGCAATTACAGTACTCCCTGAGGCAATACCTTCCATATCTCCTAAAGGCATGAGAAGTATTTTATCTTCTCTGAATCCTACAACCTCTGCCATTATAGGTTTACTTTTATCATGAGGATATATATAGCATAGTTCTCCAATGCTAGCCATAGGTCCATTAGATTCTATAGTAAGACCTGTAACCTTAGTAATATTTCCAGTATATTTAACTAATCGTTTATCCTTTACAGCTTCTATATATTTTTTTATATCTACTGTTTTTTCCACATAAATCACTCGCTATGCAAAATATTATTTAATAATTCCTGTACTTTTTCTATCTGATAATCTATACTTACATCTACATTGCCCTTTGATGTTTCTATGATACAATCTCCTTTGTTTAGATTGTTATCTAATTTTACTTCTAAATCATTAACTAAGCTTGCCTTAGCTAATATTTTATTTTTAGACATTTCCACTATCTTATAATCTTCCTTGGATACCCTAACAATTAAGCTTTCCGTAGTATTAAGACTATCAATCCCCTTTAATACTACAGAAACTATATACTCTTTGTCTTGATCTACTTTGTCATAAATTACTTTTTCAGAAATTTCTATGACAAGTTTAATAATATCTTCTTCAACTTCTCTATATATTTTTTCTTTTTCTTTAATATAATGTTCTTTTATTTCTAAAGCCTCATCTATTAAAATATTAGAATCTTTTCTTCCTTCCTCATATCCTTTCATATACCCTTCATCATATCCTAATTTCAAACCTTCTTCATGGCCTTTTTGCTTCCATTGTTCGAAACTTTTTTTAGCTTCTTCAGAGACCTTATCTAATATTATTTTCTTTTCTTCATATCCGCTTCTAATTATATTTTCTGCTTCTTTATTTGCTATCTTTACTATCTCATCATATTTTTCCTTAGCTTTTTCTAATAAAACTTTTTCTTCTTTATTATCTATTTTTTTAATTAGAGAATCACCTTTTACCTCTAAAACTTTAGAGGATTTTATAATACTAGACAATTATTTCATCTCCTCCTCTTGGAGTAATGATTTCTCCCTCTTCTTCTAACTTTCTAATTACATTTACAATAGTTTGTTGTGCTTCTTCTATATCTTTTAATCGAACAGGTCCCATAAATTCTATATCTTCTTTAATCATTTCAACTAGTCTCTTAGACATATTTGTAAATATACTTTCTTTTACTTCTTCGCTAGCCCCTTTTAGAGCAATAGCCCACTGACTATTATCAACTTCTCTAATAACTCTTTGAATACTTCTATTATCAAGTCCCACTATATCTTCAAATACAAACATTCTCTTTCTAATTTCATCACTAAGTTCTGCATCCTTTATATCTATTTCTTCCATGATATGTTTTTCTGTTCCTCTATCTACAGAATTTAATATATCTACCACAGTTTGAACGCCTCCAGCATCTGTAAAATCTTGAGAAACAATATTTGAAAATTTACTTTCTAGTACCTGTTCTATCTCTTTAACTACCTCTGGAGAAGTCCTGTCCATAATTGCTACTCGTCTAGCTACTTCCGCTTGTTTTTCTTCAGGTAGACTCGCTAATATCTGGGCTGCCTGTGATGATGATAAATAGGAAAGTATTAATGCAATAGTTTGAGGATGTTCATTTTGTATATAATTTAATAATTGACCTGCATCCGCTTTTCTTGCAAATTCAAAAGGTCTAACTTGTAAAGATGATGTCAATCTACTTATTATATCCTCTGCCTTATCATCACCTAAGGCTCTCTCTAATACATCCTTAGCATAGCTGATTCCGCCTTCTGAAATATATTCTTGAGCTAAACAAAGTTGATAAAAATTCTCTATTATCTTTTGTTTTTCTTCAGGAGAAACCATTCTCATATTAGCGATTTGCAATGTTAGTTCCTCTATTTCTTCTTCATTTAAATGTTTAAATATATCAGCAGATTTTTGAGGACCTAATGTAATAAGAAGTATAGCTGCTTTTTCTTTACCAGTTAATTGTTCTTTAGCCATTAATTGTCACTCCTATTCATTTAGCCATGATCTTAGTAGTTGAGCTACAGCTTCTGGCTTCTTCTCTATAAATTCTTCTATTTGAGTCTTCATTTCAGATTCTTTTGCCTCAAAATCCAGCCCTTGAATTTGAGTTTGAGTTGTTTCATCTATTTTTTCCTCTAAAGACCTTTCTAAATCTTCAAGCTCTTCTTCTTCCTCTTTATCTCTTTTTCTTTTATATAATATAAAGCCAACAGTAACAGCCACTAGTACTCCTGCTAATATAATCCACTTAATTAAATCTTTATTCTCCTTTTTTTCCTCTTCTTCTGGTTCCATACTACTACTAAAAACTTGAGAACTTATTTGAACTTCTCTAGTATCAAGACCTGTAGCTGCTGTAACTAAATTAGCTATTTCATTCTTTTTTTCTTCTGTCATTTCTCCATCTATTAATGCTGCTTCATTAACAAGAACAGCAACTGTTATACCTTCCACCTGACCAGGTGCTTTTTTGATTTCCCTATTTATTTCATTTAATTCATAATTAATTGCACGACTTGCTTTATCATATCTAGAATTTCCACCATCCTCCATTTCATAATCTGGTGGATTTCCATCAACTCCAACTGGTATATTTCCATCTCCGCCTACCATTGTCTCTTCTATCTCTTCCATACTCCTAATAAGTCCCTCTTCATTTTCTTCAATAGGGGGTGAAAATTCCACTACTTTTGTTACTTCACTATCAAAATTTACCTTTGCACTAGTTCTTACATCTACATTTCCATACCCAAATACATTTTCTAAAAATCTCCTAAGACCTTCATTTGTTTTTAACTCTATATTCTGTTGTATAGCATATTGATCATTCATCTGGTAATTTGCATTATCTCCATTATCTGTTAAAAGCTGTCCTGAGTCATCAATAACAGATACATTTCCTTCATCCATATTGATTGAACCTGCTACAAGATTTTTAATTGCTGTCACCTTATCTGCTGGTATCTGTTTTTTTTCACTCTTTTTAATAAATACTGAAGCCGTAGTTTCTTTTTTATCATCTTCTAATACAAAACCTGAGTCTTCTTTTTCATCTATGTACACAGTTGCACTTTCAATCCCATCTATTTCAGAAATAGTGGAAGATAATTCATTTTGAAGAGCATATCGCATTCTTTCCTTTTTTTCATAATCTGTCATAGTCCAATTGCTATCATCAAATGCATCTGCAAAACCATATCCCTCTTTTGGTAAGCCTTCAGAGGCTAGCTCAAGCTTCACCTTGTTTTTCATATCTGCAGGTACTAAAATAGTTTTTTCATCATTGTCAGTCTTCCACTTTATATTCATTTCATCAAGTTTCTTAGTTACCTCTCCCATATCCTTAAGAGATAAATTATCATAAAGAACTTCATACTTAGGTCTTGTTAAAGTAAATATTAATATAAAAACAACTAGTATCACTACTCCGGTTATTATACCAAGCTTAATCTTTTTATTTTTACTCATATTTTGCCAATGCTCATTTAATTCCTTTCTCATTTGCTGAATTGTTTCTCCCACTAAATCACCCCGTTCTCTGCTACATTATCTATAATTGCATCCTCATAATTTCTCTATATGCCTCCACTACTTTGTTTCTTATGCTCATAGTTAATTGTAGTGAAATGTTTGCTTTTTCTCCAGCTATCATAACATCATGAAGATTATCAATATCTCCTGTAGCTAATAGTTTTTTATAGTTTTCAGAATTAATTTGAAGTTCATTAACATTATCAATTGCTTTTTTTAAATAATTTCCAAAAGATATTCCATTACTTTCCTGATTATCTTTTTTATTATTCACAATAGGAAAATCATTATTTTCATATTGTATAGAATTAACTTTCATATTTAGTCCTCCTATCTTCTACCTATGTCCAATGTTTTCATAAGCATAGTTTTAGATGCATTCATAGCAGTTATATTAGCTTCATAAGCTCGTTGAGCGTCTATCATATCAACCATTTCTTTTACCATTTCTACATTTGGCATTCTAACATATCCATTTTCATCTGCATCTGGATGCCCTGGTTCATATACTAGTTTAAAAGGTGTAGGGTCATCAACTATTTTAGCTATCTTCACACCATCTCCATTAAAGTCCTTCTTATGCTTTGACAAATATTGAGAAAAAAGATTCTTTTTTTTCTCCTGAAATACTACTGTTTGTCTTCTATAAGGTTGTCCTCCTGTAGATCTAGTGGTTTTCTCATTAGCAATATTTTTAGATATAATATCAATCCTTGCCTTTTCAGCTGTTAAAGCAGAAGAATTTATATTAATAGAATCAAACATACCCATTTTATTTTCCTCCTTCAATAATTGCATTTTTAACTTTCTCATATTCATCTGTAATTTGTTTTACCAAAGCTTCATGCATAATAGTATTTTTTGCTAAATTTCCTGTTTCCACATCTATATTTACATTGTTTCCATCAAACCTGTAAGATGAATTATTATGCTCTACTATCTTAGGTTCATCATCTTGAAATGCTCTAATACCAGAAATATGCTTATCATTTGTGGTTTCTAGCCCTTTTTTACTACTACTTAATTCCCGTTTTAAATAGTCCTCAAATACTATTGATTTTCTTTTGTAGTTCGGAGTATCTACATTAGCGATGTTTTGAGATATGACTTTGTTCCTAGCCCAAGTTCCATCTAAAGCTTTCTTTAAAAAATTTGTTGTCGAATATATATTTGATAACATGATTCTCACCTCTTAAACTAAATATTGTTATTAACATTATAAACTATTTTTGTCTTTTTATCTATATTATTCCTCTTTTTTTTATCTTTTTTCTAAGAAAATAACATTTTTCGCTAGTCCACTAGTACTATATTCTTGCCTAAGCAAAATTTTCCTTCTAAAATTTCTTTTTTTTATTGAAATTAAACAAATTAGGACCAAGGTCCTAATTTGTTTTGGGACGAACGGATTAACTGTATTGCATAGAAGAGGTTTTAATTTTTTATCTAAAATCTAGTATTCATAATATAAAAAATAGTAGGTTTAAAAACCTACTATCCTCTAGCTTTTTGAAGCTCATCAATCAATTTATCATTTAATATTTTTATATGTGTTCCTTTCATTCCCAATGACCTAGATTCAATTACACCTGCACTTTCAAATTTTCTTAAGGCATTTACTATTACAGAACGAGTGATTCCTACTCTGTCTGCAATTTTGCTAGCTACTAATAATCCTTCATTGCCATCTAACTCATTAAATATATGCTCCATAGCCTCTAATTCTGAATAAGATAAAGTTCCTATGGCCATTTGTACTACTGCTTTTTTCCTAGCTTCTTCTTCTATCTCATCATTTTTAGATCTTAAAATTTCCATGCCTACTATTGTAGCACTATATTCAGCTAAAACTAAATCATCTTCTGTAAAGTTTCTATCTAATCTAGATAATACTAAAGTTCCTAATCTAACTCCACCACTATTTATAGGTATTATAGTTACTATTTTATTAGGATATTCACATTCAGAAATTTCATCAAATACACATTCTTTCATTTCTTCAACATTTTCCTTAGTTTCTATAACTCTCAGTAGTCGATCATTATATTTTTTAGGAAATCTTTTCTCTTCCACTACTTCATTTTGAAGTATATCACAATCAAGACCGGTGGAAAGCTCATAGCCTAAAACCCTACCTTTTCTACTAGCTATATATACATTTGCATCCAATATATCACTAAGTATTTTACTTAATTCAGGAAAAGAAACAGGTTTAGACCCTGAACTTTGTAGTGCTTTATTCAATCTTCTAGTTTTTTGTAATAAACTTTCACTCATTATAATCCTCCCTTTATAATATATATTTTGATATGTCTTTTTGCTGAATGTCATTCATGAGTTTTGATTCTATATATTTACCATCTAATACTACATCTTTTTCTTCTAAATCTGGCGCATTAAATGATATATCCTCTAATATTTTTTCAATGACTGTGTGTAATCGTCTTGCACCTATATTTTCATGTTGTTCATTAGAAATATAAGAAAACTTAGCAATTTCAGTTATAGCTTCTTCAGTAAAACTAAGATTTATCCCTTCAGTCTTCAATAAAAGTTGATACTGCTTTATTAAAGCATTTTTAGGCTTAGTAAGAATTTGTTTAAAATTCTCTTCAGTTAAGTTATCCAATTCAACCCTAATAGGAAATCTTCCCTGTATTTCTGGAATTAAATCATTAACTTTTGAAACATGAAAAGCTCCAGCTGCAATAAAAAGTATATGGTCAGTTTTAACAGGTCCATATTTAGTCATTATATTGCTGCCCTCTATTATAGGAAGAATGTCTCTTTGCACTCCTTCTCTTGATACATCTGGTCCTGATGAATAATCTTTACCTGCTATTTTATCTATTTCATCAATAAAGATTATTCCACTATTTTCTGCCCTCTTAATTCCTTCTTCTATAACCTCATCCATATCAATTAATTTTTGTGCTTCTTGTGCTCCAATTATTTTTTTAGCCTCTTTTATTGTTACCTTTCTTTTTTTAACTTTTTTAGGTAAAAAGTCTCCAAACATATCACCCATGTTTATATTAAACTCTTCCATACCTAATCCACTAAAGTATTCTACTGTAGAATTTGAATTCTCCTCTACCTCAATTTCAATAATCCTATTTTCTAATTCGCCATTTTTAAGTCTTTTTCTCATATTATTACGATATTCTTTAATTTCTATACTTTTATCTTCTACTTTTTTTTCTTCCTCATCTTCTATATTAAAAAGCATTTCTAAAGGATTATTAGAATTTTTTTTCCTTTTAGAACTTGGTGCAAGTATATCTAAGATTTTGTCTTCTGCTAGTAGCTTACCCTTATCATAAACCTTGTTTATTTTTTCTTCCTTAATCATTCTAATGGAATCTTCAACTAAATCTCTAACCATGGAATCTACATCTCTACCTACATAGCCCACTTCAGTAAACTTAGTAGCCTCAACTTTTATAAAAGGAGCTTTTATAAGTTTGGCCAATCTTCTTGCTATCTCAGTTTTTCCAACTCCTGTCGGTCCAACCATTAAGATGTTTTTAGGTTTAACTTCATCTTTAAATTCCTCATCTAATAAACTTCTCCTATACCTATTCCTAATGGCAATAGCTACAGCCTTTTTAGCTTTATCTTGACCAACAATATATTTATCTAGCTCATTTACTATTTCACTAGGAGTTAATTCCTTCATTTAATCACTCTCCTTAGAGCATTTCAACAGTTATATTATCGTTTGTATATACACAAATAGTTGAAGCTATATATAAAGATTCCTTTACAATATTTTTAATACCTAGTTTTGAATGTTTAAGTAAAGCCTTACCTGCAGCCAACGCATAATTTCCTCCAGAACCTATTGCAACTATACCTTCATCAGGCTCTATAACCTCTCCATTCCCTGATATAACTAATAAATTTTCCTTATCACCTGCTATGAGCATAGCTTCTAATTGCTTTAATACTTTATCTCTTCTCCAATCTTTTGCCATTTCAACTGCAGCTCTTCTTAAATTTCCATCATATTGTTCCAATTTTTCTTCCAAAATTTCAGCTAATGTAATTGCATCTGCTACAGAACCAGCAAATCCAATAAGTACTTTCCCATTGTATATTTTTCTAACCTTCTTTGCTGTCCCCTTCATTATTGTTTTATCTCCCATAGTTACTTGTCCGTCGCCAGCAATAGCTAGTTTTTCGTCTTTTTTAACAGCTACAATAGTAGTTCCCTTCATCATCTAAAACCACTCCTTTATAGGACATATACAAACAAAAGAAATAGTATCATATTTTCTCCATAAGTTCAAGACTAATTTTATAGTTTTCAGAATATTTTTTTTTGTTTAAATTGCGTGTCTAATGATAGATTACCATAATTTCACATAAAAGTACAGCTTAATTTATTAATTTTATTTATTATTTTTTTCTACTTTCTTGTAATCACAAGATTTATTCATACATTTAATAATAGCGCTATTTTTATTTTTTCTTTTAACTAGTATATCTTCACATTTTGGACATTTCTCACTAATAGGCTCATCCCAAGACATAAAATTACATTTAGGATAATTGCTACACCCATAAAATCTTCTACCTTTTTTAGTTCTTCTTTCAACAATTTTCCCACCACAACGTGGACAATCCACACCTAATTCCTCTAAAAAAGGTTTTGTATTTTTACATTCAGGATATCCTGGGCAAGCTAAAAATTTTCCATATCGTCCATATTTAACTACCATATTTCTTCCACATTTTTCACAAATAACATCTGTTTCTTCATCTTTTATTTCTATTTTTTCAATTTCTTCTTCAGCTACTTCTAAAACTTTATGAAATTCAGAATAAAAATCCTTAATTACTTTTTTCCATGGAGATTTTCCATCTGCTACTCTATCTAAATCTTCTTCCATGTTAGCAGTAAATTCTTCATTTATTATATTTTTAAAATATTCTTCTAACAATTCTGTAACTAATAGTCCTAACTCTGTAGGCTCGAAACTTCTATTTTCTATGACCACATATTCTCTATTTAAAATAGTAGATATAGTAGGAGAATAAGTACTTGGCCTTCCTATGCCCAACTCCTCTAAAGTTTTAATAAGACTTGCTTCTGTATATCTAGCAGGTGGTTGAGTAAAATGTTGATTAGGTTTTAATTTTTGTAACTTTATTTCTTCTCCCTTTTTAAGGGTAGGCATACCTATAGTATTATCTTTCCCTAATACACTGTATACTTTCATAAAACCATCAAATTTCAATTTAGAACCAGATGCCCTAAAAATATATTTCCCTGATAGAATTTTAATGGATAAAGTTTCATATATTGCTACACTCATTTGACTAGCTATAAATCTTTCCCAGATAAGTTTATATAATTTATATTGATCAGGAGTTAATGAATTCTTTATATCTTCTGGTTTTCTATTAACAGATGTAGCTCTTATAGCTTCATGAGCATCTTGAGTATCACTACTTTTCTTTTTCTTAATGTTTTTTCTTTTGACAGAGTATTCCTTTCCATAATTTCTTATAATAAAATCACTTGCAGTATCCATAGCTTCTTGAGAAATTCTAGTAGAATCAGTTCTTATATAAGTTATAAGTCCAACTGTACCTTCTCTCTTTATATCTATTCCCTCATATAACTGCTGTGCTATAGCCATAGTTTTTTTTGCAGAAAATCTTAACCTTTTTGAAGCATCTTGTTGTAAAGTACTAGTAGTATATGGGGGATAAGGATTTCGTCTTTTTGTGCCTTTTTTCACTTCATGTACATGGTACTTACCTTTATCTAGATCTTTAATCACTTTTTTTACATCTTTCTCTGACTTTAAATCTATTTTTATCTCCTTGTTGCCTTTCATTTCTCCATAAAAGTCTGCTTCAAATTTTCTTTTATTTTTTTCAAATATTCCTTTAATACTCCAATATTCTTCTGGTATGAAATCTTCTATTTCTTTCTCTCTATCGCATACCAGCTTTACAGCTACAGATTGAACTCTACCTGCACTTAAACCCCTTCTTATCTTTCTCCACAATAATGGACTTATTTTATATCCAACTAATCTATCTAATACCCTTCTTGCTTGTTGTGCATCAACTAGGTCCCTATTAATTGGTCTAGGATTTTCTATAGCTTCTGAAACTGCATCTTTAGTTATTTCGTTAAATTCTATTCTTACTGGTTTTTCTTCTTCTAACCCTAGTATATGAGCTAAATGCCAAGATATAGCTTCTCCTTCTCTATCAGGGTCTGTTGCAAGATAAATTTTGTCTGATTTCTTCGCTTCACTTTTCAATTCCTTTATGACTGGGCCTTTACCTCTAATAGTTATATATTTTGGCTCAAAATCATTCTCAATATCTATACCTAAAGTACTTTTAGGTAAATCCCTTATATGACCAACAGATGCCTTTACTTTATAATTTTTTCCCAAGAATTTTCCAATAGTTTTTGCTTTTGCAGGTGACTCAACTATAACTAGATTTTTTTGCAATGTACACACCTCCAACTATTAATTCCTATATGTTAACATAATATATATACCCTACCAGGAAGTTCCTTTACTATCCCTTTTAATTCCAATATAGTTAATGTACTACTTACAGTAGATATATCTAATCCTGTCATATAAACTATATTGTCACAATGAGTAGGTTCTTTTCTTATGCACTCTATTATCTTCATCTCCATAGAGCTTAACTCAGAATAATCAAATTTTTCATCACTTCTAATGGATATATTTTTAAATTCATCTATTTCTTCCAATATATCTTCTATATCCATAACTATTTTAGCACCATCTTTTATCAAATAATTAGTTCCTCTGCTAAAAATACTATTTATATTGCCTGGAATAGCAAATACTTCTTTGCCTTGTTCTATAGCATGTTCTACAGTTATTAAAGAACCACTTTTCTCTGTTGCTTCTATTACTAGAATACCTAAAGATAAACCACTAATTATTCTATTTCTTTGAGGAAAGTTAGATGCGTAAGGTTCAGTTCCTAAAGGAAATTCAGATACAACTGCTCCACACTCACATATTCTATCATATAATTTTTTATTGTTTTTAGGATATATATTATCTAATCCACTACCTAAGACAGCAATTGTTCTTCCGCTACCCTTTAAAGCACCTTTATGAGCTTCGGTATCTATACCTTTAGCCATTCCACTTATAATTGTAATCCCTAGTTCAGATAATTCATTTGAGAATTTTCCACTAACCCATTTTCCATAAGAAGTCGCCTTCCTAGAGCCTACTATACCTATGGATAATTTGTCAACCTCTGAAAACGATCCTTTATAGTATAAAACTGCAGGATTATTATAAATATATCTTAACCTATTTGGATAATCTTCATCAAATACAGTCATAACATTTATATCGTTTTTCTTTATTTTTATCAAGATATTTTCTAATACAGATTCTTTTCTTTTAGAAATAATTTTATCCTTGACGCTACTTCTTATACCTTTCAAACTTAAAATTTCATCAGTAGATACTTTCCATATATCTGATATATTTTCAAAATATCTTAAAAGCTTGTTTACAGTTACATTACTAACTCCTATGCTATTTAACCAGATAAGTACTTCCCTATTATTGACTTCATTCATCTCCTTACCCCCAATATTTTTTATCTAAACTCCTATATTGGATAGCTTCTAATATATGATTTTCTTTAATTTTTTCTTCTCCATCTAAATCTGCAATAGTTCTCCCTACTTTTAATATTTTATTATAACTTCTTGCACTAAATTTGAATTTTTCAAAAGCCTGTTTCATAATTTTATTAGCTTTATTGTTCAGTCTGCAATATTCTTTCACACCTTTAGAGGTTAATTGCCCATTAGAAAATATATTTTTATTATAATATCTTTCTAACTGAATTTCTCTCGCTCTGTCAACTCTTGTTCTTATATCTTGGGAAGATTCTGTTTTTGTATCCTTTCTTAGATCACTATATTCTACTGGCATAACTTCTATATGTATATCAATTCTATCCAATAGAGGATGACTTATTTTCCCTAAATATTTATTAATACTATTTGTAGTACATGTGCACTCATGATATGGATCACCTAAATATCCACACGGACATGGATTCATGCTTGCAACTAACATAAACTTAGATGGATATGTTAAAGTTGCATTAACTCTAGATATAGTTACATTGCCATCTTCGATGGGCTGCCTCAGAGCTTCTAATACATTTTTTTGAAATTCAGGGAGTTCATCTAAGAATAATACACCATTATGAGCTAGTGAAACTTCTCCTGGTTTAGGAACTCTTCCTCCTCCAATTAAAGAAGATGAAGATGCAGTATGATGTGGGGATCTGAAAGGCCTTTTATTTATTAAGGAATCCTTATTTAACAGTCCTGCTACACTATATATCTTAGTTGTTTCTATAGATTCTTCAAATGTAAGATTTGGAAGTATAGTTGGAAGTCTTTCTGATGACATAGTTTTCCCTGAACCAGGTGGACCAATGATTATTATATTATGGAATCCTGCAGCAGCAACCTCTAATGCCCTTTTTAATCCTTCTTGACCTTTAATATCAGAAAAATCTTTTTCCATACTTTCATTACTGCTAAGTGAATTTTTTACATCTCTTTTATAAAAGTTTATCTTTTCCTGATCATTTAGAAATCTCACTAATTGGTTTAAATTCTTAACTGGTATTATATTTATATCCTGTATTATCCCACATTCATCCCTATTTTCATAAGGTATTACTATATTTTTTATGCCTTTTTCCCTTAAAGATATAATCATAGGAAGTGCCCCTTCAATTTTATTTACTTTTCCATCTAAAGCCAACTCTCCTACAAAAGAAATATTAGAAAAATTATATCTATTAATTACATCCATTGCCGCTAACATTCCTATGGCTATAGCTAAGTCTATTTGTGAACCTTCTTTCTTTATATTAGCTGGGGCTAGATTAATTGTAATCCTTTTTAACGGAAACTGATAGCCACTATTTTTTATAGCTGTTCTAACTCTTTCTTTAGACTCTTTTATAGATATATCCGGAAGTCCTACTATGGTGAAAGTTGGAAGCCCATTAGATATATCTGTTTCAACTTCAACTGTAAACCCATTTAAACCTTGAAGTACACATGTTTTTACTTTTGAATACATTTTAAACCTCTTTTCTGATTTATTAAAATATTCTTTATTTTAAAATCCTTTTAAGCCAATTTATCTATACAAAAGCATTTTTAAAATGATTTATTTTATTGGTTCTTCCTAGATACACTTCTATAATATCAAATCTCAATTGATAATTTTTCATTCTATTAAGCTTTATATAATATAGAGCAGTATTTATAATTTTCCTCTGTTTCTTTTTATTGACGGCCTCATATGCATATCCATAATTAGTACTTGTCCTAGTTTTAACCTCTACAAAAGCTAAAATATCATCCTTTAAAGCGATAATATCAATTTCTCCTGTTTTAATTCTGAAATTTTTCTCCAGTATATAATAATCTTTATTAATTAAATATTTAACCGCTATAGATTCACCAGTCCTCCCTTTTTCTATATGGCTAGTCATTTAAATCACCCTTTTTCTTGTCCAAATAATATACATAAGCAATTATTTCCGCTACAGCATTATAAAGTTTAGGAGGAATTTCTTCTCTAATTTCCAACTTCATAAGGTCATCTAGGAGTTTTTCATCTTCATATAATTCAATTTTCTCATCTTTTCCCTTTTTAATTATATTCTCTGCAACATATCCCTTTCCCTTTGCAACTATAATAGGAGAAACATCATCTTTACTATATTTTAATGCCACAGCCTTTTTTTCTTTATCTTTTTTAGATTTCCTCATATCTTACACCCTCACATCTAAATAATAGTATGGATTCTGGTTGTCTGATAAGGTATCTAATAAGTTTATGTCTCTATCCTCTATATAATTTACAGCATTTAATTTATACCCGCTTTCTCTTATAAGATTATAAAGTATTTCCTCATTTTGTTTAAATAAGTATATATCTTTCTTTTCTATATTGAAACTAATATTTAATAAATTGTCAAATGCCTCACAATATATTTTAACTTTATTTAAATAATCCATATCCAAATTAATAAATACATTTAATTTATCACCTTTATTAATATTTTTATTTGCCTTTTTAAACATAGATACAGAACCTCTATTCTCCTCTTTATCAGCAAATATTGGTACATAGACAAAGGTCATTTCTTTGTTTATTTCTTCTAAAAACTTTAAACTGTCACCTAACTTTTCAATATTTTTTTTAGTATCATTGTCTATTTTTAAAAAATTGTTTTTAATTTTATTATTAATATATTCTATTTTTTTATTTAAATCCTTATAATAATTTTTAATATAAGAGTTATCTTTTCCTATAATATCAATAAAATTTTTATTGTTAAAAATCAAACTATCACCTTTATTTTCATCTTCATCATAAAAAAATTCAAATACTTCCCGTGATATTATCTCTCTACCTTTCAATATACAAAATATTTTTTCCAAATTATTTATTGATATATTCATATTATTTTTTAAAATAAATGCAATAGATTTTATACACCAGCTTGTTAATTCCCCTTCTGGAAACATATCTTTTACTTTAGTATATATATAATCAAGACTTTTCATCTCGTTGTATTCTTCTTTATTTACTATTATAAATTTTTCTATTTCTTCCTTCATAGGCTCTTTATCAGTATTAAATAATATTATTTTTTCTCCATCTTCTTTATTTAAAATCCATTCTAATTTTTTTATGGTTTTAAGTCCCTTTAAAACATTATCTTTATTTAGAGGAATATTATAATCTAATAAACTTTCTACAAATTCCTCCGATATTTCATCTTGTAAAATATTATACTCTCTAAATATCTTATCAATAATTTTTTTATTTTCAAACTTTTCTGGTCTTAAATTTTCTGTTTTTTCATTTATAATAGGGGATAACTCTATTTTTTCATTATATATAGACTTAACTAAAAACTTGATTCTACCAGACTTTGGATACTTAATATTTATATTATTTTCCCCTTTTACTAATCCTATATTTTCCAACTTTAAAAATATTAGTTCTTCATTTATATCTAATATTTCTCCAAAGATTATATCCCCTTCTTTAATTAAAAAATCACTTATATCTAAATGTAGACTTTCTAATGGGAAAGAGTTATATATATACATGCCTTTTCCCCCTAAATAATTTTCTTTAGAAAAGTTAGTCTATGAATTGGAGATGGACCTATTTTTTTTATGGCTTCCCTATGCTCTTTAGTACCATAACCTTTATTTTTTTCAATTAAATATCCAATATATTCCCTTCCCCAAACTTCACATTGTCTATCTCTGAAAACCTTTGCTAATATAGAGGCACATGCTATTCCATGACATTTTGCATCTCCCTTTATAATGCTTTTTTGTGGAATATCTAAATATACCTCTTCTGCATCAATTAACAAAAAATCCGGAATAACTTTATTTCCATTTCTATCTTTTAAGTTTAGTACTGCTTTTTTCATAGCTAATCTGGTACTTTCCTTGATATTAATTCTATCTATAGTTCTAGAATCTACTTGTCCAAATCCAACTGCCAAAGCATTATCTAATATTTTAGTATATAGTTTTTCTCTTTTCTTAGGTGTTAGTTTTTTTGAATCCTTTGCTCCCTCTATAATTAAATCCTTTGGCATTATTAAAGCAGAAGCCACTACATCTCCTGCTAAACAACCTCTACCTACTTCATCTATACAGGCAATGTATTTATACCCTCTAGACCTTATTTCATTTTCAATTTCTAACATAAAATCCCTCCAGACAATAACTAGGGTAGTTCTAATGTTATTTTTCCTATTCTTCCTTTCCTAAAATCATCAATTATAGTATTACTTATCCTTGTATAATCAATTTCTCCACCCTTTAATATGCACCCTCTATTCATAGCAATACTTTCCATGATCTCATAGGTTGAATGGTTTCTAACTATAATATTATACCTTTTTTCTATTAACACGGGACATAGCTTTATAAGTTTTTCAAGCAATTTAAAAGCTAAATCTTCTATATCTAAAAGTTCATCTTTTATAGCTCCAGTAAAAGCTAAATTTAAAGCTAGTTCTTCATTGTCCAATTTAGGCCACAATATTCCCGGAGTATCTAATAATTCTAAATTTCCTTTTATTTTTATCCATTGATTTCCCTTAGTAACACCTGGTTTATTGCCAGTTTTAGCACCTTTTCTACCTGATAAATTATTAATTAAAGTGGATTTTCCTACATTAGGCACCCCTAATATCATAGCTCTAATAGGTCTATTTTTTATACCTTTATCTTTCAATTTATTCATTTTATCCTTAATTAAAGTATTAGATTTGTTAACTATTTGATTTAATCCAGAACCAGTTAAAGAATTTACAAAAATTGTAGGTATTCCTTTATTTAAGAAAAACCTCTCCCACTCCTTATTAGCTATTTCATTGCTTAGATCTGCTTTGTTTAATATAATCAATCTAGGTTTGTTTCCAATTATATTATCAACATCTGGATTTTTACTACTAATAGGTACTCTTGCATCAAGAACTTCATATATAATATCTATAAGGGGTAGGCTTCTTTTCATTGATTCTTTAGTCTTCTTCATATGTCCAGGATACCAATTTATATTCATACTATCACCAACCTGAGAATAAATAAATATTGGGACCCTAATAAGTCCCAATATTTTAGTATTTTGATTTTTCCTTAACTCTAGCAGATTTACCTTGTCTTTCCCTTAAGTAATACAGTTTAGATCTTCTAACTTTACCTCTTCTAGTAACAACAAGTTTTTCAATTCTTGGAGAATGTAGAGGAAAAGTTCTTTCTACTCCAACTCCATAGGAAATTCTTCTAACTGTAAAAGTTTCTCTCACTCCACCGCCTTGTCTCTTCAAAACAGTACCTTCAAATACTTGAATTCTTTCACGAGAGCCTTCTTTAACTTTATAATGTACTTGAACAGTATCACCTGTATTAAATTGAGGAATATCCTTCTTTAATTGCTCATCTTCAATCATTTTTATAATATTCATAGTATAAAAACCTCCCTTCTCCCTAGACGTTCATATCCTATAGACAGAGGACCGTCCTTTATACCATACCTTGTGTATTATAGCATATGTATGTTTAAAATACAACATTTATTTATTTTTTAAATCTCTACAAACTTCTTTTAGAATAGCTCTTTCTTCATTAGTTAAATTTCTTTTTTTTATTAAATCTACCCTGTTCAAGTAAGTCATTTTTAATGATTCATATAATCTCCATTTTTCAATTTCTTTATGGTTTCCAGATAGAAGAACTTCGGGAACATTGTCTCCTTTAAAATTCCTAGGCCTAGTGTACTGTGGATACTCTAAAAGCCCATTATAATGAGATTCTTCCATAAATGACTCTTTGCTACTAAGAACTCCTGGAATAAGCCTTACTATAGAGTCTAATAAAACTAAAGCTGGAATTTCTCCTCCAGTTAAAACATAATCTCCTATAGATATTTCTTCATCTACATAATTTTCTACAATTCTATTATCAATTCCCTCATAGTGTCCTGATAAAAGTATTAAATGCTTTTCCCTTGCTAATTCATTAGCCATTTCTTGATTGTATACCTTCCCTTTAGGAGATAAATAAATAACTTTAGATCCATCTTTTTTAACACTTTTTATAGCTTCATAAATGGGCTCTGGTTTCATAACCATACCTGGTCCTCCACCAAAAGGATAATCATCTACTCTTTTATGCTTATCTTTTGAAAAATCTCTTATATCTATAGAATTAAGTTTGACTAATTCTTTTTCTACTGCCCTACCTATTATACTCCAGTTAAATATACTATGGAATATTTCAGGAAATAAAGTCAGAATATCTATTTTCATTCTATCAATCCTTTAATAGGTTCAATAATTATTTTCTTATTCTCAATATCTATTTTTTTTATAAATTGTTTCACTGCTGGAATCAAATATTCTTTATTATTGCATTTATTTTTTACAATATATATATCATTGCCTGTATTTTTTATGACTTCAGTTACAATCCCTATACTATTTTTACTGCTATCTAATACATTGCAACCTACTATATCAAATATAAAATAAGAATTTTTTGGAAGTCTAACTCTATCTCTTTCATCAATATATAAATATTCATTTTTAAATTTTAACACTTCATTTATATTATCGTATCCTTCCAGTTTTAAAATTATAAATTCTTTTTTATACCAAACATTTTCAATACACACTAATACTTTTCTTTCACCAATATAAACTTTTTTAAGCTCATCAAATCTATAAATATTATCTGTAAACGGATAAATCTTTATTTCTCCTTTAATCCCCTGGGTATTTATAATTTTTCCTACTTGAATATAATCCATAGCCTCACCTGCCAATTGGTAGTAAAAAAGGGATTAGAAAGCTAATCCCTACTGTATAATTTCTACAACTACTCTTTTATTTTCTTTAATAGCAGCTGCTTTTACTACTGTCCTAATAGCTTTAGCTATCCTACCTTGTTTACCTATTATTTTCCCCATATCTTCTTGAGCAACTTTAAGTTCTATAATTACTGATTGAGTTCCTTCCACTTCATTTACCTCTACCTCATCAGGATTATCTACAAGCGCTTTAGCAATTATCTCAACTAATTCTCCCACAACTTTCACCCCCTAAGGAATTATTGTTGTTCCTTACTTTCATTCCACTTGTCGTAAACTCCACCTTCTCTGAAAAGTCTATCAACTGTATCAGTAGGTTTTGCACCATTAGTTAGCCATTTAACAGCTTTTTCATCATCAACCTTCATAGTTATAGGTTCTGTTAAAGGATTATAGTATCCTATCTCTTCTATAAATCTTCCATTTCTTGGGGAACGAGAATCAGCAACTACAATTCTATAAAAAGGGTTTTTCTTTGCACCCATTCTTTTTAATCTAATTTTAACTGCCATATTTTCACCTCCTTTAATTTAAAAATATCTATTCTTAGAAAAAGGGAAGTCCAAACTTACCTTTTTTCTTCATGCTTTTTTCCATATCAGTAAATCTCTTCATCATCTTCTTTGTTTCTCTAAACTGCTTTAATAGTCTATTTACTTCTTGTACAGAAGTTCCACTACCTTTAGCTATTCTTTTTCTTCTACTGCTGTTTATAATAGCAGGATCAGTTCTTTCTTCTTTTGTCATAGATTGAATAATAGCTTCTATTCTTACGATCTCTTTTTCATCTACATTTAAATTCTTTAACTGTTTAGAATTAATACCAGGTATCATACCTAATACCTGATCTAAAGGTCCTAAGTTTTTCATTTGATCTAATTGATCTAAAAAATCATCAAATGTAAATTGTTGGCTACGAATCTTTTTTTCTAATTCCATAGCTTTTTGTGCATCAAAAGATTTTTCAGCCTTTTCTATTAAACTTAATACATCACCCATTCCAAGTATTCTTGAGGCCATACGGTCTGGATGGAACGGTTCTAATTCATCTAGTTTTTCTCCCATTCCTACAAATTTTATAGGCTTTTCTGTAACAGCTCTAATAGATAAAGCTGCTCCTCCACGGGCATCTCCATCTAATTTAGTAAGTACTACGCCAGTAATACCAAGTCTACTATTAAAAGTTTCTGCTACAGTAACTGCATCTTGTCCCGTCATAGAATCTACAACAAGTAATATATCATTAGGAGTTACTTCGCTTTTTATTCCTTCTAATTCATCCATGAGTTCTTCATCTATATGGAGTCTGCCTGCAGTATCTATTATTATTATATCATTTCCATTCCTTTTCCCATGTTCAACTGCTGCTTTTGCAATATCTACAGGATTATTTTTATCACTCATAGAAAATACAGGCACATCTACTTTCTCTCCTACAACCTGCAATTGTTTAATTGCTGCTGGCCTATATATATCACAGGCCACCAATAAAGGTCTTTTATCTTGATTTTTTAAAATATTTGCAAGTTTTCCTGCAGTAGTAGTCTTACCTGCTCCTTGTAGACCACACATAAGTATTACAGTTGGAGGTGTAGGAGAAAATTCTAACTTACTCTCTTTTTCTCCCATTAAGTTAGTTAATTCTTCATTAACAATTTTAACTATTTGCTGTCCTGGAGTTAAACTTTCCATAACTTCTGAACCAACTGCTCTTTCTTTAACATCGTTTATAAAATTTTTTACAACTTTAAAGTTTACATCTGCTTCTAAAAGAGCCAGTTTAACTTCCCTCATAGATGAATTCACATCTTTTTCTGTCAACTTTCCTCTGCCTTTTAATTTTCCCAGAGCATTTTGAAGCTTTTCAGATAAACTTTCAAATACCATTATATACCCTCCTGGTCACTTTCTAATATTTCTAAGGCAATCTTTTTGATTTTTTTAATATTACATTCAGTCTTCTCAAACCCTAACTTTTCTGCCTCAGTCTCAATGTCATGGGAATATTTTAATATTTCCTTCACCTTTTCTTTAGTAAAAGAAAATTTTTTAACTAATCCTAATTTTTCTTCATAACTATATAATATATTTTCTGCTCTTTTTAATCTATCATAAACTCCCTGTCTACTTATATTAAGCTCTTCAGCAATTTCTCCTAAAGACAAATCATATACATAATAAAATTCTATTGCTAAATACTGACTTTCAGTTAAAAGCTTTCCATAAAAATCAAACAAGATACCTATTTCAACAATTTTATCTACCATCAAAATCACCACAACAAAATCATACTGTCAAGCAATTTGCTTGACAGTATGATTTTATTATAATTTTTCTTTTTTGTCAACAGATATTTTCTCAATTTATTATTATTTTATGATAATGTCACCTTATAATTATCTTTTGATAAGAGTAATATTAAAAATTATAAATCTATTGTTTTTTCATAATTTTTATTTTAGAAGGATCTAACTTAGTTTCATTTTTCACTATATCTAATATTTTAATTACATCCTGTTCTGTTAATTCGTCTACAGACACTACCACTTTTGCTCCATCTTCTTTTAAGAACACAAGAGCTTCTTCAAATCCCTTAGCTTTAATAAGCCCCTCCATGTACAATTCCTTTTCAGACATTTCTCCCATGCTGATAATCTCGCTTTGAGCTTTTGTTCTTATCTCATTATTAGTTTTTTCATCTTCAACAATATCTCTTAAGTCATCTACTAAATTTGCCCTCATCTTATCTCTAGACAGTCTATGTTCTACAAAATAATTGCTACTTTTAAGGTTTTCTTCCTTGGAAATAGTCTTTTCTATGTTGTCATTTATTTCTTCTGTTAGATTAGAAACATTTTTGTTATTTTTTTCTTTTGAAATGGTTTCTACAGAATCTTTGTTATTTGATTTTTTAGCTTTAGCTAATTCTTTCTCTTCATGACTTTGATAGTCATTGGAAATTTTTGAAACAGAATTTTGTGTTAGCTGATGATTAACATATCCTGTTAAAACTAATAGTGCAACTAAAATTGTTATAATCGCTGGTTTTTTTAAAGTAAACATATAAAGCCCCCCTTACTTAATTACTAGAATAGACTTCCACTTTGTTGCCTGATATACCTAGAGCTGTTTTCACAGCCTCATATAATTGTTCCTTTACCTCTATATCATAAGCTCCCTCTGCAACAACTATCACACCTTTTACCTTTGGTTTTATTTCTTTTAGTACTAGTATTGAACCATCATTACCCTTCGTTACAACCTGAACGCTGGAGTCCTCTCTTTTAATTTCTCGAACACCTCCTTGAGAATCTTCCTCATTAGTTTTTTCTTGATTTTCTGTCTTATTAACAGCAGGAATTTTTTCAGTAGTTTCATCTAAAGTTACCATTACATTTACTTTTCCTGCACCTTTAATTTGACCTAAAATTTTCTCCAGTTTTTTTTCTAATTCATATGCATAATCTTCCATGTAATTCTCCTCTTTTTTTTCCTTTATGTTGTTATTCTTTTTAATTGTCTCTTTTTCTTTATCCTGCTTAAATATACTAGAAGTAATTAAAAGCATTATACCTACTATTAATATTATTAATAATTTATTTATATATTTCTTATTAGTTATCTTTTGTAATAATTCTTTAATTTTAAAATTAAATTCCATACTTTTCACCTACCGTTTCCTATTAAATGAGTAGAAATTTTGTCTATTGGTAAACCATATTCTTTTGCTATAAGTTTTTTTATTTTATTACTATCCTCAAAATCTTTATCTTCTTTTTTTATTTTATTATTTTTTATCCAAACATTTTCTATCTTTTCTACTTGTATTTCTTTTTTATTTTTTAATGATTTCTTCTTTTTATCTCTTAAAACTAAACTCATTTCTCTTATTGATCCATAATCTTCAGCTTCTAATTCATTATCTATTGTTATTTCTATGCTTTCCAGTTCATAATCTGTCTCTTTTTCTATCAAATTTTGTATTTCTTTTTCAATATTTTTTTCATAAGCTTTAATTATTTGTTCTTCCTGTAATTTCGAAACTTTTTCATCCTCATTTATATGATTGTTTTTCAATTCACTATTTAATTTGTTATTACTCAATAAAAAATGCTTTTCTATATCTATATCTCTAGAAATAATTTTTATGAATGGAGTTATAATGACAACTATAATTAAAAGTCCAACTATCATATCTATAAATCTTTTCATATTGCTATTAGGCAAAATCATCTCTAAAAATGATATGAATATAACCATTGTAACTATATCTATAACCCAGCTTTTTAAAAATGTTACAATCCCAATTTTCTCACCTACCTTAGCATTACAGTTATATTTCCTGCCTCAACTATTATTGTAATAGTTATAAAAAACATAATTGATACGGATAGCAAGCTAGCTAATACTAATAATAAAGATTTACTGACTTCATTTAAACATTCTCCAATTTCTATAGTAGAAACTGGCTCAATAACTGCTATGACTACCTTATATACAAAAATCAAAGCAATTATTTTTATAATCGGTATAATGCATATGAGAAATAATGTGAATAGTCCTATAACACCCACTGCATTCTTTAGCACCGCAGAACAGCCTACTACTGTATCCATTGCATCTGATAGAAATTTTCCTACAATTGGAATGAATTTGTCCATAGCAAATTTGGCCGTTCTTACTGTAACTCCATCAACTTTTGATGCTATCCCATACATAGACATAATTCCTATAAATATTGTCAATGAAATTCCAATAACTGTAACTACTACTTGTCTTAAAAGTTCTGATAACTTAGTAAATTGGACTTTTTCTGATATTCTACTCATTAGCCCAATGGTGAAAGAAAAAAATATAAATGGAAATATTATATCTTTTACTAATACTCCTACTATATTTACAGTTCCTAATACTATTGGATGAAAAATAGCATTAGAAGTAATTCCACCTACCGCTACTAAAAGTGTTAATAAAATTGGAAGTATTATTTGCATGAAATTCACCATATTATCTACGGTTGTTTTCCCTAGTGTCATTATTACAGTAAAACTCTTTATTACAATAGTAGCTAATAATATATAGCATATATAATAGGCTAATTTTCCTACAGTATCATTTTCAAAACTAGATTGCAAATTAGTTAGAATAGCACAAACTATGGTTATAGCTAATATTTGTATTAGAAGTGCTATATTTTCAGCAACTTCTTTTAAGAAAAACTTTCCCATGCCTTTTAATATATCTTCAGCTTTAATTGTTCTCTCGCCTTTAATCATTGATAAAACAAAATCTTTAAAGTTTATTTCAGGAAAATAATCATATGTTACATCATCTAAGCTTTTTATCACTTCTTCTATTTCCTCTATATCTAATATTTCAAGCTGTTCCATGATATAATCTATATTACCATCATTTTCACTTTCAGAGCCATAAATACATGTAGGTAGTATAAGTATTAAAAAAAATATTATAACCGTTTTCTTTTTTATCATTTTTAACTCACCTTTATGGCAGTATTTTTATTATTAAATCCATAAGTGCCGTTAAAATAGGTATTCCCAGCACCATTATTATTACTTTACCTCCTAATTCAATTTTAGAGGCAATTGATTCTTCACCAGCATCCCTAGAAATCTGAGCTCCAAATTCAATAACATAGGCTATTCCAATGATTTTTAAAATAGTAGTAAAATATATAAAATCTACATTTGCATTTTTAGCTAAATTATTTAGAACTTGCACAACTACTTGAAATTTATCTATTATAAAATAAAAAATTATTATACTTGTTGCAACACTAATTAATAATGCAAATTCAGGCTTTTGATCTTTTAAAAATACAATCATCATAGTAGCTATTAATCCTATGCCTACTATTTGAAATATCTCCACATAATCACTTCCTAGTTAATAGAGCTGAAATAACGACTTTACATTATCAAACAACTTACTTATTAAATTTATAACTACTCCAAGGACTATAACTACTCCAGCCAGAGAAGCTAAATAAGCATATTCTTCTTTTCCAGATCTAGTTAGGACGGTATGCAAAACTGCTGACAATATGCCTATACTAGCAATTTTAAATATTAAATCCACATCCATTTTATTCTCTCCCTTATAGTAATATAATAACTATAGCTAGACCTGATAAAAAACCTAGATTTTTAAATAATTTTTCATTTTTTTCTTTTTCTAGTCTAGCTTCTTTTTGCAATGCTTTTATTTGAGCTAGAATTAATTTAAAGTTTTTCTCTTGATCTTTTCTACCAGATGAACCAATAGTTCTACCTAGGTTTAAAAAAACTTCTATATCTTCTTTTTTCAAATTCAAATCTTTTTTCATATTTTCCACTACTGTTAAAAAGCATTCTAAGACATCACCATCTTTATTTTTTTTCAATGCCTTAGATATTAAGGCGAAAATAAATGAAACTTTTTGATTTCCTTTGTTATATACATTTTCTAATGCTTCAGGCAGTGGACTAGCACCATACATAATTTCTGTTTCTAAAATTTTTATGCAATTTTCTAAATAAATTAGATTCTCTAATCTTTCCTTATAGCTTTTTCCATATATATAACCAATTAAGCTAGAAGATAAGACTATTAAAATACTTCCAATCAACTTTAAAATCATAATATTACACCTTCCCTAATTAATAACAGAAATGAATGTATGCCCGTCCAATATATCTCGAATTGTCCCCACTCCTTTTGAATTGTCTAATATAATTATTCTTTCAAATATTTTTCCTTCTATTAACTCACCTAAATTATTTTTAGTCATTATATCTTCTAAATCCTTCCCATGAACTGTTGAAATAAGTATTACTCCTGCTTTTAAAGCTTCATATATTGCTTTTATATCTTCCTTTCCTCCTAATTCATCTGTTGCAATTATCTCTGGAGACATGGCACGAATCAACATTATAATCCCATCTTTTTTAAGACAGCCATCTAATACATCTGTTCTCTCACCTATATTTTTTTGTGGAATTCCATTATATACCCCAGCAATTTCAGATCTTTCATCTACTACTCCTACCTTTCTACCTTTAAAATTTACTCCTGGCATTCCATTACTTATATTTCTAATAATATCTCTTAAAAGCGTAGTCTTACCACATTGGGGCGGAGAGACAATTAGGGTATGATATATCGAATTTGATTCCTTTATTAAATATTTCATAATTTCATCTGAAACACCTATTTTTTCTCTAGCAATTCTTATGTTTAATGACGAAATATCTTTAATTGTTTCTATGCCATTAGGACCATAGATGATTTTTCCTGCTATTCCTACCCTATGACCTCCTTTTAAAGTTATAAATCCGTTCCTTATCTCTTCTTCAAAAGCATATATTGAATAATTACTTACTAATTGAAAAGTCTTAAATAAATGTTTTTTACTTACCATAAAATTATATTTTTCATTCTCTATTAATTTTCCATTTCTTGAAACATAATAATCTCCTCCTCCATAGCAAACCATTAAGGGAGAATTATTTCTAAGCCTTATTTCTTCTATTTTTCTTTTTTCATCTTTAGAAATTTTAAATAATATATTGCTAATTTCAGGAGATATATATTGAAGTAAATAATCAAATATTAGAGATTCATCCATCATAATAACCTGTCCCTCCTTTATACATAAGTATGTCCAAAATCAAATAATATGCTTAAATTTTTTAAAAAAATAAAACCTAGAACAAAATATTTTGTTCTAGGTTTTAAGATGTATCTTTATTTCTTTATTCCATTTTATCTAAGGACTCTATATCTTCCTCATCACAGTCTGGGCATTTTATTTCTATACAATTGTATTCATCTTCAAAATCATCATATTCATAATCTTCGTCAATTAAACCATATACTTCTTCCTCTACATCAGCTAGATCTTCATCTACATAGCTCATGTACTCATCTAACTCCTCAATAGCTTCAGCAAAATCTTCCAAAGTATCTACCATATGTAGGAGCAATTTACCTTCTTTAGTTGATTCTTCAATTCCTAAACCTTCAGCTAACCCTTTTAAATAGGAAACCTTCTGATATAAATGATCCATATAATCCCTCCTCAGATTTTTTATATATTTCAATTATGCCCTAAACTCTTGATAAATACTCACCTGTTCTAGTATCTATTTTTATTTTATCTCCAGTATTGATGAAAAGTGGTACTTGAAAACTTGCTCCAGTCTCAACAGTTGCTGGCTTAGTTGCTCCAGTAGCAGTATCTCCTTTTATGCCAGGTTCAGTTTCGACTACTTCAAGTTCAACAAAGTTTGGTGCTACAAGTTCAAAAGGTTTCCCTTCATAAAATCTTACTGTTGCCTGATCATTTTCTTTAATATAAATAATATCTTCTTCTACCTGTTCCTTATTTAAAGGTATTTGTTCAAAAGTTTCATTATCCATAAAATAATACAATTCTCCGTCATTATATAGATATTGCATTTCCTTATTTTCAATATGAACCCTAGGGAATTTTTCATTTGGATTTAGTGTAACTTCCCTTATTGTTCCCGTCATAACATTTTTAATTTTAGTTCTAACAAATGCGGCACCTTTTCCTGGCTTAACATGTTGAAAGTCTATTACTTGCCATACTTCTCCATTCATTTCAAAAGTTACACCTTTTCTTATGTCATTTGCTGAAATCATCTATAATACCTCCTATTATCAAAATAAATATTTAGTTGATTTTTTAATTATTTTAGCCCTATAATATTTAGTAAATTCTAATATCCTTAAATTAGAACTATGACCAACTTTAATTATAGCAAGGCTTTTGTATTACTACAAGTTTAATATTTTTCATAAATCCAAATAATTTCTTCTCCGATTTCTTCAATAGTTCTATTATCTATATTTATAAAATAATCTGCCGAGTTAATATACAAATCTTTCCTTTGTAAAAATATGTTTTTTATTTTGTCATGTATATTACCATATATATTGTTACAGCCAATTAAAGGTCTTTGTTCTCTAGAAGACATCAAATTTTGAGTGAGGGTATCTATATTTCCTGTTAATAAAAATAATATGCCGTTTTTTCTTAAATATCTTATATTATCTTTATTAATAACCACCCCTCCACCAGTGGATATAACCAAATTATCTCTATCAGCTATTTTTTTAACTATATTAGCTTCTTCCATTCTAAAACAATCTTCACCGTAGTTGTAAAATATTTTCTCAATACTCATATTAAATTGTTTTTTAACTAAATCATCTGTATCAATATGTTCAATTTTTAATATATTAGATATGTATTTTCCTATTGAAGTTTTGCCTGCACCACTAGGTCCTATTAATACAATATTCTTCATTCTCATCACCAAAATTATTTATGTCTAGGTTTCTTGTTTACTTTTTCAATAGATTTGATTACCTCTCTAGTTATATCTATCTCAAACTGTATATTCATATTATTTACTCTTTTATATAGTTCCCCTTTCTCAGTAACAACATACTGAGGTGGTAAATTATTGAGTTATATTGCTACTATATCAAGTTTACATTTCTCACATGTACATATATCTTCCTTATTCTTTAGCACCTTATTTGTTATATAAATAACCTCATCTTCTATTAAATATGTAATCTCATTTTTTTATCATTCCTCCTTCTCTTACTATATAAAGTTTCGGTTTTACATATTCAGGTAGATATATTCCAAATCTGTCTACCATTTCCTGTCGATATTCTAAGTTTACTTTTTCTTCAATTAATTTCTCATCTTCCATATAATTATTTACTATGAACATTCCTTTTATATTTGGTTTGCCAATTTTAGAACATACATTTAATTTTCCAGAATTAATAGCTATAATTCCATTAAATTGCACCTTATTATATAAATTTAAATTTCCATCAACATATATAATTCCCTTAAATGTATTTATAACTTTTTTCTCATTTCCATATATATTTACTTCAGATTTGCTGTCTTTTTTATTTTTTAAAATTAAAAATATTTCATCCTTAGATAAATACTTTTTCTCTATAGGTTTTATTTCATCTTCATATTTAAAAAAATCTATTCTCATATTTTCTGTTTTATCATCATTTATATATATATCTACTCTATGAAAACTATCTACATCTATAATTTCAATATCATCTTCAAAACTTTCAAGTTTAAAACCATTAAAAATTTGATTTATAAATTCTTCTATATCTTCTTTTTCAAACTCTCCATCTATATTTTTAGAAACTATTGGTTCACCCATATTATATAAAGGATTTATTACTGTAAATATTCCACAAACCTTTTTATCTATAGATTTATAATCAGATTCAGCTACAATACAGCCATTTAATATATTATCTTTTATAAAAGTATCTGTTTTAACCTTTCTTTTTGTATCCTCAAGGTTTAAATCTTCTTTATCTATTATTATTGTATTCTTATTTGGAGGATTGCTAAATCCCTTATATTTCAAATAATGTTTTAAAATTGAAATCAACTCGTCATAATATGTACTCCCTTCGTCAAAACAAAGATAAATTTTGTCCTCTGCCAAATAGTAGGACTGAGTATTGTTTACACTTGAAGTAACAATTTGATTGTCTAGATGAATAGCATATAATAAAAAGTTAGATAATAAAAACATAATAGCTCCAATTATAATCGATAAAATAAGAATAGAACCTTTATCATTGTCCAAAATATCTCCCCCGATTTAATAATCTGTCGGACATCTCATAAAAATTTCTGTTTTAAATTCCATATTGTTATTCCATTCTCCACTCATTAGAAAATTTAAAACTATTTTATTGTTTTTAAAATCGACTCTAGAGCCTTCAATTGAACTTATATTTCCTACTATCCTATTATGTCCTTCGAAACTACCTATATAAGGATATTTACTTGCTGTATTTATAGATACAATTCTACGTATACTCCCTTTTTCCAAATAATAAGAAACGTATTTATATCCCTGATCCCTTTTAACTTTTATAACAAATCCAAAATTATTTTTATATTTTTTATTAAATCCATTAATTTTATCAGATGATATTATTTCTTCTCCATTTCTAATCTCTCTTTTCATATATTCAATAGCGTATCGTCCGTTTAATAAAAACTCTTCTTTTTCTTCTCCTATTTTACTGGTCTTCACAGAATAATTAAATATAAAATATAGAGACAATACTAATATTCCAGAAATACTAACCCCTAAAAGTAATTCTATCAAAGTAAACCCCTTATTTTCAAGCAATATAAATTTTTTTTTACTTCTTTTCTGGTTTGGGCATATTTGCTTCAAATCTAACACCTTCAATTTCCGTTTTATTTGTTTTAGGATATACCTCTACAATAATTTTCCACAAATTATTACCTCTATTCCTTTTATTAATATTTACTTTATAATCAAAATTCCCATCCATATTTAAAGGTAACTTTATACTAACATCATCTTTTCTATAAAAATTGTTAATAATTTCATCTAGACTCATATCTAATATGTATTCATCACTATTATCGTCAAAAGCTTTTATTCTTTCTATAATTGTTTCTCCGTAGTATTTCATATCATTTTTAATCTCCATATTATAAAATTGATTGTTTATTAAAGTAAATATAGGAAAAAATACAATAGATATTAAACTTACAAAAAATATCCCCATTAAAGCTTCTACTAAAATAAAACCTTTCTTGTTCATAATTTCTACTCCTCATTGAAATATATATTGACCTTTCCTGTAGCAGGTTCTACAGTTATTACAATTTTTTCATTTCTTCCATTCCTAAGAATTATTCTTCCTCCTCTTCTTGGAGCACCTGTCTCTGTAAACATTAACTCCCCATAATAGTCTTCTAATCCTTCACAAAAATTTACTTTTTCAATTTTCATACTGCTTTTAAACTGCTTCTTTGCAATTAATTCCTGGGAACTTTCATATTTATAAATATTATAAGCATTTTTTTGGGGAAAAAATTTTATACTACATCTCATCATATCGCATATAGCTTTATTTCTTATATAATTTATGTCATTTTTTAATTCCATTAATTCTTTTCTTTCTCTAAAAGTTAATATAGCTTGTCTGCTTGGTAAAGCTATTAACAATATAATAGATATAATCCCAACACATAATACTACCTCAATTAAAGTTGTACCTATTTTATTTTTAGAGAGTTCAACAGAATTGTGCATTTAAAGTCCTCTCCTTTTTAATTTTTTAAAGTACTTAATCCCAATTCTTTATATCTATGCCATCAATAAAAATAAAATTAGATTTATCTATATTATTTTCTAACTCAAAATATATCTTGTCCAATTTTAAAGGATAAGAGAATTTATTTTCTGGAAATTTAAATTCTACACACTTCCATTTATTACTAGTCACTTTTTCAAAGCTCTCTATATAAATTTTATTTCCCTTATTATCTAGAAAAACTAATTTTATTTTAGTATCTAAATTATCACATGAATAAATCCAAAAAATCATATCGTTTTCTGAACAATTAATGATTATATTTCTTTTGCTTAAATCTATATAAAATTGTTTTTCATATTTAGAAGAGTTATCTTTATACTTTTTTTGTTCTTCAGGCTTTTTCTCTGTCTTTTCTTTACCTTCTGAACTTTTAGTTTCAGGTATATATTCTTTTATATATTCTTTTTGAACATATTGAATGTTATTAAATATATTTTTATTTACTTTACTATTGTTGCCTGATTTTTTTACAATATCATCCATATATATTTTATTTTCTTCTTCACTATTTATTAAATTATCTTCTACTAAAATTTCCATTCCTTCATCATTTTTCTTAATTGGACTAAAAGGATTTTTCCTTTCAGAATTTAAATTAGAGTTCATAGAAACTGTATTTTCTTTTACATTTAATATATTTTCTAGACTATATAACTTTAGTCCAATTTCCCCTGTTAAAATATCATCATTTTCACTATTTATAATAATATTAGTTATTAAAATTTTTTTTGGATTGCTTTTTATTTTTTTTAAACATTCTATAATATATTCATAGTTCCCCTTAAAAAGGATAGATATATTCATAGTATTAATAGAAACTCCATTTTCTGTTTCAAGCTCTGGTTTAGAGAAATTTATATCTAATATTTTAAGTTTTGATTCATTTAATAACTCATCTAGTACATAAATAATTTGAGACTGTTCTAAACTAGAAAAATATTGAATATATATTCTGTCTTTTTCCCTACTTAATCTAATAGAATTTTCCTTTATCTTCTCTTTTTCATTCAATATTTTATCTATTTCAATGTTTTCCTCTTGATATTTATTTTTTTGTTTTTCTAATTTTCTTATCCTTTCTTTTTGTACGGCAAAAATTGTTTTTTGAAAAAAGTAAAAAAATATTATAGTTCCTAATAATATTAAGAGATATCTTTCCCTTTTATTCAATTTAATTTTCTCGTTCACTATTATCTTCATTATTTCTCACATCCTCTTCTTTAAGACTTATTATTAAAGAGAAATTATAATTATTCTCTCCAAAGGATATGTTTGAAACAAATACATCTTTAAATTTTTCTGCTTCATTTAAGTTATGTTCAAATTGAGCGATAGAGAATTTATCTTCCCCAATACCCTTTATATCTATTACATTTGAATTTATTTCTATAGAATTTAATGAAATATTTTTTGGAGTTCTTAAAGTAATTTCTTTTAACAATTTTTCATCAATTATATCTTCTTCTTCAATAACTTTTTCTAGACTATTTAATTCTTTAGTTATATTTTTATCTTTCTCTATTTCTTCTTTCTCTCTTTTTAGTTTTTTAACTTTAATTTGAATTTCTTCATTTTGAGCTTCTTTTTTTAATATATTTACTTCTTTTAAAAGATTATCAATTTTCATTTCGTTTATAAAGCTATAAAAAATAACCCCCGCTATAAATGATAATATTAGAAAATAATATAATATTTCAAATTCAAATCTATTAGGTTTTACATAGGGACTAAAAAAATTTAAGTCTTTCATTATATTATTCACCAGCCCTTATAATACAACCTACACAGTTTACATATTTATTTAAGTCCTCCTTCAAATAAATATTGTCCATATTTTTTATTCTGATAGAAGGCATATTAAAATACTTTTCAAATATATTGCCCATATCTTTAATATTCGAAAGACCTCCATATAAAAATATTTTTCTGATTTCGTCTTCCTTATATATTTTTTTATAATTTACAAATACTGAATTTATTTCTTTTAGCATTATTTCAATATCTCCTTTATCTATTCCATTCATTCTGTTTTCATTCATACTATCACCACCAAATTCTATACTTTGGTTAAACAAGATATCATCATTTCTATTTATAATTACACTGGTATTTATAAAACCTAAATCTATCAATGCTATAACAGTATCTTTAATATCTTGATTTTCATTTATAATTTGATTATATTTTAATAATTTACTTACACTATTTAATTGAAAGTCTAATACAGTAGGTTTTAATCCTAAATCCCTTAAAAGTATAAAATGATTTTCAACTATTTCCTTAGGAATAGCTATTAATAGTATCCTTAATTTTTCAATCTCTTCAACTTTCATTTTATTAAGTATTTTATATTGTATTATATAATCTTCTATACCTATGGGTAGATACTCTTTTAATTCGTACTTTAGTATACCTTCAATATCTTTATCTTTTACTACAGGAATTTTTATTTCCTCAGTAATAATGGAACTACTTTTAATTGTTAAATAAGTAATTTTTGAAGATAATTTATTTTTTCTAAGTTCCTCTTTTAATACATAATAAAGGAGTTCCTTTTCTAATATATGTCCATCTCTATAAGCCCCTTCAGGAGTTAAGAAAGAAAAAAAATTATTTATAACTATCCCTTTATGAGTTATTTTTCCCTCTACTACTTTAGTCTCATATGTACCAATATCAATAGATAATATTGTCCTATTTAAAAACGCCAATTTAAAAACCAAAATCTCCCCTCCCGTTCTTTAATAATAGCTAAAACAAAGTAGTAAAATACCAATAAATAATATCTCTACCCCATAAAATAGTGATCATAAATGCTATAGAAATAAATGGGGCAAATGGAATTGAATCCTTTCTTCTTTTTATTTTAAGCATAATTAGTAAAATAGATGCGATAGCCCCAATAAAAAAGGATAAAAATATATTTAAAAAAGATAATTCAGCCCCTAAAATAAACCCTAATACTCCCATAAGTTTTATATCTCCCCCACCTACTCCTCCTTTTGATATTATAAGAAGCAATAGGAATATACCACTAGATGCAATTAGTCCAATAATACTATTGAGAAAATATGGCGAAATATCATATAATAGGAATTGAAACAATTTGTATATAAAAGTTGAAATAAGTAATAATATATTAAGTTTGCTTGGAATAATTCGAAAATTATAATCTATAAGGCTTATAATAATTAAAATATCAATTATTATAGCATAAAATACAAATTGTAAACCAACACCAAAATAATTATATAAAGTCAAATATGTAAACCCATTCAATATTTCGACAAATGGATACTGTAAGGTCACCCTTTCTTTACAGTATCTGCATTTGCCACCTTGGATAAAAAAACTTAATATGGGTATAAGTTCATACCACTTCAAAGGTTTAAAACATTTTGAACAATGGAAAGAGGGAAAAGTCAAGCCCTCTTTTCTTGGTATTCTATATATAAATACATTTAAAAATGAACCTACAATTGTACCTAAAATAAATATAATTATGGTCATATTAAACATCCTTTATTTACTTTCATTTTCTTTATTTCTTTTTTTAGGCTCTACTTCTATTTCACCATCACTTTTAATTACAACTGTATAATAGTCCCTATGCTCGTCTTTCTTTATAGAATTTGGGATCTTTGGCACTTCTTCTATATATGATTTTAGCTCATTATTATTATCATTCAATATTATTTTCTTCTTACCATTTGGAACTCCTTTATCTAAAATATACATATTGGCTGCGGATTCTAATGTTTTTACATTTGCATTATGAGCTACAATCTCTGCAATTTCCTTCGTTTTGCTTATTTTAGGTACAGCAATTGCCGCAAGTATTCCTAGTATGGAAATTACTAATATTAATTCGAGTAAAGTAAATCCACTATTATTCTTTAATCTCTCTCCATATTTATTTAACATTTCTCTTCCCCCTGTAAAATAATTTCAATTAAAATTCGATAGTATTCACCATATCAAATATTGGCATTGCCATAGCTATAACTATAAATCCAATAATAAATGCCATAATTATTATAAGTATAGGTTCTATTATAGTTGTCACTGTTTCAAGGGATGTATCAACTTCATCTTCATAAAAATCTGCAGTTTTATATAATAGTTCTACAAGAGAACCTGATTCTTCACCAACATTTATCATAGAATTAGCTAGTGGTGGAAAAATATTCATGTTTTCAATACTTTTCCATAATGGTAAGCCTCTTTCTATACTTTTAATTGCCTCGTTAAGCTTTTCCATAACTACTTCATTTTCTATAGTTTTATTTACAATTTCTAATGATTGTATAAGAGGAATCCCACTAGATAAAAGTGTAGAAAGTGTTCTAGTAAATCTAGAAGTTATAATTTTGGAATTGAATTTCTGTATGCCTGGCAATCCAATTTTAAGCCTATCTAAAAATATTCTTCCTTTATAAGTTTCCTTGTAAATTTTTATAAATAAAGAAAAAATTAATAAGGAAACTAAATATATATACCAATGTTTTTTAAAGCTATATCCAATTTTCAGCAATATCCTTGTTGGTATTGGCAATGTTACATCACTATTTTCAAACATGCCTATAAATGTGGGTAGCACTATAGCAAGTAAAAATATAACTACAAATATGGATACTATTATTAAGACAAGTGGATAAATTAATGCACCTTTTGTTTTTGTTTCAATTTTATATTCTTTTTCATAATAAAGAGCCATTCTCTTTAATATTGTCTCTAAAGACCCACTAATTTCTCCTGCTTCTACCATATTTATAAAGAGATCAGGAAAGACCTTTCTATGCTTTTTCATAGATTCTGAAAGGGTATTTCCCTTTTCTACTTCCTCTTGAACTTGTCCAATAGTTTTTTTTAGAAGTTTATTCTCTGTTTGTTTTTCTAAAGTATCTAAACAATTTATAACACCTATTCCTGCTTCTAGCATTGTATAAAATTGACGACAAAATATAGAAATATCTTTTTTTTGAATTTTAGTTTGGAATAATTTTTTCGTTTTGATTTCCTCTTTCTTAACCATTTCAATATTTATAGGAATATATCCGTTATTTCTTATTATATCTAAAATTTCATCTATATTTTCCCCTTCATGACTTCCTCTAACTATTTCCCCCTTATTTGAAACAGCTCTATAGTTATAAATCAATATATCACCACCTTATTAAAGATATTTAGCTAGTATATCTTTATTTACTGAGCCATTTAAAGCCGTTTCTTTAGAAATACGCATTCTTTCATATAAATCTAAAATTGAACTATCCATTGTTTGCATACCATAGTTTTTTCCAGTTTGAATAGCTGTATCAATTTGATAATTTTTCCCTTCTCTAATTAAATTTCTTATAGCTGGAGTACCTATCATAATTTCAAAAGCTGCTACCCTTTTATTCACCTCAGTGCTTTTTAGCAATTGTTGAGATATTACTCCTTGTATAACAGATGCTAATTGAACTTTTATCTGTCTCTGTTGTTGTGCTGGAAATACATCTATTATTCTATCTATAGTCTTTGATGCTCCTGAGGTATGAAGAGTGGAAAGAACTAAATGCCCAGTTTCAGAAGCTGTCAATACAGTACTAATAGTTTCTAAATCTCTAATCTCTCCCACTAGAATTACATCTGGATCTTGCCTTAAAGCTGATCTTAACCCTTTATTAAAACTTATTGAATCACTTCCAATTTCCCTCTGATTAATAATACTCTTTTTATGTTTATGTACATACTCTATTGGATCTTCTAAGGTAATAATATGACAATTTCTTTTTTCATTTATCTCATTTATGATAGAAGCTAAAGTTGTAGATTTACCGCTTCCAGTAGGTCCTGTAACAAGAATAAGCCCTCTAGATTTACTTATCAGTTTTTTAACTACATCAGGTATGTTCAATTCTTTCATAGCAGGTATATTATTTGGTATGATTCTTAAAGATAAGCTTAATTTTCCTCTTTGTTTAAAAATATTTATACGAAATCTACCTATATCTGTTATTGAATAAGCTATATCCACATCTCCCTCTTCATAAAGTTTCCTTAATTGTTTTTTATCTAGAAGACCTTTAACTATCTTTTCTACATCTCCTGAATTCAATTTCCTATTTCCATATTTTTTTAATTCACCATTAACTCTAAAAATTGGGAAAGTATCAGCTACTAAATGTATATCAGAGGCCTTTTCTTCTATACCATATTTAACTAATTTCAAAAAATTCATTAAAACACCTCTACTTTAATGTATATCCTACTTTTAATACTTCATCAAAGGCTATTTCACCCTTTAAAGCAAGCTGTTTTAAATTAGAAAGTAAAGAAATCATTCCATTTTTTATTGCCAAGTTTCTTATATCATTTGAAGATGGATTTTTATTTATTAATTCCCTTATCTCTTCATCTATAGGAAGAATTTCATGAACTGCTACTCTGCCTTTAAAACCATTATTACAACTTTTACATCCGCATGGTTTATATAAAATTAGTTCTTCTTGTTTTGATCCTAAAAATTTCTTCTCACTTTCACTAGCACCGTAAGGTATTTTACATTTTCTACAAAGTTTCTTTACAAGTCTTTGGGAAATAACTCCTATTATTGCAGATGAGATTAAATAAGGTTCTATTTTCATATCAACTAATCTTATAATACTTGAAGCCGTATCATTAGTGTGTAGAGTTGAAATAACTAAATGTCCAGTTATAGCAGATCCTATAGCTATTTTAGCAGTTTCAGAATCTCTAATTTCTCCAACCATTATTATATCTGGATCTTGTCTTAATATAGTTCTTAAACCATTAGCAAAAGTAAGACCTGCTTTATTATTTACCTGAACTTGATTTATGCCTTTTAACTTATATTCAACAGGATCTTCTATAGTAATTATATTTTTTTCTATACTATTTAATTCTCTCAATATTGAATATAAAGTAGTTGTCTTACCGCTTCCAGTAGGTCCTGTAACCAATATTATTCCATATGGTTGTTTCAATATGTATTCAAAAGTTTCTAAATTTTTTGAGTAAAATCCTAATTCTTCTTTTGAAAAAATAAAATTATTTTTATCTAAAATCCTAATAACTACTTTTTCACCATATATTGTTGGCAAACTTGAAATACGTAAATCTACTGTTCTTTCTTCAAGATAAAATTCTATTCTTCCATCTTGAGGTAATCTCTTCTCTGCTATGTCCATCTTGCCCATTATTTTTATTCTGGTTATTATAGAAGATAGTTTTTCTATTGGAAGCCTTCCAATATTTATTAAATCTCCATCGATTCTATATCTGATTCTAATTTTATTAGAAAAAGGTTCTATATGTATATCGCTAGCTTTCATATCAATAGCTTTATTTATTATTAAGTCAATTAATTTTACAACTGGAATGTTTTTTAAGTCTATTTTTTTAAGTAGCATAAAATTCACCTTTCGTTTTAAATATATCAATGTTTATATTATAACAAATATTTTAAATAATTTAAATATTTGTTATGTTTTTTTATTTAATAATTAATATCAATTATGATAACATTTTTTATGATATTAATTATTCCTTTTTCATACATTTAGATGATAAAATTCCTTAATAAAAAAAAGATAATATGAAACAATAATTATAGGAGGTGAAAAATTTGAAAAATAATAAAATTTTCCTATTCCTTATATTCTCTCTAGCATTAATTTTGTTAGGAGTTGGTTGCCAACCTCAGAGACCTAATGTTAGAAATAATAGGATGGAAAATAGAGTAGGAAGAGATACAAGAGATGACACAAACATAGATGGGAATTTAAACAATAACTTAAGAGGCGATAATAATCTTGGGAAAGATACTAGAAGAAACGATACTGATAATATTGGAACAAACGATAATAGAAACATAACTGATAATATTGGAACAAATGATAATAGAAACACAACTGATAATATGAATAGAGATCTTTCCAACAGGGCAGAAAACATATCTAGAAAAGTTGCTGATTTAAATGATATAAATAGTTGTACTACCGTAATAACCGGAAATACTGCCTTAGTGGGAATTGATATGGAAAACAATGTAGAAGGAAGAGTAACTGACGATATTAAAAGAAAAGTTGAAAAAACAGTAAAAGATGCAGACAATAATATTACCACTGTAAGCGTAACTGCAGATGCAGATTTATACAAAAGATTAAGTAATATGGCCCGAGATATAAGGAATGGAAAACCTGTTTCTGGCTTTGCAGATGAAATTCAAGAAATTTTAAGAAGGATTACTCCTAATATGTAATAGCAAAATCGGGATGGTAAATCCCGATTTTTTATTTATATTATTTTATTTATCAACCATCTAAAGCCTTATTTAATTTTTTTATAGCTCTCTTTTCAATTCTAGAAACATATGATCTAGAAATACCTAACATACTAGCTATTTCCCTTTGTGTTCTACATCCTCCATCTACTAATCCATATCTCAATTCAATAATAGTCTTTTCTCTTTCTTTTAAAACCTTACTCATTTTGCTGTATAATTTTTTAATCTGTAATTTTAAATCCACTTCATTTATGACTTCATCAATATCAGTTCCTAATATGTCTATTAAAGAAATTTCATTACCCTCTTTATCTACTCCAATAGGCTCTTGAAGTGAAACTTCTGATTTAACCTTTTTATCTGATCTAATAGTCATTAATATTTCATTATCTATACATCTGGCTGCATAAGTTGCTAATCTAGTACCTTTTTTTCTATCGTAGGTAGATATAGCCTTTATAAGTCCTATAGTTCCAATGGAAATAAGATCATCTATGTCTTTTCCAGTATTTGAATATTTCTTAACCATATGAGCAACAAGTCTTAAATTTCTTTCTATTAATATGTTTCTTGCCTCTTCATTTCCTTCTTCATATAATTTTAAGTATTTTTCTTCTTCATCCCTACTTAAAGGTTTTGGAAAAGAATTATTGCTTGAAATATATCCAGTAAACATTAAAAAGGGTTTAAACAACCCTCTTATAGAAAACAATGGAATCATAAATGCACCTCCACTTTCCCCCATATTAAAGTATATGAAGTAGGAGTAATTAAGGTGCCAGTCCTATCTGTTTTTATTCCATATCTCTCTTGATATTTTTTCAAATATTGGTATTGCACTTGCTGAACCTGAAGAATCATCTTCTACAAAAACTGTTATAACATATTTAGGATTTTCCCTAGGAAAATAGCCTGAAAACCAGCCATGTATAGTATCTTTACCGTTCAATATTGCCTGGGCAGAACCTGTTTTTCCAGCTGCTCCTCCTATATCCTCCAAATTCATACTTCTAGCTGTCCCATTTAATATAACTTCAGCCATATATTCATCTATAACTTTACAAGATTCTTCAGATACTACTTCTTCATTTTTTTCTTTATTAAACTCTTTAACCATCTTTCCATCATCTGTAACAATTCCTTTAATTATAGATAAATCTTTTTTAACTCCCTTATTAGCAATTATCATTATCATATTAGTTATTTGAAGCGGAGTCACCTCTACACTCCCCTGTCCTATGGATATATTACCAATAGAAGGCCCTTTAGTTTCCTCACCTTTAGGTAAATTTCCTTTCACCTCTTCTGTAAGTCCAATATTAATTTTTTCACCAAATCCTAATTTTTTAGCCGCATCTATTACTTTATCACTGCCTACTCTTTCTCCTATTTGAATAAAAGCAGAATTGCAAGATTTAGCAAAAGCTTCTTTTATAGAAAGTTCTCCATGTCCTTCCTCTTTATTGCATTTAATAACTAAATCATTTAACTCCTCAAAACCTTTACAATAAAAATTTTCCCTAATTAGACTAGGATCTTCCTCTAATGCAGCAAGAAGTACTACTACCTTAAATAAAGATCCAGGAGGATAAGAAACTTGAATTCCTTTATTATATAATTCCATGTTTTCTCTATTAAAAAAATTATCTATTTCTCCTTGAATAAAATTAGGGCGACTAGCCATAGCGACAATATCACCATTATTTGTATCTGAAACTATAACGGAACCCTTTATCCCTTCCTCATCCATTATTTCCTCTACAATTTTTTGAATATGGTAATCTACTGTTAATTGTACATTGCTAGGCTTATTTATATCTTTGTTTTCTACTAGTGAATAGCCTCCTCCAAGTATAGGATTTTTTTTATTGTCAATTTCAAAATATATAGAACCTGTATTTTCTTTTTTTAGTACATCATCAAAAGTCTTTTCAATTCCACTCTCTCCTTTATTTTCACTTTTTTTAGTATGACCAATAACATGAGATAGAATATTTTCCTTATTATATCTTGCTATCTTTTCAGTAAAAAAAATACCTTTTGGCAGTGAATCATTATCTAGCAATTCATCAATCTCTATTTCTTTAAATTGATTCATATCTCTATTTATAAGATCTGTTTCAATACCCTTATCCATAATAAAGTCTAAAGCTTCTTTATCTTTTAAAAAGTAATCTCCAATTAAAAACAGCGTAGGCACTCTTTCCCTATTTGTTAGAGGAATTAAATTTTTATCATAAATAATACCACGAGCAGGATATATTTCTACTTCTTTTCCCCTCTGTTTCAACGCAGCCAATCTATATTCTTCATTTTTAATAATTTGAATCCAATATAACCTAAATATTAAAAGCATAAATATAAAAAAAATAATAAATGCTGATTTTAAAACTCTATTTTGAATAATATCCTTGCTATATTTCCCCATAAAAAAACCTCCATCACTTTAATCAATAATAGTATTCCCAATTAGTAATGGAGGTATTTATTATTTATCATCTATAATTGATTTAATTTTTGTAACCATTATATCAATTGCCACCTTATTATATCCACCTTCCGGAATAATAATATCGGCATACTTTTTACTTGGCTCTACAAACTGCATATGAGCTGGTCTAACTGTTTTCATATACTGTTCTATTACTGAATCTAAACTTCTACCTCTTTCTTTAATATCCCTATTTATACGTCTTATAACCCTTACATCCGAATCAGTATCTACAAAAATTTTAATATCTAACAAATCTCTAATTTTTTCATCATCTAAAATTAAAAGTCCTTCTAAAATAATTATCTCTTTTGGCCATACTTTTATTGTTTCTTTTTTTCTATTATGTTTTTCAAAATCATAAATAGGCTTTTCTATAGGCAGTCCCTTTAATAGTTTATTTAAATGTTCAATTAGTAAGTTATTATCAAAAGCAAAAGGATGATCATAATTAGTATTTTTTCTTTCCTCAAAAGTTAAATTACTTTGGCTTTTATAATAGGAATCTTGTTCAATAACTACTACATTTGTTTCTTCAATAGACTTATAAATTTCCTTAGCCACAGTACTCTTACCCGAACCAGTACCTCCAGTAATTCCTATAAGTATAGATCTTTTCAATTAAATCAATCCTTTCTAGCTTTTCTAATAATATCCCACTCTTCAACAGGCTCTTTCATCTTCATCTTTATAATTTGCTGAGGATGGGGCGCTACCTCTATTTTTTCACCATTTTCATTCCACATTTCTTCAATATTTTGAGTAAAGAATTCTTTATTAGGACCGAAAATTTCTATTTCATCCCCTACAAATATTCTATTTCTTTGCTCCACAGTTGCCAATTTTGTTTTCTTATCATAATCTAAAACCAATCCTACAAAATCATATTTCCTTATATAGGAGCTATTCTCATAAATCTGATCATCACCTGTAGGTTTTTTAAAGTAAAACCCTGTAGTAAAATCTCTATAACTAGCCTTTTTAATTTCTTCAAGCCATTCTTCTTTGTATACATAGTTCTTTTTATATCTGAAAAATTCATCTATAGCTTTTCTATAAGCTCTTATCACTGTAGCTACATAATATTGACTTTTTACTCTTCCTTCTATCTTAAAACTACATATTCCAGCCTCAATTAACTCTGGTATATACTTTATCATACATAAGTCCTTAGAATTAAATATAAAAGTCCCTTTTTCATCTTCATATATTGGAAAATATTCTCCTGGTCTTTTTTCTTCTACTAAATTATATTTCCATCTACAAGGATGAGCACATTCTCCTCTATTTGCATCTCTACCTGCCATATAGTTGCTAAGTAAACATCTACCAGAATAAGATATACACATAGCACCATGAACAAAAGCTTCTATCTCTAAATCCTTAGGCAATTTTTTCTTTATCTCTTTAATTTCATCCAAGGATAATTCTCTTGCTACTACTATTCTTCTTATCCCTAGATCATACCAGAATCTAATAGTTTCATAATTTGTAGCACTAGCTTGAGTACTCAAATGTATAGGCATATTAGGAGCTACCCTTCTTATTACAGAAAAAACTCCAGGATCTGCTACTATTACACCATCTACACCTATTTTCTCAAGCTCCGATACATATTCATCGAGACCTATTAAATCTTCATTATGTGGAATTATATTTAAAGTAACATAAACTTTTTTATTTCTCTTATGAGCAAATCTTATACCTTCTTCTATATCTTCTAATGTGAAATTCTTGGAAGCTTTTCTAAGTCCAAACTCTTCTCCACCTAAATAAACTGCATCTGCACCATAAACTATAGCCATTTTTAACTTTTCTAGATCTCCAGCAGGTGCCAATAACTCTGGTTTATTCATTATCTCCCTCCTCTTTATATGTTATAGATACACCATCTCCTAATGGGAGAACACTAGTTATATAACCATCCAAATTTGAAATATATTCCAAATAATTTCTCATTCTTTTTACAATTGTCTTTTTTCTTTTAACAACTAATTCATCACTAGCTACCATTCCTTTATATAAAACATTATCAGATAATATTACTCCACCTTTTCTTAACACTCTACTACATTCATTAAAAAAATCTAAATAATGACCCTTAGCTGCATCTAAAAATATGAAATCATATTTTTGCTCTAGTTCTGATATAATTTCTCTTGCATCTCCTTCTATAATCCTAATTCTTTCCCTGTATTTACTTTGATTTATATTTTTTTTTGCAATTTTAAACATATCTTCCTTTTTCTCTATGGTAGTTATTTTGGTATCAGAACTAGTTGCTTCAGCCATAATTAAAGAAGAATATCCAATAGCAGTACCTACTTCTAAAATATTTTTTGCATCACTTATCTTTAATAGCACTTTAATAAATTGTCCTACTTCAGGACATACAATAGGTATATGATTACTATTCCCATAATCTTTTATTTCCTTTAATTTATCTGAATCCTCTTGTAAAATACCTCTAATATATTCTTCTATATAATCATAATTTATATCTACCAAATATAACACTTCCTCTTTTACAAAAGTAATACGTGGTAATTAGCCATCCACGTATTATATAAATATTTTATATAAATTTTATTTTTCTGACTGAGCCTTCAAATGTTCTTCATAAGTCTTAGTAAAAATATGTTCACCACTACCATCTTTTTTTAATACATAATATAGATAATCTACATCTGAAGGATTCACAGCAGCTATTAGAGACTTCTCACCTGGTGATGCAATAGGAGATGGAGGTAAACCTTTGTGAATATAAGTATTATAAGGTGAATCAACCTTTAAATCTTTATATAATAAGCGTTCTTTCCTTTCTCCTAAGGCATATTGTACTGTAGCATCCACTTGAAGAAGCATATTAATTTCTAATCTATTGTAAAATACTCCTGCAATAGTTGAACGTTCCTTATCAACTCTAGCTTCTTTTTCTATCATTGAAGCTAATGTTACTATTTCATTTAAATCTAAATCAGATTTTTCAACCTTCTTTTTAAAATCTGTTTCATAAAATTGTTCAAATCTTGAAAGCATTCTCTCAATAATTTCTTCCTCACTTGCATTTATATATATTTCATAAGTATCAGGAAATAAGTATCCCTCTAAATTATAACCTTTAGGTATTTTCTTTAAAAAACTATACTTATTAGAAAATCTATTTACATCTTGACACAGCTCTAAAAATTTTTTCTCATCAGCAAGTCCCAATTCGTCTAGTCTATAAGCAATCTGTTTTAATTCAAAACCTTCTGGTATCGTAAATTTGATAATATCTCCATCTCTACCTCCAGAAGAAAGGCTTACTAAAATTTCTTTAACTCCCATTCCTGTATTTAAAGAATAATTGCCAGACTTTAATTTTCCATCTAGCTTTTCTTTTCTAACTTTATACTTAAATACTAATTTACTCCTGATTAGCCCATTTTCTTTTAAAATATCTGCAATTCTAGATGTAGAACTTCCAGAAGAAATTTCTATAGTTTTTTCTTTTGGATCATTAGGAGATACTGGATTTAAAGCCTTATCATAATAAACTTTCATCATAATCGTACTTACAACTATTATAATGGAACAAAAGATAAGAATTTTATTAAAACTTTTTTTCCACTTTTTATTTCTTAAAGATTCTGTCACAAAATCTCCACCTTTAAACCATATTTACTTATTTTATTATACAAGTATTATCTCTTTTTTACAAGGATGTATAAAAGAATTATCTATATCAATTTTTAAATATATTTTTATATATTATAAGTATAATATTCCCAAAAACTACTACAGATATTAATTCTCCTAAAGAAATTCCTAATACTGTGTACCAGTAAGGTATTTTTGTAAAGTATGAAACCCAGATGGAAACTAAGAATCCATTTAATATAACAGGCGGAAGTATGGCTAGTTTTTTACTAGTTGTTTTGCTAGTCAAATAAGCTGCTATAAGAGTAACTAAACTACCTCCTACTACATCTATTAGTCCAAACCCAGAAAAAGAAACGAGTATTATATTTGAAATTAAACATCCCATAAAAACTCCTGGCACTGCAGCTGGCTCTACTAAAGGTAACAAAGTTAAACCTTCTGCAATTCTTAGTTGAATAGGACCAAAAGCTAATTGACCAATAGGCATTTGAATGGCTACTAAAACTACATATATTGCAGAAATAAGTCCAGCTTTAGTTATATATTTAGTATCCATATTTTCCTCCATATCTATTTCTCAGGTAGATCCAATTTCATTACATCGTCTAATATCTTATAGATATCTGATATTAATTGACTAAAATTCATCTCCGCTATGAAAAAATCTTTTATATTAGGGTTCAACATTAATATGTCTTCTAATTTTTGTAGTCTTTCAATTTTTTCCTTATCTATTTCCTTCCCTGATAATTGTTCCATTTGAATTTCAAGAGCCTTCTTTCTAAAATCCTCAATCATTTCTTTATTCTTATCGTCCGAAAAAACCTTTTTTTGTTTTTCAACATATTTCTTATATTCATCTGATTCTCTTATAGCTCCGGATAATTTGTGAGCTTCATCATATACATTCATAGTATCCCTCCTAATCATATCTTTATCATTATAGAAACTAAAATAGGTACAACCAAACTAAGTATTACACCAGAAACAAATGAAATTATAGTAGTTTGTGAATTAGTTGAACGTGAAACAACAGGTAATGCTGTATCCATAGCAGTTGCACCGCAAGGAGCAATGCATTCTAAATATCCAATGTATCTAGCTATTAGTGGCACAACTATAAGAGCAATAATCTCCCTAACTACATTAGTCAAAAATGCTATGGCACTTAATTCTGTAGAATAATTAGTAAGCATCACTGAAGATAGTGTATACCATCCTAAACCTGCGCCTACAGCTCCTGATTCATTAATAGGCATTTTTAATAAAAATCCTCCTACAATACTACCAAATATACTTCCTATAATAATCATTAGAGGTACAAGAAGTATCCTAAATCCCATTTTTTTAAGATCTTTAAATACGCCTTTTTGTTTTCCAATATCCATTCCTGCAAAAAATAAAAGTAAACAAAGTCCTATGTCTGTAATAATACCAGTATAAGAAAAAAAACAATCGGGAATTAAAAAATATCCTACTCCAATTCCTAATACAACTGCTAAAATAATACTAAGGCTCATTTACCTCCCCCTCATCTCTAAGAACCATATTTCTTACTAATCTAACAAGAATAATACTAAATAATATAGAAAATACAGCTAGAACTGTTGCTTTAGCACCTATTTGAAAAAATGAGGAAATCACTTTCTTGTCCAACCCAATCCTTACACCCATTGTAAAAAGCAAGAATAATAGGCAAAAGTTTTGAATAGGACCAAGTTTTTTGCTAAAATTATCACTTATCAAGCCTTTATGTGAAATAATAGCTCCTAAAGCAAGTAGTAAAAAATAAACAAGTACTGTATAGTTCATGAAGTACCTCCTTAATCCATTTAAATATACTTTATCAAGAACATTATACTACATAATTATAAAACAAGCTATATAATATGAGGAAAGTCGTAGAAAATCTACGACTTTAAACTTCCATAATAATAGGCAATATCATTGGATTTCTCTTGATTTTCTCATATAAAAATCCTCTTAACGCATCACGGATACTAGACTTTAATGTAGCCCAATCAGTTATATGGTTTTTTTCACATTCTTTCAATACTTTTCTAACAACATTTCTTGACTCTTCCATTAAATCTTCAGATTCTCTTACATATACAAACCCTCTTGATATAATATCAGGGCCTGCCATAACCTTTCCATCTTCCTTACTTATAGTAACAACTACTACAATTAGACCATCTTCTGACAAATGTTTTCTATCTCTTAAAACAATATTACCTACATCTCCTATACCTAGACCATCTACTAAAATATTTCCTGCAGTTACTTTAGGCCCAAAGGAACATGAGTTTCTAGTAAATTCTATTGTAGAGCCATTTTCAGCTATAAAAATATTTTCTTTTGGCATTCCTAAATTTTCTGCTAATTTAGAATGTCTTCTTAAATGCCTATATTCTCCATGAACTGGTATAAAGTACTTAGGCTTTACTAATGCATGAATGAGTTTAAGTTCCTCTTCACATGCATGACCAGATACATGAACATCTGCCAAAGATTCATAAATAACATTTGCACCTTTTTCCATTAATTGATCTATAACTCTTGAAACAGTTTTTTCATTTCCTGGTATAGGAGATGCAGATATAACTACTAAATCTCCTGGTACTAACTGTATTTTTCTATGCTCAGAATATGCCATCCTAGCCAATGCAGACATTGGTTCACCTTGACTACCTGTAGTAACAACCACAATTTTATCATACGGATATTTATCCATATCATTTATATCTATCAACGTTCCATCAGGAATATTTAAATATCCTAACTCTGTAGCAACTCCAATTACATTTACCATACTTCTTCCAGATACCACAACTTTTCTATTAAAAAGAACTGCTGAATCTATTATTTGTTGTATACGGTATACATTTGATGCAAAGGTTGCAACTACAATTCTATGTTCTGCCATTGCAAAAATATCATTAAAAGTTTCACCTACCGTACTTTCGGACATAGTATATCCTGGTCTTTCTACATTAGTACTATCTGCTAATAATGCTAATACTCCTTTTTTACCTAATTCAGCAAATTTATGAAGATCTATAGCTTCATCGTTTATAGGAGTATAGTCAATTTTAAAATCTCCTGTGTGAACTATTATTCCAACAGGTGTGTGTATAGCTAATGCAACAGAATCTGGAATACTATGATTAGTTTTAATAAGCTCTATTTTAAAACAGCCAATTTCTATAGAATCTCCCGCTTCTAGTTTATTTAATTTAACATTCTTCATCTTATGTTCTTTCAGTTTATTTTCCACTAATCCTAATGTTAGTTTAGTTCCGTAAACAGGTGCATTTATCTTTTTTAGAACATAAGGCAATGCTCCAATATGGTCTTCATGACCATGAGTTAAAACTATAGCTTTAACCCTTTCTTTGTTTTTTAACAAATAACTTATATCAGGTATAACTACATCTATACCCAACATTTCATCTTCAGGAAAAATAACACCACAATCTATAACAATTATGTCATTTCTATATTCTATTACGGTAATATTTTTTCCTATTTCACCTAGGCCACCTAAAGGTATAATTTTTAATTTATAAGGTTTTCTAGACAAACTATATCAACTCCTTCTATTTTATTAATTTCTCCAAATCTTATAATAATTAGTATTCGAAAAACAAAATATTAGCTTACACACTATACTTACAAAAAAACAATCCCCTTTAGGGGATTTATTTATCTCGACACTCGCTACAGTATCCGAAAAATTTTACATTGTGATCCACTATCTCAAATTTCCCTTCTTTCTCAATCTCATATTCTAAGCTTTCCAATAAGTCTAATTTAACTTCTATGACTTTTCCGCAATCTAAACATATTAGATGGTGATGATGATGATCACTAGAATTTGAATTTAATTCATACCTATTACAGCCATCATCAAAATTTAATTTGCATATTATGTCTAACTGTTCCAAGAGTTGCAAAGTTCTATAAACTGTGGCCAAGCCTATTTCTGGATATTTTAATTTTACTATATCATAAATTTCTTCTGGACTTAAATGACTCCCTTTATTTTCAATAATAACATCTAATATTGCTCTTCTCTGAGTTGTTAATTTATATCCTTCTTCTTTTAACCTCTCTTTTATAGAATCTAAATTAATATCCATATTTTCACCTGCTTATTTATTCTATATATAGAATATAGATATATATAATAAAAGTCAAATATCTGTATTTAATTTTATTTAATACTTTCCTTTAAAATACTTTCATAAGCTAGTATAGCATCATTTAACTCTCCATCATCTTCTATCCCTACTAAAATCAAATCACCATTATCATCATATTCCATTCTGAGAATATAAGCTTCATTTTCATTGTCCATAGGGAAAAGTACAGCATAATTAGAATCATCAAGACCGAAAGTTACAGAAATTTCAAATTCTTCTTTTTTACCTCTCTCATCTAATAAAACTATCCTATCTTCCACCTACTTCACCTTCTTCAATAATTTTTATCTAAATAAGTCTGTAATATATAGGTTGCAGCTACTTTATCAATGACCTTTTTTCTCTTTTTTCTGCTTACATCTCCATTAATCAAAAGCTTTTCAGCAGCTACTGTAGTCAAACGCTCATCTTCTAAAATTATTTCCAATTCAAACTCTTTTTTTATTTCCTCTACAAACTCTAGAACTTTCTCCCCTTGAGGTCCTATAGTATTGTTCATATTTTTAGGAAATCCAACTACTATTTTAGCAATTTCATATTCATCGATAATAGACTTTAGAGCTTTAAAATCATTTTTTATACCATTTCTTTCTATTGTAATAATACCTTGAGCGGTTAACCCCAAAGGATCACTTACAGCTACACCTATCGTCTTATCTCCTACATCAATTCCTAAGATTCTTTCCATAAACTCTCCTCATTTTAAATTAATTTTATACAAAATATTAAATACATACTTAATAACATTGTTCATCAGCTATATACTCAATTGTTTTAAAAATAAAGGATACATTAATTAACGTTACAGCTATAGAAGCAAGTATTATTCCAGAATCATTAGCCAAAAACCCTATTATACTTCCAGTCATACCGCTTATGAATCCTATATAAATATATTTATGCTCCTCGAATAATTCTCTTAATCTATCTCCTAAAGTAAAAATAATTACCATCTGAGAAATTAAATTAGCATGTAAAACTTTAGTCCATATAGAGGAACCCACCAATTTAATATTCATCAAAAATTTTCTAAGGGCAATACTACCTATTATCCACTTTCCTTCATCGTTAGTCATCATAACAGTTTTTCCTAAATGGGTAGGGCTAGGATTAAATTTAATATCAATAAAAGCCATAATAATAACAAAGCCTATAATAAATAGTCCAATGGTAAAAATCCTTTTAAAATTTATATTTTTGTCTAAAGACTCTAATAAGAAATAGATTGTAAAAAATAAAGTAGCAATACTTCCCCCCACATTTGCTCCCAATTTAGGGTGTCCTACTATTATAGCAGAAAAAACCAATAAAATAAATGAAATTAGTTTATTTCCTCTTTTATTCATAAAAGTTCCTATAAATACTGCACTAACACCTAAAAACACTCCTACCATCTCATTACCTAGTCCAAAGTATCTAGCACCAATTGTTGGATCATATCCTAATGCAGAGTACCTAGTTAAATTCCCTCCTAGGAACATATCTAGCACTAATATCCAATAAATCAGACCAGAAACAAGTAAAACTTTATCTATTTTTTTAACTTTATATATAAATAGTATCAATAAAAACAAAGTAACAATTAAAGAAATAATATAATTCGTATAATTTGTCCAATTTATTGCTGATGTCAGTATTAAAGATAATGGAATTATTCCAATAGTTATAATTGCAATACTTAAAATATTATATAATCTGCCTTTGAGCTTTACCTTGCTTCCTAATACTAGCATAACAAATAATATTACAATCATGGATAATATACTATAAGTAGACAATATATAAAATCTACTTTTAGAAACTATATTTATTCTTGAATTATTAGTTAAAATATAATTAAGATTATCATCATTTTCTTTATAACTTAACACATTTCCAGACATATACTTTGTTGAAGCTCCTAAAAATTCTGCAATGGAAGGAGCTATGTCAATATTCGTTACCACCCCTTCTCTTTTGGTAGTGGGAGAATTTAAAATCCCCTTAGGAATATTATTTCCCCAAAGCACTAAAGGTGATAATTTACTATCATCTAATCTTTCCTCTCCACTATTGGGACTCACTATAATAAGCATAGAATTCTCTTTATCAATATTATCTTTTAAATTCCCTATAAAATTATCAATCTTATCCAATATATTTAATCTGTGCTTTTCAAACATCTCATCTGTTAGCTCCTGACTATAAGAGCTAAGCCTATCTAAATCACCAGTATCAACAACTATCAAAGATGATTTATTTTTTACATTACTTATTTCAGTGATCAATTTATCATAATCTGTTCTAATTCCATAAGGAAAATTCTTATCCTTAATCAATATATTGTCCACATTTCCAAAATCAATTAATCCCTTAGAATCAATAGGAATAAGACTTGATGATCTCATAACTTCTTCCAAAGTGTCTCCATTCCCATACATAGCAGTTTTTAATCCTGATTTATGTAAACTATCTCCTAAAACTCCTATATACGGCTCATAGCTATTTTTCTTATTTAATTCAATAATTTTATTAAAATTTATATTTGCAATTTGAAAATCATCTGTTACTGGTCCAATTCTTCTTTCGTATATTTCTTTGTTTTCCTCATTTAAATTATATGTTTCTGCACTTTCATAAGTGGAATATGCTTTTTTCGATGAGTTTATAGTCAAAAAGCTTTCCGAACCTTTATAATTATATAACCCTCTAGTATTCATGAGTCCAATACTGCCTTCATTAACAATTTGCTTCAAATTAGCCATGTTATCAATATCTTTCAGAATATACTTATTAAGTACGATTAAGTACACTGTCTTATTATTAGATTCACTTGATGCTTCTATAGTGTTTGCACTGAAAAAAGAAAACATTAGTAATACAATAATTAAGCTGCTTATTAGCCTGTACCTATTCAATTATACCTCTCCTACTTCCTATTATTTTCCTCATTATTTTCATTTTCTAAATAAGACCTTAATAATTCTTCAATAAGTTCGTCTCTTTCTAATTTTCTTACTAAACTTCTAGCATTGTTATAGCTAGTTACATAAGTTGGATCTCCAGATAGTATATATCCAATCATTTGATTAATAGGGTTATATCCTCTTTCCTTTAAGGCTTCATAAACAGTTATAAGAATTTCTCTAGCCTCATTTATATTTTCTTTTGGTGGTTCAAATTTCATAGTTTCATTAAAATTATTATTGTTCATTAAAACACCCCCTTATAATATTTATACCATAAAGATTATATTATATACATACTTTTAAAATAAATATTAGTCAAATAATTTGACTAATATTTATTTTAAACTTTCCTTGACTAAAACTTCAACCAATTCTAAACTACTATCTACTTTGCTAGGATCCTTTCCACCTGCTTGTGCCATATCTGGACGTCCACCACCACCGCCTCCAGTCACTTTAGCTACTTCTCTTATTATATTTCCAGCATGAAGTCCCTTATTAATTAAATCTTTAGTAACCATTGACACAAAAGATACACTATTTTCTGAAACAGATGCAAGTACTACAACTCCAGATTCAAGATGATTTTTAATTTCATCTCCTAGACTTCTCAAGCTATTCATATCCATATCTTTAACCTTGTAAGTAATAATATTTATTCCCTCTATACTATGTTTTTGTTCTAGGATATCTTCAGACAAAGATGAAGCTACCTTAGATTTTAAGGATTGTATTTCCCTTTCTTTTTCTTTTATTTCTTCAGACATAGACTTCACTTTCTCTAATACATTGTCTTTATTAGATTTAAGAATATTTGATATAGAATCTATTTCTTCCTCCATATACTTTAAATGACTATAAACTTTCCTGCCAGTTATAGCTTCAATTCTTCTAACACCAGAAGCAATACTAGATTCGCTAACAATTTTAAATAAACCAATATTGCTAGTATTGTCTACATGAGTACCTCCACAAAACTCTTTGCTAAAAGAGCCCATTTCTATAACCCTTACATCCTCTTTATACTTATCTTCAAATAAAGCTATAGCTCCTCTTTTTTTTGCTTCATCCATACTAGTTTCGATAACTGATACATTTAATCCTTCTAATATTTTTTTATTCACAATCTCTTCAATCTTATCTAATTCTTTTTTTGTTACAGCATCATAATGAGTAAAATCAAATCTTAGTCTATCTGGTAAAACTAATGATCCTGCTTGATTTACATGATTACCTAAAACATCTTTTAAAGCTTTATGAAGAAGATGAGTTGCAGAATGATTTCTAGCTATGTCCTTCCTTCTAGTTCTATCTACCCTTGCAAATACCTCTTCACCATTTTTAATTTCTCCGCTTTCTACCTCTACAAATTGATATATAATATTATTTTTAGTTTTTTGAGTATCTAATACTTTAGATTCAAAATTTTGTCCCTTTATAACTCCGATATCTCCAACTTGACCTCCACTTTCTCCATAGAAAGGAGTCTCATCTAAAATAATTATACCCTTTTCTCCATTTTTTAAAATAGAAACTTTTTCTTCATCTTTAAATAATCCTATTATTCTAGAATTAGACTCTGTAGTAGTATATCCTATGAATTTAGTCTTAAATTCTTTAAACCTACTAGTCAACTCGTCCTTTCCCCAAGCTTCTCTTTTTGAGCCATCTCTTGCATTTCTTGCTCTTTCTCTTTGCTCTTCCATTTCTATATTAAACTCTTTTTCATCTACTTTCAAAGCTTTTTCTTCAAGTATTTCTCTTGTTAAATCCAATGGAAATCCATAGGTATCATAGAGTTTAAAAGCTTTATCTCCTGATAATGTTTTTTCATTATTATTTTCCATATCTTCAATATATTTATTGAGTATATTTATTCCTTGATCAATAGTCTCTTCAAATTTTTCTTCTTCAATTTTTATTATTCTCTTAATTTTTTCCTCATTTTCAGCAAGCTCAGTATATTCTTCCTTCCATAATTGTATCACTTTTTCAGAAAGAGCATATAAAAATATTCCATCTATTCCTAATAACTTACCATGTCTTGCTCCTCTTCTTATTAATCTTCTTAGTACATATCCTCTACCTTCATTACTAGGTAAAACTCCATCAGATACTAAAAAAGTAATAGCTCTTATATGGTCTGTTATCACTCTAATAGATTCGTCTACTTTTTTATCTTTTCCATATTTCTCTCCACTTATTTTCTCTACTTCTTTTAATAAATCATTTATAATTCCTATTTCAAATATATTGTCTGCTCCTTCCATAACAGCTGCTATTCTTTCAAGTCCCATTCCTGTATCAATATTTGGATTTGGAAGTGGATTATAATTCCCATACTCATCTTTATCATATTGTGAAAATACTAAATTCCAAACTTCAACATATCTATCACATTCACACCCTGGTTTACAAGTTGATTTTCCACAACCATATTCTTCTCCTCTATCTATATAAATCTCTGAACATGGACCACCAGGGCCTACTTCTAGCTCCCAAAAATTATCCTCTTTTCCTAATCTAATTATTTTTTCTTTTGAAATTTTAATTTTTTTATTCCAAATTTCAAAAGCTTCGTCATCGTCAAAATATATAGTTACCCATATATTTTCTCTAGGTATCTCCAATCTTTCAGTCATAAATTCCCAAGCCCACTCTATAGCTTCATCTTTAAAATATTCTCCAAAAGAAAAATTTCCTAGCATTTCAAAAAAAGTTGCATGTCTATCTGTTTTCCCTACATTTTCAATATCTCCCGTTCTAACGCATTTTTGACAAGTAGCCACCCTTTTATTAGGAGGAATAGAATCACCAGTAAAATATGGTTTCAAAGGTGCCATCCCTGCATTTATTAATAATAAACTTTTATCGTTTTTAGGAACTAAGGAGAAACTTGGTAAAATTAAATGGTTTTTTTCTTGGAAAAAATCTAAAAATTCATTTCTTATTTCATTCAATCCCATCTTTTTCATTAAGAGCACACCTCACCTTTATCTTAAGAATTTATTTAATAAATAAATCTTCATATTTTTATCCTATAAAAAAAACGTCCCGAAACAGAAAAGGGACGACAGTTATACCCTACTCTATAACTAGGATTATAATTAAAAAGCTTTGAATTGTCAATAATTAACCCTATTTAACTTTCTCTATAAAATAGGAATACATAATTTTAATTATTGCTACTATTGGTATAGCTAAAAGCATTCCCAGTATTCCAAAGAAGCCTCCTCCTATTATTAGAGATAATATAACAGTTACAGGATGAATACCCACACTTTCTCCTACAACTTTTGGAGTAATTATATTATTTTCTGTTTGTTGGATAATGGTGAAAGCAATTATAACCCATATTACTTTTAAAGGACCATCAAGTAATGCAAGGAAAACCGCAGGAACAATCCCTATAATGGGACCAAAATAAGGAATTATATCTGCTAAACCTGCTAACATGCCAATACTAAAAGCAAAATTTATATTTAAAATAATTAATGCTATAGTAGTAGTTATACCTACATATATCCCTACTATTATTCTTCCTCTAATAAAGCTACTTATAGATTTATCTATTTCTTTAAAAAGCTTTTTAACTTCATTTCTATAGGTTTTAGGTATGGTTAAATAAATTTTTCTCTTAAAATATTCTTTGTCTTTCAAAAAATAAAATGAAATAATAGGCACCAAAATTAAAGTGAAAATCTTAGAAAACATATTCACAGTTATATTTGTAAACTTTTTAATCCATTTTATAAAAATCTTTTCAAGACTATTTATATTTTCTTTAAATACTCCTCTTATGCCGTTAAGTTCAGGAGGTAAATTATTTAAATTTAAAAAATATCTATTGTGTATTTTATCTATATATGCATAAACTTTATTCAAATAATCTGGCAATATATATCCTATATTTTTAAACTCCTTTATAATTTCAGGAATTAAAATAAAAGAGAAAATGAATATTATGAAGCCAATGAGAATATATAAAAATATAACACTCCATAGCCTAGGTATTTTCTTTTTTTCCAAAAAATCCACTATAGGGTTTAAAAGATAAGCTAAAATTAATGACAATATTAAAACATTTATTATTTCCAATAGAAATTTATATTTTTTAGTTAAAATATATATTAAGTATAATAATAAAAAGCATATAAAAAATTTATATAACCTTTTATTATCTATTTTAATTTTTTTATTTTCTTCAATATACTTATTTCCTATATTTATAACATAGTATATTACTGTTATTATAAGTAATACAGCTGAAATTTGTAAACCCAATACCATATTTCTAACAGCCATTTCTTATCTCCCTATTATAATTTATAGGCAGCAAAAGCTGCCTATTTCCAAATTAAGTTCATCCCATCCTTTATATTTGATATAGCTTTTCTAGTATTTCTCCTAATTTTTCTCTTTTGCATTGGTCCTATTCTAGATGCAGCAAATACTGCTGCTGATGCTCCTATAAGACTTCCCATAAAAGCTCCTCTTTTAAAACTACCATTCATTTATATCATCTCCCTTTTTTAGATTCTATATTTATCTTGCCTCTTTATCTCTCTATCAATTCTAACAGTTTTTTGTAATGTTCTTTATTTTTGCTAATTAAATATTTAACTTCATTACCTACTATTAGATTTTCCTTATTTATTTTTATATTTGATAAATTAGGCACAAAACTTCTTCCCTTAGTAATATCTTCTATTATCCCTTCAGTAATAATATATCCAATTAACTTTTCTTTTTCATAGTTAAATAATAAATCTTTTATATATCCTAGGCACTCACCATTTTCTGTAAGTATTTCTTTATCTATAAATTTAATATCCTCTCCTGTAATACCTTCATTTACATTGTTCTTTTTAATAGATAAGACTTTTTCTGAATCAATAATAATAACATCCTTGCCAAAAGATAAAATATCATCTATAAATATCTTTTTCTTTTGTTTTAAAAATTTTCCATCTTCTATTAAAAAACCAATGAATTTTTCAAAATCATCTGTGAAAATCACATCAGATATTTCTCCTATTTTTTCACCATTCTTTTCTTCCACCACATTTGCTCCAATTAAATCCTTATATCTTATCACATAGATGCTCCTTTTCAATTTTAAATTCACCTTTATTGAATTAGTATTTCACATATTTTTAAAAATATTTGATTTTTAAATTAAAAAAACTGCTGAAATATTTCAGCAGTTTTTTTCTAATGATGATCATGTGGATCTTCAGTAGGATCAAAATCTTCAAGACCATCAATGTAAATATTGTTCTTATTTGAGTAATCTAAAAGTGCAGCTTTTATAGCTTGTTCAGCTAATACGGAACAATGCATTTTAATTGGTGGTAGTCCATCAAGAGATTCAGCTACAGATTTATTTGTAACCTTCATAGCTTCATCTATACTCTTTCCTTTAACCATTTCTGTTGCCATACTTGAAGAAGCTATGGCAGAACCACAACCAAAAGTTTTAAATTTAACATCCTTAATAATTCCATCTTCTATTTTTAAATACATTTTCATAATATCTCCACACTTTGGATTTCCTACTTCACCAACACCATCTGCATCTGGTATTTCACCAACATTTCTAGGATTTCTAAAATGTTCCATTACTTTTTCTGAATACATTATTTTTCCTCCTTTGCCTTTTCATATAGTGGTGACATATCTCTAAGTCTTTGTACAATTTCTGTCAATTTTTCAACTACATAGTCTATTTCCTCTTTTGTATTGAAATCACCTAATGAAAGCCTTAATGAACCATGAGCTATTTCATGTGGAAGACCTATAGCTAAAAGTACATGAGAAGGATCTAAAGATCCTGAAGTACATGCTGAACCGCTAGAACCTGCTATTCCTTCCATATCTAAACTAAGTAATAGAGACTCTCCTTCTATAAATTTAAAACAAAAGCTAACATTTCCCGGAAGTCTTTTTGTTGGATGTCCATTTAATCTTACATAATCAATGCTGTCAAAAACTTTTTTTATAAGTCTTTCCCTGAGAGTTATAAGCTTTTCATTATTTTCATCTATATTTTCGTAAGCAAGTTCTATAGCTTTACCTAATCCTACTATACCAGGAACATTCTCAGTCCCTGCCCTTCTACTCCTCTCTTGAGCTCCTCCTTCTATTAAAGAGTCTAGTTTTACTCCTCGTCTGATGTATAATGCACCTATACCTTTTGGTCCATAAAATTTATGGGCAGATAATGAAAGTAGATCTATATTTAATTCATTTACATCAATTTTCACATGGCCTACAGCTTGAACTGCATCTGTGTGAAAATATATACCTTTTTCCTTGGCTATTTCACCAATTTCTTTAATAGGTTGTATAGTTCCAATTTCATTATTGGCAAACATTATAGTAATAAGTATAGTTTCATCTGTAATAGAATTTTTAAGATCATTTATATCTATCATTCCATATTCATCTACATCTAAATAAGTAACCTTAAAACCTTTTCTTTCTAAATATTCACATGTATGAAGTACTCCATGATGTTCAATCTTTGTAGTAATAATATGATTTCCTTTATTTTTATTTGCAAAAGCAATTCCTTTAATAGCCCAATTATCTGATTCAGAGCCTCCTCCAGTAAAAAATATTTCACTTGATTTTGCCCCAAGTACCTTTGCAACCTTATCTCTTGCGCTTTCAACAGCATTTTTAGATTTACTTCCTAATGAATAGATACTTGATGGATTTCCATAATTTTCGATAAAATATGGAATCATTTCATCTAATACTTCCTTTTTTACAGGAGTAGTAGCTGAATTGTCCATGTAGATATAATTTTTCATAATATCTCCTCCTAAACTTCTGCTTTCCTATTTGATAATATATCCATATGTTCATCAACCATATCTTGAAGAGTAATAGAATCTATTACTTCATCAATACTATCCCTTATTCTCATCCAAACTAATTTTGTAACACAATGCTCTTCCCTATCACATTTATTCATCTCATCATCTATTACACAATCAGCTGGTGCCATATTTCCCTCTAAGGATCTTAAAATACTTCCCACAGTAATCTCTGACGGAGGCTTTGACAATAGATATCCACCTTGTGCTCCTCTTACACTCTCAAGAAATCCATCTTTTCTAAGTACAGCTACTAATTGTTCTAAATAATTTTCAGATATTCTCTGTTCATCTGCTACACTTTTTAAAGGAATAGGACCTTCTCCATAGTGAAGAGACAACTGAAACATAGCTTTTAGGCCATATCGTCCTTTCGTAGATAATCTCATTTTTCCACCTCTTTTAATTCCAACTAATTTACTTGGTATTCTTTTATAAGTATATAATACCCTAGTATTCTTGTCAACATTCATATTCATTATAATTACATTTTTTATGTAGCATAATTATAAATACATGCATAGTATGTACTGAACCAAAAACAAAGGTATGAGGAGGTGACATAGTGTCAGATCGTATCTTTGCCTCTGTAGTAAATCAAAAAACCGTAACTCAAATCCAACTTCAGGTATTAACAATAATTGCTGCACAAGTTGCCAATGTAATAGAAGCTCAAGTTGGTTTTACAATTCAAGATGATAGAGACTTGCTAGATATTTAAAATTAGATAATAAATCTAATTTAACCATAATTAATAATAAATTAAGGAGGTTAAATATAATGTCAGATCGCATTTTTGCATCCGTAGTAAATCAAAAGACTGTAACTCAAGTCCAACTACAAGTGCTAACAATAGTTGCTGCTCAAGTTGCTAATGTAATAGAAGCTCAAGTTGGTTTTTCTATTCAAGATGATAGTGACTTACTAGATATTTAAAAATTGATAAAAACATTAGATATGTAAAATTAAGGAGGTGGAAATTAATGGCAGATCGTATATTTGCATCTGTGATAAATCAAAAAACTGTAACCCAAGTTCAGCTACAAGTATTGACACTAATTGCTGCTCAAGTTGCCAATGTAATAGAAGCTCAAGTTGGTTTTTCTATTCAAGATGATAGTGACTTGCTAGATATTTAATAGAATATAATAAAGGGAAAACTCCCTGTTAAAATAAGTATTTTTAAAAAATCTAAATTATAAAGAAAGGAGAGTTAGACTTGAAAATAGGATTTTCAAAAGATGGTTTAACATTTAATTCAAAGAAATTTCACCCGTTAAATCTCCCTCTTAAAGGTATAAGTTTAGAATCAGATATACCATTAAACCCTACTAGCGCTACTGAAATACTAACAGCCTTTCAAGAAGTAAAACCTGAAAACGCCAGTAAATCAGAAAAAATACAATTATTAAAATCAATGGTAGATAAAACAACAATATAATATAAGGATTTATTGTATTGTTGGCAAACAATAAGTTTGAACCTCTTTTTTCAGAGGTTCTTTTTTTATGAAAATTTTATGAACATTTATCCCTACAATACATAACATACTAGTAGAAATATTTGATAATAGGAGGCTTTACTATGTCTCAAGATTTTAAAAAAACTTTGCCAAAAGTAAAAGATAAAGACAATGTCCGTATGGGTGCAAAGATTGCAAATCAAATAAATACAAACCAGCAATCTAATATGTGCCTTTCTGCATATTCTGCAGTAACTCAAAATTCCTCCACTGTTAATATTAATTTCGCATAAAGGAGGCTATAAGATGTCAGAAAATAATGATTGGATAAAAATAAGATCCAATAAAAAACGTGATGGTGTTCCTTGGGAACTTAAAATTGATATGAAAGGCAATGTATATGTAGATGGTGAACCCTATGATGCAGCTAATTCTAAATACAAAAACTTAAGTATAGATGTTGAACAACATAACAAAATTAGCTCTGGGGAAGAAACACAAAAAATAATTGAAAGTAGTAAAAAAGCTGAAAAGGGAAAAACAATTACAATAAAAGATAAAGAAAGTCCAGATAGAAAAGAAACTACAACTGTTAAATTTTAGAAAGTAAGGAGGTATTATTTTGGATAATAAAAAAGAAAATAAGAAATCAGTAGATGAAAATCCTAATATAGATGACTATATAAATAAGATAGAATTAGGAAATATTGAAATGACAATGAATATAAAAAAACAAAACAACCCCGTAGAACTTTTAGAAAAACTATATTTACTACGAAATAATAAAAAACTAAGCAATGAAGACAAAAACAAAGAAGTGCAAAAAATTATGAATGAATATATGAGGTGATTATTTTGGAAAAATTAAAACAATCATTAGTACTTAACCTCTCAAACCAAGCAAACACTTTTAGCTGTAAAAAAATAGATTTGTCTCAATTTAATTTTTTTGCAATTCTTGGACTTGAATATCTTTATATAGACACTAAAAAAGAAAATATTCCTATTTCAATAAATATTGATAGGTCTGGAGAATTATCCATTAATGGTCTTGATGGTGATTTAATAGATGATAAGAATATATGTATATATTCTGATAAAAAAATAACTAAAAGTGATGAATAATTTCTAATGATCTTATATGGAGGGGGAAAATTGGAAGAAAAAAATAAAATAGAAGAAGGTTTGGACGATATTTTAAGTGATGAAAATAGTCGATTATATAATTTTATGATAAATGCTTCAAATCAAGCAAATCTGACTAATAATAATAATATTTCACCAATACAATTAAATTCAATATTTGTAATTTTAAATCCTTACTATATAGACAAATTTAATATTGAGGGATTAGATCTAGATTTGAAAATTGATGAAAAAGGCATTCTTACTATAAATAATAAGAGGTTTGAGCTCATAGAAATAGAACCAGGAGTTAAAATATTTGGTATCTCTAAGGAGAGCAAGGAGTGAGTCTATGAAATGTAAGTTTTGTAATACTACTGAAATAATAAAAATAAATAAACCTGAAAATGTAAAGTTTCAATGTGAAGAAAATCATATTTGGTTTGAAAATTATAAAGACCAAGGTGGAACTCATGAAAGACCTGAAACATATGAATTGAATTTGGAGGATGTTCTTTTTCCAAAAGAAAAAAAATTATATAAAAAAGTTTTAAATGATATAAATAAAAATCAAAACTTTTATACCAATAGTAGCCCAGAAGAAATCACCTCCCATTTAATTAATGATTGTAATTTTAATGAAGAAGAAATTTATAAATTATTTAAAAAAATATCAAAGTTTAGTAAATCATAATAATTAATGTTAAATGGAGGTGTTATAATGGGAAATGATTTAAGAAAAAATGAATATCCTATTACAAATAATAAAAAAGAAGAGATAAATATTGAATTTAAGGAAGATAAAGAGATTACAGAAGAAGTCTCAAGCAAAAAAGATTCATCTTTAAAAAATGAAAATACTTCTTCTAAAGGAAAATCTATGATTATAGATCCAGTAGATATATTAGATAAATTAGCTTTAATATATGAAAACAAAAGAAAAAATGAAAAACTTTCAAAAAAATAAACTAAATATAGGGTGGAAATAAGTTAAAATACTTATTTTCACCCTATATTTGATTCCAATATATTTTCTATTTCTAATTCAGTACAAATAATAATTATTATCGTGAAATTTTTTCATAGTTAGTTACGTCAGTATTCCTATGCATAACTGTCTCAGTAACCAATACCTTCTTGTATGATTCAAAGAAATTTCTTATATATCCTTGTCTCAAACCAATATTTAACAATATCAGGACTAGTATTAAACTTTCACCACTAAGTTAATTCCTATTTTAATCATACTTACGAAAAAAAGAAGAGCCTAACGCTCTTCTTTTAATCTTCATCTTCAAATATATCCTGATATTGTAGGGGAGAGAATAAAGGAAATGGATGGCAATCAAAATCATCACAAATATCTTCTGGACTAAACTCTTCACACTCTGGTGGTTCTGGGCAAAAACCAAATGTAGGAATTAGTAATTGAACTCTACCTAAAACTTTAATTATTATAAATAAACCTGCTGCAAAAGTAAGCTTTTTATCTATTACCATAGGTTGACCTAATACTTGAGAGTTTGTTTCTACAATGATTTTAAACTCAAATTCATCTCTTGCATCTGGTATAAACATTACTATATCTTCCTTAGTATCTGGCAAAAGCCCTTCGACCGACGTACCATCAGACATAATTACTTCATATGGTACCCTTAATGTAAATTGAACCCTCCTAAAGTGTGGTTTATTAGGTATGTCAGATATTATTAAAGTATCTGGAACTATAAACCCAGGTTTAAATCTTATATTATCAAAAGATTTGGAACCTATGTCAAGCTCTACTTTAGGATAACATTCTCTCTGTTGACATTGATCATAAACTTTATCTACCATAATACAATCTAATTCCTTGATTTGATTTAAATCAAATTCCATTTTTCCATTACAACTGGAAAACTTGAAACCTTCAGTCATCATTTTCACTCCTTTATCTTTAATAAATTAACTCTTACTCTCATATTATGAATTATATAAAGTTTTGTGATTTTTTATATAAAAAAGGAGGGAATAAATTGAACATTAAAATAAAAGAAAGTGAACTTATTAAAAATTCAAAAGGAGAATATTTCAATTTTTACATCGATGAAAAAAACAATTTGCTTTTTAATAAATTTGATAATAAAAATAATAATATTATTTCTCTTTCTGAAATAGAGCATAATATATTAGATTTTTCAGTAATTATTGATGAAAAAGATAAGATACAATTAATTTATTTAATTGAAAATGGTAATTTGATACACTGTACTTATACTCAAAAAAAGTGGATTAAGCAATCAATTTTTAGGTTAAATACTAAATCAAATATTTATAAACATATAACCTTATTTATGTCAAATAATTCTGTAAATATTTTTTATGCTTGTGCTAATCTAGTAAATATTAATTTATGGAGCATAGAACAAATAACTAAAAATTCTTCAAATTGGACAAAAAAAACTGTAACAAGTATATTTTCCAAGAAAATACTTGCTCCCTTTTACATTGATTCAGATAATTTAGGCAATATACATCTTGTTTTTAGAACTAATGAACGTAACTCAACACATATTTACTATACCTTTTATAATGTTTTTATAAAAAAATGGTCTCAAATTATTGAAAAAATCTCTCTTACTAAGACAAATAACAAATTTCCATATTTATTTATAGATTCTAAAAACAATATTCATATTCTTTGGTCTAGTTTAGAAGACAAAGATTATATTCTTAGATACAAAAAATTATCTCCTGGAGGACAAAGTAAATTTAAATGGAAAAAAATAAATTTACCTGTTATTAATAACTGTACATATACACCTATAATGTCAGAAATAAATGAAACTTTAAAAATAACATATCTGAAAGATGATGAAATAGGATGTTTAAATTCAATGGACTATGGCGAAACTTGGATCCTTATAGATAAAATAAAACTAAATAGCCCTTCTATATGGTTCTTAAAATACTCATCTAATTCTAAAAAAAAATATCTTAATAACAAAACTAATAATTTTTATGCCCAAATTAGTGATAAAATGTATCTATTTTTTAATGAAAAAGATCAAAAAAAAATCAACTTTGATAAAGAAGAAATAATAAACTTAAATAATAAGGATATACAAATTGAAGAAAAAGATGAATTAATTTCTATTCACAACTCTGACTTTATGGAGCTCAAGAAAAATATACTAGAAATAAAAGAAACAATAGAACAAATAATTGCTCACTCAAATATTATAGAAGAAGAATTAAAACTAATGAAAGAAAAACTGATGAGTACTGAGGACCAAAAGCATAAAAAAGGTTTTTTCAAGTTTAAATAAAATATTTTATCTTTTTAATGGTTTTTTCACCATTTATTCTTTCAATTTTATATACATCTTTAATTTCCATGTTTAATTTATTTGTTTCTTTCATAATAATTTGTAAATCTTCTATTTTTTTAAATTTAATCGCATAATCACATCCTCTCCTTATTTCATAAGGAGTAGATATAATATCAAATTTTGTGTAGCCTAGGTTTTCTAATATATATATAATCTGTATTACATAATTTTTTGAACTCAATAAACATATATAATAATTTTTCTCTCTCAATTTTTAAATCACCTCTAATTATATTTATTCTAAATATAATTATTATAAACTCCTTTCTAGTAGCATATACTACTAGAAAGGAGCTTTAATGATAAACTAATATTGTATTAACATTGTTCAGTTACTAATGTGGATATAACTCCTTTACTTATATTAAATGAACCTGTTATAGCTGCAGTAGATGTTCCTTCAACTGTTATTCTATAAGTGCAACATTCTCCAGGACAAAAATCTTCATCACATATACTAAAACTAACTGGACTAGATGCAACAATTGCTGCTGTAACTGGAATAGTATTTGGTATAACAATTGTATCTATTTCTACCTCTGGTCCATTATCACATCTTCTGTATACTCTAAAAGTCAATGTGAAGTTGGTAGCAGCAGTCAAATTAAGGTTTGCTATAGCTGAAAAGTCTATTTTCAATTTTGGTTTATCATAACATCTCAAGTCTACTGAAACATTTCCTAGTGTAGTTTGTACTGGTGGTGTAGTAGCTAAATTAATAAAAGGTATATTTACAGCACCACATATTTCTTTGCACTTTAAACCTAGATTTTTTGGTTCACAATCTTTTTTTGGTGGTTTATGGCAACTGGATTTATGATGATTTTCATGAGAATGTTCATGTTTGTGACAACATTTATTTGGATTATAATAATAAACTTTCGTCATAATCTAAATCTCCTTTCTTCAAATTTATTATTTAAATATTTTTTACCTTGTAATAAAATATTTCTTTCTTTAATACTAATATATTATAAAAGTTATCTTTGTGTGATTATATTAATTAATTTATATGTAATAATATAATTACATTTCTTCTCTTTTTATTTTTAAAAAATATATATCTAAATAAACAAAGGGACCATTCTCTATTAGAAAGATCCCTTTTAATTTACGCATATTCCTACTTATTTAATTTTAATTTTAGTTTCTCCAACATATCTTCAGTCATTTTAGCTAAATCATATTTAGGATTCCAACCCCATTCTTCTCTTGCTGCAGTATCATCAAGAGAATTTGGCCAAGATTCTGCTATTGCCTGTCTTACTGGATCTACATCATAATCCATCTCAAATTCAGGTATATGTTTTTTAATCTCAGCAGCTATATCTTCTGGTTCAAAACTCATAGCTGTAATATTGAAAGCATTTCTATGAATAAGTTTATCTGGATCTGCTTGCATAAGCTGAATTATAGCGTCAATAGCATCTGGCATATACATCATATCCATATAAGTACCTTCTTTAATAAAAGATGTATACCTTCCATGTTTTAATGCATCATAATATATATGCACTGCGTAATCTGTTGTTCCACCACCTGGTAATGTCTTATGGGATATAAGTCCTGGAAAACGTACTCCTCTAGTATCTACACCAAATTTTTTAAAGTAGTAATCACATAGAATTTCTCCCGCAACTTTTGTTACACCATACATAGTTTCTGGTCTTTGTATAGTATCTTGAGGTGTCTTATCCTGAGGTGTAGATGGTCCAAAAGCTGCAATAGAACTTGGGGTAAATACTAAGCAATTTTCTTCTCTTCCTATTTCTAAAATATTATACAGACCATTCATATTAATATTCCATGCTTGATTAGGCCTTTCTTCCCCTACAGCTGATAGTATTGCTGCTAAATGAATAATGGTGTCAACTTTATGTTTCTTTACTACATTGGCTAACTTTTCGCCTTCCAACACATCTACTACTTCAAAAGGACCTGATTCAATTACCTCCTCTTGTCCTTCCTTTTTTCTCCTACTACTAGCTATAACATTGTTGTCACCATACATCTTTCTCAATTCCATAGTAAGTTCAGATCCTATTTGACCAAGAGCTCCTGTAACTAAAATCTTTTTCATTAAACAGCACCTCCAAAAAATAGATTTTTTATACTTATTTCCCATCTCATTATAACATACTTTTTGAAAATTGAAATATATTTATCAATAACTATAACAGACTCCTATAGTCTCTGGTCCTAAATGAGCACCTACTACTGGTCCTATTTCATCTATAGTCACTACCGCTTTAGGAAAAATCTCTATTAATTTACTCTTTAAACTTAAAGCTTCATCATAGTTTAATATGTGACAAATGCTAATTTGATTTATATTAGAAGGAATTAATCCAAGCATCTTCTTTACAGCTCTATTTTTTCCTCTAGTTTTCTCTAACAATTCCAACTCACCATTTTGAAGTGCTATAATCGGTTTAATATTCAAAACTGAACCTATGACAGTGCTAACAGCACTCAATCTTCCTCCTCTTTTCAAATATTCCAATGTTCCTACTGTAAAATAAATAGCCATACCTTTTTCCATTTCAGCTACACGATTTATTATTTCATCTCTACTCTTACCATCCTCAATCATATCTACAGCTTCTTCGACTAATAATTTTAGATTAGAAGCTGCCTGCCTAGAATCCACTACTGTTATTCTACTTTCTTCTGACATAGTTCTAGCTAACATAGCATTGTTATAAGTGCCACTTAATTTAGAAGATAAAGTTAAAACTATTATTTCATCATATTTATTAAGAGCTTCTTCATATTCTTTAAGGAAATCTCCTGTAGAAGGTTGAGATGTTATTGGAAAATCCTTAGATTCACTTAATCTTTTGAAAAACTCATCAAATTCTCCAGGAAATCCTTCTTTATAAGTTTCATTTTCAAAAGTATAACTTAATGGTATAACAGAAATATCTCTTTCCAATGCATACTCTTTGCTTAAATAACTAGTACTATCTGTAATTATCTTAATTTTTTTCATATTTTTGCCTCCTATAGGTAATTTAAAAGGGAGGAAAACCTCCCTTTTTGACCAATTATTTAACTACTATATTATATATTTTACCCGGTATATATATTTCCTTAACAATTTCTTTATCTTCAATAAATTTCTTAACACCTTCATTTTGTACTACTTTATCTCTTATACTTTCTTTAGATTCATCTATAGCTATTTTCTCCCTACCTCTAACCTTCCCATTCACCTGAATGGCAATTTCTACTACATCCTCTACTAACTTATTTTTATCCCATTTTGGCCAAATAGATTCGTGTAATGTATCACCTAGTCCTGATTTTTCCCAAACTTCTTCAGTAATATGAGGTGCTACAGGATTTAGAAGTATTAGGTAAGTCCTAAGCTCTTCTTTATTTATTTTTCCTATATCATTAAATTCATTTAACAGAGACATTAATGCTGCAATAGCTGTATTAAACTTCAATGTTTCATAATCCTCTGTTACTTTTTTTATAGTTTTATGAATACTTGCCTCTAGCTTATCTGAATAACTATTTCCATCTACAACTATATCTTGAAGCCTCCATACTCTTTCTAAAAATCTTCTACAACCCTTAACTCCATTTTCAGACCAAGGAACACTTTTTTCAAAATCTCCTATGAACATTTCATAAGTTCTTAATGTATCCGCTCCATATTCATTCACTATGTCATCTGGATTAACTACATTTCCTCTGGATTTTGACATTTTTTCATTATTGCCTCCCAAGATCATTCCATGGGCAGTTCTTTTATTGTATGGCTCTTTAGAAGATACTACTCCTATATCATATAAAAATTTATGCCAAAATCTTGAATACAATAAATGAAGGGTTGTATGCTCCATTCCTCCATTATACCAGTCTACTGGAAGCCAATAATCTATTTCTTCCTTACTTGCTATTTCTTTGTCATTATATGGATCTATATATCTTAAGAAATACCAAGAAGAACCAGCCCATTGTGGCATAGTATCTGTTTCTCTTGTAGCGTTCCCTCCACATTTAGGACAACTTACATTCACCCATTCTTCCATATTTGCAAGAGGTGATTCTCCATTATGGGTAGGCTCGTAATTCTCCACTTCAGGTAACATAACTGGAAGTTCCTCCTCTGGAACTGGAACCCATCCACATTTTTCACAGTGCACAAGAGGTATAGGTTCTCCCCAATATCTTTGACGTGAAAATACCCAATCTCTCAATTTATAATTAACTTTTCTTTTACCTAAGCCTTTTTCCTCTAACCAATTGCTCATTTTCCCTATAGCATCCTTCACTTCTAATCCATTTATAAAATCAGAGTTAACTAATATTCCTGTTTCTGTATCTGTATAGGCTTCTTTTTTAACATCTCCGCCTTTAACTACCTCTACAATTGGAAGTTCAAACTTTTTAGCAAATTCCCAGTCTCTACTATCATGGGCAGGTACAGACATTATAGCACCAGTTCCATAACCCATAAGTACATAATCAGATATCCAAATAGATATTTCTTTGTTATTTACTGGATTTATTGCCTTCAAACCTTTAATCTCTACCCCTGTTTTCTCTTTATTTAATTCAGTTCTTTCAAAATCTGATTTCTTAGTAGCCATTTCTTGATATTCTCTTACTTCATCCATATTTTCTATAATATCATTATACTTTTCTATTAATGGATGTTCAGCAGCAATAACCATATATGTTGCACCAAATAATGTATCAGGCCTAGTAGTAAATACTTTTAAGGAATCTTCTTTTCCTGCAATTTGAAAATCTACTTCCATTCCTTCAGATCTACCTATCCAATTTATTTGCTGAGTTTTAATTCTATCTATATAATCTACAGTATCTAAATCATTAATCAATCTATCTGCATATTCAGTAATCTTTAGCATCCATTGGTTTTTTACTTTTCTAACAACCTCTCCACCACATCTTTCACAGCTTCCATTTACTACTTCTTCATTTGCTAAACCCACTTTACAGGATGTACACCAATTTATAGGCATTTCCTTTTTGTATGCAAGACCTTTTTTAAACATTTGCAAAAATATCCATTGAGTCCATTTATAATATGCTGGATCTGTAGTATTTATCTCTTTTGACCAATCAAATGAAAATCCTATGGATTTAAGTTGTTTTTTAAATTTAGCCACATTGTTTTCTGTAACTACTTTTGGATGTATTTTATGCTGTATAGCAAAATTTTCCGTTGGAAGTCCAAAAGCATCCCATCCCATTGGATACAATACATTATATCCTTGAAACCTTCTTTTTCTAGAAACTACATCTAAAGCTGTATAAGGTCTAGGATGACCTACATGTAACCCTTGCCCTGAAGGATAAGGAAACTCTATAAGTGCATAGAATTTTGGTTTTGTCTTATCATCACTAGTTTTAAATATTTCTTTTTCATCCCATATATCTTGCCACTTCTTTTCAATTGTTTTCGGATTATATTCCATTCTTTATTACCTCCTTGCTATTTTATAAAAACAAAAAAGCCCTTATCTCTATTAGAGACGAAAGGCTTCATTCCGCGGTACCACACTAATTGATAGAAAAAATCTATCCACTCTAAGAATAACGGCTCTTCTGCCGGTTAAAGCTAATAGTTTTCACTTTAACAACTCAAGGACGAGTTCAGAATTATTTCTACTGTCTTCCACCAAGTGACAGCTCTCTATAAGAAATAAAAAACCTACTACTTCCTTTCACAGCTACATATATAATTTATTTTGAAAAATAATATGTTTTAGAGTCTATTATAGCAAAGATATATGAATAAATCAAGGTCTTTAATTGGGAATTTAAAATAAAAAATTTCAGAAAAACCTATTATAGATTTTCCTGAAATTTTAGTCCTCATTTCAAATTAAAATTCTGCTAAACCTACTGTTCTTGGAAAAGGTATTACATCCCTAATATTCTTCATACCAGTCATGTACATAATAGCTCTTTCGAATCCAAGACCAAAGCCTGCGTGTTTTGTTCCACCATATTTTCGAAGTTCTAGATACCACCAGTATTCTTCTTTATTCATTCCTAACTCTTCCATTCTCTTTTCTAAAATATCCAATCTTTCCTCTCTTTGACTACCGCCAACTATTTCACCAACTCCAGGTACTAATAAATCCATAGCTGCTACAGTCTTACCGTCATCATTTAACCTCATATAAAATGCTTTTATATCCTTTGGATAATCCATTACAAATACTGGTTTTCTAAATACCTTTTCTGTTATATATCTTTCATGTTCAGTTTGCAAATCTATTCCCCATTTAACTGGATATTGGAATTTTTCTTTGGATTTTTCTAATATATCTATTGCCTCTGTATAGGTTATACGTTCAAATTCAGAATTAACTACATTTTCAAGCCTATCAAAAAGTCCCTTATCAACAAAGGAGTTGAAAAATTTCATTTCTTCCTTAGCATTTTCCATTACATAATTAATTATATATTTCATCATATCTTCTGCCAAATCCATATTGTCATTTAAATCAGCAAAAGCAATTTCTGGCTCTATCATCCAAAATTCTGCTGCATGACGAGCAGTGTTTGAATTTTCTGCTCTAAAAGTTGGTCCAAAAGTATAGACATTTCTAAAAGCTAATGCATAAGCCTCTGCTTCTAATTGTCCACTAACAGTTAAATTTGTATCTTTTCCAAAAAAATCTTCAGAGAAATCTACTTTACCATCATCGTCTAATGGTATATTTTTTAAATCTAGGTTAGTAACCCTAAACATTTCTCCTGCACCTTCAGCATCACTTCCAGTAATTATTGGAGTGTGAACATATACAAAATTTCTTTCTTGAAAAAATTTATGAACTGCATAAGCTGCTAAAGATCTAACTCTAAATACTGCAGAAAAAGCATTACTTCTAGGTCTTAAGTGAGCTATAGTTCTTAAATACTCAAAAGAATGTCTTTTCTTTTGTAAAGGATAATCTCTTTCTGAATCACCTATAATAGAAACATTAGTTGCCTTAATTTCAAATGGCTGTTTCGCCTGTGGTGTAGGATCTAATTTACCCTGTACTACTATTGAAGAACTAATAGGGAACTTAGATATTTCCTTAAAATTTTCAAGATTTTCATCAAAAACAACTTGAATATTTTTAAAGAAAGTACCATCATTTACTTCTATAAATCCAAATTTTTTAGAAGATCTTAATGTCCTTATCCATCCTTCTATTTGAATTTCATTATTTAAATATTTTTCTGAATCCTTAAAAATTTCTTTTACAGTTGCTTTTTCCATTCTCATTCTCCTTTCAAAATGAAATAAAAAAACCCTTCGTCCTTATAAAGGGACGAAAGGTTCGCGGTACCACCCTAATTGTCATATTTAGATGACCTACTTCATTTAGCACATTAAATGCCTATCATATATAACGGTATGATACCGTCTAAGCCTACTCTCTAAATAATTTCGGTTAGAAACTCCAGGATGTTTTTCAATATAGAATCCGTATCGGTCTTCCACCGTCACCGACTCGCTAAGACTTTTCCTATATTTACTCTTCCTATCAAAGTATTTATACACATGAAAAATATTGTTTTACCTACAATTATAATTTCATTATTTCCTTTTGTCAAATAATTTATTTAATTTTTCCTTTATTTTTCTTTCATATCCATTTTCTGTAGGAACATAATATACCTTATTCTTAAATTCATTAGGTAAGTATTGTTGCTCTACATATGAATTTGGATAATCATGAGGATATTTATAATTGTCATCATTCTTTAATTTATTGCCTTTCTTATAACTATTATCTCTTAAATATGATGGAACTAAACCTATTTTTTCATTTCTCACATCTTTTAATGCATTATTTATGCCTAAATAAGAAGAATTGCTTTTTGGTGCACAAGCCATATATACCGCAGCTTGAGCTAATGGTATCCTTCCTTCAGGCATTCCTATTATATCTATTGCTTGAAATGCAGATATAGCAATATTTAAAGCTTGAGGATCTGCATTTCCTACATCCTCAGAAGCAGATATTATAATTCTTCTTCCTATAAACTTAGGATCCTCTCCTGCTTCAATCATTTTAGCAAGCCAATACAATGTTGCATCTGGATCTGAACCTCTCATACTTTTAATAAAGGCAGAAACAGTATCATAATGTTCATCTCCAGCTTTATCATATTTTATTCCCTTAGTTTGAATACAATCCTTTATAACTTCCCTTGTAATAAGAATTTTTCCTTCTCCATCTTTAGTAGTTGTCAAAACTGCTAACTCTAAAGAATTTAGAATCATTCTAGCATCTCCATCTGCTATATTAATAAGATAATCTATAGCATCTTCATCAATATCAATATTATTCTTCCCTAAACCTCTTCTGTCATCTTTTAAAGCCCTAGATAATAATAATTTTAGGTCTTTATCTTTTAATGATTCTAATTGTATAACTGTCATTCTGGATAATAGAGCTTTATTAACTTCAAAATAAGGGTTTTCAGTCGTTGCTCCAATTAAAATAATTATACCTCTTTCTACAAAAGGCAGAAGTGCATCTTGTTGCGACTTATTAAATCTATGTATCTCATCTATAAACAATACAGTCCTCTTGCTATACATTTTTAACTTTTCTTCTGCAATTTCTGTTACTTTTCTAATATCCTTAACTCCTGATGTGACTGCACTTAACTTTTCAAAATTCATTTCTGTAGTATTAGCAATAATCATTGCCAATGTAGTTTTACCTGTCCCTGGAGGACCATAAAATATCATAGAAGGCAATCTGTCTGCTTTAATAGCTCTATTTAAAAATTTTCCTTCTTCTAGTATATGTTTTTGCCCTACAAACTCTTCCAAAGTTTTTGGTCTCATTCTTTCTGCTAATGGTGCTTCTCTATCTAATTGTTTTTCCATGTTATAACTAAAAAGATCCATTAAATCACCTTTCTATCAAGGTTAAATATAAACTGTTTTTACATACTCTGAAGTTGTAGTACTTAATATTCCACCATAGTCTAATTTAAACCTTATTTTATCTCCTACACTATAGTCTATTTTACTATCAGTCACATCTAATATCAAGTGATCACTACTTCCTCCTATTATTATTATATCTTTATCTATAGGGGTTATGTTCTCTAAATCTATGTCCTGTTTCCCAATAGCAGATATCATTCTTTTCCTTATGCCCCTATCTACAAAAATAGGTTTATTGCCAAAAGCATCCATTCCTATTTCCCCAATAGGTATAGAAGGTTTTTCCTTCAATTCTATAGCTTCCACTACTAAGGTAAAGATATCATTAAAAGTATCTTTTATTTTCCCTCCAAAAGCCGTTTCCCTACCTAAAATTAATGATTCTCCCAATCTTAATTGATTTATACCTTCTGGCATTTCACCATTAAATACTAAATGAAGACTACTAGAATTTCCACCAGAAATAATTTCTAAATCAATATTATAATTTTCCTTGACCTTTTGCTTTATTTCAATAAGCCTAATAGTATTATCCTTCCTTGGAATTATACCACCATGACAAGTTAAATTAGTCCCTATGCCTTCTAGCTTAACTCCTTCTAATTTTATTATTTTTTCTATAGCATCATATATTTCTTCCTCTTTAAAATATCCTTCTCTTAAATCACCTAGATCAACCATTAGAATAATTTTATGAACTTTATTAAATTCTAATGCTTGTTTAGAAAGAGCTTTAATAGTTTCTATCTCTGAATTTAGTGAGATATCTGCATATTGTACTACATATTCTACCTCACTTAACATAGGTAAACGCAATAATATTTTGGGAATATCTATATTTCTTAATTTCTTTAAATTCTCTACTCTAGAATCAGCTAAAAAACTAACTCCACCATCTACATAAACTTTGGCTATTTTAGGATCTCCACAGAATCCTTTAGTTACCCCTGCTACTTTTATGTCTTTTTCATTGCATCTGCTTACTATTGTTTTTACATTATGTTTAAGTTTGTTTAAATCCACCTCAACTCTCGGATAACTCATATATATCCCTCCATTTGTATTTTAAATAAGTCCAACATTCTGTTGGACTTATTTAAAGAATTTATAAACTATATTTATTTAATTTCAAGACTCTTCTTTAAAATACTTAATGCAGCTTTTGGATGTTCTTTTGCTAATACACCTAGTGAAGCCATTATATAATAATTATCTATAAGTATTTTTGCATCTTTATTTGGTAAAAGCTCCATTCCCTTATTGCTTAAAGCTATTTGTTTCATCATATCCAGTCTATTTGGAAGTCTTGTAAGAGCTCCTCCAGTACCTATTATATATTTTACTTGAGTCAAATCTTTCCCTTCTGCAACAGTCTTCTTTCCACCAGGCCCGTATAAATGTCTAAATATGCCAGCATGTCTTTTCACTCCAGTTATTACTGCATGAAGTGCCAATTCCTCTACAAAATCTTTTTCTAGTTCAGTCCTAGGTATAGGTTTATGATTTTCAATAAGCTCTTCTAACTCTTTTGAATTAATATTTAAATTTTTTTCTAATTCTTCTTTTCCTACCATCTCTACAATGTTCTTCATATTTACATAGACACCTAGATCACCCTCAACAGTCCTCTTGGCCACTGGTTCTGGACTTATAAGTATCCTTGATACCTCGTCGCTGCCTTCTGTAACTGAATGAATATCTGTAGTAGCTCCTCCAACATCTAAAGCCAAAATATCTCCTATATCTTCATAAAGTAGTTTGGAAGCATTCATTACAGCACCTGGTGTAGGCATAATAGGTCCTGTAACCATATTCCTTATTTTTTCCATTCCAGGTGCATGAATTATATGCTTTTCAAACACATCTTGGATAACTTTCCTTGTAGGCTCAATATTTAAATCATCAATTTTAGGATATACATTATCCACAATATATAATTCTGATTTAGTATTTTCAAAAATCTCTTTAATTTCCTCTTGATTTTCAATATTTCCAGCATATATAACTGGTACATTTAAATTTAGTTCTGCAATAAGTTCTGCATTATAAAGGGCAGTATCCCTTTCTCCATAATCTACTCCACCAGCAATTAAAATAATATTTGGATTAATTTCTTTAATCTTTTTTAGACCTGATTTTCTAAGCTTTCCAGAAGTAATATATTTTATATTAGCTCCTGCACCTAATGCTGCTTCCTTTGCCGCCCTTACAGTCATGTCATATACAAGCCCATGTACTGTCATTCTTAAGCCACCTGCTGCACTACTAGTAGCTATAAGTTCATCATATTCTAATTCTTTTATATTAAGATTATTTTTCAAATCATCTATTGCCCCTTTAAGGCCTATATTTACATCACCTTCTGTTACAGAAGTAGGTGCTTGCCCCTGTCCTACAAATCTAGGACAAGTACTGTCTACTTCATGGAATCCATTAACTACTGTAGTAGTACTACCTATTTCTGCAACTAATATATTAATCTTCATTTTTTATCTCTCTTCTTTTCTTAACTATAAATGTAGCCACATGACCTCCATTTGAACCTCTTCCAAAACCTGCATCCATTCCGCTTTTAACTGCTAACTCATTTGATACTTGAGTTCCTCCAGAAACAAGTACTATTTTATCCCTTATTCCTTTCTCTACACATAGCTCATGTATTCTTTTCATATTCTTATAGTGAATATCATCATGACTTATAATAGTTGAAGCAAGTATTGCATCAGCATTAGTTTCAATAGCAGCATCTACTAATTTCTCCACTGGTACAGATGTTCCTAAATATTCACATTCTATACCGTATTTTTCAATACCACCATGTTTTATATCTATTATCTCTCTAAGTCCTACTGAATGTTCATCCTCACCTACAGTACCTGCAACTACTTTCATTGGATTTGCTTCAATATCAGCCCTTATTTCGTCTTCTGTCATAACTTCTGGTTCTGGTGGAATTATTAATTCATCTGTATCTATAGTAAATGGAACCCTACCTTTTAGCTCAATCCTAGTTCCCTCTGCTTCTTGCATTACTTCCTTATGGATTACTTCTACATCTTCAAGTCCCATTTTCTTACCAATTTCAATAGCAGTAAACTCTGCTACTCTTGGCTTTGTAGGTAAAAATAATGTGATTTGAACTATTCCATCTCCTGCCCATTCCATTTCAGGTTTTATCTTAGATGTTTCTCTCAATTCCTTTGTTTCTTCTAGTCTAACATTAACATTATCATTTTCATCTAATTCATCAATAAATACAATTTTATCAGGATCTTCAAATGTACATCCACCCATTAGTTTAGAAGGATTGTCAACTGCTTCTTTATCATATTGTTCTACATTATTATATCCAAAAACAGCTGTAACAGGTGCCATATAATCAGGTTCTCTTTCATATACTGTGCCTACTCCTATACCTCCATCAATTTTTCTTGCTATTCCATCTCCGTTTCGTTCTGGATACTCTCCTGAATCAACAAAGAAACCTTTTTCAACTGCTTCAAAGTATCCACCAACTTCTATAATTTCTTCCATAAATAGAACTGCTCTTTCTTTAAGTTCCCTTACTTTATCAACTAATTCACCTTTGTCCCTCTTTATTTCCACCATTTCTGTAAGTCCATCCATACCTATGAGGGCTTGTTTTGCCGTATCTACTGCCTCAATATTGTATATATGCCATGGCACATTTCTACCTTCATCTGGAGTAATAGTAGATTGGATTTCTGCTCTTGTAAGTTTTGAAATAAGCAAATTCAATGTGTGAGTTACAGTGGCTTCTCTAGTTGATGATTCCATATACTTAGTATTCATTTGTGCTCTCATTTTATAATCTCTAAACAATTCTCTAAGTGCAACAGCATAAGGTAAGTCTAATCTCATACAAGGTGCTGGTGGAGCTGTTGGTGGTACAGTTGAGAGACAGATATTTTCTTTCTTCATGCCTACCTTTACTGAAAACATACTATTTATAGCATGTTGAACCATAAGCTCTGGCATTACCTTCCATGCTTCCCTTGCTGTTGCATTAGCATTATGAGCTCCATCTATTTGAGCTATTTCAGCCCAAGTCATAACTTTTTTAGCTGAAGCAGCATCTACAAAAGATCTGATCATATTTATATTTCTATAAAGTACATTATATTGAGGGTCTTGGTGAGCACCATTTACCCCTTCTTCTGCAAACATAACTGCAATTTCTGGCCCAGCAACTCCACTTACATAAGAATGATAATTTAATGGACGACCTACCTCATCTTCTATTATATCTAATGCCTTTCTTTGAGCTCTTACTTGTTTTCTGGTTACTGGTATTCCGCCTACACCTTGAGGTGTACCTTCTATTAGACCATCAAAATGACTTTGTCCTGCTGTCCTAATAACCATCAAATGATCTGCACCATGCCATGCAGCCATTCTCATACGTCTAATATCATCTTCAAATCTTCCAGAAGCAATTTCTGTAGTTATAACATTTTCTGGTTGTGGATCTATATAATTAAAACCCTTACTAGCTGGTAATGGCTGGCTTTGTTTTAAAGGCTCTGCTGTATCATAATATTCAAATTGTCCTATTTTTCTATTTTGATCTATTCCACTTCTCCAAGTCCATCCTCTTCTTCTTGGTCTATATTTATCAATATCCTTTAATATATTTTCAACACTTAATTTCTCATTTGGCTTTAACTCCATTATTCAGCACCTCCCTTGAATATAGCCAATAAATCATCCCACATTTCTCCTTCTGCAAGTTTAAGTCCTGCATCTCTTATAGACATGTTTTTCTCTTTTGCCAATCTATATACTAAATGTCCTGCACCTTTTCCTAAAAGTCCCCTCTCTATAGCTCCATCTACTATTGCAGTACATTCAATACTTGAAAATCCCATTCTAAGTAATATAGATCTTTCAATAGATGGGGAAGTGTTTTTATAAGCTAAATCTACTAAAGGCTCAACAATTTCTTCAGCTAATTTCCAAAATCTTTCCTCTAGTTGTTCTTCTGTTAAATTCGCAATATGTTTTCTTCTTTCTTGAAAATCATCTTCTCTTTTTATAAGACTTTTCACTAATAACACCTCCAAATAATAAATATAATCTTAATAATTTACTTCTAACTCATCTAATATACCCTCTACAAACTTTTTACTAGACTTCGTATCCTTTATTAAAAATTCAATATCTTCTCTACTAACTCTATCTACCTTTGTATGCTTTATACAATTTCTAATATATGATCTTTTAATATTATCTAATTCTACCTCTTCTATCTTTACATAACTTGGATCTTTAGGTAGAACAATATTTTCTCCAGGTACTTCATTTTTAGGATCCCCAACTATTACTTCAATACCATTTTCTTTTGCAAAAGTCAATTGAGGTTGAATATGCTTCCCTGCACCTGTATATTCTGTTTCTTGAGCTACAATAATTTTGTCCTCATCTAGTTCTTGAGCCAAAGCAAAAGCCGCTGCCAAAGAGGTGTTTCCTGCAGGTCCTCTTTCTAGTCCCTCTAGTTGTGCCAGTGCTTCTGTCATATAAAATACAGGGCCTTGATTTACGGTTACATATCTGTCCATGTACCTTAATGGTCTTGCTGCTGACCTTGGTACATCAGATCTATCTGGCCAAGTCGCAAAAGGTATGCCAAATCCGGTGTGACCAGTAGTGAAAGATTTTTTATTAAATTGGGTGTCACTAGCCATGTGTAAACCACTTAAATTTACACTGGCTCCTACAATTTGAGTATCTGCATTGGCTTTTATAAGCCCCCTAGCTGTACCAGTTAAATTTCCTCCTCCTGCATTAGTTACAACCACTACATCTGGGTCTTTTCCTTCCCTTTCTCTAAACTCAGTAGATAATTCATATCCTAATGTTTCCACACCTGCAATACCAAAAGGAGTATATAAAGATGCATTGAAATAACCTGTTTCTTCTAATAATCTTAAAAAACTATAGAATAGTTCTGGTCCAACAGTAAGTTGTACAACTTCTGCACCATAAGCTTCACATTTTCTCGCCTTTTCAACAATTTCTGGCTGACCTACTTCCCTTGAATCATAGCATTCCTGAACTATTATACATTTAAGGCCTCTCATAGCAGCTTGACTAGCTACTGCTGCACCATAATTTCCACTAGTTGCTGCAATAACACCTTTATATCCTAGTTTTTCTGCATGATAGCAAGCTGTAGCTGCTCTTCTAGCTTTAAAGCTTCCTGATGGATTAGCTGCTTCATCTTTTACAAAAATTCTAGCTCCTTTCCCCTTAGGTGAAAACTTTCTAGCTAATTTAGTTAAATTTCTAAGTTCAAGAACCGGTGTATTTCCTACTCCCGTTTCCTTTTGAATCTCTTGTATTTCTTCCAAACTATAACCTGTTTCTTTCATCATTCTTTCATAATCAAAAGCAATACTCCCAGATTCAAAATGACTATAATCTATTCCAATGGCCTTTTTCATTGTTTCCGATCTTCTTGCCATTACAGCCTCAAAACTCATATCTTTACTCATCTTGAGCACTTCCTTCCAGATAACCTCTAAGCTGTCTACCTATATATAATAATTCAGGTACACATTTACCAAAATCATGTTCATAATAAGGATTTATCTCTACTAATTTCCCTTCTACTTTTCTTCCTATATAAGTTTCAACTTCTACTATATCTCCTATATTAGCAAATTCATTTAAAAGAAAGCCTTTATCCCACATTTCTAAAGGTACTTTCTTGGTATCCTCTGGTAAATTTGGAGATCTATCTTCAGGTTTTAAAACTATATTGTGAATTCTCACCCAACTACCTTTTTTAGCATCCATTTCAATGTACCTCCTTCTTTCTAAAAATATAATTAATCTTCAATATAGTCCCTCATATCTCCCATAATAGCTCTAGGTACTGGTAAATCGAGCATGGTTTTTAAACCTGGGTTAGCATTTATTACTTGTGGAATCATATTTATGCACATAGCAATAGTACCTATTCCACCAGGTATTTCTGGTTTTATAGCCATATTTATATCTGGATTTCCTTTAATAGTTATATAATCTCCTGTATCTACACCTTCAAGCTGAGGTTCAACTTGCTGTGGATGAACCATTGTTATTTTTTCTTCACCATCTACATATCCATGGCCTAACATTTTACATCCAGCTACATTTCCTTTTTCTACTTCTGCATATGGAGCTTTCCTATATACGTTTGAAACTATTGGCTCCATTGTTTGCTTTATTTCACCACTCAGTTTCCATCCTAAAGCATCACTAATCATATTTATTGACTCTGGAAAACCTACATGTCCTGCCAATGAACCATCTTTTACCCTTGCATTAAATTCATCTTCAGTTATTCCAACACCTTGTTCACTCATAACAGCTGGCCCAAATGGTGAAAGATTATTAACTCTCTCTGCTTTAATAGAATCTACATCTGCACATGCACCTGTAAGGGCCACTACTAATAAATCCATTATAAGACCTGGATTTATTCCAGTTCCCAAAACTGTGACTCCATTTTTCTTAGCTATTTCATCAAGTTCCTTAGAAAGTTCTAATTCTTGTGCCTGAGGATAAGCCATTTCTTCAGCAGTAGTTATAACATTTATCTTTCTTTCTAAACAAAATTTAACCTTATCAAATACACCTTTTACAAAGGAATCTGTAGCAATAAGTACAATATCTGCTGCTCCTTCTTTTATGGTTTCCTCAATATTATCACTAATAATTACTTCTTTCCTATCCCCTTTTTCTATCCCCAAGATTTCATACATACTCTTATTAACTATCTTAGGATACATATCACAAACTCCTACTATTTCTATACCTTTCTTCTTAAGTAATACTTCTGCCATACCACTTCCCATTGCACCAAAACCCCAAAGAATAACCTTTACATTTTCCTTTTTCACAAAAAGCACCTCCATAATCTATTTTTTATAATCTTTTTACTATCACAATATCAACTACCATATACAATTGCAATATATATGCCAACCAAAAAGCCTATTTAAACCATATATTTTGTCAAAATATATGGTTTTTCATTATTATTATAGTGAAAAAACCACATAGACGCAATTTTTTTTGCAATATAATGCAAAATTTATTGCGTCTACATGGTTATAATTCATATTTTTTAAGTTTATGCTGCAATGTCTGTCTTTTTATCCCTAAATTTCTAGCTGCCTTAGATATATTGTTTTCATTTTTAGATAGAGCCTCTACAATAATCTTTTTTTCAATATCATTCATTAGTTCTGGAAGAACCTTTCCCTCATCAATATATTTAAATAAATTAGTTTTTGGATTAGATTCTAATATACGTTTAGTAGAAATAAAATGCTCTTTCTTTAAAACATGTTCATCATCTAATATATAATTCATAGCAGATTCTATAGCATTTTCTAACTCTCTAACATTACCAGGCCATGAATAATTTTGAAAACATGATAAAACTTCTTCAGATATTAACCATACATTTTTATTAAGTTCTCTATTATATTTTTCAATAAAATATTCACATAATAAGGAAATATCATCTAGCCTCTCCCTCAATGAAGGAATAGCAATATATATTACATTTAATCTATAATATAGATCCTTCCTCAAAGTTCCCTTTTTCACACTCTCTAATGGTTCTTCATTAGTAGTAGCTATTATTTTCACATCAACAGGTATATCCTTAATTCCCCCTATTCTCCTAATATAACCTTCTTGCAATACTCTTAAAAGTTTTGCTTGTAAGGGTAGAGTCATAGAATTTATTTCATCTAACATAAGAGTGCCACCATTAGCTTGTTCAAATATTCCTGGTTTATCTACAGCTCCTGTAAAGCCACCTTTTTTTGTGCCAAATAATATACCCTCAAGAAGAGAATCTGGGATAGCAGCACAGTTTTGAGCTATAAAGGGTTCTTTCTTTCTGGCTCCATCATAGTGAATACTTTGAGCAAATAATTCCTTTCCTGAGCCAGTTTCTCCATATATTAACACACTTGATTTAGATTTGCTTCCTCTTCTTCCTAATTCTATAGCCTTCTTTAATTCTTTATTATTTCCTATTATATCTTTAAATTTATATTTTTTAATAGTTTTATTTTGTTTCTTCTTCTTTTTATTATTTAATTCAGCCTGTAAATCAATTAATTGATCAGATAATTCTTTAATATATGTTATATTTTTAGCAATTTCTAAAGCTCCTACAGTATTTCCTTCATGTATAAGTGGCAATGTAGAATTAACTGTAACTATTTTCTGTCCCTTTAAATTTAAATATGTTTGAGTTCTATTTAATATTGGCTTTCCTGTTCTCACTACATTGATTAAAGTACTACTTTCCTCGTCCAAGCTAGGAAAAACTTCTAATAAATCCCTATTCTTAACTATTTCTTCTTTTAATCCCTCTAGTTTTGACATTGCCTCATTATATACAATTGTTTTTCTACTATTATTTATAACATGTATTCCTATATCTCCATACTGCAAGATATTTTGCAGTATTATTTTATTAAAATCTCTTATCTCCATATTATCAACCTCTAAAATATTCATTATTATTCAAAGGAATTTTAATAGTAAATATTGAGCCCTCATTTGGTGCACTTTCTAAATCCAAAGTTCCATTAAAGATTAAAACTATATGTTTCACAATAGCTAGTCCTAATCCGGTTCCTCCAACTTGCCTACTTCTTGCTTTATCTACTCTATAAAACCTTTCAAACAACCTATCTTGATGTTTTTTATCAATTCCTATGCCTGTGTCTTTAATTTGAACTGTTAAATCTTTCCCTTCTTTAAATGCTAAAATTTTTACTTTTCCTCCACTAGGAGTATATTTAATAGCATTATCTACTAAATTCATAAGCATCTGCTTAAAATAATTGTAGCTTCCATATACCTCTGGAATATCTTTCTCTATTTCTTTTTCTAATACAATATCCTTCTTTTCTGCAATTTTATCTAGAAACTGAAATAGATCTTCTATAGCTTCTTTAACATCAAAATACTCATAAACTAAATCCCTATTTTTACTTTCAATTTCCGAAAGAAGTAATAAGTCGTTAACTAGACAATCTAATCTTTCAACTTCTACATGGATAATATTTAAAAACTTATGGGATACTTTCTTATCTTCTATAGCTCCATCTTTTAAAGTTTCAATAAATCCTTTTATAGATGTAAGTGGAGTTTTTAACTCATGTGATACATTAGCAACAAAATCTTCTCTTACACTTTCCAATTTCTTTACTTTAGTTACATCTTGGAATAAATATACCATTCCTAATTTTCGAGTAGGATCATTGTTTAAAATAATAGGATTTGCATATACATTTAATACTTTATATTCAGGTTCATATATTTCTAATTCTTTTTCCCAAGTAAAATTGTCAATAGGATAGTCTTGAAATATTTTAAATATTTCCTCTTCAGAAAAAACATCATATATATTTTTTCCCATAATTTTATGCCCTTCTATATCAAATATTTTCTCTGCAACTGGATTGATTAAAATAAAATTCAAATTATTGTCCAAGGCTATAAGACCATCAACTATACTTGTAAGTGTAGCTTTAAGCTTTGTATTGCTTTCCTGCAATTTTTCAATTGTATCATCTAATTTCACACTCATATCATTAAAACTATTTGCTAAAACTCCCAACTCGCTATATTCTTGAAAATGAAGTTTTTCTCCATAATTTCCATTTGAAATATTCTTCATAGCCTTTGTTAGCTCTTTATAAGGATCAGTAGCATATCTCATATATCTAAGCCCAATAATAAAAGCTACTATGAAACCTATAAAAGCTGATATAAATAAATATTTTACATAGTTTTTATTTAACTTATCTGCATCACTGGAATCTACTGAAATTCTAATACTAGAAATATTACCATTTTTATTGTCAAGAGATACATTTGAAGATATCATATCTTTTACTATATATTCATCCTTTAAAGCCCTCTCTTCTTTTTCAGCACTATCCCCTATTACGTTTCCATCTTCGTCCATGAATACAACTCTGGCATCAACTAATCTTGAATATTCTTTTGCTACTATATCTAAATTTCTATTATCTATATTTTCTTCTTCAACTGCTTTTTTAACCATTAAAACATTTGAATCTAATTTATCTTCTAAAACTTTTAAGCTAATCATTTTTTGAAAACTTAAAGATAGTATTCCTGTAGTTATTAATGCTATCAATGCGAGAAAAGAAAAAACGATAAAAATTTTTTTCCTCATAATATCACCTATCTCATTTTATAACCTATTCCTCTTATGGTCTCAATATACTTAGGTTCTTTATCATTATCTTCTATCTTTTTTCTTAAATTTCTAATATGCACATCCACAGTTCTAGTCTCCCCAAAATAATCATATCCCCACACTATATCTAAAAGTGTATTTCTAGACAATGCTTTTCCCCTATTTTCTACCAATACTTTTAACAATTCAAATTCCTTATATGTTAAATCTATATACTCTTCTTTTTTTCTTACTTCATGGCTATCTAAATCTATAACTACATCTCCTATTTTCAATTCTCCATTTTTAATATTTTCTTTTTTTTCTATACGTCTTAAAATCACCTTAACCCTTGCAAGAAGTTCCCTAATACTAAAAGGCTTTGTAATATAGTCATCAGCACCGATTTCTAATCCCAAAACCTTATCCATTTCTCCACTTTTAGCAGTTAACATAATAATTGGAATACTACTTGTTAATACATCCCTTTTTAGTTTTTTACATACTTCAATCCCATCTAATTCTGGAAGCATAAGATCTAATATTATAAGATCAAACTTTTCTCTTTGAACTATATCTAAAACTTCCCTTCCAGTATAGGCTTCTCCTACTATATAGCCATTACCTTCCAAATTATATTTTAGAAGTTGAACAATATGTTCCTCGTCATCAACAACTAAAATTTTCTCATTCATTTTTTTACCTCCATACTAATGCTTTAGTTTAATAGCTGATATCATTCTATTTTGAGTCCCATTTTCTTTTCTATATGAATAGAGTTTATCATTATTACAACTAGTACAAATATTGCTAACTGTAATATTTCCATTAGGTATACCTTTATTATATAATAATATTCTATTTGCTTCCCATAAATTTAAATACCACTTATTAACTTTTTTCGTCACAAACAATTCTTCATAAAAACTATAATTTTTCTTAAACTCATTATATACATTCTCTCCTACCTCGTAACAACAAGGACCAATAGAAGGACCTATTCCAATAAATATATTTTTTGGATTAGAATTGAATTTATTCACCATTAAATCTACCATTTTACCTCCAATATTTTTGACTGTCCCCCTCCAACCTGCATGGGCTAATGCTATAATTTCGTTTTTAATATCTAGAAAAAACAACGGAACACAATCAGCATAATATGTGACTAAAACTATATCTTTCCTATCAGTAATTAAACCATCTACTCCTTTAGGAAATATTTCATTTTTGTATTTTTCTATATCTTTTATATACCCAATATTAGTTCCATGAACTTGATTTGAAAAAACTATATTTTCTTCTTTTACATTAAATAATTTTGAGATATTCTTTGAAAAATTATTGTTGTTCCAACCAATTCTAGTTGAAAAAAGATGATCAACCTTATTAGATTTATTAAAGGACTCTATTACATAATACTGAATATTTTCATTATTGGACATAAGTCTAAATCCCATTTCCTCACCTCTCTTAAATAAATAGGACCCTACTAAATAGTAAAGTCCTGAACTATTCTTTATTCTTCATCTAAAAGTTTTTTTAATTCATCCATGAAAGTATTTATATCCTTGAATTGCCTATATACAGAGGCATACCTTACATAAGATACTTCATCTACATTTTTTAATTTATTCATTACCATTTCGCCAATGTACTTACTAGTTACTTCTTTTTCCATGGAATTGTACAATGTTTTTTCAACATGATCAACTATCTGTTCTATAACTTTCATAGATACTGGACGTTTCTCACAAGCTTTTATTATTCCAGTAAGTAATTTATTCCTATCATAAGGTTGTCTATTCCCATCTTTCTTTACTACAATCAAAGGTATTTCTTCTATTTTTTCATAAGTTGTAAATCTTTTACTACAATTAATGCATTCTCTTCTTCTCCTAATTGCTTGTCCTTCATCAGTAGGTCTTGAATCAATTACTTTAGTTTCGTAAAAATTACAAAAAGGGCATTTCATGGTTTCACCTCTTTTTCACATTATACACTCTTAATAACTAACCATCTGGTTATATTATTATAATATATAGATTAAAAATTGTCTAATATAGATTTATTCAGCTTCTTTGAAGTCTATTAAAATAGTGTCTATTCCAATTTTTATAATATCATTCCAATTTATAACTACATCTTGATTTTTACCAAATAAACTAAAAACTTTTCCTGGACCAGGTATTATTATGCCCGTTACTTCTCCCTTATCTAAATCTACTTTCACATCATCTATATATCCTAGCCTAGAACCATCTCTTATATTTATAATTTCCTTCTCTCTTAATTCTGATATTTTAATCATTATTCCACCACCTTTTAATACTTGTCTTCTACTATGTATATTTTTATAGATATATAAAATATGACTACTTTATTTCTAGTATAGTATTATTTTATATTAAAAATATTTTCAATAACTCTTGACATTAATGTTTTAAAGTATTATTATAATATCCAATATATAAATGCTATGATGGAGAAAAAGATATCTTATCTTATTTAAAGAGAGTTGGGAAAGGTGAGAGCCAGCAATAAGAGGATATGTAATATTCACTCCAAAGCAGATTCGTTAAACGATTATTCAAGTAGACGGATTCGAAAGCCCATCGTTATAGGGGATAGGACTGTTAGGTCTGATTAAGTGATGACACTGTCATAATAAGGGTGGTACCACGGATAAAATCTTTCGTCCCTATAAACATAATAAAAATTATGTTTATAGGGATGGAAGATTTTTTTATTATTAATTTTAAAGGAGGAAACAAAAATGAAAAAATATAAACTTAGTAGCATATTAGTACTAATAATACTAGCAAGTACAATAATTTTCACAGGATGTAATGTAAATAGTAAAAAAGACAATAATACATCAGGAAATGAAGTATTTAAAATTGGAATTAGCCAATTATCGGAACATCCAGCGTTAGACGAAGTAAGGGAAGGTTTTGAAGATGAGTTAAAAAATCTTGGAGTTAATGTGGAAATAAACTATCAAAATTCTCAAGGAGATATTGCAAATACAGTTAGTATAGCTCAAATTTTTTCAAAAAATAAAATGGACTTAATATTTGCAATAGCAACGCCTGCTGCACAAAGTGCTAAGCAAGTTACAAGAAATATACCTATATTATTTAGTGCAGTAACTGATCCAGTAAAATCAGAAATAATTGAAGATTGGGAAAATATCAACGAAAATGTAACTGGAACATCTGACATGGCTCCTACAGCTTCTCAACTAAAAATGTTTAAAGAAATTGACCCTAATATCAAAACTATAGGTATATTGTACAACACTAGTGAAACAAATTCTGAAATTCAAATAGAAGAAGTAAATAAATTGGCATCTAGCGAAGATCTGAAAGTTGTAACTATTGGAGTAAGTAATGTAAATGAACTTCCTCAAGCTCTAAATTCCATAATGAAAAAAGCAGATGCTTTATATCTTCTTACTGATAATATGGTAGCTTCATCAATAGAATTAATATCAAAAACAGCTATAGAAAACAAGATGATAACAGTCTCTGCTGAAGAAACACAAGTAAGAGGCGGTGCCCTTATTACAAATGGAATCAGCTATTATGAATTAGGAAAACAAACAGGACAAATGGCAAAAAAAATACTTGTAGATAAAAAAGATATTTCTGAAATACCTGTTGAAGTGTCAGAAAAAACTATAACAAAGATTAACAGAAATACTTTAGATAAATTAGGATTAAATCCAAACCTTCCTGTTTTTAAAAAAGCTGTAGAAGTTGAAAATAAAAAGTAAAGAATGGAGGACTATTAATGAATTCACTTATTATAACATCCTTAGAACAGGGACTTATATTTTCTATTTTAGCTATGGGAGTATTTATAACCTATAAAATATTAGATATAGCAGATCTTTCTGTAGAGGGAACATTCCCCTTTGGAGCATTCATATTTGCAAAATTTATGTATATGGGGGTTAATCCGATAATAAGTACTTTAATGGCTTTCATCTTTGGTTCTTTAGCTGGATTGTTAACATCTATACTTTTTACAAAGCTAAAAATAAAACCTCTTTTGTCTGGAATATTAACTATGACTATATTATACTCTATAAATCTTAGGACTAATGGAAAAGCTAATATACCACTATTTAGTTATGATTCAATTTTTGATTTTAATTCTACATTAGTTGTACTAATTATAATTGTATTATTTGTAAAGATAATATTAGATCAATTTCTAAAAACAGAAACAGGTTATTTATTGATAGTAACAGGGGATAATGAATCTTTTATAAAAGCTTTAGGAAAAAATATCAACATGTATAAAACAATGGGAATGATGATAGCTAATGGACTTGTAGCTTTAAGTGGTGCTTTAGCATCCCAATTTCAAGGATTTGTAGATATTACTATGGGTAGTTCTATTATAGTAGTAGCCCTTGCTTCAATTATAATAGGAGATACTATAAATAAAGATTCAAATAAAATTAAAAATACAACAAGAGCAATACTAGGTGCAATAATATATAAATTTATAGAAGGAATCGTATTAGATTTAGGATTAGAGCCTACTGATTTTAAAGCTATTAGTGCAATAATAGTAATAATATTTATATCCTATAATAATTTTCTAGTAGATATCTTAAGCTTTAATAGAAGAAAAGGGGGAGTAAATTATGTTAAAAATAACTAATCTATGTAAAAGTTTCAACTCAAATACGGACAATCAAATAAATATATTTAATAATTTCAATTTAGAAGTAGAAACAAATACATCTACAGCTATAATTGGTCCCAATGGCTGTGGAAAAACTACTCTTTTCAATATAATTGGTGGAAATATATTGGCAGATCAGGGCAATATATTTTTAAAAGAAAAAAACATATCTAAACTAAAAGAAGAAGAAAGGGCTAAATATATTGGAAGGGTATATCAAAATCCTTCCATGGGCATATCTTCATCTCTTACCATTTTAGAAAATTTGTCCTTAGCTAATAAAAAAGGAGAAAAATTCACTCTAAAAAAATTATTAAAAAAAGAAAATATAGATAAATATATTGAACTATTAAAAGATTTAAGTTTAGGGCTTGAAAAAAAATTAGATACTAAAGTAAAGTTTCTATCTGGTGGTCAAAGACAAGCTCTATCACTAATTATGGCTACTATGAAATATCCTGATCTATTATTGTTAGATGAACATACAGCAGCATTAGATCCAAAAACATCTAATCTAATAATGGAAAAGACAAAAAAATTAATAGAAAAGTATTCCATAACAACAATAATGATTTCTCATAATATAAAAGATGCTCTTAAATATTCCGATAGAATAATAATGCTAAATGGTGGGCAAATAGTATTAGATAAACCAAGTGCAGATATAGATGAAAAGGAATTAATTCAAATATATATAAGAAAGTTTGAGCAAATTGTTGCTTAAATAAAACTTTAACTATAAAAAATCTATTCATTCTCAATTATAATTGAGAATGAATAGTCTATTATTTTTTAAATAAATTTCCTCATATTTTTCAATGCATTTTTCTCAAGTCTAGAAACTTGAGCTTGTGATATTCCAATCTCATCTGCAACTTCCATTTGGGTTTTGCCTTCATAAAATCTCAAATTTAATATATGCTTTTCCCTATCATTTAATTTATCCAATGCTTCTCTTAACGCAATTCCTTGAAGCCAAACTTCATCTTCACTTTTGTCATCCTTTACTTGATCCATTATATATATAGCATCCCCACTATCATGATATATAGGTTCAAATAGTGAAATAGGTTCTTGTATAGCATCTAGAGCAAAAACTACCTCTTCTTTAGGTAGATTTAAATCCTCTGCTATTTCTGTTACTGTTGGTTCTCTAGAATGCCTATTTACAAATTGTTCTCTTGACTGCAAAGCTTTATAAGCTATATCTCTTAAAGATCTACTAACCCTAATAGAATTATTATCTCTTAAATATCTTCTAATTTCTCCAATTATCATAGGAACAGCATAAGTAGAAAATTTTACATTATGACTTAAATCAAAATTATCTATAGCCTTAATAAGACCTATACAACCTACTTGAAATAAATCATCTACATGTTCTCCCCTTTTATTGAATCTTTGAATAATGCTTAAAACTAATCTTAAATTTCCATTGATAAACTCTTCCCTTGCCTCCATGTCTCCAGCTTTAATTTTTATAAACAATTTTTGCATTTCTTCATTGGTGAGAACAGGCAACTCTGATGTATTTACTCCACAAATTTCTACTTTGTTGCTACGCATTATTTATCTTCATCCCTTTCACCATTTTTTGCCCCTTTTAAGATAAAATTATTACCCTTATGCTTTTTTTTATTCATTAATTAATGTAAATAGATTAACCATTTTAAAGAAAAATCCTGTATCCAAGTATTAGACCATTCTACTTATCTCTTTTTCAAGTCTTCTTATAATTCTTTTTTCAAGTCTTGAAATATAAGATTGAGATATGCCTAATATATCAGCTACTTCTTTTTGAGTTTTCTCCTGTCCATTTCTAAGTCCAAACCGAAGTTCTACTATCTTTTTCTCTCTACCAGAAAGTTTCTCCATAGCTTGATCTAAAAGTTCTCTATCTATTTCCTCCTCTAGATATTTAAATATAATATCTGCATCAGTTCCTAATACATCTGAAAGCAATAGTTCATTTCCGTCCCAGTCTATGTTTAAAGGCTCGTCAAAAGAAACTTCAGATTTAACCTTATTATTCCTTCTTAAATACATAAGTATCTCATTTTCAATGCATTTAGATGCATATGTAGCAAGTTTTATCTTTTTTTCTGGATTAAAAGTATTAACAGCTTTAATAAGTCCTATTGTTCCAATAGAGATTAAATCTTCTACACATATACCTGTATTTTCAAATTTTCTGGCTATATAAACAACCAGTCTTAAGTTTCTTTCTATAAGTATACCTTTCACACTATTATCTTCCTTTAATTGGCATATGAGTTCTTTTTCTTCTTTTGGTTTCAGAGGCGGTGGAAGCACTTCACCACTCCCTATATAAAACACTTCCCTTAATAGCTTATACTTTGACCCTGTTTTCAACAAAAACAAACTAACTTTCATTCTGATTTTTACTAAATTACTCATGATATTGTCATCCCCTTAGTATAAAATTTCTGGGTTAAGTAAACCCTTATATTTATTGTCATTAGATAATTTATTATTATATATTCCCACTACTATTTCTTCTTCTATTTTCTTTTCTACAAATTCATCTACTATTAAAATTTCATCTGGACTAAACCCTAATAGCATACCACTCTCTGTTCCTATAGCCTTAAAAGGTATAACTCTTAGGTTTATTTCATCTATTGATTCTAGCATTATATCTGTTACAATATCTAAATCAAAATCATCATTATTCATGAACAGTCTCTGGACCTTCTCTGGAAGCAAATCTTTTATAGCAAAAAATTCAACTATTATTACAGGTCTTTGGCTAATAGGCTCCTTTAAAGAATTGCCTGTGTCAACTAATGCTACTATATTAGCTTTTTTATTATTTAAATTAATGATTATATTGGTTAAAATATCTTTCTTACCTAATTTTATTTGCAAATAACTAAATACATATTTTATTAAAATAAAAGATGTACAAACTCCTAATATTAAAAACTTCACTGGAAAATCTGTTATATAGAATACTCCATTGTAAACTGAAAACTTGCCATTTATTACATAAAATAGTGCAAAGGTAGCACCTGCAAAAACAAAAGCTGTCACATAAAACATAGATAATAGGCGGATAAAATCTGAAAATTTTTCTGGATTAAAAGCTACTATAATAATTAAAACTGACATTGAAATCTTTACTGTAAATTTAACCATAAATTTAAGAGATGGGAAAAACACTACTAAAGTATAGATTGCACCTATAAAAGCTGCCATTATCAACCTAAATTTACTTGTTTCGGTTCTAGTAATCTTTTTGGTTACATATAGTATAATATAATTAATAATAGCATTTTCTAAAATTAAGTACTCAGCATAAATATACATACAATGCCCCCTTTTAAAAAACCCTATACTCTACTTTTATTCATATAGAAATAAATTTATGTATATTATATATTATTTATCTAGAAAATATTGTCACTTCTTAGGCTCAAAAAAAATCGCCTCTCTATTTTGAGAAACGATTTTTTGACATAATATTTACTTTCTTCTTTATCTATCTTTTTTCCTTAAAAAAGTAGGTATATCAAGATTGTCTAAGTCAAATTGACTATCTGATATTTCCTCTCTAGTTTTCAGTTTTTCATCTGCACTAGGCTTTTCTTTGCTTTTTAGAGTTTTTCTATTTCCACCTCCAAAACCAGTAGCTATAACAGTAATTTGTATTTCCTCATTTAAACTATCATCAATTCCTGCTCCAAATATAATATTTGCATCTTGGTCTACTGACTGTCTAATTAAATCAGCTGCTTCATTAACTTCAAATATTCCTAAATCTCCACCACCTGTAATATTTAAAAGGACTGCCTTCGCTCCTTCAATAGAAGTTTCTAATAGTGGACTTTGTATTGCCTGCCTTGCTGCGTCTTGTGCTCTATTATCTCCAGTAGCCTTTCCAATGCCCATATGAGCTATTCCTTGATCATACATAATAGTCTTTACATCAGCAAAATCTAAATTAATAAGGGCTGGTACAGCTATTAAATCTGAGATTCCTTGAATACCTTGTTTCAACACCTCATCAGCCATAGAAAATGCTTCTACAATAGTAGTCTTTTTTTCTGCAACTTGCAACAACCTATCATTTGGAATAGTAACTAATGTATCCACTTTGTTTTTTAATTCATCAATACCCTTTTCAGCGTGGATCATTCTTCTTCTTCCTTCAAAAGTAAAAGGCTTAGTAACTACTCCTACAGTTAATATTCCTATTTCTTTTGCTATTTCTGCTACTATAGGTGCTGCACCAGTACCAGTACCTCCTCCCATACCAGCAGTAATAAATATCATGTCTGCCCCTTTTAATCCATCGGCAATTTCATTTCTACTTTCTTCTGCCGCTTTCATTCCTATATCTGGATTGGCTCCTGCTCCCAATCCCTTAGTTAATTTTTCTCCAATTTGTAACTTAGTCTCTGCCTTGGACGATTGTAATGCTTGCTTGTCCGTATTTATGGCAATAAATTCAACACCTTTAACACCACATTCAACCATTCTATTTACTGCGTTGTTGCCACCTCCGCCAACACCTATAACTTTAATATGTGCAAATTCTTCTACTTCCACATCAAAGTCAAACACGTCATAAACCCCCTTATCTAATAATGCTAAAAATATTCATCCCATATTTTCTTAAAAAATGATGTAATATTGTTTCCTGATTTTTTGCTAGAGTTACTTTTTTTAACTTCTGAATCATTATGTTCTATATAATAATTAAATTTTCTTTTAAGCGAATAATTAATCAATCCTAATCCTGTCGAATATATTGGGTCATCAATTCCTATAAATTTAGGTTTACCTATTCTTACAGGTAAATTAAATATTTCCTTAGCAAGTTCTTTAGAACCCGGAAAATAACCAACACCTCCACCAGTTAATACTATTCCAGTTAAAATTTCTTTTTTCAAATCATTCTTTATAAGTTCTTCATTAATCATTTCAAAAATTTCCCCTAATCTAGCTTCAATTATTGTAGACAATTGAGCTTCAGAAATACTAAGTTTCTGATCTATTCCAATAGGATTTACCTTTAACATTTTTTCATCGCTAGCCAAAGGGGTATAAGCTATACCAAACTTTCTTTTTATTTCTTCACTTTCATCAAAAGAAATTCTTAATCCAACGGATATATCATTTGTTATATGATTTCCTGCTATGGGAACTAAACCATTATATTTTAATTGATCTTTTTTAAAAACTGAGAAATCACTTGTTCCAGCTCCTATATCTATTATCAAGACTCCTAACTCTCTTTCATCTTTGTTAGATACAGATTCGGAAACTGCAAAAGGCTCAGGTATTAGTCCTAAAACCTCCATACCTACTTCATTTGCACTCTTAACAGCGTTTAAAATAGTTGTAGTAGAACCTATAACAATATCTACATCTGCCTCTAGTCTAATTCCTACCATCCCTAAAGGATCTCTTATTTCATCATAACCATCTATTATATATTGGGCAGGAATAATATCTATTATATGTTGATCTTGTGGCATAGATAAAATGGCAGCTGAATTCAACACCCTTTCTATATCTTCAGAATCAATTTCCTTATCTTCGCCAGATACAGCTATTATGCCCTTATTTCTTATAATCTTTGTATATCCACCAGGTATATTTACATAAGCTGTACTAACTTCCATATTTGCCATATTTTCAGCCTGTTCTAATGCATATAATATAGACTTAGAGGTAGAATCAATATCTACTACAATACCCTTTTTAATCCCTTCACAGGGGCAAGTCCCAACTCCTACTATTTGGAGTTGTCTATTTTTATCTATTTCACTGATAATAGCACATACCTTTGAAGTACCTAGGTCAATAGAGGTAATAAACTCATCCATAAATATGCCCCCTTTAGCCTAAATCTACTTTAAAATATCTAGTAGTCTTCTAATCATTCTTCTTTAATTTCCTCTTTCTTCTTCCTTGCACCTCTTTTAAATAAAAGTATTCTTCTAATAGATGCAAAATTGTCAAATAACCTTCCTCCAAAAGCAAAAATAGCTGCATAATATAAAGGTACTCCTAGTCTATCACCAATATAGGCTAAAAAAGCAGCTAATATTGCATTTCCAAAAAAACCTGATATAAATATTCTAGTGTCAAATGTGTTTTCTAAATTTGCCCTTACTCCTCCAAATACTGAGTCTAGGCAAGCTAGTATTGCTACTGATATATATAATGCATAAGTTGGACTATAGGTTATGGGAAGTATAAGTCCAACAACTACCCCTATTAAAATTCCTAACAATGCAAATAACAATTTAATCACCTTCTTTTATAGGTTTGGCATGTTTAAATTTAAATCTGCCAGAATATCCAGGAATAAAAACATTGTCTTCCATATTGGATTTTACATTTATTTTATTAAAATTTTTTATTTCATATCCATGAGTTCCAGGTGCATTGACAGCAGCATATAAAAGCTTAGGATCACCTATTGCCTTTATTATAAAAGGAGTTCCCAAACTTTTACCATTGATTTTAACTATAGGCCCTCCACATTTAATTTCAGACATAGGCATTACTCTTTGACCATTTATACTTATTGCCTCAGCTCCAGCCACTCTCAAATCATTTAATATCATAAGTATATCCATGTCATGAATTACATCATCACTAATTTCAACTCCCTTAATTTCTGTATCCTGATTATCTTGCATCTTAATCACTATCCCTGGACCCTCCATATCTGTAAGCCCAGCAATAGCTTTTGTCTCTTCAACTCCTTCAATCAAAACATCATGTATATTTTCATTACTATTGCCCTTTATTTTTTCTATTTTTTTCAATTCTCCTTTTTTAATTTCTATGAGTGATTTCATTTCCTTTATCTCATCATGGGCATTATTTATCTCATTTTTAGTAACTTGAATAGATTTTAAAGTAACTAAATTATAACTTTCTACATTTTGTTTCATTTGAGTCACAATTAAAAAACCTAGAAGTATACTAAAAACAAATAGTATAGAATTAAATTTACTAATTTTTTTCATATCCATCCCCCTAGGGTTGTTAATTGGCACTGTCAACTTTAGGCTTTGCATAAGTAAATTCTTGAGTTTTTCTATATTTAGGAATTTCAATATTTTTTTCCTGCTTCAATTGAACTATATAATCAGAATAATTTTCCAAATACCATAATATGCCACCCTTGAAAATTAGAGAAGATTCAAGCAAGGAAGGGTCTCCAATAGCTTTTATTACTATAGGTGCACCTACAGAAACTCCATTTACTTCAATGTGATTTCCAGCTCTAACTACTTCAGTATAGGCAGTGTATCTTTGATCATTTATAGATATAGCTTCTGCTTCAGAAGCATTTAAAACACTTATTATTTGCAATATAATATCATAATCATCTATTATACTAGACTCTTCACCAAGTTGAACATCCATAGGTGGATCATTTATCTCCAAAACTACTCCTGGTCCCTTCAAATCTGCATAACCTGCAAACATCCTATATTTTTCTAAATCCTTATATAGATTTTCAGTATATACATTCTTTTCTGATTCGCCTTTCTCATACTGGCTGATTTTTTCTTCAATATCATCTATTTCTTTTCTAAGTCCATCTCTTTCTTCTTGAATTTTCTTTAGTTCAATAGCTAATTGTTGAGATTTTTGAGTAGGCAAAACTCCTGTGCCTATTGTTTGGCTAACAGTCTTAAATTGTATAGCTAAAATAACACCTAAGAAAACACATACTAATGCAATTGCAACTCGTCCTTCAACCTTTTTCATTTAAATCCTCCTATTTATCATCAGTTACTATAATTGGATTCTCCCCTTTATTAAAGTATATGTATTTACAATTTAAGTCTTTTTTTGAAATATCCTCTAATATACTATAAAGGTATCTTAATTTATATTTTACATTATTTGAAGGTCCAAAGGCAACCTTAATTCCATTTCTTAATTCTATATTAATATTTTCCTTTTTTGACAAATTAATACTTTCTATTTGATGAAGTAGTTTAAACTCATCAGCTGTCTGTATAATTTCTTTTAAATTATTTAAATCTCTATCATTTTTAACAATAACTTCGTCTTTAACCTTGGGTCTTTCAATATCTATACCTTTAATTGCTGGTATTTTTTTTGTATCAGCTTCAGATTCAATTCTTAAAATAATTCCTTCATCATCAGAATATACATAAGACTCCATATAAGGTATAATAAATTTTTCTTTTCTCTCTAAGACTTTAATTACCAATTTATCAGGATATTTTCTCTTTACATTTGCTTCCTTTACATAAGGATGATATTTTAAATTCATCTCCATCTTCTTTGTATTAACCCTAAATATATTCTCATTTTCATAATTTCCTGCTGCATTAACAACTTCTTCTTCAGATAAATTTTCATTTCCCTCAACTTCCATTGAGGATATATTGAATAAATTTGTTTTAAACGATATCATAATAAAAATAAAAAATATCATTAAAAATATAAAAAATATAATTCCTTTTTGTTTCTTCTTTGATTTTTTATCAACATTTACCTTTTTAGTCATTCAATACACCACCTAGTGCTTGTCCTTGCAAACTACAGCAGCAAATAGCTGCTTATTCTATCTTCACAATATCTGCTCCTAGTTTTCTCAAGTTTTTATCTAAATCTTCATAGCCTCTTTCTATATGAAAAATATCTTCAACTTCAGTAGTTCCCTTGGCTTTTAAACCTGCTAATACTAAGCTTGCTCCACCTCTTAAATCCTTTGAAGTCACTTTTGCACCTGTAAGTTCTTTAACCCCTTTTATTATAGCTACCTTACCTATTATTTTAATATTAGCTCCCATTCTTATTAGTTCATCTGAATGCTTAAATCTATTTTCAAAAACTGTCTCTGATATAATACTTGTACCATTGGCTATACTTAAAAGAGCCATCATTTGGGCCTGCATATCCGTAGGAAATCCTGGATAAGGTAGTGTCTGCGTCATTTCAATACAGTTTATCTTTTCAGGACCTATAACCTTCAACGAACTATTATCATTATATATTAAACAACCTGCCTCTTTTAATTTAGCTACTATAGCTTGAATATGATTGGTTTCAATATTTTTTACTACAACTTCTCCACCAGTTATTGCTGATGCTGCCATATAAGTTCCCGTAACTATTCTGTCTGACATAATTGTATATTCTACATCTTCAAATTTATCTACTCCTTCAACCCTTATAATACTAGTACCAGCACCAGATACCTTTCCACCACATTTATTTAAATAATTTTGTAAATCTATGATTTCTGGTTCTCTTGCTGCATTCCTTATAATAGTAGTTCCCTTTGCTCTCACAGCAGCCAATATAGTGTTTTCTGTAGCACCTACACTTGGATAATCTAATTGTATTTCACAACCTTTTAGTTCCTTACAACAACAATATAAAAAGCCATGGGATTCATCTATTTCAGCTCCCATTTGTCTCAATGCCTTTAGATGTAAATCTATAGGTCTTGGACCAATTTCACAACCCCCTGGGTAGGATACAGTTGTCTCACCACATCTAGCTAGCATAGAACCCATAAGTATAATTGAAGAACGCATTTCCCTTACTAGTTCATCTGGAATATTTGTACTACTTAAATTTCTAGAATCAACATACATAATATTGTCCATTCTTTCCACTTTGCATCCAATGGAAAGTAATATTTTTTCCATTATATCTACATCTCTAAGATTTGGAGTATTAAAAATGGTACTCCTATTACCTCCAACAATTGTAGCTGCTAAAATAGGCAAAACAGCATTTTTAGCCCCTGACACAGAAACTTCACCTACTAATCTTTTGTCTCCATTAATTATATATTTCCCCATCATAACACCTCCAGAATATGCAACAACTATATATTAGATATAATATATTCTATGCATATTCTAAAAAGGTGTTACATAGCTAAAATTTATTAAATCATTTCCTCTATTATATCGACAATCTCATTAACTGCCTTTATCTTTCCAAGTTTTTTGCTGTTTTCTTTCATAGAACTTAATTTTTCCTTATCTTTTATTAACTCTTTAATAGTATTTTCTAAAACCTCTCCTGTTAAACTTTCTTCTAATATAACTACACTAGCACCTTTTTTTTCAAGAGCTTTTGCATTATATACTTGATGATTTTCTGCTGTGTATGATTTAGGAATTATAATGCTTGGTATTCCTAATGCAGTTATTTCTGAAAGAGTTATAGCGCCTGCACTTGTAATAACTAAATCTGCAATACTCAAACCCTTTGGCATATCAAAAAAATAAGGAAGTACTTGAATGTTTTCTTTTATAATTATATTTTCTTTAGTTAAATTATTTATAAAATCATCATAAAATCTTTTACCTGTTACATGAAGTATTTGTATATTAGAATTATTAATATTTTCCTTTATTACATGAAACATACTGTCATTTAATTTTTTTTGTCCTCCACTTCCTCCAAAAGAAAGCAAAAATGGAATATCTGATTTTATATTTAGTTCTTCATAAGCTTTATCTTTATCTATTGAAAATAAGCTTTTTCTTACTGGATTTCCTGTTATGTACATTTTATCAGGATACTTAAAATATTTTTTAGACTCTTCAAAACTTAATGCTATTTTATTTACATATCTAGATAATATCTTATTAGTCATTCCAGGAAATGCATTTTGCTCATGTATAATAGTTGGTATCTTTTTTTTGCTGGCAATATAGACTACTGGACCACATACATAACCACCAGTGCCAATTACTATATCCGGTTGAAATTCCTTTATAATTTTTTTTGCATCATTAAGACCTAAAAACAACTCTTTAACAGTCTTAAAAATTTCTTTTGATATTTTTCTAGGAAAGCCCTTCACCCTTACAGTCCTAAAATCAAAACCTTCCTTAGGAACCAATTCGCTTTCCATTCCTTTTTCTGTTCCAACATATAATATTTCTGCATTCTTGTATCTGTCCCTTATTTCATTAGCAATGGCTAAAGCTGGATATATATGTCCTCCAGTTCCTCCACCAGTTATTAAAAATTTCATTTGTTTTCAACTCCTATCCAATTCTGTATGTCTTGATATATTTAGAAGTATACCTATAGAACCCATATAAAGAATTAAAGATGTTCCACCATAACTAACTAAAGGCAAAGGAATCCCTGTAGTAGGAACGGAAGATGTAACTACTGCTAGATGTATAAGGGTCTGAACGGTAATAAGAGCCGTAATTCCTGAAGCTAATAAACATCCAAATAAATCTTCAATATTTAAAGCAATTTTAATACCTCTCCATATAATTAATAAAAACAACATTATAACTGTAAGAGAACCTAAGAAACCAAGTTCTTCCCCAATTATGGAAAAAATAAAATCATTATAAGGCTCTGGTATATAGAAAAATTTTTGTCTACTCTTTCCTAGACCTAAGCCAAATAAACCTCCAGAACCTAGGGCATATAGAGATTGGACTGCTTGCCATCCATACCCAAGTTTATGCTCAAAGGGATCCAAAAAAGCTTTAACTCTTAAAGATCTAAATTCTTCTCCTGATATAGCCTTGTAGACTCCTAGTACTCCTATCGGCACAAGGCCTCCAAAATAGATCATCTTAGTTCCGGCAACAAACATAATACTTAAAAGTGTAAGAGCTAATGTGAAACTTGTACTAAAGTCTCTTTGTAGGAAAATCAAACCACAGGACAAGCCTATAATAATTAGAGAAGGAACAATCCCTTTCCAAAAGCTTTCAATATCATCTTTTTTCTTTGCTAATAAAGATGATAGATATATTATAGCTCCTAGCTTGATTATATCTGAAGGCATAAAAGTAAATGATTCTCCTACCTTAACCCATCTCTTAGCTCCATGAAATTCTGTTCCAAGAGGTGTAAAAATAAGCAATCCAGAAAGCAAAGACATTATGAAAATAGGTAAAGCTATTTTATTTAATTTTTTATAATTAAAATTCATAAAAAAAACTAGAGTTATCAATCCTAAGAAACTTGCTATTAGTTGCTTTCTTAAAAAATAATAACCATCTTTCAATTTATGAAGTGCATCTGGCCAACTAGAGCTAAATACCATAATTATACCAATAAATACTAATAATATGGTAGATATAAGTAAAGTAAAGTCACTAGCCCTTTTTCTTGCCATTATCTAATCCTCCTTTAAACTGTAAACAGCCTTCTTAAAATCTTTTCCCCTTTCTTCAAAACTTTTATACATATCCCAACTAGCACAAGCTGGTGAAAGTAGAATCTTATCTCCACTATTTCCTAATTGAAAAGATTTATTAACTGCTTCTTTTATACTTCCTACTATATATATATTATTGAACCCATGTTTAATTGCAGTTTCTTTAATTTTTTTGCTAGTCTCACCTAAAAGAATTAAATATTTTAATCTACCTTTAAAAACTTCTACAAATTCATCGAAATCAGATTCTTTATCCTTACCTCCTGCTATAAGAATTATTGAATCTTCCAATGCCTTTATAGCTTCTATACTAGAAACTGGGTTTGTTCCCTTTGAATCATTATAAAACTTTATACCCTTAATACTAGTCACATATTCTATTCTATGTTCCAATCCTTCAAAATTTTTTAAAACATCTTCTATAACTTCTATATCTATGCCCATTGACCAACTTATAGCTATACTGGATAGTACATTTTCTAAATTATGCTTTCCCGGCATCTTAACTTCCTTCCAAGGTAGAACTTTAATAGCTTCTTCCCCATCTTTTATAACTATATCTTCCCCATCAATATATACTCCATCATCTAATTTATTATTTACACTAAACCATATAATATTTGAGTTTATACTATCTTTTGATTTTCTTAATATCTCATCATCATAGTTAAGTACAGTAAAATCAGTATCATCTTGACTTTTAAATATTTTTTTCTTACAATCGATATAATTTTTATAAGATTTATGCCAATTTATGTGATCTGGAGTTATGTTTAAAATTGTGCTTACTTTAGGTTTAAATTTTTCGGTACTTTCTAATTGAAAACTACTTGCTTCTACTATAAATATATCTTCTTCTTTAGAGTTCACAGCCTCCCAAAGTATTCCTACTCCTATATTCCCTGTAATATGACAACTATATCCAGCTTTTTTGAAAATTTCTCCTGTCAATGTAGTAGTAGTAGTTTTTCCGTTAGTTCCAGTTATCGCTATAAATTTGTTCTTAGGAATAATTCTGTAAGCCAATTCTAAATCATTTATTACTTCAATATCTAGTTTTTTAGCTTTTTCAATTATTGGTATATCAAAAGGTATCCCAGGGCTTTTAACAATTAAATCCACATTATTTAATGGAATATCATTAGTACCTAAAAAAAGCTTTACAGGGTAGGGAGATATATCCTCTAAAAATTCTCCTAGCTCTTCTTTCTTCTTTAAATCACTTATTATAATATCAGCCCCTAATTTATTTAAAGCTTTGACAGTTGATACTCCACTTATCCCTAAACCTAATATGAGTACAGTTTTGTTTTCTAACTCCATATAAAACACCTATCTTTCTAAAATTAATTTATACTAGCTACTCCAATCAAACAAAGTATAACAGTTGTAATCCAAAAAACTGCAACAACTCTAGTTTCTGACCATCCTTTTTGTTCAAAATGATGGTGAAGAGGACTCATTAAAAAAACTCTCTTTCCTGTTAATTTATAAGAAGTTACCTGTATTATTACTGACAATGCCTCCACAAAATATATTCCTCCTACAATAGGAATTATTAATGGTAAATTCAAAAGCACTGCCAGTGCAGATACCGCTCCTCCTAAGGCCATAGAGCCTGTATCACCCATAAAAATTTTAGCAGGATATGCATTATAAACTAAAAACCCAAGGCATGCACCAGTTAATGCTGAAGCAAATACAGAAAGACTATCCATTCCCCAATTTAAAGAAACTAGGCCAAAAAAAGATAGCACTATTAAAGTTACTCCCGTAGCCAATCCATCTAGTCCATCTGTCAAATTAACACTGTTTACAGTACCTACTACTACAAATGTTATAAAAGGTATATAAAGCATTCCTAAATCCAAATATTTATTGCTTACAAATGGGATAATTATCTTCGTACCTAACATAGATGTATTAGATTGATAAATAGCTAATAATGCTGCTAGAGCAAATTGACCAATTAACTTTTGATAGGGTTTAAGTCCCAAGGATCTTTTCTTTACAACTTTTATAAAATCATCAATAAATCCTATAAGTCCAAAACCAAAAGTAGATAAAAGTAAAATATACATATCGCTATTTAACATGCCTGAAGTCAATATAGTGATTAAAAGTCCAATCACCATAATAATTCCACCCATAGTAGGAGTACCACTTTTTTTGTAATGAGTTTTTGGACCTTCCTCTCTAATACTTTGCCCAATTTTCATTTTTCTTAAAACAGGTATTAATATAGGCCCTAATATAACAGTTATAATAAAAGAAATAACAATAGTACGTATTGTATCAGTATAATCCACCATTATTTTTTCTCCTCTCTAGTATATACAAATTAATTCTTTATTTCCTTTAAAAAATCTAAAACTATTTGTCTTTCATCAAAAGGAAGAACTTCATTGCCAATAATAGTATATGTCTCATGGCCCTTTCCTGCAAGCAAAATAATATCTTTGGGTTTGGCATTTTTTATAGCATATTCTATAGCTTCTTTTCTATCTACAACTTTTATATAATTATTATTAACTTTCTTAACTCCTTCTACTACATCATCAATAATCCTCATTGGCTCTTCATTTCTAGGATTATCAGAAGTTACAATTAGAAAATCAGCATATTTCCCTACTGATTCTCCCATAATAGGTCTTTTTGTTCTGTCTCTATTTCCACCTGCACCAAAAACAGCTACTATTCTTCCCTCTGCAAATTCTTTTATTGTGGATAAAACTTTTTCAAGTCCATCTGGAGTATGTGCAAAATCTATTATAACCGAAAAATCTTCATTGGTAGGAACTATTTCAAATCTTCCTCTAATTCCTTCTACAGCTTCCAACCCTTCCTTTATGCCCTTTAGATCTATTCCATAACAATATGCAACACTAGCAGCTGCCAATGCATTGTAAACACTAAATTCTCCAGGAATATTAAAAGATATGTCTATTGAACCTTTAGGTGTATTTAATTTAAAATCTACACCTTTTAAATGATATTCTATGTCTGTAGCATATATAGTAGATTTTTTTTCTATTCCATAAGTAATTGTAGAAATATCTAAATTCTTAGTTTCTTCTATTATCCTTCTTCCATATTTATCATCTATATTAATTATATTGCATTTATTTGTCATATAAAATAATTTTAATTTGGCATTAAAATAATTTTCTACAGTATTATGATAATCTAAATGATCTCTACTTAAATTTGTAAATACCCCTATATCAAAATTACAATATTCTACTCTTTTTAAATCTAGAGAATGGGAAGAAACTTCCATAACACAATGTTTTGTACCTTCTTTCAGCATAGTATAGAGATATCTTTGTATCCATAATGATTCTGGAGTTGTATTTTCTGTACTTAATACTTCTCCATCTATAACACTGCCCATAGTACCGATTACTCCAGTATTTTTGTTGACTCTATCTAATATACTCTTAACTAAATAAGTTATAGAAGTTTTTCCATTAGTTCCTGTTACTCCTATAACCTTCATATTTTGTGATGGCTTTCCATAAAAATTTGAACTTATTCTAGCTAAACTATCTCTACCATCTTCTACTCTAATTATAGTTATATCTTCTCTATCTAATTTAATATCCTTCTCAACAACTAAAGCAATAGCACCTCTTTTTATTGCTTCTTGTATATATTTATGACCATCAGATTCAAATCCTTCTATAGCCACAAATAAATAATCCAAGTCAATCTTTCTTGAATCATAGCCAATTCCCTTTATATCTTTTTCCAAATCTCCATGAATTTTTTCTATCTCTAATCCTTCGATTAAGTTTTTTATCTTCATCTTTTCACCTCTTCAGTTTTCTTGCACATACCTTTATATTATCCAGTATTTAGTTAAGAATAAATCCTTCTCTAAAACCTGATCCACTATAAAAATTAATTAAAAGGCAACTTTAAAAGTCGCCCTTTACTATATTACTCTTTAGTATCTGAAAATTCAACTTCTACAGTTATATTTTCATCAATTTCTATTCCTGCTTCAGGCTTTTGATCAACTACTATGCCATTTCCATTAAAGTTATATTTCACATTCAAACCGTCTAAAATTTTAACTACTTCTTCTCTATTCTTTCCACTTAAATCTGGCATTATCTTCTCATTAGATTCTTTCCCCTTTTCATTAAAATATAAGTCTACAATAGAACCTTCATTAACTTTAGTTCCTGGCAATGGAAATTGATCTATAACTATTGCATCCTCTGTAATATTTGGTATTTCCGTATTATATTTGAAACCAAGTTTTGTCAACATTTTACCTGCATCTACTATATTTTTATTTCTTACATCTGGAACTTCTACTGTTTTAGCCAGTTCTTCTTTTTCTTTTTCAGTGTATTTAGGTTTTACATCTAGATACTTCAATGTTTCTTCAACTACCTCGCTAGCTGTGGGAGCCGCAGTACTTCCTCCATAATAGCTTGCACCACCTGGTTCATCCACTACTACTAATACAGCTACCTTAGGATCATCTGCCGGTGCTACTGCCACAAAAGAGGCAATATATTTACCTGGAGCATATCTTCCATCTATTACTTTTTGAGCTGTTCCAGTTTTTCCAGCTATTCTATACCCAGGCACATAAGCATTTTTACCAGTACCTTCTGATACTACGGATTCTAGTATATCTAATAGAGTATCTGAAGTCTCTTTAGATATAACTTTTCTTCTAGCTTCTGACTTAAAACTTTGCACAACCTTTCCATCTTCATCTATCAATTCCTTCACCAATCTAGGCTTCATTAAATCTCCACCATTTGCTACAGCTGAAACAGCCGTTACAAGTTGAATAGGAGTCACTGCAATTCCATGACCATAAGACATGGTAGCAAGATTTACCTCCTTCATATTTTTAGGATTTGTTGGCACAATTCCTGCCTGTTCTCCAGTCAAATCTATTTCCGTATTTTCTCCAAATCCAAATGCTTTTACATATTTAAGCATTTTTTCGCTTCCTAATTTTCTACCTACATCTACAAAAACAGCATTACAGGAGTTCTGAGCTCCTTCTTTAAAAGTTTGACTTCCATGAGGATTATACCATCTCCAACATTTTATATTTGCTCCTGGAATACCTTTAATCTGACCTCCACAATGAAATCTTGTCTTTGGAGTTGTCACATTTTCTTCTAAACCAGCAGCTGCTGTTATGATCTTAAAAGTAGAACCCGGTTCATATGCATCATTTATAGCAAAGTTCCTCCACATATCATACCATCTTTTTTCAAGTTCCTGATGTGGTAAATCCTTCCACTGTGCTTTTATTTCTTCATCTATTGGTTCTCTTGGATTATTTGGATCATAATCTGGCTTAGTAACCATGGCTAAAACATCTCCTGATTTAGGTTCCATTACAATAATAGATACATTTTTTGCATTATTCTTTAAAAGAGATTCTAATGCTGCCTTTTCAGCAAAATGCTGTATAGTTTCATCTAAAGTAAGTACTACACTTAAGCCATCCTCTGCTTCATATAATTTCTCACCACCATATGGAAGTTGTCTTCCCTTTGCATCAGTAGTTTTTATCCACTTTCCTGGTGTCCCATTTAAATATTTATCATAAACTTTTTCAATACCATATAAACCATTATTGTCAATATCTGTAAATCCGATTATATGGCTTGCAAAATTTCCATAAGGATAATGTCTTTTATTGTCATCAATAATTTCTATGCCTGGTAAATTAGCTTTTCTAAGTTTTACGGCTTCTTCTTTAGTTATCCATTGTTTAATTTTCTCTACTCTCTGCTGTTTGGTTATTTTTTCGTAAATCTCTTTTTCATCCATATCTAATATTTCAGCTACTACTTTAGCAGTCTCTTTAGAATTTTTAATATCAGCTGGACTACTCCATACGGTGTAAGAGCTAATGCTCATAGCCATTTTTTTGCCATTTCTATCATATATTACTCCTCTTTTTGGTTTTATATCAATACCCTTAGTCCATTGTTCTAATGCACCTTTTTTTAGCTCTTCACCTTTTACAATTTGTAAATATCCTAATCTTAATATAAGCGCGAAAACAAAAAATGATACAACAAAAAATATAATTACTAATCGTTTTTTAGTCCTATTGCTAGGTGCTGGCATTTGCCCGAACCTCCTAGAATTTCTTTAATATTATATCCATCATATTTTTTAAATACCCAACTATAAAAAACTCATCTTTTTCTTTTGCTTCTTTGTTATCTTCATTATCTTTAATTCCTTGTTCATCAATAGATACATAAACTACTTGTTCATCTGTAGGATAATCCATGCCAAGCTTTACCTTTGCATCTTCTTCTATTTTAGAAGCACTTTTAACTCTGTCAAGTTCAGCTACTGCCTCCTGTTTTTCCTTCTCTAATTGATTCTTTTCATTTTCCAGTTTTGATACTTCCAGTCTCATTTTTGTGATATAAGTATATCTTAATAAAATCAATAGACAAGTTAATAATATTATAGTTGCACAAAGTAAAAATTTCAATTTATCATTAGATTTATTTTTTTTATTTTTATTATTTTTCTTCGGCTTTCTCGTCTTATTTCTTTCTGTATAATAATGGTTTTCTTCCCGTTTAGCTACTAACAAATTTATTCACACCTCCCTAAAATTAGAACACTAAACTTTCTCTCCTATTCGAAGTTTAGCACTTCTAGATCTTGGATTTGTCCCTATTTCTTTCTTGCTAGGTGTTATTGGTTTCCTTGTTAAAATTTTCAATTCCTTTTTCTTATCACAATTGCATATTGGAAACTCTGGTGGACATATACAATCTTTATTTAAATATTTAAATGTATCTTTAACTATCCTATCCTCCAATGAATGGAAGGTAATGATACACAATCTCCCTTTTTCATATAAAACGCTATTTGCATCTAAAATGCTATTTTTCAAAATATCCAATTCCCTATTTACTTCTATACGGATAGCTTGAAAAGTTTTTCTTGCAGGATGTCCACCTTTACTTCTTACCTGTTTTGGTATAGCTTTTTTTATAATAGATACTAATTCATATGTAGTATCTATTGGACTTTCTTTACGACCCTCCACTATAAATTTAGCTATCCTTTTTGCCCATTTTTCTTCTCCAAAGTCCCAAAGAATTTTTTCTAATTGTCTTTCATTATATTTATTAACTACATCCCAAGCTGAAAAAGAACTCTCTCTATTCATCCTCATATCTAAAGGAGCATCTTTGTTGTATGAAAAACCTCTTTCTTCTTCATCTAATTGATGAGATGATACCCCTAAATCTAAAAGTATCCCATCAACTTTCTTTATCCCAAGTTCATTTAATATATTTTTCATATTTTTAAAATTATCATGTACAAAAATCACATTATCACTATAATCAGATAAAACTTCCTTAGATTTATTTATTGCATTTTCATCTTGATCTATCCCAATTAGCTTACCTGTATTAAGTCTTTTAACAATTTCAATTGAATGACCAGCACCTCCTAAGGTACCATCTATATATACTCCATCATCCTTTATATTAAGTCCTTCTAGTACTTCATTAAGCATTACAGGAATATGTTCAAAATTCAATCTATCAACTCCCATATATTTTTTATATCCCTAATTCAGCCATCTTTTCTGCTATACTTTCATAACTTAAACTATCATCTTCATTGTATATATCCCATTCTTCCTTACTCCAAATTTCCACTCTTGTACCAACTCCTATTATTACAGCTTCTCTTTCTAGTTTTGAATGATTTCTTAAATTTGCAGGAATGAGGATTCTTCCCTGTTTATCTAATTCACATTCAGTAGCTCCTGAAAAGAAAAATCTTACAAATGCCCTAGCATCTCTGCTAGTCAAAGGTAGTGATTTCAACTTTTCTTCTAATATACCCCATTCAGATTTTGGGTAGACAAATAAACAGTTATCTAATCCTTTAGTCATTATAAAATTGTCCCCTAGTCCATCTCTCAACTTAGAGGGAATAATAACTCTTCCCTTATTATCTAAATTATGTTGGTATTCTCCAATAAACATTTTATCCACCCCAAAAAATGATTACACTACCTCCCACTTCTCACCACTTTACTCCACACTTATTTATTTCTATAATTATTCGTAAAATCCTTCAAAAAAATAAAAAAAATCTAAATAATATCTAGGACTTTCGTCCTATTTTAATTAGATTTTAAATAGCTTTTTTTTACTACTCCATAAAAACTATAATAATATTTAAATATCTATATAATAAATGTAATTTTGCTATTTTTAGACATTAAAAAAGAGCAGAATATATGCTGCTCTTTTAAATCCTATATAATTTTTTTCTTCTGTAGAAAAAAATCAATATAGAAACAGCTATAAGTGATAGGCTTACAAGTTGAGCTATTCGAATTGGTCCTAGCATTAAACTATCAGTCCTAAGCCCTTCAATAAAAAACCTTCCAATAGAATATAATATCAAATACAATAGGAAAGTTTCTCCTGTTACTTTTTCTTTGTTTTTTCTATACCAAATTAAATAGAAAAAAACTATAAAATTCCACAATGATTCATATAGGAAAGTAGGATGAACTTTTACACCATCAACTATAATTCCCCAAGGTAAATCTGTCGGTCCTCCATGAGCTTCCTGATTTATATAATTTCCCCATCTGCCAATAGCCTGACCTAGTATAATACTTGGGGCAGTTATATCTGTTACCTGCCAGAAATCTACTTTCCTCTTCTTACAAAATATCACAGTTACTATTACTGCAGCAGCAATAGCTCCATGTATTGCTAATCCTCCACCTCTCATGTGGAAAATTTCTTTTAAATTATTGCCATAATAATCCCAACTAAAGATTACGTAGTATATTCTTGCACCTACTATAGAGAGGGGAATAGCATATAATAATAGATCTATTAATGTTTCTTCATCAAAGCCCACTCTTCTTGCTTCTCTAAACGCAAGTATTGCACCTATTATGATACCAGAAGAAATAAGTATTCCATACCACATTACCTCTATTCCAAATATTTTAAAAGCTACAGGGTCCATATATTAACCCCCTTTCTATACCTACGTCCTAAATATAACATAAAATAGAAAAATTTAAAAGAATTTAAACAGGTTTTACTACAGATAATGTATAATTATCTTTTCTATAGTGATTATTAAATCTATTTGATATATCATCAAAGGATATGGAATCATAGAGATCTATATAATCAATAAAGGAAAAATCTAAGAATAAATAATTTATAAAATTATTAGCTATAAAATCTATTGAATTAAAGCCCATAATATTAGATCCTATATTTTTCTTTTTAATCCTTTCAAAATCTTCTTTATTTAATCCTTTATTTCTCATATTTTCTAAATACAAATTTGTCTTTTCAAGCACTATTTCTGGCTTATATGATTGACCCGCTATAATAGAATGCCCATAGCTTTTGTGCCCAATATACTGTCCACCAAAACTACTATCTACAAGTCCCTCATTATAAAGCTCCTGATAAAATTTAGAGCTTCTTCCAAATAACATATCTAATAATATATTTGTAGCAATTTCTTTTTTCACTAATTTCTTTCCATCTAATCCTACATCATCATCTTTAAAACCTATAGTAAATATAGGTATAGAGGTAACTAAATTTTCCTCTATGTATTTCTCTTTAATTTCCCTTGGTTCTTCAGAATATATACGAGTTATTTCTTCTATATTATTTTTAATATCTTTTTTTTCAGATTTCTCTACTACTTTTATTACTTCATCAAAAGATATATCTCCTACTAAGAATAGAACCATATTTTTAGGATGATAAAATGTATTGTAGCAGGTATAAAGAGTTTCTTTATCAATTTTTTGAATACTTTCCACAGTACCTGCTATATCTATTTTGACAGGATGATTATGATACATTCCTGTTAAACAATTAAAAAACACCTTCCATCCTGGACTATCCTCATACATTTTTATTTCCTGAGCTATTATACCTTTTTCTTTATCTACATTCTCATCAGTAAAATATGGATTTTGAACAAATTTAATTAAAAGTTCCAAGCTTTCATAAAAATTGTCAGTGCAAGAAAAAAGATATGCTGTTTGATTAAAATTTGTATAGGCATTCACACTAGCACCAAATTTTGAAAACTGATCAAATATATTTTCATCTGGTTCTTCAAATAATTTATGCTCTAGAAAATGAGCAATTCCTTCTGGAACTTCAATCATTTCTTTTTTCCCTATAGGGATAAATTTATTGTCATTTGAGCCATATTTAGTTGCAAATACAGCATGTTTTTTCATATATCCTTTTTTAGGCACTAAATAGACTCTAAGGCCACTTTCTGATTCATAGAAAAACATTTCTTCATCTATTTTTTGGTTTTTATATATTTTCTTATCCAAAGTATATACCTCCTAGATTACAGATTTTCATTTCTTAAAAAGTATATTGTATCTATGTTTATTTTATTAGAAGCTTCTATTATCTCTTCTTTATTCACATTTAAAATGCTTTCTATTGTTTCATCAATAGTACTATTGTCATTGGATAATATTTGACTTAAAAAGAATTCAGATATTAAATAATTGCTATCTGTTACAGATTTTAAAGAAGTAACTATAGATTTTTTCGCAATTTCTATATCCTCATCGGTAAATACTCCATTTTTCAATTCATCTATTTGTCCTCTAGTTATTTCCAATGTCTTTTCATATTTATCAAAATCAATACCTGCATCTATAAGCATTATAGATTTGTATTTATATACCATAGAACCTATATAGTATGCAAGGCTTTCCTTTTCTCTCACAGTTCTAAATAGTTTTGAATTTGGCCCGCCACCTAATATTTCACTAGCAACTAATAATGCATTATAGAGATCATCTTCATAGGGAATGCTTGTTCTGTAACCCATTACTAATTTTCCTTGGCTTATTGACATATCTTCACGGACCATATTTTTAGTCTGTACTCCATTTATAATTTTTTCCCTAGGAACATCTACTATATTTTCTCTATCTATTCTAAATGTATCTTCCATATATTCTACAATATTGTCATCATAGTCTCCAATAAAAAATATTTCTATAGGACTAGTATTTAAAATATATTCGTAGCGGCTATATAAATTTTGATTATTAATAGAATCTAAATCTTCTACATAACCATATTCATAAATACTGAACTTTTCATTTTTGCACATTTCCTCTATACATCTAGTTATAGCATAAGATCTTTTATCATTTATTTTTCCTTCTATTATTTTCTTTAAATTTTCTTTTTCTTGCTCTACATATTTCTTACTAAAACTATTCTCCTCTAGATATGGATTAAATACTATTTCCTTTAAAAAATCAATTACATCATAAAAATATTTCTCATCTTCTACATAAATACCTTTTGGACTTTCTATGGTAAATCTTAATACATGCCTTTCCCCTTTTTTATTAATATTTAAGCTGAATTCTGCTCCATATAATTCTTCCAATTTTCTTTCAATATCTAAATTAGTAGTATATTTATTCGTACCTCTTTTTAGAACTAAGGGAATCAATGCATTCTTTGTAACATCATCCTTATCTAAAGGCATTTCCATATAAAGACTTACTAAATTTGATTTAAACTTATTAGTTTTAATTAGATTTAAATTTATTCCTTTACCTATATTCATTCTTTCATTTATTGGTGCCAACAAAATTACCTCCTTAACCCATTTATTTTTATATTACCCATATTTAAATATAAAAATATAAGTTATTAGTTATTATATGAAAAAACCTAGTCATAAGACCAGGTTTTGACTATATCTTTCAATTATCTTGCCCTTTTAACTATCTTATTTATTTCTGTATTATAGTTGTTAACACTATCTCCTTTAATAAGTGATTGAGCTATATTATCTATTATATCAAATGTTTTGTCATCTGCAATTAGTTTAACATCTTTTATTTGTCCATCAGCTTTCATAGCAGTTTCTTTTATCATATTAATCAATTCCTCATTTAATTCAACACTATCAGCTATCTCCACAGCTACTATAGCCTGATTTTCATATATTATTGCTGTCGCTCCTTCTATACCTATTAGCTCTACTAAATTATCTGCAATATTTTCTCCCCTATCTACTAACTCCTTATTTTTACTTCCTCCTATATTTGTACTTACATCTTTTTTCTCTGGCTCTTCTTTTGAATTTTCTATATCTGTTTTTTTACATCCAATGGCAAATAAAGACATTATTGTAACTATAATAAGTAAACCTAGTAACTTTCTTCTAATCTTCCTCATTAAAAAACCTCCTTTAAACTTTATTATTCCATTTAAAACAAAAAATATTAAAAAAACACAGGCATATTTATGCCTTTTAGCCAAACATGCCTGTGATATAGTCCTTAGTTCTCTTATCCCTTGGAGATTCAAAAATATATTTAGTTTTCTCATGCTCAACTAATTTACCTAAAAGAAAAAATGCCGTATAATCTGAAATTCTAGCCGCCTGTTGCATAGAGTGAGTAACTATTATAACTGTATAATTTTCTTTTAAAGTAGTTATTAAATCTTCAATTTTTGATGTGGCTATAGGATCAAGGGCAGAAGTAGGCTCATCCATAAGTATAACCTTTGGTTCCACTGCCAACGCTCTAGCTATACAAAGTCTTTGTTGTTGACCTCCTGAAAGGCTCAATGCAGATTTATTTAATCTATCTTTTACCTCATCCCATAGAAAAGCTGATTTTAAACTCCTTTCAACTATCTCATTTAATTCATTTTTTTTCTTTATTCCATGAACCCTAGGCCCATAGGCTACATTATCATATATACTCATAGGAAAGGGATTTGGCTTTTGAAATACCATTCCTACCTTTTTTCTAAGAGTTATAGGATCCATATCTTTATATATATCTGTTCCATCCAATACTATATTCCCTTCTACTTTTACATTAGATACAGTATCATTTAATCTGTTTAATATTCTTAAAAAGCTTGTCTTTCCACATCCAGAAGGTCCTATTAAAGCAGTTATACTATTTTCATAGAAGGAAATATCTATACTATTAAGCACTTTCATATTTCCATAATAAAAATTTAAATTGTCCACAATTATCTTGCTATTCATTATGACTCCCCCTTAATTCCCTTTTAACTTTTTGTTATACTTTTTAGCTAATTTATTTGAAATCATATTTACAAATAATATAAATATAACTAAAATAGTAGCTGTAAAATAAGCACTTTCAAAAGAAACTCCTTCTTTTGCTAAAATATATAAATGTACTGATAAAGTTCTCCCAGATTCTAAGGGACTACCAGCTAACCTAGGTACCATTCCAGCTGTTAAATAAACTGCCGCCGTCTCTCCTACTATTCTACCTATACTTAAAATAATCGAAATAATTATTCCAGGAAGAGCACTAGGAATGACCACACCTTTTATAGTTCTAAGTTTTGAAGCTCCTAATGCCAAGCTTCCTTCTCTTATAGATAGAGGTACTGTTTTTAAAGCTTCTTCAGTAGTTTTAATTATTATAGGAAGAATCATAATACTAAGGGTCAAAGCCCCTGAAAGTATAGACCAATTAAGATTTAATCCTACAACAAAAACAATCATTCCAAAAAGTCCAAATATTATAGAAGGTATGCCAGCCAAACTTTGAATAGCAAAACGTATTAAATGGACTAATTTACTTTTTCCAGCATATTCATTTAAATAAATAGCTGTCCAAATACCTATAGGAGTAGAAATAAATACTGCTAATACTACAATATAAAAAGTATTCATGAGAATAGGTAAAATACTTTCATCTCCACTAAGAATATTCATCTTATTAGCCTTTACAAATCCATTAAATACTATATGAACAAGTATCCATAAAACTATTCCAAAGGTTAAAAATACAGAAAAATAAATGAGCCCTTTAATAAATTTTTCTTTTAAACTTTTAATATTTATTTGATTTCTTTGTAAACTTTTACCTGTCAATTGCAAACTTTTATCTGTCATTAGCTTCACCTACTTTTCTACTAAATGCTATAAATACTCCATTGATAAGCATTATAAACACAAATAAAATAACACCTGTAGCAAAAAGTGATTCTTGATGGAGTCCATACGCATATCCCATTTCTATGGCTATATTGGAAGTCAATGTTCTCACTCTGTCAAAAGCAGAATGAGGAATTAATGGAGTATTACCTGATACTAATATAATAGCCATAGTTTCACCTATTGCTCTACCTAATGCCAATACAATAGAAGCAAATATTCCAGAGCTTGCAGAGGGCAATATTACTTTGAAAATACTGTCTAAATGAGTTGAGCCTAATGCCAATGCTCCTTCTTTATATTCCTTAGGAACGGATCTCATAGAGGCTTCAGAAATACTTATAATTGTTGGCAAAATCATTATCCCAAGTATTATTGAAGAAGCCAAAAGACTATTTCCCCCTCCACCAAATATTTTATCTATGATAGGAACTATAGTTACAAGTCCAAAGAAACCAAAAACTACTGAAGGTATGCCTGCTAATAACTCTACAACTTTTCTTAAAAAATCCACTACTTTTTTATTAGCCATTTCACTTAAATATATAGCTGTAAATACCCCTATAGGCACTCCTATTATACAAGCTCCTATAGTTACATATATTGAGCCTAGTATCATAGGTAAGATTCCATATTGACCATTTCCAGGCTTCCATTTAGCTCCTAATATAAAACTTTTCAGCCCAATTTCTTTTATTGCAGGTACACCTTTTATAAATATAAATAATGTAATACTAAAAACTAAAATAATAGAAATTAGTGCACTTATTAAAAATAATTTTTCATTTAGTTTTTCTTGCCAATTAGATTTGGTCATATATTACACCTCTTTTTAAATTAGTATAGTTCTTTTGAATTAGTACCAATCCATAGATTTAAAATAATAAAATATACACTTTCTTTTAACATAATGCGAATTTTCGCAAATAGAAATAAAAATTCGCTCCGAAAAAAGTTTTGATGAAATAGTATCCTCATAAAATAGAAAATGCTAAATATTTTCAAACTCGCTTCGCTCAAATAGTGAAAATTTCTTAACGCATTTTCTATTTTATTCAGATTATTTCATGGCAAAACTTTTTAAGTCACTCATCTTTTATTTCTATTTGCTCACATTTTGTGCCATTAGAATTAATATATTTAAAATAAATAACATAGCTATAGAATTTTAATTTATTAGGTCTATTGACTTAAAAAGCCTTTGGTTAGAAAATAGAGAAGAAGTTTTTCACAAAACCTGTGAAATTGATTTTCAATCAATTTAGAAAATAACCATCATTTGCGATAGGGTTTTATGAAATTTAAGTCCTATTTTCTCCAAAGCTTTTTCGGAAGAAAGACCTAATAAATTAAAATCCGTGAACTGGCACTAATTAAACTTAAATTCTAGTACCCACCATTTATTTCACAGTAATCTGTTTTTCTCCTACTATCTTTTGACCTTCTTCGCTTAGTACAAAATCTATAAATTCTTTTATTAGAGAATCTTCCTCTCCATTTGTAAGCATTAAAAATGGTCTTGAAATTTTATAATCTCCAGATTTAATTTTTTCTACTATTCCTTCTACTCCGCCTATTTTAAGACCTTTTGTTGTATCATCTAAATAAGATAAGGACAAATATCCTATTGAGTTTTTCTTACTTGCTATATTGGCCTTAACTGCTCCATTTCCTTCAGCGATAAGAGCATCTTCTCTAACTGAATCAAAATCCAATATTTCTTCAAAAGCTCCTCTTGTACCTGAGCCTTCTTCTCTAGAAACCACTAAAATTTCTTCATTACTTCCACCAACTTCACTCCAATTTTTTATTTCCCCAGTAAATATTTTACTTATAGTATCCATATCTAAATCTTCCACTTTGTTTTCAGGATGTACTGCTACTATAATGCCATCGTAAGCTATTATATGTTCTTTTATTCCAGACTTCTTTTCTTCATCTTTTAAATCCCTTGAACTTATACCAATATCTGCTGTTTTATCAATTGTAGCTTTAATTCCTGCTGTAGAACCAACTCCTTGTACATTTACCTTTACTTCTGGATTTTTTTTACTAAATTCTTTTCCTAACTCTTCTGCCAACAATGATACAGATGTAGAACCTACAATATTTACCGTCCCTTTTAACTCTGAACCTTTACTTTCAGAATTAGTCTCTTTTTTTGAATCACTATTACAACCAGATAGCACTACAGAAATCACTAATACTAAAGACAAGATTAATATTACTTTCTTAAAGCTACTAATATTCATTTGCATTCTCCTCTCGTTTCTTATTACAATTTTATATTAGTTTAAAATAGTTAAATCCAAGTTAAGACAAAGTAAAATCTATGTAAAGTAAAACCTTAAATTCTCTACTCCATATTGAATAAATAAAAACCATAATATATAATGTTTTATGACACAACAACTTAATCTCGAAAGGAAGATTGGAATGAAATTAGGAATAGTAGGACTACCAAATGTAGGAAAGAGTACTCTCTTTAATGCATTAACAGCTGCAAAGGCAGATGCAGAAAATTACCCGTTTTGCACTATAGAACCAAATGTAGGTATTGTTCCTGTGCCAGATGAAAGATTAGATGAATTAGCTGAGCTTGTTAATCCAGAAAAAATCACTCCAGCTACTATTGAATTTTTCGATATTGCTGGTTTAGTAAAAGGGGCTAGTAATGGTGAAGGCTTAGGCAATAAATTTCTTTCACATATTCGTGAAGTAGAGTCTATCATTCAAGTTATCAGATGCTTTGAAAATGAAAATGTAACTCATGTAGAAGGAAGAATAGATCCTATAAACGATATTGAAATTATAAATTTGGAGCTTATGCTTTCTGATTTAGAAGTTATAGATAGAAGACTTGCCAAAGTAGAAAAGGATTTAAAAGGAGATAAAAGCTACAAGAAAGAATATGAACTTTTATCTAGAATTAAAAAAAATATTGAAGAAGGTATATCCCTTAGAAGCTTAGATTTTACAAAAGAAGAACATAGTATTATAAAAAGCTTAAATCTCCTTTCATTGAAACCGGTTTTATATGTGTGCAATGTTTCAGAAGAGGATTTAATAGATGGGTATGAAGATAATCCCTATGTAATTAAAGTAAGAGAATATGCAAAAAAGGAAAATTCAAAAACTGTAATTATATCTGCAAAGATAGAATCAGAAATTGCTCAACTAGAAGGAGAAGAAAGAGCCATATTCTTAGATGAACTAGGACTTAAAGAATCAGGACTTGATAAACTTATAAGAGTTAGCTATGATCTACTAGGCCTTATGAGCTTTTTAACTGCTGGTCCTCAAGAAGTAAGAGCTTGGACTATAAAAAAAGGAACAAAAGCACCTGAAGCTGCTGGAAAAATTCATACAGATATGGAAAGAGGATTTATAAGAGCAGAAGTTATAAACTATAAAGATTTAATAAATGCAGGTGGAAATACTCAAGCAAAAGAAAAAGGCCTTGTTCGCCTAGAGGGCAAAGACTATATAATACAAGATGGAGATGTAGTATTGTTCAGATTCAATGTATAAAAATAAGTTGGCTAAAAATGCCAACTTATTTTCTACTACAAATCCATTCTTATGCCATGATTTTTTAACCATTCTTTTCTTTCCTTATATTCAAGGATAATGCTTTCTACTAAATTCCAAAAATCCTTTAATTAATGTTTATTACTTACACTACATGTTTGGTATTAACACGTTTTATTCAAATATTTATAAATAAAATACCTATCATGTATTGTAAGATAAAATATTCCCATAAATTTATTATGACTAACATGAAATCTTTTACTAAGCATTGTAGGGAACTATGCCCCGTCTCTACAACTATCATAAATGGATTTTGAAAATATATCATCTATAATATTATTACTTCGCTTTAGAACCCTTATTTCCTAGAATCAAAATATTAATTACTGCAGTAGTTTTTGTATGAGTCTATTATAAATAAACTTGATAGAAAAATGTAAATAGACTTATCAAATTTTACAGAAACAAATCACTCTTTCTCTAAATCAAAAGATCCTGGATAAACTGGAATACCTAGTTCTTTTCCGATAGCTATTGCCCATTGACGAAATCCGAAAGCTACAGAGGTTATGATATTGTCAGCTTTCAGATATTTTTCCGGAACAGCACCGTCACAAGCTGCCTTCCATCCTATCATTTGTATCATATCCTCTTCCGTCACCCCTTCTTCATATAGATGGTGTTTTTCCACACCTATCATGAAGGGCTTACCTTTCAAATGTCCCAATTTTAGCAGAAATATAGGCGCGATAGAAATTGCACCAATTAAAGCTTCTTTCTTGTAAAACTTATCGATAAATTGTAACACTTTCACATCTTCCACTGCTCCTCTCGCATCAGAAGAACCTGTTAATAAAAGGGAATCATACTCATTAACATTCAATTCTTCCAAAGTACAATCTGCTTTAACTAATAAACCTTCTTCTGAACGAATGGGCTGTAATTCAGTGGCAAAGTAGGTGATGGGTTTTTGAGCCATCTGTAACATTTCTAAAGCCACTGTCAACTCAAAAAGACAACATTTATCATATAAAAATACAGCTGTTTTTTTCATAACTTCCTCCTTAAAATTTTGATTTATCGGTCTCTATAATAGACTCCGTACAAAAACTACTGCGGTAGTAAATTCTCCATGGCATTTATTAAAATTTAGGATAAACCTTTAAGCCTTTACAGAATCAATGACATAATAAAATATAGGCTTCCAATAACATGCCTCCACTATCCCTTTTAAGGCTTGGTAACTTGGCACCTGATAAGTAAACTTCTCTCCTCCCCCTTTTGTCATAGGGTCTGTAAATAATGTATAATCTCCAAATACCTTCATATAAAATGGGTTAGATTTAAATTTGTTCATAGCTCCTCCTTTCAATATACCATGGAGTATAGGAAAGTATAAGTTGAATCATATTTAACTTTCTTTACTAAGTCTAAAGTTTCTTTAAAATCTTTTTCAGTTTCGCCAGAAAAACCTACAATCATATCTGTAGTTAATGCAATGCCTAGTATTTTATTTTTAATCTTTTCGACAAGTCTTAAATATTTTTCTTTAGTATATTTTCTATTCATATTCTTTAATATTTTATCACTACCTGACTGAACTGGCAAATGTAGGTGTTTACATACTTTATTACAATCCCTCATAGCATATATGAGTTCATCAGATAGATCTTTAGGATGAGATATCATGTTTGATGTATTACTTCCATCTCTCCAGCAGCAAGTCCGCAATGGTTACTATCTTATCCTTTAGTTGTACTTCACATTATCAATAAAACATCATTATAGGAGGTAATTTTTATGAAAAGAATCTGTGTTTATTCTGACTCTAATCTAGATTTACGCTCTGAATATAAAGAAAGTGCTAAACTACTAGGTAAAATATTGGCTGAAAACAAAATTGAATTAGTATATGGTGGTTTAAGAATAGCCCTTATGGGTGAGATATCAAATGAAGTTTTAAGAAATAACGGAAAAGTTATTGGGGTTATGCCTAAAGAGCTTTTCTCAGGTGAAATGGTTCATAAAAATTTGACTACACTTATTGAAGTTGAAAACATGCATGAAAGGAAGCAAACTATGGCTGAGCTTTCTGATGGATTTATAGCACTTCCTGGTGGGCTTGGTATTTTTAAAGAACTATTTGAAGTATCTAGTTGAGCTCAGCTTGGTATTCATAAAAAGCCTATTGTCATATTAAATATATCAAATTTCTTTGATCCTCTTTTACATATGATTAAAAACACTTGTACTGAAGGTTTCATGAATGAATCAAATATTAAGCTTATTTCAGTTTCAGACACTCCTTTAGAATTAATCAAACAAATGAAAAACTATGTACCACCTTTAATGGAAAATAAATGGCGCGAATTAGTATAAGTAAATTTCAGTATAAAAAACTAGCTTATCATAAATATAATAAGCTAGTTTTATCTTATTATTTCATCTATTTATCTTGGCAATTTACTTAAAAAGTTTCCATAGTCAATATACCAGTCTTTAACGTTACCAAATGTACCTACTATGTCCATATGATCCGTATTTATAATTCTAGGCATTACATTCCATTGTCCTATTTTAGCTCCGCTATTATATTGCTCAATAACATCATTAGAACCTAATTTAGGTCCATTTTGACTAATACAATTTACAACACCATCATTTGGAAACCATTTCTTATCAATGATAGGAAGATCTTTTTTATTACGTGAATATCTACCCATTAAGTTTGCTGTTGGATAAAATAGAGGATTCATTGGACCAATTTGTGCTACGGAATGACCTGTAAGTTTAGATTCTTTAGTTGCTTGAGTTATCCAGGAAAAATAATATACGTTTGGTTGAGCCTTTACCCATGTATTGAGTTCTTGTGCACCTTTTGTGGATAAATCATAAGTTGATATATCCTTTGTCCTATTCCAAATACCACTTTCTAAAACCCTTTTAATATAATCACGTTGAGATTCTGCCTTTTGTTTTTTTAATCCCCATTGATCTAATTTAAAATCATATACTGCGCTGAATAACTTATTTTTACCAGTTATTGCTCCTAATGCACCAAATGCAGAACTTAATAAATCTTTTGCTGGTATTAGATCTGATAAGGTTGTCCCATCATTAGGCGTAGATATAGTAGTAATGCTATGAACCCAATGCTTTCCTCCTTCAAATAATGGTGAAATATTTTCTTGTCCACAATTTATTTCCTCTTTGCTGCCTTCACTTAACAGCTGTGTAAGTGTACGTATAGTTTGTCCACCCATACTATGACCTATTAAATGTATTTTATTTTCATTGCTTATATTTTTATATATACCTGGATATGTCCTTCCATATCTATTATGTTTAAATTTTTTTGCATGAGCTTCTCCATAATCTACTGTTCCACCTACTATGTAAGCGTAAAGTTCACAAGCTCTATCCCAATTACTAGATACTGGTCCTACTGTTGCTGTATAAGTCTTATGTCCTGAGGCATTTAATTTTTCTTGAAGATCAACTGTTCCACCCCAATATTTATATCCTAACAATTCATCTCTTCCAAAACCCATAAAACCATGAACTAAAATAATTGGATAATTATTTCCCTCTTTAATACTCATAGTGTTAATTTCCGGGAACTTTAATGGAGGCATTTTCTCCACATCTTCTTCTTGTTTAACTTCTTCTGCTGAGTCTATTAAATTGTCTATATTTTCTAATGTCGGTAGATTTATCGACTCTTTTATATCCTTTACTTCTTCTTTAACAGTAGATGCTTCCACCTCCTGTATTCCTTGTGCCTTTTGTTCAGCTGCTCTTACAATCATTGAAAAATTTGTTAGTGTCATAGAAAATACTAATAAAATAATAGTTGTTATTTTGGTTAAATTTTTTTTCATTTTACATATCCTCCCCTAATTTAATTTTTAAGTAACTATTATGACTGAATAAATCATTTGCTCTCAACCTCCTTCTATTTAATTTGAATAATTGATAAATATATACAATTATACAGGCACTTTAAACAATTTTCAATATTTTTATAATTTTCTTTTTATTGCATACAAAAACTATCAAAGAATCCATTTTTAATGATAAAATATAGAAAATTTTCAAAAACAAATAGAGCTGTAATAGATGCTAACTGTATGATAAAAGAAATATCAGTAAATTGGATAAATATCAATGAAATAACTATTTTGATTTTTTATACTAGGCTAATGCCTATAAATGATTTTAGTGACATGACGATTATTAATATATTCAAATACTGTAAATTAAGTTTATAAAAATTATTCAATAATTTTTATTTATGCTATAAAGGATCTTGTGTTTGAAGTACATCTTATAAGGTTACAATAGATATGTTACAGAAATAAAGAAAAAAGTACTTATGAAACAGCAAAGTTTCTTAGAGAATTAGAATCTAAAATGGGCTTTAGGATACATACAATTCAAACGGATAATGGGACAGAATTTGCAAATAATGATGAAAGAACAGATAAAAAGAACTCATTTGAAAATGCTATAAAACAGTTAAAAATGTCATTAAGAAGAACAAGACCTTATTCCCCTTGGCAAAATGGTAGAGTCGAAAGAAGCCATAGGGTAGATCAAGAATATTATATAATAGACACACTTTTTATAGTAAGAAACAGTTAATAAAAGCAGTTGCAAGGCATGAATACAAATATAATAATACTGCTAAATATGTATTAAATTTTAAAACATCAGAAGAAATGGTTACTAAGTTAAAAGACAAATATGATATTGCCTAGTTAATCTTAAAGAATATCGAATAATTCGTCGAGGGAAACCACGTTGACAAATCATCCTATATTCTTAGGCTCATTATTTAGGCAAAGCATATAAATTATATATGAGTAAGTGTGACATATGATTGACTAGTTAAGACCTTTTAATGTTTGATTTTTTAAATAATGTTGACTATATCTATAGTAACTCTCCATTTTCATCATAAAAGGAGTCACAAAATCTCATCTTACCAGATACTTCCCTATTGATGTCAAGAAATTTAATTTTTAAATAAGGATTCTCAGGATGATTATCAGATAATACAATTCCATATTTTAAGGCAGATTCAAACCCAATTTCTTTAGCTTTTTTCAATCCATAATCTATAAGTCTTCTTCCAATTCCTTTACGCTGATACGAAGGCTTAACTGCTAATGACCCCAATGACAATCCTTCATTCTTACCTGATCTATCGAAGGCCTCCTTTACAATATCTTTTATTCCTCTTATATCATTATTTCCTGCTTGTCTTATAGTAATATTTTTCATACTAACATCCTTTCTGTAAGATATTATATAAATAATCTATATCTTCTATTTTCCTAATACACGTATCACTTTATAACATGTTGCTTTACATCCACATCCAGAACAATTGTGAATGATTTTATATGAATCCTTTTGCATAATCTTATATTCAATTTTCCTTAAATAGCCTATTTTGTACTCCTTTGTTTACCAGAAATATTTAAAAGCTATTACATATCTTATGTTATTTATTTGCAACAGCCTTCGCTATGAAAATCAAACAGGTGTCCACATACTTTTTCCTCCTTAAATTTTCTCCTATTGGATGTGTCTATTTTAGTTCTTTTTACACCATATTTCTACCTTAAACTTTTTTAGAAAAAAGAATAAGCCAATACACTTAAAGTATATTGACTTATTCTTATCAAACTGTTTTTTTCATTTTAAGGATAATACATTGTATACTTTTTTCAGATAAAAAGTATTTTTTAACTAATTCGATAATTTCATATCCTTGTTGATAATCATCATATATTTGTTGATTTCGTGTGTCTAATTCATTACGAATATTGCTTCTTTCTCCCCATTCCCGTCTATTGTTATCTTTTCTGGGGATATATATAGATTCTCCATCAACGTAATTCTGAATTAGTTCAATAATTTCTGCTGGCAGAATATGTTCTGCTCTCTTATAGCTCATTTTGCCCTCCTAAGATGATATTTTTTTAGGATAGAGCTTTAGAATCGTTGATTTATCTATGTTTTCTGCTCATGTTATTATTATAGCATGTTGCCCATAGGCTGAGTCGGAGAAAAATCATCTCTTTTTTCGGTTTTTTGTATTGTTTTTATGTATAATTAAGAGTGGATTAAGTTATTGCTTAATCCACTCTTAATTCGTTCATCAATCCCTTTCCTGTTCGTACTACTTTGATAGATTGTCAAAAGTCATAAAGTTGCTTTGCTTCACGCATTATTATATAACTCTATATCATTTTACATATCCTATTCTTAAACCTAAACTAGTATGCAATTCCTATTATATAAGATTATATTTCCTATAATGAAATATAGAACAATATAAAATGCAACTGAGCGTTATACTAATTATCTTCCAATGTTTCTTTTATAATATATAATCCTTTTTCTAAGTCTCTTATTGTTGATGGTGTACAGATTGCTATTCGCACAGCAGGTGCAATGGAATTGCTTCCAACAACAAACCGTTCACAACAAAATACCTGTACTCCTTTTTGCTTCAATTTTTTCTCAAATTGAGTTCCCGTCCAAAACGTAGGAAGCATGAGCCAGCGAAATTGACTATTTAGATCTCCCCATATAGTATATCCGCCTAAAACTTTATTAGTTATCTTATTTCTTTCTTGTATTTCTTTGATTTTTTCATCCACAATTTTAATTGCTAATTCGTTTTCAATCATTTGTGATACTAATTCTGCTTCAAATGGTGACGACATAACATTTATATTATTGATTGCGTTTGTAATACGCATAATCACTTTTGTTGGTGCAACTACAAAAGCAATACGTAAACCAGCGCAAATGGAATTTGATATAGTTGAAATATAAATGCTACGCTCAGGAATTAAGGAAGTAATAGGCAGGATTTTCCTTTCTGTCAAAAATGAATATGTCCCATCTTCCAAGCATAATAAATCATATTTTTCAGCCAAAGCCACAAGGGATTTTCTTTCCTCAAATGACATAGTTATGGTTGTGGGATTATGATAATCAGGAATTACAAATATTCCTTTTATGTTTTCTAATTTGCATAGTTGCTCTAAAGCCTGAATATCTATTTTCTCATCATCATAAGGAACAGGCATTAACTGTATGCCTAACATATTTGCAACATTTTTAATTCCTGGATAAATCAATTCATTTGTTGCAATCTTATCTCCATAATGAAATAGCGAAGATAAAAGAATCGCCAGTGAATTTTGCAAACCTGATGTAATAACGATATTTTCTAATTCCGTTTTAAGTCCGAAGTATTCAATCCATTTTTGTGCACTTTTTTTGTGTGACAGTCTGCCAGATGTTTCCGTATATTTTAATATATTTTCAATGTTCGCCTTTTTTATAAGTCGTTTCATTGATTGAACTACATAATGATTTTGCTCATATAAAGGGTGAGATGCCCCCATGTTGATACAACTTTCTAATCCTGCTTCATCTAACATAGGCATATTTGCCATAACATCAGCTGCAATATATGTACCACGTCCGATGACGCCACTCAAAAGTCCTTTTGATGTACATATCTTAAAAGCCCTTGCAATGGTACTTAAATTGACATCTAAAAAGTCAGCTAATTCTCGCTGTGGCGGCAATTTATCATTCGGCTGCAAAATTCCCTTTCTAATGTCATTTTCTAAGGCTTGTGCAATCTCTAAATAAATCGGATTTTCATTATTCTTTTCTATTTTGGGTTTCCATGTCATTGGATAATTTTCAAAAGAGTTGACAGGCATATTCATTCCACCTTCAATATTGTTCTGCATACAATTTTACCATTGAACCCAAACAATTTCAATACTATAATAGTACATAAGAATGGAGGGATAGAATGAAAAAAGAAATATTATTACTTGGCAATCCAAAACTTTACGAGGTTAGCAAACCCGTGCAAAAAGAAGAATTATCGGATACACTGCCAATAATTCAAGATTTACATGATACTCTATTGACATTTAGAGAAAAATATCATGCAGGCAGGGCAATAGCCGCTCCACAAATCGGTGTGCAAAAAAGAATTATTTATATGTTTATTGACAAACCTATTGTATTTATCAATCCGTCTATCCACTTTTTAGATGATGAAATGATGACAGTCTTAGATGATTGTATGTCTTTCCCTAATCTTCTGGTAAAAGTACAGCGGCATAGAAAATGCAGAATTGAGTATTTAGATCTCAAATGGCAAAAATGTTATATGAACTTAGAGGATGATTTATCTGAGCTTTTACAACATGAATACGATCACCTTGACGGTATTTTAGCAACTATGAGAGCAATCGATAATCAATCATTTATAATTAAAACAACAAAGGGAGGCGAATAAGTATGAAAAAAATTGGAATTTTAGGCGGTATTAGTTTAGCTTCAACAATTCATTATTATAAGACAATTACCGACCTATACTATGAAAAATACCATGACTACTATTATCCAGAAATCTTAATTAACAGCTTAAACTTTCAGTATTTTACTGATTTGGAAAATCAACGCAAAACAGAAGAATATCAATCTTATATATTAGAAGGACTTGAAAATCTGAAAAAAGCTGGTGCAGATTTTGTGATTATGGCGGCTAATTCACCTCACTCCGTTTTAGATAACATTATTGATGAAATACCATTACCAATCATCAGTATAGTTGAATCGGTAGCAAAAGAAGCCAAACAAAAAGGACTTAAAAAAGTTTTACTAACAGGTATTTTATATACAATGCAAGGTGACTTTTATCAAAAAGGCTTTAGCAAATATGACATTGATGTTGTTGTCCCTAACGATGATGAAAAGCAAGTGATTGAAAATATCATCTTTGGAGAATTAGTTATAAATAAAGTATCAAATAAATCTAGGCAGCAATTTTTAGATATTATCAATCGTTATGATGTTGATGGTGTTATCTTAGGTTGTACTGAATTGCCACAATTAATAGGACAGCAAGATACAAATAAGCTCTTGTTAAACTCATTGAGAATTCATTGTCAAACTACCTTGGACTGCGCTTTAGACGATAAATAATAAATTGGATTATTATTTTTTATCTATTAAGTACTGTACCCAAACAAAAACATATTGGGAATATGCCTTGCAGTATAATAAAAAACCGTGGTTTTGAGATAACAACCAAAGCCGCAGCTTTCCTTTTGAAAAAAATAGATTTACGGGAATATATTAAGTGTGCTCTTTTTTAAGGATACGGCGCTATTAGGCGGTTAGCACTGTGTCCTTTTTGTCGTATTGCCTATGTAGCCTATCAAAAAAAGTTATTTCCCGTGGCGAACATTTTTGCGTTTTCTCAAAACCATTTTTGAAAATCACAACAAAACACCTTCTTCCGTACGGATACAGAGTGAAAAAGAAAAAAGGGAAAAGCCCTTGTTTCCGAACTTCACTCAGAAAGGGAGTGAACCTAATAGAGCTATCTTCTTCCGACAATAAAACCATACAACATCAGTGTTACTTTTTGGCAAAGAAAACCCTAAAATACACAGCAAAAAACTATTGCCGAAAACTTACAAAACGTGCAGCCCGAGAAGTAACTTTCTCTTATATCTCTTTATATCATAGTATCAGATAGAATCTCTAAAGTACTGTTAACTAAAGTTTCCATACTTATTTTTCACTATCTTATAAATACTAAGTAAATTGTATAATAAATATTGTAATCCTTCAATATCTTACTTAATCAAAATTTCTATACTCTAAACTTTTAATTTCTTTGAATATATTCATTTTGAAGAATTGACATATGAATTATATCATGCCATTTTCCTTCTCGAAAAATACTTTCTCGGGATCTTCCTTCATGTTGAAAACCCATCTTCTCGTATAGTTTAATAGCTCTATTATTAAATGAAAATACCCTTAAAAATACCCTATGTAGATTCATTTCTAAAAAACTGTAATCAAGAAGCAATTTCATTGACTCTGCTCCATAACCTTTACCCCATGACGTTTTATCCCCAATATCAATAATAAATTCAGCACTACGATTTTTGTAATCTATATTAGTTAAGGAAGTAATCCCTATTGGTTTGTTAGACTCTTTCTCCACTATTATATAACTCTTTGAAGATTGAGAACCTAAAATTACCTGATTAACGAATTCTTCTGTTTCTTCAATATGATAAATGTCCAAAAATGGAGCAGTGGATTTCATAACCTCTATATCATTTCTCCATCTATGATATACCTCTATATCTTCCGATGTCATTTTCCTTAAAAACATTCTAGACGATTCAAATAGCATATTAACACTCCTTTATTTTTTGTAATTGAACAAAGCATTTTTTATCATTCATTTGAATAAATAGAAATTCTAAAGACTGTTAGGTCATAAAAATAGATAAAAATCTCCCTACCCCAAGAAATTCTAAAAAATTAATTTCCAATTTTACTTTCAAATCATGTTTTTATAAATATTGGATTATTCCAATTATCTTCTATTGTAAATCTTTTATCTCTCATATCTTCAATAATATCTATATAAAGCATACTTTTCTTTCTAAAGCCTCTAATACACGGAAAGAAATACAATTTCATTAGGTTAAATGCCAATATGTTTTTAGTTGATGAAAAGCATTATTGTCAATATCCCATCTTTTATGCATTATTTTCCATAGAACTTCTGCCGAAATAATTTCATCTGTAGTAATAATCCATTTTACTCTAATCCATGTTATTTCTTTAAAGCTATTATTCTCCTCCCATATTTGATTCTATATTCATTAATCCATCAATAAATTCCTTTATTAATATACCATAGATATAATCTTCTATATCTATTTTATGTAAAGTAATCTCTATATCTTTTGCACTATGCCTTACTCCTATTAGGATTTTTTCCAAATCTTGTATATTTTTCTCTCCAAAGAAATCTCCATAAATAGAAATATTCTCTATCTTCCCATTTTCAACTTCTAAATGATATTCTATCACTCCACTTGGATATTTTACAGAATTCTTATATTTATAATTTGGACTTCTGCCATAATTCCATTCCCATGTTGCAAATCTATTTTTAGCTATTTTATTAATTTCATATAAATCTTTTTTATTAAATTCATATATAGTCTTTATGTCATAAGTCTTTATTATATATTCTTGCAAATAATTTCTAAATTCAGATAAGCTCATCTTTTTTTTCATATGATGAGAAATATTTGTAACTCTTGCTCCTGTTGATTTTATCGATTTATCCACAAACTTTATTGGTCTACTCTTTAACGCTAGAGATAATTTAGACATATCACAATCATATAAAAGAGTCCCATGATGAAGAAGCTTGTCCTTGCTAAAATATTGGGCATTTCCAGAAATTTTCTTTCCATCTATTGCTATATCATTCCTACCTGTAAATTCAGCATTTACATCTAGGGATCTAAGTGCCTTTACTACAGGTAATGCAAATTTTTCAAATTTATTTTTCACTTGTGGTTTTGTGGTATCCCTAGAAGTAATAAAGGTAAAATTCATATTTCCTAAATCATTATATACTGTCCCTCCACCTGAAAGTCTCCTAACTACTATAATACCATTTTCTTCAACATAATCTAGATTTATTTCTGATACGGTATTTTGATTTCTTCCAATCAATATAGAAGGTTTATTTATCCATAGCATAAACACTTCTTCATCAAAATTATCTATTAAATATTCTTCTGCAGCATGATTAAAAAAGGGGTCATTGCTATTATTTATTACATATATCATTTTAATCGACCTCCCAACAATACAGTCTTTTTCTATTACATTATATAGAATGTTTTTAAGGTTTTCAATATAATGAGATTAACCTTTGATAACTTTATAACAATGTCATCTTTTCCTATATTACTTTCCCCTATTAACTCACATGCAAACTTATTACTTGGATTAATGTATATTGAATAATGCATGGCAATAATAAACAAAAGAGCTATAAAGAATAAACTATCCATTTATGGCCCTCTTAAAATATTTAATATTCGCTTGTTTTTAAAAATATTTACACTAACTAAATATTTTCCCTTTAGTAAATTAAAACTTTTAAACATTGTAAAAAAACATAAAATATCCTGAAAAAACAAAGCATCTACACAAATATATTTTGATAGTATAACATCTACAAAAAAAGAAAACATTCTCTGAAAATAATATTCTGGATATAATACTTCATTCATTTTTAAAGAAGCTTCTCTTAGTTTTATATATAAAACTAAGAGAAGCTTCTTTTATATCCACCATTTATTTTAACTCCACCTTTAGTATCTCATCTTCACCAGCAATAACTTTTCCTGAGTTTTTAGAAATCCCTTCTACAAAATCCGGATTAGTTATTATAACTGGACTTACAATAGGCTTCCCTTTTTTCTCTACTAAATCAAAATCTACTTCTAGCAATTTATCACCTGTTTTCACTCTATCTCCAACTTCTACAAAACTTTCAAAACCTTCTCCCTTTAATTCTACTGTATCTAAACCTATATGGATAAGAATCTCTACTCCATCATCTGATTCTATCCCTAGAGCATGTCTAGTAGGAAACAATTGAACTACCTTTCCATTGCAAGGAGAAACTATGACTCCATCAGTAGGATTTATGGCAACTCCATCTCCTACCATTTTTTGTGCAAATACTTCATCTGGTACTTTTGTTATTTCAACAATTTCTCCTGTTATAGGAGATTTAATAGACAAAGATTTATCCTTTTTGAAAAAATTAAACATTTTTTAGCCTCCTTATATAGTAATATTTGTAAAATATATTATATTTCTTATGTTATTTTAGATTTTTTTATATTAATTTACCTATTTACTGATCTAGCCATTCTTCTATAAGTATGCCTCTTACCTTTTATGGCAATCGAATAAGCCATAATATTTTCAGGAGTAGCCATTCCTAGAGGCATACCACAGTCTCCTATGTGATGGATATCTGTTCCTGCCATTTTGCTATAAAGAGCTATATTTTTAATAGTCCATTCATCAGCTCCTTCTTGGGAAGTTCCTATGGATGTCATAGATAGTTTTCCTAGTGAATGAATATATTCTATCATATTTCTTACATAATCTACAGTCATACCTGGTACTGTGGCAGGAGCTGGAACTAAAATAATATCTGCACCTGCTTCTACAAAATTTTTTATCAGATCTTTATTTATGATATTTAATCCTACTTCTGTTTCACTTCCTGAAGAATGCATTTTTCCAGCTGCAATTATTATTTTATCCCCTATACTTTCTTTTATTTTTCTAATTATTTTTATTATTTGGCTATTAGTTACACCTGTCTTTGGATTCCCAGTGAGTAAAACCATATCTGCCCCTTGTTCTACTATTCTTTTAACATTTTCTAATGTAGCTACCCTACCATCAGATACATTCAATCTTTCATTTGAAACTTCTTCATCTAAATCAGTAGGCTCTAAATTCACAGCTACTAATCTACCTGTAAGATTTTTAACCTGTTCTATAGGGCTAATACCCTTTCTTTCTGGCAATCCCTCAATTTTAGAATCATTTACATCATATACATTTAATAAAATAATGTCAGAACCAAAAGCAGAAGCTAATTCTACATTGCTTACATCCCATAATGCTGGCGGTGCAATACATATAACTTCTGTAACTAAGGTTCTTCCTTCTCCTGTTTTTATACTTAAAAGTTTTTCTTCTTTATCCATATTTTTTATATCAGATGAATTCAAATCTAGTATTCTCTTAATCATGACAATCTCCTTACCTTTAATTTATAAAATAAATATGGTGACTAATTAGTCACCATATTTATTTATCAAAATTATCTTTTACTCTTAGCCCTTAAATAATTATTTATCTTATCAGCTAAGAATTCTGCCTTAGTCCCTATAATTACCTGTATGTTTTTCTTGCTTGGCTTTATAACTCCAGAAGCTCCTAATTTTTTCAACTCTTCTTCACTTACACCTGTACTATCATTTAGTGAAATTCTAAGTCTAGTAATACAAGAGTCCACATTTTCAATATTTTCTACTCCACCTAGTGCATCTATATAAGCTACAGCTAAATTATCAATTCCTTTTTCATCTATTACTGTATCTAGATCTCCTCCATCTTCATCTACTCTACCTGGTGTTGGTAAATCTTTTTTCTTAATTACATATACGAAGATTAGATAGTATATAAGTCCAAATACCAATCCTATAGGAATAAGAAGCCATCCTTTAGTTGCAAGTTTCATATTTAGTAAGAAATCGAAGGCACCAGCAGAAAAAGTAAATCCATGTCTAATTCCTAAACTATAAACTACTGCCATTGATATTCCAGAAAGAAGAGCGTGAATTACATATAAAGATGGTGCTAAGAACATAAACATAAACTCAATTGGCTCTGTAATCCCAGTTAAAAATGAAGTAAATGCTATGGAAAATAATGCACCACTTACCTTCTTTTTATTTTCAGGCTTTGCGGTCTTATACATAGCCAACGCAGCTGCTGCTAATCCAAACATCATTATTGGATAAAATCCTGCTTGAAACATTCCTGCATTTGGATCTCCTGCAAAGAATCTTGCTATATCTCCTGTTTTTCCATTATACTCTCCAAATATAACCCATACAAAATTATTAAGAACATGGTGTAGTCCTAGTGGAATAAGAAGCCTATTTAGGAAACCAAAAACAAATACTCCCAATGCTCCTGCTCCTATAATCCATCCTCCTATACTATCTATAACATTTTGAATTGGTGGCCATATATATCCAAATATAAGAGCTAATATAATACATATAAAAGATGTAACTATTGGTATAAATCTTCTACCACCAAAGAAGCCTAACCAATCTGGTAATTTAATATCATGATATTTATTATATAGATTTCCTGCAACAACTCCAGCTATAATACCAGCTAATACTCCCATATTGATATTTTCGTTTATGGCTCCTGCACCTTCAGTTATTACAAAATATCCTACTGCCCCTGCAAGACCTGCTGCTCCAGAATTATCAAAGGATAATCCTACTGCTACACCTATTGCAAACAAAATATCTAGCTTACCAAGTAGAGCATCTCCTGCAGCAGATATAAAAGGCACATTTAAAAGATCTTCCTGACCAAGTCTTAATAGTATACCAGCCACTGGCAATACTGCAACTGGAAGCATTAATGCCTTTCCTAATTTTTGAAGTTTACCTAAAAAATTTCTCATTTAAATACCTCCTTTTTATTATTTCTAAATAAAATTAATATAATAACTCCTTTTACCCTTAAATTTAAAACTCACCTCCTTACCTTAAAAATCTCATATCTTATTGCAAAACTTATATAATTGCTATATTTTCTTATGTTGAATGACTGGATTCTCCTACTATGAGTATATAAATTAAAACTTATTACTTCATTTAAAATAAAGAATCTTCTTCTGCATATGAAATCGATGTAATCCAAAGATTACTAATAGCAAAGGCACATGCTATTATAATTGCTAATCCTCTATATACTATTTTCTTAGATATAACCTTTCAACATCACCTTTTCTTTTATAGTAATTAAATTATTGTTCTACGATTTAAATAGCCAACTACTAATAAATATTTCAAAAATACTTGTACACCATATAAAAAAGGCATAAGCTATTTTAATACAGTTAGTTTAAAACTATATTAGAAAGCTTATGCCTGATATCGCTCAGTAACACGCTTTAATTTTATATTAAATTTTAATTATCTGATAATTTTTATAAAACCATATTATAAAATTCATTAAGACCTAAGTGCTGGATTGTTAGCGGTTTCCTTAATTCTCTCTATATGAAGAGCCATAAAGCCTAATTCTTCATCTGTTACATGTATATTCTTTTCACTTTCAATATATTTTCCAACCTTTGTTGCTGTTTTATAAGATTCATAAAATTGTTCTCTTATAGCATTTAGTAAAGGATTTTCTATATTCTTTTTTTCTTCTAGTCTGATTATAGTCATCCGTAGATGATTTACAAGCCTACTATACATTAAATCATTGTTATTTAAATGTATATCCAAATCCTCTTCAATTATGTTAATTAATTTTTTTAAAAATTTTGTATCCTTTATAGTTTCTGTTACTTTCTTATTTTCTCTAGCTGAATGAATATGTAGAGCTATAAATCCCATTTCTGATTCTGAAATTTCAACTCCTAATCTGGCTTTTATAATTTCAGCCGCCTTTTGTCCTAATTCAAATTCTTTAGGGTATAATGCTTTAATTTCATATATAAATGGATTATTTATTTCCATACCTGTTTTTATCCTGTCTAATGCAAATCCAATGTGATCTGTTAGTGCAATATGTATATGAGAGTTTAATCTACCAAATTTATCTTCAGACATAGCTATAATTTCTTCACTTACTCCAATAACCTTTTCATTTATTAAACCCATGAGCTGATAATATTCTTCTTTTGTATTATCATCAAAAGCAACAAAGGATTTTTCTACTTGCTCATCTTTTATTTCTACTAGTTTACCTTCTTTTTTTGTTTTGCCAAAGCCAATCCCTTTTCCTACTAGAACTAATTCCTTCCCATTTTCTTTATCGACTGCAAGAAGTACATTATTATTAAATACCTTGTTTACTAGATATTTCTTACTACTCATATTCATCCACCCCCGCGATACTAAAAAGACAAAACTTTGTTTAAAAAGGCATAACACATATATAAGTATGATAGCTGATATATGGGTTTATGCCTGTTTTTCAGTAACACACCTATAAATTGTATGATATGTCAATTTAGTACTAATTATAGTATATTGTAATTTATTAATACTCCTAATACTAATAATAGAAAATCACTAAGATATAAAACTGGACTATTAATATTTCCTGTCTTAGGTTGTCCGCCTTTCACACTTATAGGTTTGATTTTGTGGCAATGGATATACTTCATATTGTCCATTAATTTTACAAAAACAAAAAAGCCAAAAAAGAAATATAAAAACTTCTTTTTTGGCTTTTGCCCTCTTATGGTTACACGCCTTAAAATTATTCAATAGTTTAATTTTAATGCCATTATACCTAAATATTCATATTTTGTCAAACTATTCGCACTAAAATATTATATTAGTACCTTACTATACTTTTAGCTACTACATCCATAGGATCAATTAATGGCTTATCTATATTATAAGGTTTTAATACTAATGTAATTTCCGTACATCCACCTATTATTAATTTTGCGCCCTTGTCTACTAATTCTTCAGTAGCTTCTACGAGTAAATTTAAATTCTCTTTTCCTGTATTTCCTTTTTTAATACCTGATTCTCCATATATGGCTTCCATTACCTTTTTAGATTGAGTATCTTCGTCAGGATAAATAATATTAAAATCTGTAAGATATTTGTTAAATAAACCTGTCTTAACAGTTCCCGTAGTAGCTAATATACCTATATTCTTAATATTAGGGTAATTATTTTTTAAATATAAATTTAATTCCTCTAATGCATTTATAATTTTAAAGGGCACCTGACTTTGTACCTCATCAAAAAAATAATGGGCTGTTATACAAGGCATACATCCTATGTCAACTCCTGCCTTACCTAAGTTATTTGCAGTTTCCACTATAGCATTTACAGGACTTTCACCCTTTTCTAATATAGCCCTAGTTCTATCTGGTATTTTAGGGTTACTGTCAATTATAACCCTGAAATGTTCTTGCTCTTCCTTTACCTTAGTCTCCTTAATAATTTTCATATATAGGTCTGCTGTAGCTTCGGGTCCCATGCCACCGATTATTCCTATTATTTTATCATTCATAATATACTTCTCCTCCTGCAAACTAAGCAATTCCTGCTATTCTACTTTTTAAAGGTTCTAGTAATCTTTCTTTATTTAGATCAGGTCTTAATTTATAAAGTTTTTCTAAAGTTATTTGAGCACCATAGTCCATACCCTGACAGCCTGCCAACAATATAATATCTCCAGAAGAAACATTAGCTAAAGCATGATCTATAGCATGAGGAAGTTTGTCATATAAATACACAGTAATTCCCTCTCTGTCCATTACCTCTTTAAAAACTCTTAGCTCCTCATCTGATACTTTATCTTTTTCTGTAACATGGGAACTACTTTTAGTTGCAATTATTCCTTTCATACCTAGTTTCTTAATCCATTTAGCAATAGTTTCTGCATTTTCACTATTTGTTACAATGCCACGATTTCCCCTAATTGCATATACTAAATGAATATTTTTATAGTCCATTAAACTTAATGTTTCCATTGTCACATCTATATTTCCTGAATTTGCAAAATGGTCATCAATAATTTTAAAGTCTTCATCATAAATAAATTGAAAACGACGTTCTACACCTGTAAATGAACCTAGAGCCTCTTGAATAGTACTTATAGGTACCTGGCATAATAATCCTATGGAAACAGCCACTAGGGAATTATAAACTGAATGATATCCTGGTACTGATAGTTCTATCCTAAACTTTTGATGTTTATATTCTGTTTTTCCCACTGTTAAGAATTTAGAAAGTTCTACTGTGAATTTTGCCCTTCCAGTAGAAAGATCTAGATCTCTAATAGATAAATAACCATTCTTATCTTTTATTCCATATGTTAAAACATTTCCTCTAGTTTTATTTATCAATGATGAAGAATAGGGACAATCCAAATTTAAAATAGCCCAACCATCTTCTTTTATATTTTTTATTAAACTGGATTTTATTTTAAAATATTCATCAAAGGAACCATGCACATCTATATGTTCTCTACTTATGTTATTTAAAGCTACTATATCATAATCTACATCAGCCACCCTATTTAATTCTAAAGCAGATGATGAAACTTCCATTACAGTATGGGATATATTTTCTTTTCTCATTTGGTAGAAATAATTTTGAAGATCAAGGGATTCTGGAGTAGTTAAAATAGATGGTTTTAAATAACTACCATACTTAACCATAATAGTGCCAATAAGCCCTGTTTTTAATCTATGGCTTTCTAATATAGTATTTGTCAAAAAAGATGTAGATGTTTTTCCATTAGTCCCAGTGATACCAATAACTTTCATATCTTTTGATGGATATCCATAAAATCTAGCACTTAGGGCTGATAAAGCTTTTCGAGAATCCTTAACTTGAAATTGAGGAATTTCTGGTATATCCTGCACATCTTCAACTATAATTCCCTTTGCTCCATTTTTAATAGCCTGTGGTATATATTTATGTCCATCAGTTTTATAACCTTTTATACATACAAATAAATATCCTTCTTTAACTTCTTTAGAATTATAACTAATACCTTTGATATCCATTTCTTTTTCATTAAAAGATTTAACTACTTCTATGGACTTAAGCAATTTAGATAGTTTTATCATTTGCTCATCTCCCCACATTATTAATTATTTTATTGTCCAAAAAATTTATTAAATGCCCGTTTTGTCTTATTCCCTAAGAAAGCAAATGCAGGCTTTGGATCTTTTATGTCCCAAATTGCATAGGCTTTAGGCCTATTAAATGTTTTAAGGATTTCTCCTAATTTTAATTGGTTAGATTTTCTATAGTCTTTTATTGCTAAAAAATCCTCATAGGCATACCAAAAAGCTATATTAGTATCCTTTTCTATGGCATAGGCTTCAGGAAGTTGTCCAGTTAATTCACTATAGGCTAAATAAGGCATATTAATTCCTGCTTTATATAATAAACTATTGAGGTTTGTAGTTCTAGCATTTATTTCTATCATATAAAACTTACCAGTATCGGCATCCTTCTTAAATTCTATTTCCGCAAAACCTTTAAATCCAATGTCCTCCAAAAACTTTCCTCCTATTTTATATAATTCAGGTACATGCTTTTGTATAGTATATACAGATGCACCATAATTTATAGGAAACTGTCTTAATTTTTGACATGTCATCCAATGACTTACTTTTGAATCCTGATTTAGATAAGCATCAAAAGTATACATATGATCATCAAATCCTGGAATAATCCTTTGGACTATTACTTCTAAATTTGCATCTTTAGATCTTCTTATTGCATCTTTTAATTCTTCCATATTGTAGACTTTAAATAGTTTTTTCCTAAAATGAGATACAAATTCTGGTGAATTTGTTGGCTTCACCAAACATGGAAACTTGATATTTTCTTTAACTTTTATTTCAAAATCCTCTTCATCTACATATATAGTTTCTGGAACCAATATATTATGTTCTCTAGCTAAAGAATGGAGAGTTTCCTTATTTATAACTTTTGTAAATAATCCCTGTTCTGTTTGATTTATTAAATAATATTTTCTTAAAGTATGTAAATATCTATCAATAAATTCTGCATATCCATCTGCTGTAGGAAGTAATACTGGAGGCTTTTCTTGTTTTTTGCCATAATCAACTAAAAAAGATAAAAGACCTTGGGGATCTTTTTTACAATCAGGACCAATTAATTTTTCTGATAAATACTTAGAATGAAAACCATATGTACCCTTTTTAGAATAATCAATTGCAACAACTGGTATATTATGAATAGCTAAACAACGTATTATACTGAGACCAATATAATAATTAGCTCCTAAAACTACTGCTTTATTTTTCATTTACTATATCACCTCATTATAGACAAAAATGTATATTTTTATAATCCCTTGTCCTGAAAAATTTTATCATAAAAATTTATATAAGTAAATAAATATATTAATAAGCTCAGTATAAACTGATAAGAATTTATCCTGGTCTCAAATATAATTCATGTGAAAGTTTTCCACTTGCTTAATGTCATCTTTAAAAATAAAGTCTAGATTTTAGCTATGGCACTATACTCTTTTTCTTGAGTCATTTTATAATTAGATTTCATTACTCAAAACTCAATCCATACATAATCCACAAATAGTATCACCTTGTTAAATTCAAACAGATGGTATTAGAATTTTAACTTATCAAAGTCTTAAGATAATATTATAAAGAACTTATTCTTTTCCTAATCTATTATACACTGCCAATGCATCACTAATATTATACTGCTCAGATTTTGGATTTCCTTTAGCCCCAACTGTAACTAAAACATATTCTTTTCCATCTACCTTAGCAAGACTTGCAAGACATAAGCCAGCCTCATCAGTATATCCAGTTTTCCCTCCTAAAATTTTTCCGTTAATAATGCTTGAATCTTTAAGTTTACTAAACATAGTGCTGTAAAAAGTTATTCCGTTAGGGTGCTTATTCGTAGGATTGGTGGCATGTCGGGAAGAAGTAAAAATTTTACGAAATGTATCATTCTGCAATGCATAGCTAAGAAGTATAGACATATCCTTAACTGTTGTATAGTGATTTTCATCGTGAAGTCCAGTCGCATTTACAAAATGAGTATCATTCATGCCAAGCTCTGCCGCCTTTTGATTCATCATTTCTGCAAATTTCTGCTCTGATCCTGCAATTTTATCGGCAAGCCCAATACAAGACTCTGCACCGCTTGGAAGCAAAACCCCATATAACAGATCAATTGCCCTCACATTCTCATTTGGTTGGAAACCAGCCATTGAAGCATTTGCATAGTATAGTTCATTGAACATAGAATCGGAAAGTGTAATTTCCTCCTGCAAATTTGACAATTTTTCAATTGCAATAATTGCTGTCATCATTTTAGTCAAAGAAGCTGGATAAATTTTTTCTTCGCTCTCTTTTTGCATCATAACTGCATAGTCCTTTAAACGTATCAAAATTGCATGAGTACTATACAATCCGTCAGAAGGTATAGAAATAAGATGATCCAACTGACTTTTATTATCCAACTGATTTTTTTCACCTAACTGATTTCTAGGTATAAGGATAGATTTATAAATAACAGCAGCAATGATAACCATAGAGAGAAATATCAAAATTATTCTCATTCTTAATTTTTTCTTTATATTTTCTGATACCATAATAAAACATCTCCTTCTTTTGTGATGATTCTATTTAATCACAAAAGAAGGAATTATGTTGGAATTTTGTCTTATGAATATCTTAATATTCTCTTAAGACGGAAGATTTATAGTAAATATTGTATGTTCCTCATTGCTCTTAGCTGTAATCGTTCCACCATGTGCCGTAACTATTTCTTTAGCAATTGCTAAACCCAACCCAGTTCCACCAGTGCTTGTGGAACGAGAAAAGTCCAGTCTATAAAATTTCTCAAAAATAGTATCCAACTTCTGTGGAGGAATTGGATCACCTTGATTAATAAAGGTAATAACGATATTTTCGTCCTGTTGAGCTGCTGAAATATCAATAACACTATTTTCATAACTATAAGCAATGGCATTTTTTAGAATATTATTGAAAACCCTAGCAAGCTTATCGGCATCTCCTACTAAAATAAGATTATCAGGGGCATGAATAATGACCTGTTTTCCCTGTGGTATGAGCATAGGGTAAAATTCGTCAACCATCTGTTGAAGCATAAAAGCAAGTTTTATTTTTCTTTTATTCAAGACAATAGACTGCAAATTAAATCTTGTAATTTCAAAAAACTCATTGATCAGTTCCTCCAGCCTATATGCTTTTTCTAAAGCTATTCCAACGTACTTTGCTTTTTGCTCTACTGGCATATCTGGTACTTCATCTAAAAGACTCAAGTATCCGATTACTGAAGCAAGTGGTGTTTTTAGATCATGTGCCAAATAAGTAATTAGATCATTTTTTCGCTGCATTTCCACCTGCATAAGTTGCTGATGATTTTGTGAAATTCCCTTTATCCTAATAAGCTGAATTTCAATTTCAGAGTATTTTTTTGGCAACGTTAATCCATCACTGTTTGAATTCATAAAGGAACTCATGAAATCTGCAATAAAGGTGATGTCTTTTTTACTTCTATAGCGTGCATAAAAATATGCTGAAATACTTGAACATAACACTATAATTATTACAAAAGCAAAAAATACACTAATGACAATTTTTTTTATTTCAGACCAACTTCTAAATATGACTCCTAATTCTCCGTACCTTGAATATTCAGGATTAGTAGAAAATCTATTATAAAACCACTCTTTAAATACTCCGTTAAATACTTGATCTACAAACCATACCGTACCTAAACAAAACAGAATAGTTGCAAAGATGATAAGACCAGCTTTTAAAATGCTCTTTCCATTATTTTTCAATTTTATAGCCAACTCCCCATACTGTTTTAATATATTTAGGATGCTCTGCAGAATCATGCATTTTTTCCCTCAAATGACGGATGTGTACCATCACTGTGTTATTACTATTGCTGAAATATTTATCTTCCCCCCATACCTCTTGGAACAACTCCTCAGAACTAACTACACGTCCTCGATTGGAACATAGCACCCACAAAATAGAAAACTCTGTAGGAGTAAGGACAAGAGGCCTTTCGTTTAATGTACATTCATGAGTATCCTTATTTAAAACTAACCCTGAGAATTCAATTAGCCTTTCCTCACACAACGGCTCGACAAAGTTATATTTTGTAAATCTACGCAACTGCGCCTTGACACGAGCAACTAGCTCTAAAGGACGAAAAGGCTTTGTAATATAATCGTCAGCTCCCAGTGTTAGTCCAGTAATTTTATCGATTTCTTCTTCTTTAGCCGTCAGCATAATAATAGGGAAATTATAATTTTCTCTTATTTTTCGACAAAGAGTAAAACCATCAATATCTGGCAACATTATGTCTAGTATTGCAAGCTCCAATTTTTCCGACTTAACACACCTGAGCGCATCCTGACCGCTATAAAATTTGTATACTGTAAAGCCTTCATTTTTTAGATAAACTTCAATTAAATCTGCTATAGCCTGTTCATCGTCTACAATTAAAATATTGCCACCCATAAGTCTCCCCACTTTCTTCCTATTCATAGATAAAAGTATCTATTTAACATAATACTGCAAAATAAAAATTCGTATAATAGTGATTCTCTTACTAAGATTTTATTAATAATTAATGGCTCTAAACTTTTCCCTATTAGTATAAGCAATTGATACATGGAATGCAAATTTTTGTATTTTATAATGGAGTCAAGTTACTATAAGTTATATTGCAGATATTGTCCTTACCTCAGCCAATATTAATAATCAAGCAGCTGTATGGAAGTTAGTTAAAAGCTATAATGTTTTTTCAGCTTTTTGTAATTTCTCTGCTTTTCGTACTATAAATTTTGACTCCTTAAATTTAAAATGATATCATAAAAAAATATTTGCCAAAGCTATAAAATTTATCTCATTCTAAAGCTTTGGCAAATATAATTTAAGGAGTGAATATATTATAATTTATAACTAACTATAATACTTGGATCTAAAATCCTAAATGTAAAAGACTCAGTAATAAAAAATCTAACATTTTTGTTATCATTTGATTGGTATCCTATAGAAAAATCTTGACCTATAGTAAACTCTAAATCTTCATGAGCATGGGGAATTAGTACTGCACCATCTATTACATGGCTAAATACTATATCTCCTTTAATTAAATCTTTTATTTTTCTATCTAAAGGGTATCCTGGATTTTCTGATTGTACTATTTCATATATATCTTTTCCGATTATTAAGTCATAAGGGCTATCAGCATATACTTCTTTTAATTTTAGTACTCCCTTTGCTATTGATTTCAATATAGAAGTACTATCTCTTCCAAGCTTTATTTCCTTCCCCTTTGAGATATCTAATATTCCCTTTATCTTAGCCTCTTTAAGTCCATTATATATAGCATCTTCTTCAAACAAAGCTATTTTCTCTACAGCTTTTTCAAGAGGTTCATAGTCTATATCCTTTGCTCCCCTCATTATATTATCTAATTCCCAGCGATTCATTTCAAATTCTGCCCTTACTTCTATCAATGGCAATACACTATAATTACCAAAGCACACATCATTTCCTTCTCTTATATTTTCTAATCTTCCCTCAGTTATAGCTGTATAATCCCATCCCCTAGGACCTTCTACGCTAACTACTTTTCTGGCAGAAAGGTAAGATCTCAAAACTTCCTTTGCCCTTTCATCAATTTCCTTCCAAGCTTCTTCTGTTATAGGTGCCAATTGTCTATTGAGCATTTGTATTCCTCCTTCCCTATTTTAAATCCCCTAAATTTAAACTACTATCATTTATTTGTTTTTCCCCATCATCATTATTTCCTTTTGCCATTGCCTCTTCTTCCAATTCAGTTATAGGTCCTTCAGTGAAAAGATAAGTTTTTAGTTCCTCATCCCAAGCAGGCATATTTCTTCTTAGCCATTCTATAGTCATACAAGCATGCTCTATCTCTTCATCTCTATTGTGAGCCATTATTTTTTTAAGCTCTTCATCTTTTGATGCTACTACTCTTTGATTGTACCAATCTACAGCTTCTACTTCCTCTTTAAGACTATTTAATGCCCTTACAATATTCCTAGCTTTCTCATCTAACAACTCTACAGGTTCATGGTATTGACTCATTTAATAAACCTCCTTTATTTTCCCCTACAATTTAAGATACCCATATATCTATATAATAATCATGATTTACCAGTCTATTAAGGCAATTATTATAATATTTTTCCAAAAATGTAATAAAGACTGCCTTTAATTTAGGCAGTCTTTGTTTATAAATTTCATATATATTTTTTTAATTATTTATTTCCTTAACAATTTTTACAGAAGAACTAGCTCCTATTCTGCTAGCTCCTGCATTTACCATTTTCTTGGCAGTTTCATAATCTCTAATGCCGCCAGAAGCTTTAACTCCTAAATTTTCTCCTACAGTTTCTCTCATAAGTTTTACATCTTCCTCAGTAGCTCCCCCTGTACTAAATCCAGTAGAAGTTTTAACAAAATCAGCACCAGCAGATTTAGCTATTTCACAAGCCTTTTTCTTTTCATCATCATTTAAAAGACAGGTTTCTATTATTACTTTTACTAATGCACTGCCATTTGCTGCATCTACTACAGCCTTTATATCTTCCTCAACTACATCATAATCCCTATTCTTTAAAGCTGCTATATTGATCACCATATCTAATTCATCAGCACCATTTTTAATAGCCTCAGATGACTCAAAAGCCTTTACTTCCTTAGTTGTATTTCCTAGTGGAAATCCTATGACTGTGGCTATTTTTACTTCACTGCCCTTTAATTCTTCTTTAACTTGCTTTACATAATATGGATTTACACAAACTGAAAAAAAACCGTATTCCTTAGCTTCCTTACACAGTGTTTCAATCATTTCCGATGTTGCTTCTGGCTTAAGTAAAGTATGATCAATCATAGAACCTATATTTTTCATAATATACCCCCATTACTTTATTATTTCTACAAGATCTCCATTTTTAATGCCTGCAGCATTTCCTTCTTCCATGTCTACATGCATTTCTAATTTATGTCCTTCTCCAACTCTAACTAATACATTATCAAATGTCAAGCCTCTAAACCCATCAACTTTTACTTTAACTATATCTCCATCTTTAACTCCAAATTCCTTAGCTTCATCCGTATACATATGAATATGTCTTGCAGCTACAATAACTCCCTTATCTAACTCAACTTCACCTTCAGGTCCTACTATCTTCAACCCTGGTGTTCCCTCTATGTCACCAGAGTTCCTGATTTCTGATCTAACTCCAAGGGTAAAAGCATCTGTTACTGATACTTCTACTTGAGTAGCTTTCCTAACTGGTCCTAATACTCTAACTTTTAAACTTCCTCTAGTTCCAACAATCTCTACTCTTTCTTCAGCCGCAAATTGGCCTGGTTGGGATAAGTCTTTCTTTTTAGTCAACTCATAACCTTTTCCAAATAAAATTTCTAAATGTTCTTGTGATAAGTGAATATGTTTATTTGACATAGCTATTGGTAATTCTTTTTTCATTTAATACTCCTCCTTAAAATCTATATAAGTTTACACCAATTATTGAAATAATCACTTGTAATATTATATGACTTTATTGTAGAAAAATCAAATAATTAGTCGATTTTCCTTATTGGAATATCGAAAAATGTAGGAAAAGATATATTTATGCATTCTGAACCTAGTATATAAGATTTTCCTTCTGCCTTTAATGCAGCAATAAAAAGAGCCATAGCAATTCTATGATCATTATAGCTATTTAGTTTTGCTGGCTTTAATGAAGAGCCGCCTTCGATTATCATACCATCTTCAAGGGCTTTTATTGAAGCTCCCATTTTGTTCATTTCTTCTGTCATAACTTTTATTCTATCACTTTCTTTATACTTTAGTTCACTGGCATCATTTATAGTTGTAGTTCCTTCTGCAAATGTAGCAGCAACTACTAATATTGGTATCTCATCTATGAATGTAGCTATTTTATTTCCATATATATTTGTGCTTTTAAGTTTAGAATACTTAACATATATATCACCTACTAGTTCATTATTGAAATTTTTTACATTATCTATCTCGATATTCCCCCCCATTTCTTTAAGAACATGTAAAAGTCCCACTCTAGTTTCATTTACTCCTACATCCTTTATAACTATTTCTGAACCTTCTAAAATTAAAGCTGCAACTATAAAAAACGAGGCAGAAGAAAAATCTCCTGGAATAAATATTTTTCGTCCCTCTAATCTAGAGCCACCTTTTAATGAAATCAAATTATTATTTTTATTAATTCTTGCACCAAAATAATTAAGCATTCTTTCAGTATGATCTCTGGAAGGTCCTTTTTCTTCAATTATAGTTTCTCCTTCTGCATAAAGAGAAGCAAGGAGTATTGCAGATTTTACCTGAGCACTTGCTACAGGCATTTTATAATAAATTCCATTTAAATTAGAAATAGGCCTTATTTTTAATGGAGGATATTCATTATCTAATCCTTCAATATTTCCTCCCATTCTTTTTAAGGGATTAATTATTCTGCTCATAGGTCTATTATTTAAAGAATTATCTCCCGTTAATATTGTAGAAAAGTTCTGTCCTACTAATACACCGCTTATAAGTCTCATAGTAGTCCCAGAATTTTTACAGTCTAATATACAATCTGGAGGGGCAAGCCCCTTTAAACCTTTGCCTTTCACAACTAGCTTTTCTCCATCTTTATCAATAGATATTCCCATTTTTCTGAAGCAATCTATAGTAGCTTTAGTATCCTCTGAATCTAAGAAGTTATATATTTCTGTTTCTCCTTCAGCTATAGAACTTAGTATTATACTTCTATGAGATATTGACTTATCTCCTGGTATTTTTATTTCACCTTTTAAAAACCTATTTCCACCTATTATTTCCATATCCAATCACCACTTAGAGTTTTTTTAATTAAATTAATTTCAATATCATTAAATATTTCAACCTTTCCTTTACCTACTGGAAGAATAAATACAATTTTGTCTTTTTCATTTTTCTTATCATACGTCATTTTATTTAATATTTCATTTATTTCCTTTTGGTTGAACGCCTCTGGATTTACTAGTCTATTTAAGACCTTAAATATTTCATTAAAATATTTTTCATCTATTAACCTTATTTCCTTGGCAATAAAACTTTCATATATCATTCCTAATATAATAGCTTCTCCATGATTAAATCTTTGAAAGTTATAAAAGGATTCAATTCCATGACCTATAGTATGTCCGAAATTTAGTATTTTTCTTATTCCTTTATCTCTTTTATCTTCTGAAACTATTTTTTCTTTAATATAAACAGCCTTCTCTATAGCTATTTTCAATACTTTATTATCAAAATTATAAATATTATCTATATTAGAAGATAAAAACTCAAAAAAATTATAATCATATATAAGGCCGTATTTCAAAAGTTCTCCAACTCCTGATGTTATATTTCTTTTGTTTAAAGATTTAAGCAATTCTATATCTATAAAAGTAGCTAAAGGGAAATAAAAAGAACCTATCATATTTTTATAACCTTTAAAGTCTACTCCAACTTTTCCTCCAATACTACTATCTATTTGAGATAATAATGTAGTAGGTATTTGAACATAATCTACTCCTCTTAAATAAGTTGAAGCTACAAACCCTGCAATATCTCCTACTACCCCACCACCAAAACTTATTATCACTGTATTTCTATCACAATTTAAGTCTATGAGTCGACTATATATATCTTTCACTACATTTAAATTTTTGTTTTCTTCACCTGGTATTAAAGTATATACATTAACCTTAAAATTTGATAAATAATGAAGAATTTTATCTGAATAGTATTTCCCCACATTTTCATCTGTAATTAAAAAAATATTTCCTTTTGTATTTTTATTTAGAAAATTTTCCATTTTATCAAATATATGATTTCCAATGACTATATTCATATTATCACCTACTAAATACTCAATTTATAATTTTTCTTTAATTCTTCTATACTATCTCCACCAAATTTTAGCATTATCTCTTCTGCTAATATATAGGCAAGCATATTTTCTGCAACTATACTAGCAGAAGGTACTGCTAATACATCTGAACGTTCTACTTGAGCTAAAGATGTCTTCTTTGTATTCATATCTATGCTCTTTAAAGGCTTCTTAAGGGTAGGTATAGGCTTCATAGTACATCTAACTATTATATCCTCTCCATTGGATACTCCTGCTTCTATACCACCAGCATTATTAGTTTTCCTAAAATAATTTTTTTCATAAAAAATTTCATCATGAATTTCTGAGCCATAGCTCTTTCCGCTTTCTAAGCCATTCCCTATCTCTACAGCCTTTATTCCAGGTATACTCATCATGCTTTGACCAATTTTTCCATCTAATCTTCTATCCCAACTAACATAACTACCTAATCCTACTGGAATATTTACTCCAATTAATTCAATTGTTCCTCCTAATGTGTCTCCCTTTTCTTTAGTTTTTCTAATCTTTTTAATTATTTTTTCCTCTGCTATACTATCTACTACCCTTATAATAGAATGATCAGCATTCTTTATATCTTCTATATTTCCCTTATTATAGATAGATTTTGATGATTCTATTCCGCCTATTTGAATTACATGACTGTATATTTCTATATCTAAGTTCTTTAGAAGAACCTTACATATACTACCAACACCTACTCTTGCTGCTGTTTCCCTTGCACTAGCTCTTTCCAATACATTCCTTACATCATCTTTTTGATTATACTTTATAGCTCCAGATAAATCTCCATGACCAGGTCTAGGTCTATTTATTTTTCCAAGTACTTCTAAATATCCTCTGTTTTTAATTTTAAAGCTAATAGGATTTCCAGTGGTTTTTCCTTTATTTATTCCAGATAATATAACCATATCATCTTTTTCCATACTCATTCTTTCGCTTCTTCCATAACCTTTTTGCCTTCTTTTTAATTCATTATTGATAAAATCTAAATCTATATCCATATTTGCGGGAATTCCTTCTAATATTCCTACTAATTCTTTTCCATGAGATTCACCTGCTGTTAAAAAACGTATCATATGTATTCTCTCCCTTCTCCTTACTATATAATTGTAATAGAAAAACTTCTACCTGTGAAGGCAGAAGTTTTATTCCTCTTCCGTTTCTTTAAATATTAGTTTCTGAAAGTATTCATAGAATACAGATACTATAGCTAAAGATAAGGAAATAAAAGCCATAATCATGTAATAAAAGCTATATATTGTCATTGTTGATAATATAAATAAACAAAAGCTCAAAAATAAGTATTTAAACACTTTAGTTTTAGAAAATACATGACCTTTCCTTTTTGATATATCCTTTTTATTCTCTTCATATCTACTTATAATAATTTCTTCTACATCTTCTTTTGATGGATATTCTCCTATTTCTTTAACCATGTATACTAATGAATCAAAATCTACTAGTTCAATAATACCTTCATATTCTGTTTTCATTCCACTTACAAAATAGGAATTAGTTACAACTATTCCCCTTTCAATTCCAATTTCATCCACTTCATCTTTAAAATCTCTTATATCTTTTTTAGAAATTCTATCTTCTTGAGATGTTTTAAAACATTTTATCGCCCATACTTCATCGTATTTTTTCCCAACTAAATCTATATTTTCTTTATATTCATCAAAAGAGATATTATAGTATTTTTCAAAAATTTCTCTTACATACTGAATAAACTCATCATTTGTAAAGTAATTAATTTCTTTCATAATCTTTCTGTTAACTATATCTTTATTTATTTCAATGACTTTTTTATTGAATTTTTTTGCTTTTATATAATAACTAGCATATAAAACTGAAAAGAGAAATAATAAAGAAATTATTAGGGAAAGTATAAAATACCCAGTCTTGGAAATAAGCACTATAAAAAATAATAAAGTCATTATAAATTTTATGATTAAGCTATCTAGTAATACTGCATTATAACTTTTGCCTCCCTTTATTTTTTTTAAATAATAATTTTTTATATTCTTTCTTCTTTTCAAATCTTTCAATCTTCTTTTTAAACTATCAGTTAAGCTTTCCTCATTTAACATTCCCCTTCACCCTTCCAATATATAAATTTGTAATTACTAGTATTATTGACATAATAATTACAAATAATAACACTATGTTATTTAGAAGGTCTATAAATATTTCTTCAGGAAATATTCTAATTAAAATATCTACATTTGGATTCAATAACCATAAATCATTATCAAATAATACTAAATGAAAATAAGTAAAATATTTATTGAAATCTATTAAATACAAAATAAAGAATGCTAAAATAATACCAAGGGATATAATAGAAGAATTTCTTCCATATACAGCTAGATTCTTAGGTTTATTAAATAATAAATATATAATACTAATTAATAAAATAGATATAGAAATATTTCTCAATACAAATCCTTTATTAAACAGAGTTTTTACATCTTCTAAATGCATAAGCTCTTTTTTATTAAAATACTTTTCAATTTTGCTATTATTTTCTTCCCCCCTTAAATATTTAAATAATTTAGTTGTTAAGTCCATTAGTTCATCTTTTTCAATATTTGTACTATAGGTAATGTTATATTCATCATACTTTTTAGCATAAAAATTTTCATTAAATGCTATGACATTTACACTAAGTAATAAAATAGCTATGGGTAAAAAAATTGAAAATAATATAGATATTGTTCTATCCATTTCTTTCCACCTTTCAAATTTTATTTTAATTATACCCATATTTTTGAATTATAACAGTAAAAGCTGTCTCAAAGTATTTGAGACAGCTTTTAAGCCATAGCTTTTTCCAATTTATCTAGATATTTAAGTGGAAACATTCTGAGTAGTTCTTTAAATTGTTCTACAGTTAAACCTTGAGTAGTAGTATATATTCTTATTTTCTCATCTACACTAGCATTTTTAAATCTTTCCTTTATCTCTTCAAAGTTTTGATTATTATCCATAACTACACTCCTTCTTTTCTAAATTCAAACTTACTTTTAGTATGTTTTAAACTAGAGTTTTTTATACTTAAAGACTTAAATTTCTATTGCTAAACCTATAGCTAGCTTTTATCGTTAAATTATATCTATGCTGAATACACATAGAAAAACTTCTACCTGTGAATATAAAAACAAGATGTTTTTTCTATATTTCTACCTATGTCCTGAACTTCTTCAAGTAAATCTTTCCTATTCCATATAGCTTTTTTATCTGTTCCAGAAACCAAATAGTTACCTACATATTTAACATCTATTGATTTAAAAAATAGATCTATAGTCTTTATACACGCTTGAAATTGATCATGTTCAAAATCTGCTCCACCTACCGATAAAAATATACCTATTCTTTTTTTATATTTCCTATAAATTTTATTTAAAGAACATTTTAATGACCAATATCTCTGACATCTATCAATAACTATTTTTGTTAAACTACTTACTGAATTGAAATACAAGGGTGAAGCTAAAATAAACACATCACCTTCATCAAACAAATCATATATTTCACGCATATCATCTTCTAATATGCATTGCCCATCTCTTTTGCAGGAATCACAAGCTGTGCAACACGTTAAATTTTTTTCTGCTAAATATATTTTATGTACACTATAATCTTTCTTATTAATCCCTTTGAGTAAAGAATTAAGTATTATATCTGTATTTTTACCTTTCCTTGGACTTCCCATAAGAGCTACAATTTTCTTCATAAAAACCTCCTATTTCTATTCCTACTTTAATGTTTAATTGTGTTATAATTTTACATAAAAATACTCCTTTTATCCTATTTTCAATTTTATTTTTAGTATATCTAAATTAAATTTTTTTATATTTTAAAATGTGAAAAGTCTTGCTTTTGTGACTTTACTTATTTGAAAAAATTTCTTATATATCATTATTTTAAATCGTCCAAAAGCTCTTTAATTGTCTTTTTAAAAACTGGATGAATAAAATCAGGACATATATCACATAAAGGCTTAAGAACAAAATCTCTATTCTGCATATCAGGATGAGGAACTTTTAAGTCTTCCTCATTATATAGTGCATCATTAAAAAATATAATATCAAGATCAATAATCCGTGGACCCCATTTAAATTTTCTAACTCGTCCTATTTTTTTCTCTATATAAAGAAGTCTTTCTAATACATTTCTACAACTTAATTCTGTTTCTACTTCTACTACTCCATTTAAAAAAATTGGTTGCTTTGTATATCCATAGGGTTCTGTTTCAAATATATTTGACATTCTAGTTATTTTCATTCCATTTTGATTTATTAAATACAGTGCATCTTCAATAGCTTTCTCTCTATATCCTATATTGCTCCCGAAGCTTATATATACAGTATTCATTTTAACACCTCTGTCATCTTTATAGCTCTACTATTTTCTAATACATCATGAACCCTTATTATATCAACATCTTTCAAAGCTGCATAACATGAAACTGCTATAGTACCCTCTAGGCATTCTTCTACAGGAATACCACTGAGAGCCTGACCTATAAAAGACTTTCTTGATACTGCAAGAAGTACTGGCAAATCAAATATTAAAAATTCATTTATATTCTTTATAAGTTTTATATTATGATCAAAACTTTTTCCAAATCCTATTCCTGGATCAAGTATTAATTTATCTTTTTTAATTCCCCTATTTATAGCATAGTTTATTCTTTCTTCTAAAAAATCTTTAACTTCTTTAATAACATCATTATAGTGGGGATTTTTTTGCATATCTTTTGGTTTACCTTTAATATGCATAAGTATGATAGGAACATTATACTTTATGGCTATATCTGCCATATTTTCATCAAAAGTCATAGCTGATATATCATTAATAATATCTGCACCTGCCTTTATTGCTTCCTCTGCAGTTTCACTTCTATAAGTATCTACAGAGATTAGTATATCTTTGTTTTTTTGTCTAATACCACTAATAACAGGAACTACTCTTTGTATTTCTTCTTCAACAGTTATTGGATTAGAACCAGGCCTAGTAGACTCTCCACCTATATCTAAAATATCTGCTCCACATTCTATCATTTCAATTCCTCTATTCACTGCATTTTCTACACTATATACTCTTGAATTTGAATAGAAGGAGTTATCTGTAACATTTATTATGCCCATTATCTTCATATTTTTAAATTTGTAAATTGTTCCATCTTTTAATTCTATATACCTCATAATAAACTCTCCTTTCAAGTTTTAAGATTTATAATATATAACCTTTTTCTGTATAGGCAAAAGCACTGTGATTGTGAATGCTCTCTATACTTTCTACCTTTACACTATACCAATCAATTTTTTTATTTTTCTCAAGTTTTAAAGCAGCCTCTCTTGCCACATCTTCTACAAATCTTGGATTTAAATAAGATTGCTCTGTAATATATTTTTCATCTTTTCTTTTAAGAAGAGGATAAACAGGGGAACTAGAGCTTTCTTCCGCTATTTTAACTATTTCTTCAATCCAAACACGACTATTCATCTCAACTAAAATATCAACGATAGCTCTTTGATTGTGAGCACCAAACTCACTTATTGCTTTAGAACAAGGACACAATGTTATAACAGGTACAGAAATGCCCATTAGAAGTTTCAATTTTTCTTCTTTTGTAGCTTTATAATAACATCTTATATCTGTTAAAGACTTTATTTCAGTAACTGGTGAAACTTTTTTAATAAAATAATCAAAGCCTATTTTCATATATGCTGATTTAGAATCTAACTTTTTTGTCATGTCATCAAGAGTTTCTTCAATACTTTTAGGAGAAACTCTTTTCATCTTTTTTATAATTTCAACAAATCTACTCATATGTGTACCTTTTATATCATGGGAAAGACTTACAGCTGCATCTATTTGAGCAATAGTATCCTGCCTTTTATTTTCTTTATCAAGAACAGATATAGGCCATTTAAAATCTTTAATACCTACTTTTTTGAGGGCTATATTCCTTGTATCTATTTGTTTTTGTATGTCTTCCATTTTTATTCACCCCTATATATAACACCACTAGTTTTAGTTTCCCACACTTCAACCTCATAGAGACTACAATTATTCCTATTAACATATTTCTCAAGATTTTTCCATGTGTACATAGCTATATTTTCAGCAGTAGGTTGAGAAATAATATTGTTTAAATAAGCATGATCAAATTTACTTATTATTTTTTCATTAACTATATTTTTTAATTCTACAAAATCAAAAATCATTCCTTCTTCATCTGGTTTTCCTTCTAACTTTACTACAAGTCTATAAGTATGACCATGTAATTTTTCACATTTCCCATGATAATGAATAAGATTATGAGCTGCATCAAATTCAAATTCTTTTATTAAAATCATAAAATCATCTCCTTTAAAATTTAATTAATAAATTCATATATAATATTTAGCATATTATTACAAGTTTCTGTACATTATTTAAAATATAATATCCCATTTTTATATTTTTCTCATATATAAAAATGGGATACTGTTAAATACTAAATTATAAATAATTTATATATACGTATATCATTATTCAATTCTCTTTTTTCGATTTTTTAGGTATTAGACCTCTATAATCTACTCAATTTCTAAATCATCAGGGATTTCCCAATTATGGTATACTTCTTGAATATCATCATTGTCTTCAAGACTCTCTATGAGTTTTACCATGTTTTTAATATCTTTTTCATTTTTAAGTTCTACAGTATTTTGTGGTATGAAAGAAGTTTCTGCTGTTACAAAACTGTATCCATTTTCTTTTAATGTGTCTCTTACATTATTAAAGTCCCCAGGAGCTGTGATTATTTCAAATACTTCTTCCTCTGAACTAAAATCTTCTGCTCCAAGTTCAATAGCTTCCATCATGAGCTCTTCTTCATCTATACTATTATTTTTTTCTATAGCAAGTACGCCTTTCCTATCAAACATAAATGAAACACATCCTGTTTGACCTAAGTTTCCACCAAATTTATCAAAAGCATGTCTTACATCTGAAGCAGTCCTATTTCTATTGTCTGTTAGAGAAGTAACAAATACTGCTATTCCTGCTGGGCCATATCCTTCATATTTAATTTCTTCAAAGTTGTTAGCATCTTGACTTCCAGCAGCTTTTTTAATTGCCCTATCTATATTATCATTAGGCATATTCTCAGCCTTAGCCTTTTCTATAGCAGCCTTAAGTGCAGGATTGTACTCTGGATCATCTCCACCTTCTTTAACAGCTACAGTAATATACCTAGTTAGTTTTGTAAAAACTTTACCACGAGCAGCATCTTCTTTTCCTTTTTTTCTTTTAATATTCGACCATTTTGAATGTCCTGCCATACCGTTTCTAACCTCCTTCTATCAATAACAATAATATTTTAACATATAAAACGAACTATTTCACTAGATTTATTTTTCTGAGGTAAATATGGGAGGAAATTTTCTCTTATGTTCACTTCTTTTATTCATCTTTTCTATTTTATCTACAACTTCTTTATCACCATTGCCAGTTTTTATATAGTTATCTAATACATCATAACTGAATCCCATTTCTTTTTCATCTGTTTGATTTTCCCAAAGACCAGCTGTAGGAGGTTTGTTTATAATTTTTTCAGGTATATTTAAGCAATAGGCAAGTTCTCTTACTTCAGATTTAACAAATGAAGCAATAGGAAATATATCTACAGCACTATCTCCATGCTTAGTAAAATACCCTACAGTAAATTCACTTTTATTGCTAGGACCTGCAACTAAATAATTGTACTTTTGAGCGAAATAGTATAATGTAGTCATCCTAAGTCTAGGTTTTACATTAGCTTCAGCTAATTTTGATTCTCCATTGTTAGATACAGTCTCCATAAATATATCATAGGTACTAGTTAAATCTATCTTAGTAGTTTTCAAATTTAGACTTTCTGCTACCAATATTCCATGTTCCTCATCTATAGGATTGCTATGACAAGGCATAATAATTCCTAAACTATTCTCAGGAAAAGCCTTTTTAGCAAAACCTGCTACAACAGCTGAATCTATCCCACCACTTAAACCAAAAACTATACCTCTCGCATTTGCTTCACTAACTTTTTCTCTTAGCCAACTAACTAGTTCATCACATATTTTTTCTATATTTTCCACGAATGTACCTCCATTATTTATAATATTTTTTATTCAAATATTTTTGTACTTAAATATCTTTCCCCTGAATCTGGAGCAATGGCCACTATTCTTTTACCTTCACCTAATTTTTTAGCCCATTTTAATGCCGCAAAAGCTGCTGCACCAGAAGATATTCCTAATAGTACTCCTTCTTTTCTAGCTAATCTTCTAGTCATTTCTATAGCATCTTCATCTTTTATTTTTTCCACTCCATCTAATAAATCTAAATCTAATATTTCTGGAATAAAATTTGCTCCTATTCCTTGTATTTTATGAGGGCCCGCATCTCCACCTGATAATAATGGAGAAGAAGCTGGTTCAACTCCTATTATTTTTACATTAGGTATTTCTTTTTTTAGAACTTTTCCAACTCCAGTTATGGTTCCTCCTGTTCCTATTCCAGCTATAAATACATCTATATCTCCATTCATTTGTTTCAATATTTCTAGAGCTGTAGTCTCTTCATGAGCTTTTGGATTATCTGGATTTTTAAATTGATAAGGTAAAAAATAATTTTCATTATTTCTAACTAGTTCTTCTGCTTTATCAATAGAACCTTGCATTCCTTTCTCTCCTGGAGTCAAAATAACTTCTGCACCATAAGCCTTAAGTAAACTTCTTCTTTCAACACTCATAGTATCAGGCATAACTAAAATCACTTTATATCCTTTAGCCGCCCCTACCATTGCTAAACCAATTCCTGTATTTCCACTAGTAGGCTCTATAATTACTGATCCTTTCTTTAACTTTCCCTTTTTCTCAGCCTCTTCTATCATATAAAGGGCTGGTCTATCTTTTACACTACCTGCCGGATTAAAATATTCTAGCTTTAGATATACATCTGACCAATCTTTTTCAACTATATTATTCATTTTAAGTATAGGAGTTTCTCCTATAAGATCAATTATATTGTTTGCAATCAATTTAAAACACCTCCATTAAAAATTTTAACTATCTATATTTTGAATAAGGTTTAATTGTTTAGGAAAAATTAACTATAAAGATACTTTAACTACAAAATATTATACCATATAAACTATAAAGGAGATAACTATGGAAAAAAAGCAACTTAAAACCGTTGGAATAGGTTTAGCAGCAGGACTTGTAAATGGTCTTTTTGGTTCTGGAGGAGGTACTATAGTAGTTCCTGCATTAGTATTTTTGTTAAATGTAGATGACCATAAAGCTCATGCCACTGCCATATCTATAATACTTCCTCTAAGTATTATAAGTGTCTTAATATATTATAAGCATAATATAATACAGCTAAATATTGCATTTATAGTAGCAATAGGTGGAATGCTAGGAAGTTTTATAGGTGCAAAATTATTAAATAAAGTGCCTGTAAATATACTAAGAAAAATATTTGGCTCTATCATTATATTCGCTGCTATTAGGATGTTGATAAAATGAAATTATTTATAATTGGATTTTTTTCAGGTATAGTAAGTGGTATGGGAATTGGTGGAGGCACTATACTTATTCCTTCACTAATCTTATTCACTGAATTAACTCAAAAGCAAGCTCAAGGAATTAATTTAATAGTGTTTATACCCATATCTATAGTTGCCTTAATTATTCATTACTTAAATAAAAATATTGAGTTTAAACTAGCAATTTTAATAATAGTTGGTGGAGTAATAGGAGCTCTTATAGGTTCTTCTTTAGCAATTAAAATAAATTCTAATGTTTTAAAAAAGTTATTTAGTATACTATTATTATGCATAGGTATAGGTGAGTTATTCATTAAGAAAGAATAGGCTTATAAGCCTATTCTATTTCTTTTAAAGTTGCCAATACACAATCATGATATAGTATTTTAAATCCCATTTCTTCTGCCTTCTCAATTACATTATCATCAAAAGTTCCTGGCTGGAACCACAAATACTCTATTCCTAATTCTTTAGCTTCTTCAAGAAAAGCAAGAGTTACTTTTGGTGGTACTACAAAATCTATAACATCAGGTTTAACTGGAATATCTTTTAAAGATTTATATATTTTCTGACCTTTTATCTCATCATATTTTGGATTCACTCCATAAGTTTCATAATCATGTTCTCTAAGTATTTCCCAAATCTTATATCCAAACTTTTCTTCACTAGGTGTTGCACCTACTACAGCCCAAACTTTTTTATCCAACATTTCCGCTTTATTTTTCTTCATTTTTTTCATATTTGCACCTCCACCTTACATTTACCCTATATATGTATATTTAATCTATTGTTTTTTTAATATTTTTCCATCTTTTATTGAAAGATATTCCTCTCCAATATCATCAATAATACCCGTTCCATTTGTAAGTTCTTGTATGTTTTTTCTAAATCTTTCATCTTTATCATATTCAATATAAAGTATAATATTGACTCCATCATCAAATATAGTATCTTCTATATAAATTTTTTTATTAATTAAATGGTTTTCTACCATACCATATAGTGTATAATCAATTCTAACTTTCACTTTTCTAAAAAGTACTCTTTCTATTATTATTCCAGATTCTATTCCTATTTTAGCTCCTTTTGTATACGCCCTTATAAGTCCTCCCGTCCCTAATTTCTTTCCTCCAAAATATCTAGTAACTACTACAACCACATTTCTTAAATCTTCCTTTTTTATAACTTCTAATGCAGGTATACCTGCTGTACCACTAGGTTCTCCATCATCACTATATCTTTGAATATTATTATCTTCTCCCAGAACATAAGCATAAACATTATGGGTCGCATCCCTATGTTTAGCTTTTATTTCTTCAATAAATTTTATAGCTTCTTCTTCTGAATTTATAGGCATTGCATATCCAATAAATCTAGATTTTTTAATTGAAACTTCATCTTCGCCCATTTTATATATAGTTCTATATCTATTTTTCATCCTTATCTCCTTTCCACCTTTATATTTAACTATTCACAATTATATCATCTTTTACAGGAAAATAAAAAATAAGGGTAGCAAGCTACCCTTACACATAAACTTCTTCTATATCCTCCATATTAATCATATCTAAATATTTTTTGTAGGAAAGGTTTACAAGTGATTTATCTTGATTGTGAGTTATTTTGTCCATAGCTTCTTCTATTGGGAAAAAGCCTCCATCTAAAAATCCTAAATCTTTATTAAATTCAAAACCCTCAGAATGAGATTCCATAATGTACCAAGTAATAAAGTTATATACTGGTTGTTTTCTAGACAAAGAATAAAATTCGTAACTAGTTTCTCCCGCAGTAGAAATTACTTCACCCTCAACGCCTCCCTCAATCCTTACATGATTTAGGGCCGTCTCTACTGCTAGAGAACCGTTACGAATTTTCCCTTTTGGCAATACCCAGTGACCTTTATCATTTTTTAGAATAAACACCTTATTCCTGTGGAAAACTATACCGCCAGCACATTTTCTTACTATCATTGGCAATCACCTCCCATATCTATTAATTTAATGATACATCAAATTTAATTGAATTTCAATATTTTTCTGAAAATAAAAATTAAGATTTCTTCTTATATATATTCTATGTAATATTTCTAATTATTAACCCCTATTTTTAATCTATTTTTTATTTCTTCAATAGATTTCTTAGCTCCTCTTTTCACATATTCCTTTTCATCTACAATAGCAATCTTTTCTAATAATTTTATAGTATATTCATCTCCTATCCCTGATAATGCCTTTGTTGCATATTGTCTTACTTGAGGATTCTCATCTCTTAAAGCAGTTTCTAACCAATCTTTAGTTTCCTTTCTATTCATTTTCCCTAAAGCAGAACAAGAGAGCCTTCTATAGTTTACATTTTTACTTCTTAATTCCATTCTTAAAAAAGGAAGAAATCTATCTTCATCAAGCTCTCCTATAAGCCAAATGAGAATCATTCTATCTTCTTGATTTTTAAATTTAATATATCTTTTATAAATTTCATCAGATAGTTTATTTTTTTCATCCTTTGTCATATTATTTAAATACGCTATTCTCTCTTTTTTTGATAAACTTATAATTTTTATTAATTCATCATCTTTCTTTGCATCCTTTGAAAAAAATATCTTACTTTTTATAATATCCTTTTCAACTTCACTTTTAGACATTTTTCTAATAATGGCAATGCTTTCTATAGATTTTCCCTCTTTATACAATAAATAAGTTATAAAATAATCATCTAATTCAGAAATATTTTTCCAAATATTTCTACCTTTCATACAATATCACCTATTCTTTATATAATTAAAATATCGTTTATAATCTACACTACTCAGTTCTACTTTTATTTCTGTACCTTCATCAATATGGTCGATGATTTCCACATTATAATTATCAAATATATAAGATAATATATCTTGTTTATCATAAGGGATTATTAAAGTAGTGTCTATATATTTTATAGGTAAATTTTCTTGAATTGCTTCAAGTAATCTATTAATATCCTTTCCATTTTTTGCGGATAAAAATATTTCTTCATCTGCATACCTATCATCATATATTAGTTTTTTATCTCCTACTTTATCCATTTTATTAAATACACTGATAATAGGCTTATCTAACACATTTAAATCCTTTAAAATATCATAGGTTGTATTCATTTGAAGATCCAAATTTTCATTTGAAGCATCTACTACATGAAGAAGTAAATCTGCATATTCTACTTCCTCCAAAGTACCTTTAAAAGCCTCAACTAAATCTGTAGGTAGTTTACTTACAAAACCCACTGTATCTGTTATGAGAAAAGGTTGACCATTTGGCAATTCTGCTTTTCTAAGAGAAATATCTAATGTAGCAAAAAGCATATCATAAACAAATACTTTCTTGTTTTTATCATAGTTTTCATTTAACTCAATTATCTTATTTAAAATTGTAGATTTTCCGGCATTTGTATAACCTACTAATGCAACTATAGGAAGATCTGTTTTTTCTCTCTTCTTCCTTTTTATATTTCTAGTTTTCTTTATATTTCTTAATTGTCTTTCAATATTGTCAATTTCCCTTAGAATATGACGTCTATCTGTTTCCAACTTTTGCTCCCCAGGTCCTCTAGTCCCTATACCTCCACCTTCTCTAGATAGATAATCTCTAAGCCCTACTAATCTGGGAAGTCTATATTTAAGTTGAGCTAACTCTACTTGAAGTTGTCCCTCTTTAGAACTGGCTCTTTTAGCAAATATATCAAGTATCAAATTAGTTCTATCTATTATTTTTCTTTCTATAATATTTTCTAAATTTTTAATTTGAGCAGGTGAAAGTTCATCATTGAAAACTACAGTATCTATATTTAATTCATAACAATAATTTTTTATCTCATTTGCCTTTCCCTTTCCTATATAATAAGCTGGATTAATTTTTTCTCTTTTTTGAATAAGTTTTTCTATTACTTCTCCATTAGCAGCTAGTACAAGTTCTTCTAGTTCTTCTAAGGAATCATCTATATTAAAATTTCTTTCTCCTAAATCTACTCCTACAATTAGTACTTTTTCTCTTGATTTTTCATTTGAAATCACCATATCACCATCCATTCTCTATCATATTATACTATATATATTATTTCTTTTCTATTATTTAACTACTTTCAATACATCATCTCCTGGAACGTTTATATATTGCTCTGGAACATCTCCTATTATTATAGTTTCTGCAATTGGTACATTAGTACTAATTTTAATTTCCTCAGATACTAATGGCACAATAATTTTAATATTAGTTTCTACAATTAGATAGATTCTATGTCTAGTTTGGTTTATTCCAGACTCTTGAAATTCAGTGGCAAAATCTACAGAAACTGCTCCTTCAGGTATTATTTCCATATTGATACTAGGTAGTTTTAAAAGTTGTGTATCAAAAGCATTTGTCAAAGGCACATCAACTTTTGATTGAGAAATTTCTTTTAGTTGTTTTTGTACTTCTGAAGCAACATCAGATGATATACTATTCATTACTATAGTATTTGCTTGCATTAGTGTTACTTTTCCATTATCATCATATTTAACAAATATTAAATCTTTATAATCAATATCATCATTTATTCTTAAGTTAACAGAATCATTTATTACTTCAGTAGCCATAGCCTTTGCTTTAATCTCAGATATAGCTATTAATGTAGGTTTTATATTTTTATCAATATATTTAAATATGTATATTACAACAAAAATTACTAAAACTATCCATATAATATGTTTATTTCTTTTAAATATATGTTTCAAAAAAAGCCCCCCTCGTATATAATATATGCATACTATTAGTTTAAAGTGTGTTTTTATAGAAAAAATATGTTATAATTAATTTACTATTTTACCTTTTTTACCATTTAAGGAGGTAGTTTAATGTCAGAGAGCAATAAAAGAAAGACAAAAAAAACAAATAATAAAAAAGAAGTCAAAAAAGAGAAAAGTAAGTTAAAAATATCTTTATTAGCATTATTAGTAGTTATTGTAATATCTATAGGTGCTATAACTGGTATTGTAGTAGCTATAGTAAAAGATGCTCCAGAAATAGAGCCTACAAATATAGAGGCATTGTTAAATCAAACTTCATTTATATTAGATGAAAATGGAAAGGTGATAGAAAAGGTTCAAACTCAAGAATATAGGACTATTGTTGATTTAGAAAAAATCCCTAAGCATCTACAAGATGCATTTATAGCTATTGAAGATGAAAGATTTGAAAAACATATGGGAGTAGATCCAAAGGGAATTATGAGTGCTGTCATAGACAATATAAAGGCTAAATCTACAGTAAGAGGAGCTAGTACTATAACTCAACAATTAGCTAGAAATCTATATCTAACTAATGAAAAAAAACTTGATAGGAAAATTAAAGAAGCTTATATCGCTCTACGACTAGAAAAAGCTCTTACAAAAGATCAAATACTTGAAGCCTATTTAAATAGAATTTATTTAGGCCAAGGTGCTTATGGAGTACAAGAAGCTTCACAAACTTATTTTTCAAAAAATGTAGAGGATTTAACTATTGGAGAAAGTGCACTTCTTGCAGGTATAGTCAAAAGTCCATCTAAGTACCCACCCTATAAAATAGTTAAACCTGAAAACTTTGACAGCAAGTCCACTGCCGAAGTAGGACAAATTGACATTTTAGGTGAAAAATACATTGCTGTATATAATGATGAAGCTGTAAATCGTCAGAAAGTAGTCCTTATGAAAATGAAAGAATTAGGCTATATTACAGAAAAACAGTATAAAGAGGCCTTAAGTGAAAATGTGGCAGAACATTTAAAACCTGGAGAGAAGAAAATCAAAGGAATATCCTCTTATTTTACTGATTTCGTTAAATCTCAAGTTATTGATGCTTTAGTTGAAAAACTTGATTATACAAGAGAAGAAGCAGAAAAAGAATTATATACTGGTGGACTAAAAATATATTCTACTATGGATGTAGATATGCAACATAAAATAGAAGATGTCTACAGAAACTTTACAGAAATTTTATTTGGAAATCCAGAAGGAGCTGGAAAACCTGTATTAATCAGCTGGTCTCTAGATAGCAGTGGAAATATAAGAGATGAAAGAAATAACATTATATATTATAGACAGGATCATTTATTTGACAAGAATTTTAATCTTATGATAGAAAATGGTTCTTTCCAAATTAATGACGATAACTTAATAATCAACAATAAAAAACTCACTCCTTATACAAAAAGTATAGATATTGCTGATTATTATACAGTTAATGAAAAGAGAAATTTAACTACTCATCCCGTTGGAGCTTTGGCTATTTCTGAGGATGCATATCGTATAGGAGAGAATAAAGAAATAATTATTTCTAAAGACTTTTTATCTAAAAATAAAGATTTCTATTCTCTTGATGAAAATGGCAATTTAATTATAAGCGATGATTATTTCTTTAGAAATGAAGAAGGAGTAGTTCAACCTCAATCTGCTACAGTTATAATGGATCATACTAATGGTCAAATAAAATCTCTAGTAGGTGGAAGAGATATCAAAGGAAATAAATTATTAAATAGAGCCACTTCTTCTCCTAGACAGCCAGGTTCATCTATAAAGCCTATTGCTGTATATCTACCAGCATTAGATAATGGATTTACTGCAGCTACTGCTATTGATGATGCACCTCATTATAATGGAGCTGGCAATTTGTGGCCAAATAACTGGTATAAAGGCTATTGGGGACCTACTCCTCTTAGAAAATCTGTAGAACAATCTATGAATGTAAACTCTGTTAAGACTTTAGAATCTATTGGTATAGATACTTCTATAGAATATTTGTCTAGAATGGGAATTGTGAATAAAAATAATCCTAAGGATGATAATTTTATATCTAGTAGTGAAAATAAAGCAAGTAATGATGAAAACCTTGCTGCTTTAGGTCTTGGTGGTATGACAAGAGGAATTACTCCATTGGAAATGACAGCAGCTTTTGGTTCTATTGCAAATGGTGGAACCTATATTGAACCTACATCTTTTACTAAAATACTAGATAAACATGGAAATGTCCTTATTGACAATGAGCCTAAGAAAAATAAAGTAGTATCTCCACAAGTAGCTTATGTAATGACTGATATCTTAAGAACCACTGTAACAAGCGGTACTGCAAAAAAAGCGGCTATTCCTAATATGACTACAGCTGGTAAGACAGGTACTACTCAGGAAAATGCAGATGCTTGGTTTGTTGGATATACACCATATTATGTATCAGCAGTATGGATAGGAAATGATTCTCCTGCAATCAAATTGAATCAGGGAAGTTCAATGGCCTCTGGTCTGTGGAGAAATATTATGACTAAAGCTCATGAAGGCTTAGAAAATAAAAGATTTGACAGGCCAAATGGTATAACAACTGCCAATGTATGTTCTAAATCTGGAAAACTACCTGGTACACTATGTAGTAGTGAAGGTACTATAATATCAGAAATATTTGTAGAAGGCACTGTTCCTACTGCATCTTGCAATGCTCATAAGGGAATTATAAAGGAAAAGCCGGATGAAGAAGATAAGGAAAAAGATAAGGAGAAAGAAGAAGATAAAGATAAGGAAAAGGATAAAGATAAAGACAAAGATGATAAAAAGGATGATAAAAAGGATGATAAAAAGGATGATAAAAAAGATGATGTAACTCCACCACCAGAAAACCCAGAAAATCCAGAAAATCCAGAGAGTCCAAAAGATCCAGGAAATGATGAAAATCCTAACGGATCTCCAGATTCAGGTAATCCAAGCGAAGGTAAGGACAAAACCAATGGAAATAATAATTAATTTAAAGGGCTAAGGAAATTTTCCTTAGTCCTTTATTTTTAGTCCTTTGTTTTTGGATTTGATACTATTGACATGATATATCCAAATATAATAGCTCCTGCTATACCTCCAGCAGTAGCTTCTAATCCTCCAGTAAATGCTCCTATAAGTCCACTTTTTTTAACTCCCTCAAATGCTCCATTGCAAAGGGCATATCCAAATCCTGTTAGTGGCACTGATGCTCCTGCTTGAGCAAAATCAATCAAAGGTTCATATATTCCTATGGCTGTAAGTATGACACCAGATGTAACAAATATTACAAGGATATGGGCAGGAGTCAATTTAGTAGCATCCATTAAAATTTGACCTATAACACATATAAGCCCGCCAATTATAAAAGCTTTTAAATATTCCATTTCAAATCCTCCTCTACTCTTTTGAATTGCTTATAGTTACTGCATGTGCTATACCTGGTATAGATTCTCCTTGCTGTGTACTGATTGGAGAGTGAAGAGCACCTGTAGAAATTAGGAGAACCTTATTTAAACTACCTTTTAAAAGTTCCTTATATACATAACCAGCAAATACTACTGCTGAACAGCCACAGCCACTTCCACCAGCATGAGTATCTTGTTCTTTATGAGCAAATATCTTAATCCCACTATCATTAAAAACCTCTGATATATCATATCCTTCTTGTTTTAATAGATCTGATGTAATGTCTTTTCCTACAAAACCTAAATCTCCAGTTATTATTAAATCATAATCATCTGGAGTATACCCTGTATCTTTAAAATGATTTGATATAGTATCTACTGCAGCCGGAGCCATAGCTGCCCCCATATTGTTTACATCTTTTATCCCTGCATCAATAACCTTTCCTGTAGTTACATATGTAACAAAAGGTCCATTTCCTGTAGAAGATACTATAGCAGCACCAGAACCAGTTATAGTCCACTGAGAAGAAAATGGCCTCTGATTTCCAAACTCTAGTGGATAACGGAATTGTCTTTCCGCTGAACTAAAATGACTAGAAGTAACACAAGCTACATAGTCAGCAAATCCTCCGTCTATAGTCATAGCACCTAAACTTAAAGATTGGGCCATAGTAGAACATGCTCCATAAAGGCCAAAATAAGGCATACTAAGTTGTCTAGCACAATAGGAAGAAGAAATAATTTGATTTAGTAAATCTCCAGAAAAAAGATAATTAATATCACTTTCTGTTAATTCAGCATTAGTTAATGCCATCTTTACTGCCTCTTCTTGTAATTTGCTTTCACATTTTTCCCAAGATTCTTGGCCCCAAAGATCATCTTCTAAAATCATATCAAAGTACTCTTTAAGTGGTCCTTCTCCCTCTTTAGGTCCTACAATACTTGCGGTACTAATAATAGATGGAGGATTCTCTAGCTTTACAGTCTGAGTTCCTATTCTTTTCAGTGTCATATTATTTACCACCTCCAAATAGCAAATAGATTATTCCAACCAAAATAGAACTTCCTATTCCATATACTAAAACTGGTCCTGCTATTGTAAACATTCGTGCTGCTACTCCAAAAACATAACCTTCTCTTTTAAATTCCATAGCTGGAGAGACTATAGAATTGGCAAATCCAGTAATAGGTACTATTGAACCTGCTCCTGCAACTTTTCCTAATCTATCATATACTCCAATACCTGTTAAGAAAGCACCAATAAATACTAACATTATAGAGGTTCCTGCAGCTACCTGTTTTTCATTTAAACCTCTTGAAAAAAGCCAATTTCTAATAAATTGACCTAATACACATATTCCACCACCTACAACAAAAGCCCAAAATATATTTTTAAAATAAGTAGGTGTTGGGATTTTCTTTTCTGCATACTTTTCATATTCCTTTTTATTTAATCTATCCATAATTTACTCCTTTCTATTTGTAATTAACTAATACTAACCAGTTTAATAATGAAGCTGATACCTTTCCTAATACTATCGAGATAATTAAGAGAGGTGTATAGTAGATAATTTCCATTTTTCTAGATAATACTGGTATTACATTTAAAACTTCTGCCAGTGCAGAAGCAAATAGCCCTACAAAAGTACCAAAAAACAGTCCAAGTATAATTAAAAGATATTTACTAAATTTAAAAGAGAACTCTGAAAAAAATATAAAACTAAACATAGTTGCAGATATAATTAAAATCCATTGATATAAAGGTACTCTACTATCTGTATCACTTATCTGCGCTAATCTTGGAACTATCCCTAACAAAGAAATAAAAGCACCTGCTGCATTTCCTACAACTATTCCTCCAGATACTCCTATAAACATTAGTAAAGCATTTAACAAAGTATCACCACCTATTTAAGAGGTTTCTCAGTATTTTTTATTTCCTCTACAATGTATTCATCTATTTCTTTATTATATTGATCCATTTCTACTTCCAATGGACCTGGCTCTTTTCGTTTTGATTTAACACTAAATATAGGACTGAAAAAAGCTCCCATGCCTATGCCTATACCTAGAGAATATGGAATGAGTATAATTAAAGGATTCTTATTATATTCTCCTGTAATTGTATAAAAAATTTTTTCCATACACTTCTGCATATTTACATCTTCGTGAAAATATATAATCGCCAATCCTGCTCCAAAAAATAATACTAAACATACTATTAATACTTTAAAATATTCAAATATCTTACTTTTTCTCTCTGCTTTTTTAACTTCAATTAACACTTCAGGTTCTCCAGTCATTACTACATCTACATTATCTTTTTGATTTTCTATTTTACTTAATATATCTATAGCAGATATGAATTCATAAATTTCTTCATTTTTAGATTTATATACTTTAAGCCCTTCTAAAAATTTTTGTACATTTGGATTATTACAGTATATTTCAGCTACATCAGTTAAATAAACATTACTATTTGGCTCTACAGTATATCTAGATTCTAATTTTATATATGCTTGATCTTTATCTATGATTCTCACCTCAATCTATTCTTTTCTATTATAATCAATAGTATTCAATACAAACTTTGCTTTCTTGGGAATAGATTTATTAGATTTATTATTGTTCTTATATAAAATTATTCCCATTGAGAAAGAAAAAATAAGCACTAAGACTAGTATTAGTAAATTTCTAGTTTTTATTTTCATTAAATCACTCCCATATCTTTTATTCTCATCTTTATTATTTACCTTTATTTTATTTTAATTCAAAAAAATAAAGGCATGAATTCATGCCTTTGCTAACATTTCCCTCATATTTTTTAATATTCTCTTTTCTATCCTTGATACTTGGACTTGAGATATGCCTAACATTTTAGCCACTTCAACTTGAGTTTTATCTTTAAAATAACGCATTATGATTATTTGTCTATCCCTAGATTTTAACTTACCTAACATTTCCTTTAAAAGTATTTTATCTATAATATCTCCTTCATCTTCTTCATCTATACTTACTTTGTCAATTAAATAAAGAGGCGAACCATCACTTTCGTGAATTATATCATGTAAATAATCAGGTTGATAATTAGAATCCAATGCTACTATAACTTCTTCTTTATCCATGCCTATTTCATCAGCTATCTCCTGGATTGTAGGTTCTCTTCCCAATTCTTTAGATAATTTTTCTGAAGCAATTTTTACTTTTATTGCAGCCTGTTTTAAAGATCTACTCACCTTTATAATACCATCATCTCTTAAAAATCTTTTAATTTCTCCTATAATCATGGGAACAGCATATGTAGAAAATTTTACATTATAGCTTGCATCAAATTTATCTATGGCTTTCAGAAGACCAATACAACCTATTTGAAATAAATCTTCAGTATCATAACCCCTATTAGTAAATCCTTTTAATACACTTCTTACAAGTCCTATATTTCTACTAACTAATATTTCCTTAGCCTCTTCATTTCCATTTTGAGCCTCTACTATAAGTTTCATAGTTTCCTCATGACTTAAAAGTCCATTTTCATTTATATCCTTTTTAGTCATAGTATCTACTCCCTATTAGAAAGGCTTTTAAACTTCTTTGTCATTTTAACCTTAGTCCCTTTTTCTGGCTCAGATATTACTTCCAAATCATCCATAAAAGTCTCCATTACAGTAAAGCCCATCCCTGATCTTTCTAACTCTGGTCTAGATGTATAGAAAGGCTCTAAAGCTTTTTCTAAATTATTTATTCCCTTTCCATCATCTTCAATTATTATTTCTATTATATTATCAATTATTTTGCACTCTATAGTTACAATTCCTTCAGAATTTTCATATCCGTGAATAATAGAATTTGTAACTGCTTCTGAAACTGCTGTTTTTATATCTGATATTTCTTCTATAGTAGGGTCTAGTTGAGAAGCAAAAGCAGCTACTACTACCCTTGCAAAAGCTTCATTGCTAGATTTACTAACAAATTCTAATTTCATATGATTTTCATTTCTCATCAACTCTCACCTCTCTAAAGTATTTTCCAATATAGAATCAACACTTGGATAGACTTTTATTATCTTATAAATTCCTGACATACTTAGGATTCTTTCTAGATTAGAACTGGAATTTACTATAAATACCTCTCCCCTATTTTCCTTACAAGTCTTATATCTTCCCATTATAAGACCTATTCCAGAACTATCCATGAAATTTAACTCTCTTAAATCAAATATTATATTTCTTTTTCTCTTTTCAAAATACCATTTGTCAATTTTTTCTCTAGCTTTTTCAGTTGTATGATGATCTAACTCCCCTTTAAATTTAACTATTAGATTTTCATCAATAGTGTCCAATATTAACCTCAAGCCAATCCCTCCTATAGCTATATTCATCTATCCATTCTTATATTTCTATATTACTTATATATTCTCCTTCATCAAAAATTGACTAGTTTTGTATGAAAAAGAAAAAAAGAGTCTTAATTTTTAAAAAGACTCTTTTTAATAGCTTAAATATTTTTAGCTGCAAGCACTACATGACTCAATAGAACAGAAGTAGTCAAGCTTCCTACTCCACCAGGCACTGGAGTAATAGCGTTTACATTTGGAGATACATTTTCAAAATCTACATCTCCTGTCATTTTTCCTTTTTCATCAAAGCTTATTCCTACATCTATTACAACACTTTCTTTGTTGAAATATTCATTAGTAATATATTTTGATCTACCTAAAGCTGTTACAATTATGTCCGCACTATTGGTAAATTTCTTTAGATCCTTAGTTTTAGAATGGCAAATAGTAACCGTAGAATCCTTGCCCAGTAGCATCATAGAAAGTGGTCTACCTACTACCATACTCCTATTTATAATAACTACATGAGCTCCCTTTAAGGGAATATCATAATGATCCATAATCATTACAGCAGCCTTTGGAGTACATGGTGCAAATCCTTTCATATCTCCTTCAAATATTTTTTCTAGATTTAAAGGATTCATACAATCTACATCCTTTAATGGACTAATTGTTTTAGCTATTATATCTTCATCAATATGTTTTGGCAATGGTCTAAATATTAATATACCATGAATACTATCATCTTCATTTAATCTTTCAACTGAATTTATCAATTCCTCCGTAGAAATATTTAAATCCTTTTTATAAACCTTACCCTCTATTCCTACCCCTTCACAATTCTTAAGTATGCTTTTTTCATAAGCAATATCATCCGGATTTTCTCCTAATCTTACTATAGCTAATGTAGGTTCAATATCCTTTTCGTTTAAATCTACTATATCCCTTTTAATGTCCTCTTTAACCCTCTTAACAACTTCCTTCCCTTTTAATATACTAGACATAGCAACCTCCCTTTTATAAATATTTTCATTTACCTTTAAATAATTTTATTATATCATATAGGAAAAATAAGTTAAAGTTTTACTATTCATACTATAAAAGTTACAATAACCAGATACCTATAGTTGTAGAAAATATTCCTATTAAAGTACCTGCTATTAATTCTTTATATGTATGTCTTTTTAATTTTATTCTTGCCCAAAATATTAATGGTATTATTAGATATAAAAATAAAATTGGATTCCCAAAAAAATGATATAAAAGTGTAATAGGTCCAGATACTCCACAAGCATGTCCACTAGCTTTAAATTTTAAACTTTTATTAGCAAAAGTCAAAATTATTCCTGATGTGAAATAAACAGAAAATATCTTTTTTACAATAAGTGAACCCTTAAGTATAAAGACAAAAAAACTTCCCAATACATAGCCTAATATCGCTAAAATAAAAGCAAGTTTTCTTTCCCCACCTCTTCCTGAATTCCTATAACTAGGTAATATATATTTTAATGGATAGGCAGATATAGGTAGTATGGTTAGAAATAAAATAGAATAAAAATACCAGAAAAAACCTTGAAAATCTTCTTTAAAATTAATATACAATAAAGTTATTGTGAAAAGAGCAACTAGCGGAACAACTGTTAAAATACTAACAATCCTAGCAATCCTCTCTTTTTTTGTAATCTCATAATTCATCTCCACTCCTCCTCTTTATTTAGATATAGAAAAGATTAGTCCATGTTTTAGACTAATCAATACTAATAGTTATCTAGTTATTATTTTTCTAATATTTACATTTTTAAGATTCATGGAGTCTACATTTGGGATTTTAATTTCTCTATCTCTTAATAAAGGATATATGATTTTATTCTCTTCTAAGTATAATCCTACATTAAAATTTCCTTCTTGATTTCTAAAATACAATAAATCTCCATTTTTCAAATATGATTTTTCAATAGATCTTCTCTCATTATAAGTATTTTCTAAGGATCCTTTTGAATTAAAATTTTCATTTCTTGAAGCTATAGCTGGATTCCCATTTAAACTAATATATTCTGAAATCAATTTAAACTCATTTCCAAACTCATCTACAATTATGTATTTCTTATTATTTTCATCATAATCTTTGATTAAAACATTATCTCCTTTTACAAGATTATAATTATATTTATTTTCGTTGGTAATTCTCTTTGTAACTTTTGAAATACCAATAGTTACGTTTACTAATTCTTCTGGCTCATCATTTACATCATCAAGCTTTACAAATCCTTTATTGGAGTCTTTAGTTATAAACAAGCCATAACCTCCATAGCTATTAATTAAATATATAACTTGTTCTGAATCTAATTCTTCTATAACTTTTCCATCCTCGCTTGGCTTGTCTAATAGAAAAGTCTTATTTAACACTTTATAAGCTTCTTTTCCTTCTTTTGTTTTTAAAATATTTTCTTTATGCTTCTTATCTTTTTTTATTTCTCTAGAAATGCTTTTTTTCTCTTTTATTATCTTTATTGTTTTTTCTTTTTTGCAATCAGAGTTTAGCGAATGCCCCCCAGCATTAGCAAAACTTGTAGAAGTTAGCATGCCTATTGTTAAAATAGTTGCTATACAAGATTTCTTATTGCACCCCACCAAAAACACATCCTTTTATTTTTTTACATATATTACGAGTATTATTACAGTAATCATTATATTATATATTGCATTTAGTATCAAGGGAAAAAATACATAGCTAGAAATTCTTAGCTATGTATTCTAGATAAGAAAACTATTCAACTGTTATAGCAGCTACTGGACATGATTCCTCAGCTTCTCTAGCACTATCTATTAGAGTTTCAGATATTTCTTCGTCAGCTGCTACTGCCTTTCCATCATCATCCATTTCAAAAACTTGTGGACATATAGTAGGACATAAACCACAACCTATGCAAGTGTCTTTATCTACATATGCTTTCATTAAAAAAACCTCCTTATATGTTTCTATTCTTCTCCAATAATATGCCCATATCTTTTTCATTTAATTACTCAATAACATTTCTATTTGCTCTTCATTTAAATCCATATTATAAAATTGTTTATAAAATTTAGTTGTCTCTTCTTTTATATCATAATCAAATACTTCAGGATAAATTAAATTTCCTAACCATTTAATCCCCATCAATCTGTTTACAGCTGGTGGTCTATCAAACCAATTAAAAGGCCCATGTGGTATCTCATAAATATTTTTATTTTTTACTGCCTCTATATCTTGCCATAATGGGTCTTTTAATATATTTTCTTTCACATTTAAACCTTTATCAGGATCAGAGCCTACCAATATATATTCTGGATTCCACATTAACAACTCTTCTAAAGATACATTAGTTTTTCCATGTTTATCTTTTGTTTCAACAGATTTCGAAGCATTCTCACCTTTAACTAGTTCTAGAACCTTCATTCTCCTAGAACCATTCCCTTCAGTTTCTAAACCTTTAGGACCTTCAGCATAATAAACCTTTTTCATATCTTCTTCTTTTATCTTTGAACTATTTTCTTCTGCTTCTTTTAATATATCATTAGAATACTTAGCTAATTCTTGAGCTCTTTTTTCTTTTCCTAAAACTTTCCCTAATATTTCATATGCTTCTGAAATTTCTTCAATATTATCACCAAGCATTATAACTGGTGCTTGTAAGATTTCTTCTATCTTTTCACTTGCTGATATAGAAGTTTCGTCAATTTTTCCTACATTAACTATTAAATCTGGACTATACTTTAAAATTTCTTCTACATTTCCAGTAGAATTCTTTCCAAACCATCCTCCTAAAACTGGTAACTTCCTATATTTCTCATCAACAAATTGTTTTTCATAATCAGTAAATTCATAATTAAGACCTATAAGAGAATCTGGGTCTAAAGTATAGACAAATATAGTTCCACTTGGGTTTGTAGCATAAACTTTTGAAATATTTGTAGGAACTTTTACCTTTCTATTAGCCATATCCTCTATTGTTATAGTACTCTCTTCTTTGGAATCTGACTCCTTGACACAACCTGTTGTTAATAAAGAAATTATTAAAATGAAAAAAATACTACTAATTAACAACTTTTTCTTATTCATATTTATTCCCCCTAGTTTAACCTGTTTAGTACTAATTATTTTAGTACTCTAAACAGATTTATTTTTATTAAATTGATATAAATACTTTCTTATCTTTCTTTGTAAAAGCTACATCCACTTTTGTTTCATAAACCTTTTCTAGTCTTTCCTTTGTTAAAGTTTCTAGACTAGAACCAAAATAAAAATCTTTTTTCCCTTTTAACAATAATATCTTACCTGATTTCTTCACAGCATGGTTAGGATTGTGGGTAGCCATTATAACGCCCATTCCCCTTTTAGATAATTTTTCTAGTATTTTTAATAATTTAACTTCATTTCCAAAATCTAAACTGGATGTAGGCTCATCTAAAACTAAAAAATTTGCTTCTTGTGTTAATGCCCTAGCTATCAATACTAGTTGTTTTTCTCCTCCACTAATATTAGTAAAAGGTTTATTTTCTAAATGAGATATATTGAGTATCTCTAATGAATTAAAAGCTATTTCATAGTCCTTTTTCTTAGGAGTTTGAAATTTTTCTAAATAAGGCGTTCTTCCCATTAGAATCATATCTATAACCTTAAAGGGAAAGTTAAAAGAATTATTTTGAGGCACATACGCAAAAATTCTCCCCAGTTCTTTTCTATTAAAATCTGATATAGATAAATTATCAATCAATATATCTCCATCCAATGGTCCTAATAAATTAAGTATAGTTTTAATTAAGGTAGTCTTTCCAACTCCGTTTGGTCCTAAGATAAACAACATTTCTCCTTTAGCAACTTCAAAATAAATGTTACTGCCTACAATATTGTTATTAAAGCCATATGCTAAGTTTCTAGCCTCAATTCTCATGACCAATCTCTCCTATAATTTATTAATATATATATGTAAAAAGGAACTCCCACTATAGAATTTAATATACCTATTGGTATTTCTAATCCTCCTACAATTCTTGCTAAATCATCTATAAATATCAAAAATATTCCACCCATGATTATGGACATACTTGTTAAATATCTATAATCTGGACCTACAATTGCTCTTGCTAAATGGGGAATAATAAGACCTATCCAACCAATATTCCCTCCAATAGCTACTGTAGCAGAAGTCATTAAAGTGGAAGCCATAATTGCTATCAATCTTATTTTTTTAGTATTTATCCCCAATGTTTTCGCTTCTTCATCTCCTAAAGACAATATGTTCAGCTTCCATTTCAATAAACAAATTGTAATTATACCAATTAGTATAGGAATTATTAAAAATAGTACATCTTTATAATCAACTGAAGCTAGACTTCCCATAAGCCAAAATGTGATACTAGGCAATTTATTGTAAGGATCTGCTATAAACTTAATCAAAGAAACAAAGGATGAGAATAAAGTATTTATCATAACACCAGAAAGAACTAATATTAAAATATTATCTCCATCTTTAACTCTCTCACTTAAAACATAAGTAATAAATACAGCTATAAGTCCAAAAATAAAAGAGGAAATCTGTATAAAAAAAATATTCCAGGAAAAAAGCATACCTAAACACGCTCCAAAGCTGGCTCCTGTACTAGCTCCTAATATATCAGGGGAAACTAGTGGATTTTTAAACATACCTTGGTACGCTGCTCCAGAAAGCGCTAATGAACTTCCTATTAAAAGTGCAGACAATATTCTTGAAAGCCTAACTTTAAATAAAATAGTTACTACCTCAGGAGGTAAATTTTTTCTACCTATTAAGTATAAAAATATATCTTTTGCATTTATAGGGTATCTACCAATAGACATAGATATTATAGTTAAAAATATTAGTACCATAACACCAATAATAGTTTTTTTTGCAAAATTTTTATTAGCTTCCATATTAGTCTCCCTTTTTTAATTTTGAAATTATCATTTCTGCTGAATAGGGTACCAATCAGGCACCCTATTGATTTAAATTATTCTGCTAATGCAATAACTTCAATTTCAACCCTTGCATCCTTAGGCAACTTTGCTACCTCTATACAAGATCTTGCAGGATAGTTTTGTGTAAAATACTCTGCATATACTTCATTTACTGCTGTAAAATCATTAAGATCTTTTACAAAGACTAATGTTTTTACAACCTTGTCCATACTGACATTGACCTCTTCTAATATAGCTTTAACGTTTTCTAATGATTGAGCTGTAGCCTTCTTTATATCATCATTTATAAGTTCTCCTGTGCTAGGATCTATTGGTAATTGTCCTGAAGTATATATTAAATTGCCTACTTTTATAGCCTGTGAATAAGGTCCTATAGCTTCTGGAGCTTTATTTGTTGATATAGATTGTTTTCTCATAATTTACATCTCCTTTATTATTATATTTTTATTATTTTTCCCTATTATAGGGTGTATCTTGAAGTGGTAATTTAGTTCTATACTTTCCATCTAATTTATAATAAGCTCCTTGCACTGCTGGTGCAGTAGGAATTGCTGTTATCTCACCAATGCCCTTTGCTCCATAAGCTAATGAAATATCATTTTTCTCTACAATAATACTCTCAATTTCTGGTATATCATTAGCTCTAAATAAACCTAATGTACCAAACTTAGCTTTCGGAACACCATTCTCCAATGGATAATTTTCAGTCAAAGCATATCCAAGACTCATTACAACTCCACCTTCAATTTGTCCTTCAATATTTATTGGATTTATAGCCTTTCCAACATCATGAGCAGCTACTATTTTTTGAACTCTTCCATTTTCATCTATTATTGCAACATGAGTAGCATATCCATAAGCTATATGGCTTACTGGATTCGGCTTATCCAATCCCATTGGATCTGTTTTTCCCTCATATTCACCATAAAAATCTTCTCCTTCAAGTTCCTCTAATGTTTTACCTAAATTCAAGGCATCTTTTAATTTTAAAGAAGCTCTTCTTGTAGCTTCGCCTGTAAATAGAGTTTGTCTTGAAGCAGTAGATGTCCCAGAATCTGGAGTTATAGCTGTATCTGGTGCATCAGCTATTATATTATCTGGTATCAGCCCTGTTGTTTCACAGACTATATGTGTTGTTACAGTTGCTAATCCTTGTCCCATACAAGCTGCACTAGTTCTAATATGAACTTTACCATCAGATATAGTTAATCTACATCTACCAAAATCAGGTACCCCAACTCCTAATCCAGCATTTTTCATAGCACAAGCTATGCCTGCATAGGGATGCTTTTCATATTCTTCTTTTACTGCTAAAAGAGTCTCTACTATAGCAGTTCCTTCATCTGCAATCTGTCCATTAGGAAGAATATCACCAGGTCTGACAGCATTTCTATAACGTATCTCCCACGGTGATATACCAACATTTTCAGCTAAAATATTTAAATTACACTCTATAGCAAAAGCAGATTGGGTTACTCCAAATCCTCTAAAAGCACCTGCTGGTGGATTATTAGTATAGACTGCTAAACCTTCAATATCAACATTCTGATAATTATAAGGTCCTGCTGCATGAGTGCATGCTCTTTGAAGTACTGGACCACCCAATGATGCATAGGCTCCTGTATCTGACACTAATCTGGCCTTCATAGCAGTAAGTTTTCCATTTTCGTCACATGCGGTAGTAAATTCCATTTCCATAGCATGTCTCTTAGGATGGATCATAATACTTTCTTTACGAGATAAAGTTACTTTAACAGGTAGCTTAGTATACCAAGCTAATAGAGCAGCATGATGCTGGACACTCATATCTTCTTTTCCCCCAAAACCTCCACCTACAAGTTTACTAATAACTCTTACCTTTTCTTTAGGAAACCCTAATAGCTCAGAAACTTCAGTTTGATCATCATAAACACTCTGCCCTCCTGTATATAAGAGTATACCATCCTCACCATTAGGCATAGCAATTGCACATTCTGGTTCCAAAAAGGCATGTTCTGTAAAAGGTGTTGAATATTTAGTAGTCACAACATATTTTGATTTTTCTAAAATTCCACATGCATTCCCTCTTTTTAATACCTCTTTAGTTAATATATTTCCATCTTTATGAATTTTAGGAGCTCCTTCTATCATAGCCATTTCAGGACTTGTAACTGGTTCAAGTTCCTTATATTCAACTTCTATGAGTTCCAAGCCTTTTTTTAGAGCTTCTCTACTTTCAGCTGCTACTAATGCCACAGCATCACCTACATATCTTGTTTCCTCTCCAACTGCTATTAAAGCAGGCCAATCTTTAACTAAATGCCCTATGTATCTTTTCCCAGGTATATCTTCAGCAGTAAGAACCGTTATTACTCCTGGGTACTCCTTTGCCTTTGAAATATCAATCTTTTTAACAAGTGCTCTAGGATATTTAGTTCTAAGGGCTGAACCATAAAGCATACCTTCAAAATATAAATCATCCACATATTCCCCTGTACCAAGAACCTTATCCTTTGCATCTACTCTATGCATTCTTTCTCCTACTATGCCTTTAAATGCTACTTGAGGAACTTCTATATTTTCTCTAAGAATTTTTGCTGCCAACTTTATAGCTTCAGCAATTTTAATATATCCTGTACATCTACAAATATTACCTCTTATAGCTTTTTTTATTTCCTCTTCTGTGAGATTCAAATTAGTATCTAAAAGACCTTTGGCACTAATAACCATTCCTGGAGTACAAAAACCACATTGAACTGCTCCCATTTCAGAAAAAGCATAAGCATAAACATCTTTTTCTCTATCTGTAAGGCCTTCCACTGTTGTAATCTCCTTACCAACTACTTTAGATGTAGTTAAAATACATGCTCTCATAGGCCTTCCATTTACTAAAATAGAACAAGTACCACAAGCTCCTTCTGAACAACCATTTTTTACAGATGTTAATCTTAAATCTTCCCTTAAATATTCTATAAGTTTTTTATCTTTATCTATGCCTACATCCTCACCATTTACAATAAATTGATACATATCTTTACCTCCCTTTAAAAGGCTCTCTATATACAAATCTTCCTAAAGATTCTTCTAAATCTAATTTGGAATGTTTGACAATATGATGACCTCTTAAAAATACATGCTCAACCCTACCCTTTATTTTAAATCCCTCATAAGGGGTATAATCTACTTTATGAGTCTGATTTTTAGCTGTAATTGTAGACAAATGATTTGGATTCCAAATAACTATATCTGCATCGCTTCCAACTGCTATAGTACCCTTTCTAGGATATAATCCAAAAATCTTAGCTGCATTAGTCGAAGTTAAATCTACCAACTGATTGATACTTATTTTATCTGTTAAAACTCCATAATTATACATTAGCAAAAATCTATGCTCAACCCCAGGTATTCCATTGGGAATCTTACTAAAATCATTTTTTCCCAATGTTTTCTGTCCATTATAATTAAAAGAACAGTGATCTGTTGCAATAATATCAATATAATTATTCTTTAAACCATTCCAGAGAGCCTTTATATCCACTTTTTTTCTAAGGGGTGGAGATAATACATACTTTGCCACTTCAAAATTTTTGCTATTTTCATCTTCATACAAACTATCGTCTAATAATAAGTACTGAGGACAGGTCTCTACATAGATTTCTTGTCCTTCTTTCTTTGCTTCAATAGTTTCTTTCAATGCCTCTTTTGTACTTAGATGCACTATATATATTGGTTGTCCTGCAACTTTAGCTAAAGAGATAAGCCTTGAAACTGCTTCTTTTTCAACTTCATTAGGTCTTGAAATAGGATGAAATTTGGGTGAAAAATGTTCTTTTGTCTTCTCCTCTTCTATTAGAAAATCTATCATATCCCCATTTTCACAATGAAATTCTATAAGTCCTCCGATTTCTTTGCTCCTCTTGAGAGCTTTCAATATGATATCATCATCTACTTGAAGTCTTTCTTTATAGGCCATGTACATTTTAAAAGATGGAATTCCTTTATCTATCATATCCTTCATTTCATCAGAAATATTCTCATTCCATTCTGATATAGTCATATGAAAACCATAATCACAATAAGTCTTTCCTTCTGCTTTTCTCTTCCAATTATTTAGAGCATCATTTAAAGTTTCTCCCTTATTATGATTAACAAAATCAATTATAGTGGTAGTTCCTCCAATAATTGCAGCCTTAGTGCCACTTTCAAAATCGTCTGCTGTAACTGCATTTCCAACTTCTAAATCAAAATGAGTATGAGGATCTATGGCTCCAGGAAAGATATAACAATTTGTAGCATCTATTTTTTTAGAATCTTTTTCATACAAATTCTCCCCTATACTTATTATTTTACCATTATCAATTTTTAAATCTGCATAATATGCATCTGAAGCAGTAACTATCTTTCCACCTTTAATTATTGTAGTCATGGAAAAACTCCCTTCTAAAAGTTCTAATTAAAGATAATCTATAGTTAAAGCATTTGTAGGACATTTAGTTACACATAATCCACATCCAAAGCATTTATTTTCATTTAAAGTCCATTCTCCATCTAATGTAATAGCATCATATACACAACTTATTTTACATTGTCCACATAGTATACATTTTTCTTGATCAATTACTGGAGGTATTGAATATGTTCTAAACTTTCTTTCTTTTCCTTTTTCTATCGCTAATCCTACAATTTCATTTACATCATTATATCCTTTTTCCTCTAAGAAATCATGCAGCTCTTTAGCAACTTTTCCATAAATACTTGGTCCTTTGAGTATTGCCTCTGTACAAATTTGTACAGCATTTGCACCAGCCATCAACATCTCAGCCGCATCTCTTCCTGAAGTCACACCACCAACGCCAATTATTGGAATATCTATAACTTGAGCAGCATCATATATACATCTTATAGTCAATGGACGAATAGCTGCCCCTGAAAGCCATCCATATCCAGCTTCACTACCCATTATTGGATATCCAGTATTTGTATCAATAGCCATACATGGTCCAAAAGAATTTATCATAACTAAACCGTCTGCTCCTGCATTTTCAACAGCCTTAGCTATCTTCTGAATATCTGTATGTGGACTCATTTTCATGAATACAGGCACATCTAATGCATTTTTTGCTGCTTTTAAAGCATCGACAATTGGTGTAACATCTGTCCCTACATAATGAGTAGAAAGTTCCACTGCATCAGCATATGGTCTTACAAGAGGCCCTATTTCTTTAATTTGGTCAGCTGTATATCCCATACTTATAATCACAGGAAGCCCCGTTTCTTTAACTTTTTTATACTCTTTTTCGATCCATTGCTCTTTTGGTAATTCTGACCAAAGCTCTGTATTTAGAAATCCTGCGCTTGTCTTTGCCATACAAGGACGTGGTACATCTGCTGCCTCTACAGATATAGTCTTTGTTACTATCCCCCCAACTCCACCTTCTTTAGCTTTTTTACACATTTCCCCATCTTTAGCCCCTGGACCCGCAGCAGTCATTATTGGATTTTTAAAATCCATTCCACAAATATTCACATTAAGATTCGCCATAGTATTTCCCTCCATCTTATTTTTTATAACTATTTAAATTCGTTTCCAAAGATCTAAGGATAATTCACGAGATTTAGTGTGAATTTTTTCTTCATCTATATTCACCAATTTCCTATCTTTCATGATAACCTTTCCATTGATAATAGTAGTATCTACACTTCTTCCTGTCATTCCAAAAAGTATATGTGCATTTGAATTATTTTTATCCATATTAGTAAGAGGATTATAATCCACTACAATTATATCAGCATATGCTCCTTCCTTTAGCACTCCCAATGGTCTTTCAAAATATTCAGCTGCAATTTTAGCATTATTTTTAAATATCATCTTTGGTGTTTCTTTTGTACCTGCATTTGGATTAGAGAGATTATGTTTATGAACAATATTACTAACTTTCACAGACTCAAACATATCACTTGTATAGCCGTCCGTTCCAAGTCCTACAGTTATATTTCTTTTCATCATCTCAATTATAGGTGAACATCCTACTCCATTGCCCATATTAGACTCAGGATTATTTACTACCTTTGTATTCGTATTTTTAAGTATCTCTATTTCTCTATTGTTAATATGAACACAGTGTATAGCTAAAGTTTTTTCTCCTAAAATATCAAAATCAAACAATCTCTCTACAACTCTCTTATTATATCTATTTAATGAATTATATAAATCATCGATGCCTTCAGCTACATGTATATGAAATCCTGCATCAACCCCTTCTATTGATTCCCTACATTTATTGATAGTATCATTGGATAGGGTAAAAGAAGCATGAAGTCCAAACATACCCTTTAACATATCATCTTTAAGATTATTAACATGTTTTATAAATGCTAAATTTTCTCTTATGCCTTCCTCCATTATCTCTTTTCCATCTCTATCTGATACCTCATAACAAAGAGAACTTCTAACTCCCAATTCCCTTGTTATCTCTCCAATAGTAAATAAGCTCTCTCTTACAGCTCCTTGACTTGCATGATGATCAAAAATAGTAGTTGTACCATTTTTTATACATTCGATCAACGTAACATAAGCACTATATTTAACATCTTCCAATGTAAGAACTTTATCTAGCCGCCACCACAATTTTTCAAGTATTTCAATAAAGTTCGTTGCTGGTTTTCCATTTAAACTCATTCCTCTTGCAAAAGCACTATATATATGATGGTGAGTGTTGATCATACCAGGCATGATTACTTTTCCTTTAGCATCTATAAAATCTATATCTTTATATCTCCTTTTTAACTCCTGAGTATCACCAATTTCCAATATTAAATTATCCTTAACTACAACGCATCCATTTTCTATATAAGGATTATTTTCATCCTGTGTTACAACTCTTCCATTCCCTATAAGTAGCATAAAAACACTCCTTTTTATTTATGATTCTACAATATAACAAAGAAAGTATGACTTTTGTCATATAGCCTTTAAGCTATTCAGCTTGTGTTTCTTCTTCAGTTTCTTCTTTTTGAGGAATTATAGCATTTAAGAACAAGGCCAATAATCCTGCAGCTACTACGGAATCACCAAAAAAAGATTTCATAACTACTGGCATATACTCAGTTGCAGCAGGTACTTGGGCAAATCCAAGACCAAGAGATAAAGAAATAGCTAAAATAATAGTATTTCTATCATCGAATCCTGCTAAAGAAATCATTTTGAACCCACTTATAGTGATCATGGAAAATACCATCATAACTGCTCCTCCTAAAACACTTGAAGGCATAGCAGCACATATAGCACCAAATTTAGGAACAATTCCAGCTAACATAAGAAAAATCGCCCCTGTAGCCACACAGTATCTACTCATAACCTTAGTCATAGCTACAATACCAGCATTTTGTCCAAAGGCAGTATTAGGCAACACATTGAAGAATGCACCTATAGCGCTACCTACCCCATCTGCAATAACTGCACCTGACATTTCATCTTCATTAGCCTCTCTATTAAGTCCACTTAATGTAATACCAGATACATTACCTAAAGTTTCTAACCCAACAACCAAGTATACAGAAGCAAATTTAAGAATTGCATCTAAGCGAAATTCCATTCCAAATTTAAGAGGTCTTGGAATGCTAATCCATCCAGCTGTTGATACTCCTGAAAAATCAACTTTTTTCAACGGAATAGCCACAATATAACCTAATATTATCCCAATAAGTATAGATGCTACATTTAACAGTCCTTTACTAAATCTCTGCAACAAAATTATAATAATAAGAACAAAAAATCCTAAAAATAAATTTTTAGGTGAACCAAAATCAGCTGCACCTGCTCCTCCTGCAAAATAATTAATTCCTACAGGGAATAATGAAAATCCTATAGTAACCAACACAATACCAGTAACTATAGGTGGAAAATATTTACGTAAAGGTTTAACAAAGAAACCCATGATTATTTCAGCTAAACTACCAATTAAAGACCCTCCTAAAACAGCAGGAAGTCCATAGGATTCTCCAACAGCTATAGCCGTTGGAACAAAGGCAAAGCTAGTTCCCATTACTATTGGCAATCTTGCTCCTACTCTACCAACAGGATACAATTGTATAAGTGTAACCAACCCTGCCACAAACATTGCACATTGAATCATAAACACTTTATCCTCAATACTTAATCCCACTACACCAGCTATTATCATTATAGGAGCAATATTTCCTGCAAACATTGCCAAAACATGTTGCAATCCTAAAGGTATTGCAACTTTTAATTCAGGTTTACCGTCTAAATCATAAATAGAAGTACTCTTTGTCATTAAACCCACCCCTTCTTGTAAATTTAATATTTATATTAAATTTACAATATAGTTAAATAACCTTAAGATTTCCTAGCTTTTATACAAATTACATGTTCATTTAATAAAATTTTCTAGAACATCATAGGATAAGAGTCTTTATCAAAAATTTTATAGTATTCTATAGAAGATTTAGTCAATATTATTATTTTAAACCTTGAAAATATTTTTTTGAGTTTTAGATGCAGTTATAACTGCATCTAAAAGCTCAACTCTTTATTTTATCAAATGAGTTCCATCTTCACCCTTAACTGATTCCTTCAATTTTTCAGGAGATGTAATGATTGCCTTTCCATTACTATTCTCAAGAAAATTCAATATCGCATTTATCTTGGGAAGCATACTTCCTGGAGCAAAATGTCCTTCTTCTATTAACTTTTTTGTTTCTTCTATATTAAGTTTATCTAAGGCCTTTTCTTTATCTGTTCCATAATTAATGCAAACCTTTTCAACTCCAGTAGAAACTATGAATAAATCTGCTTTAAGTTCAATTGCTAATAAACTAGAAGCATAATCTTTATCTATTACTGCATCTACACCTTTAAAGTATTTTTCTTCATCTCTAATAACTGGTATACCTCCACCACCAACAGCAATTACAACATATCCAGTATTTATTAAATCTTTAATAGCATCTTTTTCTACTACATTCTTTGGCATTGGAGAAGGAACAACCCTCCTGTATCCTCTTTTTGCATCTTCAATTAATACCCAATCAGGATGCTCATTTCTCAATTTATTAGTCTCTTCTTTCGTATAAAAAGAGCCTATTGGTTTAGTTGGATTAATGAAAGCTTTATCATCTTTATCAACTTCTACTTGGGTTACAACTGAAACTGCCTTTTTATTTATACCTCTTTTTAAAAACTCATTATCAAAAGCTTGTTGAATTTGATAACCTATAGAACCCTGTGTATTTGCACCACAGTTCACAAGTGGAACTGGGTGCATCCCTTCACTTTCCTCAGCTATTTCAGATCTTCTTAAATTAAATCCAACTTGTGGTCCATTACCATGAGTTATAACTACTTTATACCCTTCTTCAATAATATTGACTATATGACTAACAGTTTCACATATAGCATTATATTGGTCTTCAACTGTTGAATGATTTTTATCTTTAATTAATGAATTTCCACCTATAGCTACAACCGCTATCTTTTCCATTTTTATTTACCACCCATTGTTAGTGTCATTACTGCTTTAGCTGTATGAAGTCTATTCTCTGCCTCATCATAGATGATGGAATGAGGTCCATCTATAACTGAATTTTCAACTTCATTTTCCCTATCTGCTGGTAGTGCATGCATATACATTACATCTTTATCAGCAATAGACATCATTTTTTCAGTACATTTCCAAGTTTTGTAGGATTCTAGTAAGTCATCCACTACTTCATCACTTTGGTTTGTCACCCAGCTACCCCAATTCTTTGGTATCACTACATGAGCATCTCTATAAGCTTCTTCCATATTGTGAGTAATCTTGAAAGTGCCACCGTGTTTTTCTGCATTTTCTTTAGATTGCTTAATCACCCAATCTGGTAGGTCATATCCTTCTGGATAAGCAAGAGTTACATCTATTCCATATCTTGGGAAAAGAAGTGCTTGAGTTACAGGTACAGAAATTGGCTTCTTATGAGTAGTTGCATATGCCCATATTATTGAAACTTTTAATCTTTTAGTATCTCCAACTTTTTCTTTAATTGTCATTAAATCAGCTATACCTTGCATTGGATGATATAGATCACATTGTAAATTTAATATAGGAGCACTTGACCATTCAGCCATTTCTCTTAAATATTTATTTCCTATTCCCCAGAAACAATTTCTGCATGCTATTGCATGACCAAATCTTGATAATATAATAGCAGTATCTTTGGCAACTTCACCATGAGAAATTTGCATTGTACTTGTATCTAAATAATTACCATGTCCCCCTAATTGAGCTATACCAGCCTCCATTGAATTTCTAGTTCTTGTAGATTCCTCAAAGAACATTAAAAATGCCGTTTTATTCTTGAGATAAGGTGTATCTATTCCCATAGCAAATTTTCTCTTTAGATCAAAAGATACATCTAACAAAGTATCTATTTCTTCCTTTGTCCATTCTTGTAAAGTAATAAAATCCTTTCCTCTAAATATAGTTTGCATTAAAAGTCATCCTTTCTTTTAAATTATTTTTTGAACTTATTAACATATATTGTTGGTATTACAGCATACATAGCTGCACTTTTTACTAAATGATCTTTCCACGTTTTTTCATTTGGTGCATGGGCTTCCTCTTCCTTTCCTGGTCCAAATCCTATACATGGAATACCATATCTGCCCATGATAGACACTCCATTAGTTGAAAATGTCCATTTATCTACTAATGGTTTTTCTTCAAATAAATTTTCATAAGCATAAACTAAAGTTTGACAAGCTTCTTGATCCTCATCAATCTTCCAAGCTGGGAAATAACATTCAGTTGGATAAACAAGTCCCGTATAAGATGGTCTTTCATAGTTATACATCGAAACTTCCGCTTTCGCTTCTTTAACAGCGGGTAAATTTCTAATCTCTTCAAGAGCTTTTTCCCATGTTTCACCCCAAGTCAATCTTCTATCTATGGAGATAGTACAACCATCAGCAACTGCACACCTTGATGGTGATGTAAAGAATATTTCTGAAACTGTTAAACTTCCTTTACCTAAAAAAGAATCCACATGTAAATTTTCATGCAATGCTCTCAATTCATTTAATATTGGAGCCATTTTAAAGATAGCATTATCTCCTCTTTCTGGAGCTGAGCCGTGACAACTAATACCCTTTGTATCTACTCTAATTTCCATTCTTCCCCTTTGTCCTCTATAAATATTTAAATTCGTTGGCTCAGTTATAACTACAAACTCAGGTTTAAGTTCAAGTTCATTAATTATATATTGCCAGCAAAGCCCATCGCAATCTTCTTCTTGTATAGTGCCAGTAATAACTAAAGTATAGTCATCTTCTAAACCAAGATCTTTAATTATTTTTCCAGCATATACCATAGAAACCATTCCGCCTTCTTGGTCACTTGCCCCTCTACCACCAATTACTTCATCATCTTCAAAACCTTCATATGGATCAAACTCCCAAAGTTCCTTATCCCCTATTCCTACCGTGTCTATATGAGCATCCATTGCTATAACATGCTTTCCTTTACCAATATACCCTAATATATTTCCCATTGGATCTATTTGCACCTTATCAAACCCTATTTTTTCCATTTCCTCTTTAATTCTTTGAACTACTTTTTCCTCTTGAGCACTTTCACTAGGAATTGCTATCATATCTCTTAAAAATTTAGTCATATCTTCCCTATACTCTTTTGCCTTTTTAAGAACTTTTTCAAACTCAATATTCATTTTTGCTTGCCCCCTTATTTTTTTATTATTCATTAAAAATTGGTTCTGAATTTTTACCTCTCCATGTAACATCTCTATAATGATCAGGATCTGTATCTCCTTCAGTACTGAATAAAAGAATCTTAGAATTTTCATCTAATTTTAACTCTTTTCTCAAATCCTTATATTTTTCATCTATCATAATAGTTGCAATAAAGCCAGCAGTAACAGCACCAGACTCTCCAGCCACAACCTTTCTATCGGTATTTAAAGGATTGCCAAGTATTCTCATACCATTTGCTGCTACCCAATCAGGGCAAGAAATAAAGCTACTACTATAAGATTTTAAAATTTCCCATCCAATAGTATTTGGTTCTCCACACGCAAGTCCTGCCATAATAGTCGGCATATCTCCTGTAACAAATCTTGGTTTTCCATCCCCTATAACAGCCGATTTATAAAGACATGCTGCATCATTAGGCTCAACTATTACTGATATAGGGCAATCATCTCCATAAACTGATGCAAAAAAACCCTGAATAGCAGCTGCAAAAGATCCTACTCCAGCTTGCATAAATATATGAGTTGGTTTTTCTACTCCATAATTTTTCAATTGTTCCAAAGCTTCTAAAGCCATGGTTCCATATCCTTGCATAATCCATGTAGGTATATCTTCATAACCTTCCCAAGCAGTGTCCTGAATAATTACACCATTTGTTTCTTCTGCATGTTTTGCTGCTAAACGTACTGCTTCATCATAATTCATATCTGTTATTGAAGCTTCAGCCCCTTCTTTTCTTATGTTTTCAAGTCTAATTTGAGAAGAACCTTTTGGCATATAGACTACAGATTTTTGTTTCAATTGGTTCGCAGTCCATGCTATTCCCCTGCCATGATTTCCATCTGTAGCTGTATAAAATGTTATTTCTCCTAACTTTTTTCTAATTTCATCTGATATTAACTTTTCATATGGAAGTTCTTGAATATCCTTTCTAAGCCTTTTAGCCATATACTTAGCTATGGAATAAGATCCTCCAAGTACCTTAAAAGCATTTAAACCGAACCTATGAGATTCATCTTTTATATAAATGCCTCCCATATTTAATCTTTTAGCTAAGTTATCTAATTTTACTAAAGGTGTTTCAGTATATTGAGGAAAGCTTTTATGAAAATTTCTGACTTTATGCATTTCTTTTTGACTTAAAAAATCTACATCCGCTTTTTTTCCTTTGCATGACATAGTATTGTTTTGCCATTTTATTGCTTTTTTCATTACTAGTCCTCCTTAAATATATTTCATTAGATATCTTCTACTATATTAATAAGCAAATACTATGCCAAAATCTTTTTATGCAGCTTTTTTATCTTAAAAATCTTATTATCGTGATATATACTTGATTTCAGACATTATCTCAATGTTTTAGTTAACTAATTTAGTTAATAAAAAAATTGATTTTAAAATGTTTTTTATCATTTTGATAATAAAAATACATGAAAGCGCTATTCATACCCATTTATCATTTTGATATTTTTTATCATTTTGATAATTGTCAAATCTAAAATTAGACTAACCCATGAGTTAGTCTAATTTTAGTTCAATTTCCTATATAAGGTTGCTATACCTATTCCTAAGGCTTCTGCTGTTCTTTTTTTACCTCTAGTATCATATCCATATAAATCTAAAACTTTTAAAATATATTCTTTTTCCATAGTTTTTAATGGTTTTATAACTTGATCTTCCTTTTTCATTGCTTCACTTCCTTTATAATGAAGAATTGTTTTAGGAATTAAATTTTTAGTTAATATACCTTTATCATTTACAAAATTCATCATAAATTCTATGGTATTTTCTAATTCTCTTACATTTCCTGCCCACGGATAATTTAAGAATATCTCTTTTACATCCTCATCTACTCCATGAACATTTTTCTTAAAAATATTATTATATTTATATATAAGCTCCATCATTATAGGTTCTATATCTTCTTTTCTTTCTCTAAGAGGTGGAAGTTCTATAGGGATTACATTTAATCTATAAAATAAGTCTTCTCTAAACTTATTTTCTCTAATTAATCTTTTTAGATCTTTATTAGTTGCTGCAATTACCCTTACATCTAATTCTATTTGTTTATTTGATCCTATTCGCACAATCTTCATTTCTTGAAGTACCCTCAAAAGCTTAACTTGAAGATATAAAGGCATGTCCCCTATTTCATCTAAAAATATTACACCTTCATTAGCAAGTTCAAACTTACCTATTTTACCATTTGGATCTGCTCCAGTAAAAGCTCCTTTAACATATCCAAAAAGCTCACTTTCCAATAATGTATCAGGAATAGCACCACAATTTATAGCTACAAAAGGTTTACTTTTCCTATTACCTTCTGCATGAATAGCTCTAGCAAATAGTTCTTTTCCCGTTCCACTCTCTCCAGTAATTAGCACTGTAGAATTAGATGAAGCTATTCTTTTTATTTTTTCTTTTATATTAATTATCTTGTCAGATTTTCCAATAATGTTATCCATAGTTATAGGCTGTCTAATATTAGTAGCATTATAAAAATCTTTTTTTAATTTATTTGTTTTGTCAAATATAATTATCTTATCATATTGTGGAAATATTTCAGATACAGGGATAACATTTCCTATAATATTATGTTTTTTATTATCTACTTTAATAAGAAATACTTCCCCTCCCATTATATACTCTTTATTAGATTCTATTTCTATCTTCTTATTTAAAGATTTCGATGTTAATTTTAATTGAACTTTAGCACTATTATTTATATCCCTTATTCTACCTTCTGTATCAATGACCAATATTCCTTTATTAATATTATTTAATATTTCTTTTAATAATTTTATCATTGAAGCATTTCTTTGCTTTTCCATATTTTCATATACCTTGGCACTAATAAACTCAGCTATCTGATCTAAAAACTGTAAATGTGAATTTATATTATCTAAAACATATTTTTTTTGTTCATCAGTTAAGCATATGAGTCCAATAACACCTATAATATCATCATTTAATTTAATAGGTGTACAAAGCTCTAATTTTTCTACACAATTGTATCTATTTACACAATTTACGCAAAGTTCATGATAGCCCGGTTTTTCAATTATTTGACATTGACCTGTTTTTAAAACATACCTATATACATATCCTTCAACAGAAATATTTTGATCAATTTTATCTTTATATATTTCAGTACTTGCAATTCTTATAAGGTTATTGTCCACAATCTCTACTTCTACATGTATAACATTTGATATTACATTAGCATATTGAGCTACTGTAGGTTGTATTTGTTTCAATAAGGACTCGTCCATTTTATCACTCCTTATTTAAAAACTATTCTTTAAATAAACATTTTTCTCATTATAGATTGTATGTTTATTATATTTACTTATAAATATAGAAAAAAATATTATACAATATCATTTTCAACCTTCTCATTAAAATAATATAATATCCCTTCTAAAACTCCTCCTCCAATAGCCATAGCCTTATCTGAAATTTTATAACAATAACTTCTATCGCCTCTAGGATCTATATCTCCAATTTTCATTCCCTTTTTTACATAGTATCCATTCTTTATCATTCCCCTTATAACTCCATCTATTTCAGCTTTTACAATCTCTCCACCTATGTAAGCAAGAATTTCACCTTTCTTTACTAGAGAGCCTATATCTTTTAAAACCTCTATTTGTCCGTCTTTATTAGCTCTTAAAACCCTTTCTATTGTATATCCCTTTACATTTCCTGGAATTCCAGTATTAGGCTCTGCTTGTCCATTAGTTATAATTTTACCAAGATTTTGTCCTCTATTACTTTCTATTACTATGTCCACATCTTCTCCTGCAATAAATCCAGGACCTACTCCTATAACTAGATCTGCCATGTTAACATAAGTTCCTATATTTTTCTTGTTAATAATTGAATCTATTAATACATAAGGTTTTATATCGATTATAGTTTCTCCTATAGGGTCAATTATTACAGGAATTATTCCCTCATCTAATATTTTAAATGCCTCTTTAACATTTGAAACACACCTTGCCTTAATGCCTTCCACTTTAGTTTCTCCATCGTAAACAGCCTCAGAAAAAGAAACTTTTCTTCTAACGTTAGATGGATTTCTTATTTCTAAGAAAATCACTTTAAAACCACATCTAAATAATCTATAGCCAATACCGGAACCAATATCACCAGCCCCTCTGATTACTATTATATGATTTTGTATATCCAATATCATGAAAATTCATCTCCTTAATAACTTAAAAAATTAGCTTTTATGTCCTAAATTTCATAATATTTTATAAATTTATTATTTTCATAGAGTATAGCATATTTTTGTACAATTTAAAATAAATCTATGGTTTTCTAAAAAAATAAAAAAACTCAAGATTAATCTTGAGTTTTTTTAGGTTCTACGTGAACCATACAGTGCTTTACACTTTCCACACGATTTTCAATAGCATCATGAACTTCTTCTGCTATATTATGACCTTCCTCTACGGAAATAAAGGCATTTACAGCAATATCAATATCTACATATATTCTATTTCCAAATACTCTAGTCTTTAAATCCCTAATTTCTTCTACGCCTTTTATGGAATAAGTTAAACTTCTAATCTTTTCAACAGTTTTTTCGTCAGCTGCTTCATCTACTAATTCTCTTGTCGCCTTTAAATATAATTCTACCCCAACTTTTACAACAAAAATACTAACAACTATTCCTGCTATAGGGTCTAAAATTTTAACTCCCATTCTAGCTCCCAGAATACCTATAAATGTACCTATAGATGACAATGAGTCTGATCTATGATGCCAAGCATCTGCTTCTAATGATAAACTTTTTATCTTCCTTGCCGTCTTTACAGTATACCAATACATACCTTCCTTAAATACAATTGAAATTAAAGCAGCTACCAAAGCTATTATACCAGGAGTCTTAATATTTCCACTTATCAATACCTTTAAACTTCCATATCCAATATAAATGCCTGTTAATACAAGAATAATACTTAAAAGTTTTGCAAATACAGGTTCGTATTTTTCATGACCATAAGGGTGATTTTCATCTGCCTCTTTTGAAGATACTTTTAAACCTAAAAGTACAACAAAAGTAGTTAGTACATCTGATAAAGTATGAACTCCATCTGCCAGCATTGCATTACTTTTTCCTACAATTCCAGAAAATATTTTAATAACTGCTAAAATTATATTAACAATTATAGTTATAATGGAAACTTTAACTCCCAATTTATAATTCTCCATATCCTAACCTCCAAAATAATTCTATAATACCTTCTAAATTTATATTCAATTGATAATATTATATACCTTAATTCTTTAAAAATCTACTGTTTTAGCCAAATAATAGGTGTTTTCAATTGATAATAATTGTTATAATCAATATAATAAAAAAATAAGTGGAAGAAAGAATCCTCCACCTATCTTTTTAACCAATTTATTCTGTTTTAATCACCTATTTTTTCTTTATGAAAATTCCATTTTTCATTATTATAGTCATATTTTCCTTTTTAATATTTTCTATATCTTCTAATGGACTTTTTTCAAGAACTATTAAATCAGCATATTTATTTTCTTCTAAAGTACCTGTTATGCCTGATACTTTAAGCATGTCTGCACCACTTCTAGTTGCTGCTACTATAGTTTCCATTGGAGATAGTCCAGACTTATTTATAGCATGTATTTCTTTTAAACTATACTCGCCATAAGGCGTAAGTTGACTACAAAAAGAATCTGAGCCTACTACTATTCTTATTCCTGCATCTTTTGCAGCTTGAAAATTAGCTATTGTACGATTTAGTTCTTTTTCTGCTATTGTTTTACCAGGAAATTTATCTAATATAGATCTATAGGGTGGTTCATATTCAGTAAACCATTCATAAAAAAATTGCATAGTTGGAACTAAAGTAATATCCTTTTCCATCATTAAACTAAGACATTCATCATCTAATTCTTGTCCATGTTCAATACTATATACTCCAGCTTTACAACAATCTTTTGCACCTTCTAAACTTTCACAATGGGCTCTTACAGGGAGTCCTAAATAATTTGCCTCTTCTACTACTACTTGAATCTCTTCAAAACTATAATGTTGATCAGTCTTTCTTTCTAGTCTCCAAACGCCTCCACCTGTAGCCCAGATTTTAATCATGTCTGGATTAGTCCTAATAATCCTTCTCACTGCATGACGTAAGTTCTCCTTACCATCAACACATATCGCCCAAGGATGAGATTCTTGAACATAATCAAAGGGTAAAGAATGGGTATCTCCATGACCACCAGTTCTAGAAAGTCCTAATCCACAAGTTATAGTTCTCGGTCCTTTAATTATTCCTTTATCAATCATATCTCTCAAATAAGTTCCGTTTCTTGAAATATCCCCCACAGTAGTAATCCCATGCTCAAGACAGGCTTCTGCTTGAGAAACAGATACTACTGCTTTCTGTAATGTCGGCTCAAGTATCCAATTTATATCTGAAGGACTTAGTGCACCACCAAAATGAACATGGGTATCAATAAGACCTGGCATGATAGTCATTCCAGATATATCTACAATTTCATAATCTGAATCAATATGTATTTTTTGACCTACATATTTAATTTTTTCATCTTCAATTAATACTAAAGATTTTTCAAGTGGCTCACTACCTATACCATCAATAAGTACACCATCTACAAAAGCAATTTTTGTCATATAACTCCTCCTCAGTTATGCATAATTATAATTAATTTTTATATGAAAATTCTTTCATATCTTTTACAATCAATATTACATATGTTGTGAAATTCTACTTATATTGTCTTAGATGGTCTTAGTACAACAATAATATTATAATGTATTTATCTAATATTTTCATCATTTTTAGACATTATTACTTATGGTACAGTTCAAATAGAATTTTTAAGTATAAAAAAAGTCCTTGTCTTTTAGACTTTTAATCATAAAAGACAAGAACTTCTCTTAATCAATATATAATTAAGAATTATTATATACTTTTAATAAGCTTTAGCTATATATACCATATGCTTAGCTTCTTTGCCACATATAGGACAATTATCTCCTAAATGTTTTTGTTCAAATGGTATACATCTTATAGTTAGACCTGTGTCTGACTTTAATTTCTCTTCACATTCTTCAGAACCACACCACATTGTTTTAATAAATCCTGGTATTCCCTTTGCCATTTCTTTAATTTCATCATAATCTATGGATTCATGAGTATTTTCATCTCTATGATTTGCTGCTATTTTAAACATCGTATCATGAATATCATCTAATATTTCTGCTATTTTTTCATTTAAACCCTCAAGTGGTAAGGTGAACTTTTCTAATGTATCTCTTCTAACAGCTGTTACTTGATTTTTTTCTATATCCCTTGGGCCTATTTCAAGTCTCAAAGGTACACCTTTCATCTCCCATTCATTAAACTTCCAACCAGCACTATAACCTTCTCTATCATCTAGCTCCACTCTAAAATCTTCCTTGAGTTGAGTAAATAATTCGTAAGCCTTATCCATTACTCCTTCCTTATGGGAAGCTATTGGCAAAACTACTACTTGAATTGGTGCTATTCTTGGTGGCATTTTCAATCCTCTATTGTCTCCATGTACCATTATTATTCCACCTATAAGTCTAGTAGATATTCCCCAAGAAGTACTCCACCCATATTTTAATTTTCCGTCTCTATCTAAAAATTGAATATTAAACATCTTTGCAAAATTTTGACCTAAATTATGAGAAGTCCCAGCCTGTAGTGCTTTTCCATCGTACATCATAGCTTCCATAGTATATGTTTTATCAGCTCCAGCAAATCTTTCTCCAATACTTTTTTCCCCTAGTATCACTGGCATTGCTAACTCATCTTCTGCAACTTCCCTATATATTTCCAGCATTTGCAAAGTCTCCTCTTGAGCTTCATCATAAGTTTCATGTACTGTATGACCTTCTTGCCATAAAAATTCTGCAGTTCTTAAAAAAGGTCTTGTAGTTTTTTCCCATCTAATAACATTACACCATTGATTCATAAGGACTGGCAAATCCCTATAAGATTTTATCCACTTTGAATACATTGTACATATTATAGTTTCTGATGTCGGTCTTATGAATAATCGTTCAGACAATTTCTCAGATCCACCATGTGTAACCCAAAGAACTTCTGGAGCAAAACCCTCAAAATGATCTGCTTCCTTTTGTAAAAAATTTTCTGGAATTAACAATGGAAAGTATGCATTTTTATGACCTGTTTCTTTAAACCTTCTGTCAGTAACATCCTTAATTCCTTCCCAAACTCCATATCCATAAGGTTTTATTACCATACACCCTCTTACTGGGGCATAATCTACCATATCAGTTTTTAAAATAACATCAGTATACCATTGTGAAAAATCCTCTTCTTTAGAAGTTATTTCTTTTACAAACTTTTTTTGTTTTTTATCTTCCATCTTAACCTATCACTCCTTTTATATAAAAAATAAACCTTCATCCCAAAAATGGGACGAAGGTTTTATCGCGTTACCACCCAAGTTGACATTAAATGTCCTCTTGAAAGTCTCTTAACGGAGACAACACCGTTTGATTTATTATCATCAACAACTCCTAGGTAGGTTCAAAAGATAGGGATCTAGAAAATCTTTCAGCCGGTGAATTTTCCTCTCTTAAGATATTATCTTCTTACTATTCCTATTCAATATTTTTAACCTTATATCAAATTATTATACAATATTGTTTAACTATAGTCAATTATTTTATTGAATTTATTTATTTTTTTGAAAAATCAACTTTTAGGAAAAATTCAATAAATATCCTATAATATATAACACAGAGTATTTATCAGTAAATCATAAATACTATTTAAAATATTTATGATGATTTAATATCTGAAACCTCATTTTTTTTCATTGCAGACCTTAACATTGTTGATGCAGTATATAATACAACAAATATTACTAACCATTCTAATGCATTAAGAGGCAATTCTTTTACTATATATGCTGCTATGAAAACTCCAATTACTCCTCCTAAGGTTATACCCATTGAAGCTTTTCTATCATATGCTCCTTCTTTTATAAACTTTATTGATGCTACTGGCATCAAAAATGCACATGAACCCATCATTATTGGAAAAGCTACCCTAGATGACATACCAAGCAAATATACTAGTACCATACAAGGAGCATATAATCCAATTCCTGCAGTCATTAATGCCCCAAATATAAAGTTCCCTACTATAGCAACTATTAATTTCATTCCTGTCAATCCTAAATCCTCTCCTCCAGTTGGCATTAATTCAAATTTACCTAATAGCATAAGTACTGCTGTGACAATTAATGCTATACCCATAGTTTTTTGAATCTTTTTTTCTGACATTTTTGCTACTACTCCAGCTCCAATCCATGCTCCTATTGTTGCAGTAATCAGCATACTTACAAGAGTTATAGGTTCAACTTCTATAACAGAAATAAATATAAACGCTTCTAATATCACTGGAATTGTACAACCAACATTTAAAGTTCCAGGCATTACTCTATCTTCTGTCTGTTTAAAACCCTTAAGCAAAGCTGTTAACGGGGCAAATGAACCTATACCTAATGTATCAAAGAAATTCGCAAGAAATCCTATAGATGATACCTTTCCCCAAGAATTATTTTCTAAATTATTTTTATTTATATTGAAATCTCTTATAAAGAGAGTTAAAAAGTAAGCTGCAATTAAAATCAATCCACCTTGAAGTATCCTTATTATCATGGTTTATACCTCCCTACTATTAAGTTTTTTAAATAATATAATTCTGTTATGCGACCAGCACTTTCCTTTAAATTGGATATTTGTTTAACAAACAATGTTATAATTTAGAGAATAAAACCATCTTTTAGTGGATCATGTGGATCAATAACATATTGGTTATAACCTGATATAAAGGCTGCACCTGTTATTTCTGGTATAATGGCATCATAGTTTCCAACTTTAGTAGTAGCTAATATTCTACCTTTAAACATTGTGCCTAGTATACTTTCATATATAAATGTTTCTCCCTTTTTCATATTTCCTTTAGAATATAAAGTAGCCATTTTAGCACATGTACCTGTACCACATGGAGATCTGTCAACTTGTGCTTGACCAAATACAACAACATTTTTGGCATCAGCCTTTGGATTAGTTGCTTCATCATATATTTCAACCAAATCAACAGTATTTATATGTTTTAAAATAGGATGTTGTATTTCTATTTCTTCATTAACTATATCCCTTATTTTTAACCCTAGCTCAAGTAATTTTGTACTATTTTCTGGTTTTACTTTTATGCCTAAATCCTTTGCATTGACTATTGCAAAAAAACTTCCACCAAAAGATATATCTAATGTTATTTCTCCAACTTCTGGAACCTCTATTTTTACATCTTCTTTATAATGAAATGCTGGAACATTTTCTACAGATACTTCCTTTACCATACTATCTTCTACCTTAGCTATTCCCTTAACTATACCAGCTGGCGTATCCATTATTACTTCCGTATAAGGTTCTTTTGCCTCAACAATACCTGTTTCAACAGCTACAGTTATGGTTCCAATGGATCCATGTCCGCACATATTTAAATATCCGCCACTATCCATGAATATAACTCCAAAATCTGCTTCATCGTTGATAGGCTCAATAATTACAGATCCAAACATATCATTATGTCCCCTTGGTTCTAACATTAAAGATGTTCTAAGTTCATCCATATTTTTTTGCAAATATTTTTTCTTTTCAGCCATTGTTTTTCCTAGAATTTTAGGCACTCCACCAACTACTACCCTTGTAGGCTCACCCATGGTATGGGAATCTATAGCATTAATTCTTTTCATAATTACACTCATTTTTTAACCCCCTTCTATTCCAATTATTTAAAAATTTTCTATATTCTGATTCTTCAGTAAACTATTTTTGCTATATTCACTTTTAAACCCACCTCCCAAATGTTTGGGAGGTGATTTAATTTTTTATACTTTTGCTTCATACTCATATGGAAGAGGAACGATTGTTCCTGGCGTTTCTATTTTAATTAATTGTTCTAAAGTATCTCTAACAATATTTGTTTGCATCTCAATATTATTTGGTTCCCCAGCATTTGCACCCATTGGTACTTTTGGCGATACAATTCTAGGAGATCCATTCTGCCTTGCCACTGGTGGTAAAGCTGCTATCAATACTGTAGGAATTCCACTATCTTCTATTGCTCTCTGCAGAATCACGGCAGAGCGGTGACAAGTTCCTCATCCTGCAGTTAATATAACTGCATCTACCTTCTCTTCCCCTAATAATTTAGCAATTTTAGGTCCCGTTTCATTGGTGAAAGCTTCTATATCACCACCGCCACCCATAACTCCAAAATTAATTGGTGCTATGCTTTTTATGAAGCCTTCTTTAGCAAGCTCTCTAATTCTATCAATTGGAAACATACAATTAATATCTTTGTTTACATCACTATTATCATAACCACCATGAGATACCATTAAATCATCACTCTCAACATCTCCTGGCACTTTTCTGAACCCTGTATCTCCAGCAAGATTAAATCTTTTATCTGATTTTAAATGTACTCCTGCACATGTTACTAAAGCAATAGTCATTTCACTTAATTCTTTAGTTATAGGTGTCCATATAGGATCTGGAGTTATTGGAACATAAACTTCTGACTGCAAATTTTTTATTATAGAATCCACTTTAAAACCTCCTTTTACCTCATTCTAAAACCTCTGGGTAAGTCATCATAAATCCTACCTCCGAACCAATTTTAGGTTCTTCTTTACTGATTAACATCCTCTTAGGAATTCTTATACTTCCTAAGCGACCAAAAAATTCTATTTTTACACCACCATCACTTATATCTGTTATTTTTCCTTGAAAATAATTTTGATTTATAAAACTTTCTTCTTTCAATATTTCCACCTACTATTTATCTTTCTCATATATTTTTTTACGCTTTTCACTCATTTTAAGTAATGTTTCATTTGGTTCTAATTCAATTTTTTCTCCTGTAGCTTTTTCAATTAAAGCTATGTTGTTCATTTTTATATCAGAGCTCCATTTTCGTTCTGCTTTTTTTATTGTTTCTCCAGCCATTTTAGCTTTCAACATAGCTAAAGCCCTTTTTGCATCTTCTTTAGTGAGACAATTGTTACTTAAAATTTCATTTTCTATACCTTGCCTTGATTTGTTTAAATCTATCATCGCATCCATATATTTATTTCCAACAACTAACTCACCTTGCACTCCTGAGAATGTCATTCCAACTACTGGAATATCTCTTTTTCCTATTTCTTCTATATGACTTGCAAAATCTATATGGTTATTTCCAAACCCTTCAGTAGTAACTATTGCACCATCTACATTCATTGCCTCTACTGTTGTACCTAATAATCTAGAAACATAGAATTTCTCATTATTTGCTTGAGGAGAACCAACTAAAACAACTGCTAATAAATCAATATCCTCATCATTCATTGTTTCAAGAACTAATGGTTCTCTAAAATAATGTCTAGATGTCTCTTTTGATGCAGGTCCTATACAAGTTAGAGCATGAATACAGCCATCTAATATTTGTAAAGGAGTTACAACAATTGGCACATTTCCTAAGTCTACATTTGCTTTTGCTCCTAGAGTACCTACTGGCTCATCTGGCATTATGAAATTATCATGCATAGCACCTTGCCCCATAATTTCCTTCACTATAACAACTTTCTTCCTTTTAGCTCTATGTTTTTGTACAAATTCTTCCTCATTTACAATAAGTTCTTCGTCAGCTTTTTTTAATACTTCTCTTATTTCTTGGGTTATAACATCTGTAGCTCTATGAGCTGCCATTGGACCAGGTCTTTCCATATTCTTTCCTTCTTTAATAGTAACATTTGTCTTAATTAGTATATCTCCATCATCTGGAGATCCCGGCCTATTAAATAAAACATTTCTATCAATTTCTCCTTCTGAAGAACCAAATTCTCCAATTTGAACGCCTTTTTCATCTGTACCTGTAACTACAACTACTGCTCCATCAATTACTCTAGTTATTCCCTCACCTAGTCCTCCTTCTTCTTTTACTGCAATAGGTTGAACATCCATTATAGTGTTGCTATACTCTCCATACCTATCAGGAGTTATAATATCTAATTCTATATTAGTTACTAAATCTTGACTATCTATTGCTTCCTCTACTATATTTTCTCGTATATAGAGTGTTGTACCTTGTATTTTAGTCTCATCCCCAAATTTAACTTCATCTATTTCGAAATGCTTACGAGTTAAAGTTCTTATTATTTTATCTTCATCACTATCTTCTTTAAGCTCTAATGCTGAATCTTTCACTATATTTTCTGATTTTGTATCTGCTCCAAATCCTTGACTAATACAGACAGGAATATCTAAATTTATATCCTTTCCTTCTCCTATATGAATTCTTACATACTCTGAGTCTCTTATTCCCTTTATTGGAACAACTCTTTCTTCAACTTCTTTTTCTTTGAAAGATTCTTCTACTTCTTCCTTCTTTTCTGCCACAGTTTCTTTTAGCCCTTCGACTAAATCTGGTGTAAGAGGTGTTAAAGCGTCAACTGTAACCTTAAGTTTTGCACCTAATACTTCACCTATTTTAAGACAATTTTCTGGTATTTCTAAAAGTCCTGAGTCTTCTAGATCAGGTACAATATTAGGATCTTCTAAGTTTGATGGTTTAATCTCCTCACCAGCCTCAAACCTGCAGCAAGTTATAGCAAATTCATCTTTATGCTCCCTTGCCTCTTCAGCAGTTATTGCCATTATATCCCTCCTATGTCTACTTAATTTTTCTATATAAATTTAACCCAAATGCCCTTACAATATGGTCTGTACTGTGATAAACTGGAACTCCTAACCTAGGAGCTACATCTGCAACAGTATTAGTTCAATCCTGACATGTTCCAACTAACACAGCTTTTGCACCATTCTTTTTTAATTCTAAAATTTTCTTAGCTTGGCCAGGACATACTCCAGGTTTTTCACATTTGTATTGATTACCAACCTTTACCATTCGAGCACATTTAGTACTTGCTACTACTTCTCCACCCATTTCAGCAGCTATTTCTTCAAGTCTTTCCTCCTGTGCCCCGCATTCACAAGCTAAAATTCCAAAACTTGTTTTTGCTGTAGGAAAAGACTCTGTTATGGCAATACCTCCTGTAGTTTTTGTTATTGTAGAATTAAGATTGCCACGGGATCCTGTAAAAGCTCCACCCATAATAATTTCTCCATAAGGTTTTATAACCTCCCCTGTTTTGTTTATCATACTTTCTGTCGATACTCCTATTGGCACATTCAAGAAAACTTTTCCATTTTTTGCTCCTTCAATTTTTCCACCTATAGTAATATCCTTTTCAATAACAGGCTTTCTGTCTTCTATGGCTAAAGTTATATTTTTAAGAGTTTCAACATTACATACAACAGCATTGGCTTCAAGAGGAAGTTTTCCAGGCTCTAATTCAACTCCTAAAACCTCCCTTAGTATTACTCTTTCATCTCCCGATGGATAAAGGTCTGGTAAAAATTTAATTTCTATTTTCCTGTTTTCCTTAATTTTTCTAGCTATACTTATCATGGCTTTTTTATTTTTAGGTTTTATCACAATAAAAGCCTTTGAAGCATTTGTTATTTTCATCACATATTTTAACCCTCTGATTACAACCTCAGGATCTTCTTCTAATAGTTTCATATTGTGTTCTAATGTAGGCTCACATTCTGCAGCATTTGCTATAACATATCCACCCTTTAATGATGTATCAAGTTTTACATGAGTTGGAAACCCAGCACCGCCAGCACCAACTACACCAGCTTCCTTAATAGCCTCTAGGTAATTATCTGTTTCCTTGATTTTGACAAACTCTTCATTTTGTTTATCAAATCCATCAATTTCAATAAAATCCTTTGATACTTTCTTAACTACCCCATGCACACTTGAATGTATATTGCTGCCTAACCCTTTAGGTTTTGCAATAAGTTGACCTCTCAAGACTTCTTCATTTTCTTCAACTGTAGGTGTAGATGCTACTCCAACATGTTGTCTTAAATATATTTTTACGTTCATAATTTCACCTCCTTTTTTCAAAATTAGCGACACTATATTTAATTGCAAAACATATGCCAATGTATTTTTATATGATTTTATAACCTTTCCATCCAATATTTGCTATAAATAATGTATTAGTTTACTTTATATGGATAAACCAAATGTCAAGAAGTTGACTTGATTGTCAACTTCTTGACATTTGGTTTTTTAATATTTATAAATTAGTCATTTAAAAACGCAGGATTGATATATATCAACCCTGCGTTTTTAAGTAAATTAGCTCTCAATACTGACTTATTACTAAATCAGAATATTCATCAATTATATAGTTTTAATAATATTATACAAACTTTATTTAAGTCAAGTTCTTGACATCATCATTATAATTATTTAATTTATAGTGTAAAGTACTTCTTGGAATTTTTAATCTGTTTGCTGCTTTAACAATATTTCCATCTTCCTCCTCTAATGCTTTGTCTATTAAATACTTTTCATAATTTTTTAGTATTTCCCTTAATCCTATTTCTTCGTTGCAATTTTTATTAAGGAACTTCTTAATATTATAAGTTTTTGTATCCTCTATTATGTATTCTGGAATCATATCTTTAGTTATAACTCTATCACTACACAATACAACCATCTGTTCCATTACATTTCTTAATTCTCTTATATTTCCTGGCCATCTATATGAATTTAAAATATTAACTAAGTCTTTATCTATTCCTAATATTTTTTTATTATATTCCTTATTAAACTTTTTTAAAAAGAAATTAACAAATAAAATTATATCTTCCTGTCTTTCTCTCAAAGGTGGTAACTCTATATCAATTACATTTAAACGATAATATAAATCCATTCGAAACTTTTTTTCTTTTATAAGTTTTTCTAAATTTTGATTAGTTGCAGAAACTATTCTTGTATTTACAGGTATATACTTTTCTGATCCTAGCCTTTTTATCCTATTTTCCTGTATAGCTCTCAATAACTTAGACTGCATAGACATTGGAAGCTCTCCTATTTCATCCAAAAATAATGTTCCATTTTTAGCAAGTTCAAAATATCCTGCTTTACCTTTCTTGCTAGCACCAGTAAAAGCACCTGCCTCATACCCGAAAAATTCACTTTCAAATAACTCAGATGGTATAGCACTACAATTAACAGGAACAAATTTTCCTTCAACACAACTAACTTCATGTATATTCCTTGCAAATACTTCTTTTCCAGTGCCACTTTCCCCTAATATTAATATAGATGCATTACTCTTTGCTGCAAGATTTGCTTTTTTCATCTTATGCTGTATTATTTTACTTTTCCCCATGACAAATTTATGTTCTTTACTAGATAGCTTTTCCAATTCTCTTTCTAAACATTTTACTTTTCTAGTAGCATCTTTCAGTTCTGTTGAAAGTCTCTCCATTTCAGTAACATCTTTGTCTGTACTTACAACACCTATAAGTTCATTATTCAAAAATATTGGAGCTGCACTAATAACTATATTACATCCTTTTCTTGGCGTATGATAAACATTCTCTATAATTTTTTTAGTTTTCAATACATCCATATTTATAGCATTTGGAAAAAACTCATCTAGCTGTTTTTCCAAAATATCTGTTTTAGGTATATTGTATAATTTTTCAGCATTATTGTTCCATATAACTACCTTACCTTTATTATCAATAACACATACTGCTTCTTGAATATTATCAAAAATATATTTAAATGCTAAAGAACTTTGCTTTAATGTATTGTGAAGAAGATAAATCATAAGCTCCCAATTTATTATACCTACAATTTTATTATTTTTACTTATTAATATTTTATCTTGATTTTCTTCTTTCATTATATTTACACATTTCCAGATAGATTCACCTGAATCTAAGATAATATAACCTTTACCTCACTTAATTTTTTCATATAAATTGTTATCTTCAACTTTTATTTTATCAATTGGTATCATAACTTCTTCAAGCTTTTTATTAGATAACTTTATCACTATTTCATCCCCCCATTTTGAATATCCAATAAAAATATTTAGAAATATTCAAATAAAATAATTTTATTGGAATTTTAAAGTTTATTTAAAGATCAGGTATTATGAAATTATTGATATAATTATAACAATGGTTCATATAACTTATGTTTTACTTGCCATAAAAAATTAGCGAATTTGTATTATTATTCTTTTAGATTAGTTATTGGGTGAAATCTAAATTATTTTGAATTGTTAAGTGTCTAATTTAACACAATGTATATAGGTAGATATAAGAAATTTATTAATTATTAAAACACTATCTTTTATTAATTGCAATATATGTGCCAAGCCCATAAATTTTCTAGTATGAAATTTCTTAATTCTTAAGAAACCTTACTCTAATATATGAATAGCAAAAACAAATAAGGGTATATTTAATACAGATTATTTTTAGGAGGTATATTATGACTAATGTAAAAGTTTTTTTTGATTTTAATTGCCCTTTTTGTTTTATAGCTACTGGTATAGTAGAACAACTTAAAAAAGATGGAGTTAATTTTTTTATAGAATGGATTCCTTATGAACAATACCCTGAAATTCCTTTTGAAGGTAGAAATCTATATGATATTTTTTCTAAAGACAAAACTATAAAAATGTTTAAAACATTAGGAAAATATGGTAGCCCTTATAATATTTCTTTTAATGAAAATGTAAATATAAAATTCAACTCTCATAGGGCCCTTCTGGCTAGAGAATATGCCAAAAGTGTACATAAGTACAGTGTCTTCTCAAGGGAAGTATTTAAAACAGCATTTGTAGATATAAAAAATATAGGGGAAGAAAGTATTATTAATGATATTGGAAAAAAGGTTGGTTTAGATGTAGAAGAAATGAATAGGAATATTGATAGTGGAAAATATGATGAAAAATTAAAAATAGCTTATGAGCTAGTAGATAAATACAATATAGAAGAAGTTCCCACTTTCTTAATTAATGATGAGACAAAAATAATTAATATACGAAAATATAAAAGGATTAAAGATGCAATTCTTGAGGCAGAGTAAAAAATATATATATCTAAAAATAGTACCTTGTCATATAGCTGACAAAGTACTATTTCACCTTTTATATATTTATTTTTCCATCACCTTATTATTTTGAAAATCCCATGGATTTCTTTTAATTATTCCATCTGCAAATGGGATAAATATCGATATTATAGCAGCTAATGCTAATAATTGTTGGTACCATAAAAGTGGTATTATTTCTATTGGATTTACTAAACCTTTAGTAAAACTTACAGCTATTAATAGTTGTGCCCCATAAGGAATCATACCTTGCATTACACAAGAAAAAGAATCTAATAAAGAAGCAGTCCTTCTAGGATCTACCTTATATTCTTTAGAAATTTCTTTTGCAATAGATCCAGATATTATTATAGCTACTGTATTATTTGCTGTAGCTGCATCTATAAGACTAATTAAAGCCGCAATACCTACTTCAGCAGATTTTCTACCTTTAATCCTCCCTTGAATTTTATCAAGAATCCATTGTAGGCCTCCTTCTTTTATAACCATGAAGGCTAAACCTCCTGTTAACATAGACAATAGGAAAATATCAAACATTCCCTCAAATCCATTAAAAATCTCCTGAGCAAAAGTCAATATCCCTAATTCTCCATATACAATACCAATAATTCCTGAAAACACAATTCCACCTGTCAATACAACAAATACATTAACCCCAACTAATGCCGCTATTAGTACAAATAAATATGGCAATACCTTAATTATATTGAATGAATAATCTCCAACTGTTGAAATAGTAGTTGGTTGTCCAAATATTAATAATAAAATTATTGTAATTATAGCTGCTGGCAGTGCAATTATAATATTTAATCTAAATTTATCTTTCATCTCTACATCTTGAGTTCTTGTTGCTGCTATTGTTGTATCAGATATTATTGATAAATTGTCACCAAACATAGCTCCTCCTATAAGAGCAGCTATTACTAGTGGTAGATTTAACCCTGCTTTCTCAGCCAATCCTACTGCAATTGGACCTACAGCTACTATAGTTCCTACAGAAGTTCCTGTAGATGTAGATATAAAGCCTGCAATTATAAAAATCCCTGCTGTAACATATTTGGCTGGAATAAGTTTAAGACCTAGATTAACTGTAGAATCTACTCCACCCATAGCTTGAGAAACTGATGAAAAAGCTCCAGCTAATAAGTAGATAATACACATAATAATTATATTCTCATCACCACATCCTTTTACTAAGGTGTTAAATTTTTCATCAATAGATCCTTTAAACATTATAAATGCTATAATTATACCTATCATTACCGCTACCGGTCCTGGCAATTGATAAAAAGCCATTTCAACTCCTTGAGATTGGAGTATGATACCACTTGCTAAATAAATGGCTACAAAAATTATAAAAGGAATAAGTGCCTTTCCATTGCTTTCCACCTTAATCTCATCCATTATATTCCCCCTTAATAATATTTATATTACCTTTTTATTAAATATAAAATATTTTTCATATTATAATTGTATTCTATATTAGTGCTATCTTCAATGCTATATTGTAATAAAAAACTCCCTCCAATTTTACGCGAGGAAGTAATTTTATCTTAAAGTTTTTAAAGAAATCTAGTCTTTCCCTTGTTCTTTAAATAACTTATAAATTTATCAGTAGAAGTATTTATAATTAGTTCTTCTGGCATTTCAATATCCTCTAATAATTCAATTGCCTTATCAAATTTTCCTGTATCAAAAGAAATATGACTATCGCTGTTTACAATTATTGGTGTTCTATGTTTTTTACACAATTTAGCTATCTCGTAGCAATTTTCTTCACTACCTTTTCTACTTTTTAAAAAGGAGCTATTATTAATTTCTATTAAAGTATTTGTCCTTTTTGCTCCTAAAACAAATTTTTCTTTATCAATTGGGAATACTGGATTCCCTGGGTGTCCTATTATATCTACATATTTATTTTCCATAGTATTTAAAAGGGCTTTTGTATTTCCCTCTAAATCATAAGGTTCTATACAAGCATCATGTAGTGAAGCAATTACTATATCTAGATCTTTCAATAGTTTTTCTGGTATATCTAATTTTCCCTCTTGATTTAGAATATTTGCCTCTACACCTTTTAATATCTCTACTCCATTGATTTTTTCTGGTATAACTTTAAGATTACCTATATGAAAAATATGAGGTCCTCCCGGCATTTCAGGACCATGATCTGTTATTCCTAAATATTTCAAACCTTTTTTATAGGCTTCTGCTGCTATTTCTTGAACAGTGCTATATGCATGGCCACTTGCTATTGTATGATTGTGCATATCTAATAATAATTTCATTAAATTTTGCTCCTTTCTATATCCACACATGCAATTATAACATATATCATATATTATAATAACATATAAAAAATAAAACCCCTATTTTAGGGGTATTTCTTATAAAAATTTTTAATTGACAACTCTTTTTAAAAAATCCTGTGCTCTTTGGTTTTTAGGATTTGTAAAAAATTCTTCTGGACTACCTTCTTCTAAAATAACACCGTCATCCATAAATATAACTCTATCTGCTACTTGTCTAGCGAATGTCATTTCATGAGTCACTATTATCATAGTCATTCCTTCAGCAGCTAATTGCTTCATTACTTCCAATACTTCTCCTACCATTTCAGGATCAAGGGCAGATGTAGGTTCATCAAAAAGCATTAAATCTGGCGACATGGCCAAAGCTCTAGCTATAGCAACTCTCTGTTTTTGTCCTCCCGAAAGTTGATTAGGATAGCTATTTGCCTTATCAGATAAACCTACTCTTCCAAGAAGCTTAAACCCTATATCTTCAGCCTGTTTTTTATCCATTTTCTTTATCTTAATAGGAGCAAGAGTAATATTTTCTAAAACAGTCATATGGGGAAACAGATTGAAGTTTTGAAAAACCATCCCCATATCTTGCCTTATTTTATTTATACCATTTTTACAGTTAGTTACTGAAATATCTTTAAAAAGTATTTCACCGCTGTTTGATTCTTCTAATTTATTTAAACATCTTAATAAAGTGCTTTTTCCTGAGCCACTAGGACCTATTATTACTACAACCTCTCCCTTAGAAACATTTAGATTTATTCCCTTTAATACATGTAAATTCTTAAAATTCTTATGCAAATCAATTACTTTAATCACTTGTTTTCAATCTCCTTTCAAGAGTCCTTACAATTGTAGACAAACTAAAGGTAATAATAAAATATATGCCTGCAGTAACTATCAGTGGCTCAAAGGGTTTAAATGTATTTCCTCTTACCATATCTGTATTATACATTAATTCATGTATTCCAATTATTGAAACTATAGATGATTCTTTAATAATTGCAATAAATTCATTCCCTAGGGCAGGGAGTACATTCTTTATGGCTTGAGGCAATATAATACTTTTCATAGACATAAAATAGGTTAAACCTAAAGATCTTGAAGCTTCCATTTGCCCCTTATCTACAGCTTGAATTCCTGCACGAACTATTTCTGCTACATATGCAGCACTGTTTATAGATAAAGCTGTAACTCCTGCCATTAAATCAGGAAAACTGCTACCTAAAACATTTATATCAGGAAATGTTATTCCTATAAATGATAATCCATAATAAACTATAAATAATTGAACCATTATAGGTGTACCCCTTATAAATTCTATATATGCAGCTGATATAGTTTTCAATATAGGGTTATGTGATATTCTCATTAAGGCTAATAATATTCCAAATATTACACCGAAAAATATTGTAAGTATAGCTAATAATAAAGTTATCTTTGCTCCTTCTAAAAAAAACATATAATAATTTTTTAAAAAACTAAAATCCAATTTCTAAACCTCCTAGTATATCAGATACATTCTATAGAACTAATTCTATTCTTCTGAAAGAGCTGTAGCATCTTTTAAGAATTTTTCAATAAGTTTTTCCTTTGTCATTTTATCTATTGTTTTGTTCATAGCATCTACTAATTCTTTTTCACCTTTTTTAACTGCTATTGCAACTCCGTCTCCTTCTTTTCCAAAGTCTATATAAGGCGAAACAATAAGGTCAGAATTTGCTTCTGCATAAGATTCAGCTACAGGAATTGCTAAAGCTACTCCATCGATTTTTTTATTTTTTAATTCTAGAGTTAGATCGGTAATTTTACCTAAGGCTTTAGCTTGTGGGTTTTTAATTTTATCCTGAACTATTTCCTCCTGAATAGTACCTTTTTGAGCTCCAACTTTCATGCCATTTAAGTCATCAATGGATTTATATTTTTCTTTATCTTCTGCTCTGATTAACAGTCCATGTTCAGATGCATAGTATATTTTTGAAAAATCCACACTCTCTTTTCTTTCTGGAGTAGGATTCATTCCTGCTACAATAAAATCAACATTTCCAGTTTGTAATGCTGATAAAAGCCCTTTAAAATCCATATCTTTTATTTCAAGTTCTACACCTAAATCTTTTGCAATTTCCTTAGCAACTTCAATATCAAATCCTACTATTTCATCTTTCCCATCAATTTGTTTATGAAATTCATAAGGTGGATAATCAGCACAAGTTCCTAAAACTATCTTCCCTGATTCTTTAATTTTTTCTAAATTTGACTTAGATTTATTTTTTGTAGAAACATCTTTCGAACCACTACAACCTACTAAACTTATCGATAACAATAAAACAACCATAATTAAAGCTATATAATTACTAATTTTTTTCATTTAATATTCCTCCCATGATATTTATATTATAATTTAATATTATAAGCCAAAATGAATAATATTGCAATATATTATTTAAAAATACATAAATATTTTTTTATCTTTTAAAGATTATATATTTATTACAGAGAAAATAATATTTAATAACAGGGTGATATAAAGGTTTTTAATGCTAATTTCATTAAGGTTAGAAAAATCAGAAAATGAAAAATTATAGATTCAGTGTATAAATATTCATATTTTACTTATTGAAAATTTTACTATTTACATAAAAAAATAAAGCCTGGTATTAAAACTTCATAATACACAAGGCTTTATTCTTTAAACCATTTCATAAAATACTGCTATAGTAAATCTTTTTCCTATTCATATATTTCTTTAATTTCTACTTCATGAGGAGTCCTGCCTTCTTTAAATTTCACTTCTCCAGGAATTATACAGCCTAATACTAGACATACATTTAGACATAAATGACAACCTACACAATTATCATTAACTTTTGGAAGCCTCTTTTCTTCATCCCAATCAATAGCTTGATGACCAGCATCAAAACAAGATATATAACATCTACCACAGTTAGCACATTTTTCTTCATCTATTTCAGGTATGATTTTAAAGTCCCTATCTAATTCTTCTGCCGATACTATATTAGGCAATGCTGTACCTATTATTTCATCAAGGCTACTTACACCTCTTTCATCCATATAATATGACAATCCACTTATCATATCTTCTACAATTCTATATCCATACTGCATAACAGAAGTAGTTACTTGTAAATTACGTGCTCCAAGTAATAAGAATTCAAGTGCATCTTGCCAAGTTTCTATACCTCCTATTCCACTTATATGGGTTTCCCTAATATCAGGATGCTTTAACAAATCAGCCACAAATCTTAACGCTATTGGTTTTATAGCTGCTCCAGAATAGCCAGATATAGAAGATTTACCATTTACAACGGGCATAGCAGTTAAATGCTCTAAGTCTATATTTGTTATAGACTTCACTGTATTTATAGCTGATATACCTTTTGCTCCTCCTTTTAATGCTGCAATAGCAGGTATTTCTATATTTCCTAAATTTGGAGTCATCTTTGCAACTACAGGTAAATGGGTTTTACTTACTACTGCTTTTGTATATTCATATACTAAATCTGGATTCTGTCCCACATCTGAACCCATGGCACTACTTGTCATTTGAGGACATGAAAAATTGCATTCTAGCATGTCTGCTCCAGCTTCTGTTACCAATTTTGATAATTCTTCCCATTCTTCTTTAGTACTGCCCATTATACTAACTGCAACAACTTTATTAGGATAATCTCTTTTTAACTTATTTATATATTCTAGATTTACCTCAAGTGGCTTATCAGAAATCATCTCCATGTTTTTAAAACCAGTCCATACTGTAGACTCTTTTGTTCCTATATCAAATCTTGGGGAACATTCATCAGGAATAAATATTCCTACTGTTTTATAAAATACTCCACCCCAACCTGATTCAAAAGCTTTAGAGATCATTTCATAGCTACTGCTAACTGGTGAAGATGATAGAAAAAAAGGATTTTCACATTTAACTCCTAAAAAATCTATAGACAAATCTTTTTTGAAAGTCATATTATTTTGCCTCCTTTTTATTTAAATAATCGATTATATCTAACGCAGCTTTTTTTCCATCTGCAACTGCTTGAACTACAGTTTCACCACCATTTATTAAATCTCCAGATGCAAAAATTCCATCAGAAAGCTTCAAATCTCTATAACCTAAGGATGCTTCTTGACCAATCGCAAGTATTAATTTATCTACTTTAAAATTCATAGTGGAATGTCCATCTCTTGATCTGAAACTAACTCCAGCTAATCTACCATTTTCTTCAATAGTCTTTTCTGGTGCAAAATTAGTAATAATAGGTATTCCCATCTTCTGAACAATTTCTAATTCTTCATAACTTGCAGGAGCTTCCTCTATAGTTCTCCTATATACAATTGAAATATTTGTACCTATTTGTTTAGCTGTCATTGCACAATCCATTGCTACATCCCCACCGCCAACAACTATTACATCTTCTCCTATATCAATCTTTCCATTATTTTCTCTTGCAGTTTTTAAAAAATCTAATGCATTTATGACTCCATCTATGTTTTTATTTATATATTTATTTTCTATCTCTTTAGATTTTCCAAGACCAACACCAATATGTATGGCATCGAAATCATCTTTTAATTTTTTAATATCTTTCTTTCCATCAATTCTTTTATTCATTACAAATTTTACCCCAAGATCCTTTATCTTTTTTATATCATGCTCAACAACTCCTTGTGGTAGTCTAGAAGGATTTATTCCATATGTTAGAACCCCACCTGGTTTTTCTTCAGCTTCAAAAATTGTTACATCATACCCTTCTAAAGATAATTTAGCCGCACATGCAAGTGAAGCAGGTCCTGCACCTACACATGCTATTTTTCCCTTTTTCTTATCTTTAGGTGCTTTTAAAACTTCCATTCCAAAGATCTTTTCTTGTTCAATAGCAAATTCTTGCAATTCTCCAATTCTAATTGGCTTATCTATACCAGTCCTACTACAAGCTTCCTCACATAATTTCTCACGTGGACAGATTAGACTACAGCATCCTCCCAATATATTATTTTTTCTAATTGTTTCTGTTGCACCTTTTATATTTCTAAATCTAATAGAACGAATAAAGCTTCCTGGATCGGTTCCTGCAGGGCAGTCTCTACTACAAGGTGCATCATGACATAAAAGACAACGGGATGCTTCCTCCATAGCAGTCCTAATATTAAGTTTCCTCTTCATAGACTTTCCATATTCTAAATCTATTGTTCTTGTCATAATCTTTCCCCCTAATATTTTATTTCCGATTCTTAATTATCTCTAAACTTGCACTACACTTAGTCATCTCTAGATTTATAAACTATAATCATATCAGTTGAAATTGTAGGTTCTTCCAATACATCTATTGAACTCGGAAATTCTGGCTCTTCTGGTATACCTGCAATTTTGAAAGAACGGCATCCTATTTTTATACAGTCATCTTTTCTATCTATAACTCTTGCTATGAATTCCATATAATCTCCAGCATGAATGGGGGAATGTAGACGAATACTTTCAACTTCAGTACACCGTCCATTGTTTCCAAATACCTTATTTACCAATTTTTCTGCAACATCACACATAAGAGTTATAGCTCTTGACCCATTTACTATACCGCCTCCATAAAATTCATCTTTACTAGACATTCTGTAGCGTAGAGTAGCACTCTCATTTGATTTATAATCACTTTTAGCACTCATATTAACCCTCCATTTTAATTTCAATTATTAATCAGCAATTTCTTTCCACGGATTTCTTATTATTCCATCAGGTTGTCTTCCCCTTTGTAATTCTTTTCTGACTACTAGCACAACACTACCTTCTGAAATTAATTTAGGTTCATCATAATAATACATATCAGAGTCTTTAGCATCTTTTATGCCAATCCGTTTTGATGGAGTAGCTATTTTAAAAGTTTCCAATTTTAAAGTTCTTGAAGTATTCCCTATCCTTGCCATTGTAGCTTTAAATTCAATTTGATCTCCTACATATATATCATCATAAAAATGTACATCTTTATAACCTAAGCATAGCGATTCATCACCATCATTTAATATCATTAATTCTGTTTCTGCATCTCCCCAAAAGTCAAATTGTCTTCCAACTGATATAATACCCTCCTGATTTGCCCCATCTGCTGTTGTAATTTTATAACTCAACACTGAAGTATCCCTCATTGTCTAACCTCCTATTTTTTATTTTGCATCTGCTTTAAGAACTGCATTTAGCATTACACTAGCACCATTTGTGCATTCTTCTACAGATGTAAACTCAGACTCACAATGACTACGCCCATCCTTTGAAGGAACGAAAATCATAGTAGTAGGAATCATTTCTGATACAAACTGAGCATCATGGCCTGCTCCACTATTTATATACTGATTAGAAACACCTAATTCATCAGCAGAGTCTTTGACAAAGCCTACTAATTCTTCATTAAAATATACTGTTTCACGAGCCCAAGCTTTCTCATAGCCAACCTCACATTTAGCAAATTCTTTAGGTATATTTTCAATAATATTAACAACCTGTTCAATTACTTTAGGATCTTCATGCCTTGCATCAATTGAAAAATCAATAAAATCAGGAATTACTGTATGTACACATGGATTGCATTTAATTTCACCAGTTGTATAAACAAGTTCCGAGTCAAGTTTATCTAATTCATTGTGAAGATGAATAAGAACCTGAGCAGCTGCATAAAGAGCATCTTTCCTATATTTCATAGGGGTCGTACCAGCATGATCAGCTTGACCATAAGTTCTAATTCTATAATTAACCATACCAAGTACACAAGTTACAACACCAATATCTTTATTAGCTTTTTCAAGTATTGGACCTTGTTCTATATGAAGTTCAAACATACATTTATAGTCAAAAGGATTTAATCTATTTTCTTCTTTCCCGATATAACCACTTGCTTTTAAAGCTTCACCAAAAGTAGTCTTTCCATCTAATATACTTTTTGACGCAAGCATTATATCTTTATCAAACTTTTCACAAATCACTCCTGATGACATCATTGCAGGTGGATATAATGAACCTTCTTCATTTGTCCAAATCATAGCTGTAAGTGGATGCTTATGAGGAATTTTCTCATGAACAATAGTTTCCAAAACTTCCATAGCTGATATAACACCTAATATACCGTCATAATTGCCTCCATTTTTTACTGAATCAACATGAGATGCCATAACAATTCTCTTTGCATTAGGATCTGAACCTGGAATAATAGCATATATATTTGCCATGTCATCAGTAGCTATTTCAGCACCAATAGCCTCCATTCTCCTTATAAATTCTTCTCTAGCCTGAATAGCTTCTTTAGATAATGAATATCTAGTAATTCCACCATTACCTGTATCTCCATAATTTGAAAAAGTCTCTATCTTATCCTTCATTCTATTTGCATTACAAATATACATAATATAGGACCCCCTTTTTTAATTCATCCTACCTTTATACTTTTTAATCTTGCTTTTCTGTTTCATTTTTTCCAAATATTGAAAATAGCAAATCTCCACCTAATTCGCACCCAATTCCTAATAATGCACCTAAAAATAAAGATGGTATCAATATTTTCCAATCCCCATTTCCAGCAAATGTTGAGAAGCATCCCACGAAAGTTCCCGGTATAAATGCAAAGTATTTATATTTCCCTGCTATACACATTATAAATGTAACTAATCCACTAAAGATAATTATTGAACCGGGAAAGGGAAAATGATCGCCCAAAACTATAATCATCATTCCACAAAACACTCCAAAAATATTTTGTCTAATGGTTAATAAAAATCCTTCCATCTTATGTTTACCTGATGCAAAATAAGTAGTACATCCTGCAAAACCAGCCCAAGTAAACATACCCATAGGTATACTAATCTGAGACCATATTCCACATAAAATTCCTGTACTAATACTTAAAGCCATTAAATAAGTCATGGAACCCTCCTTTATTAAATAATTTTAGGTCCACTTCTTTTAATAAATTCTCCTCTATTTTCAGATCCAATATATTCACCATCTTCAGCTATTAGCTCTCCTCTAGAAAATGTTGCTACAGGATATCCCTTCAATTCAAGTTCCTCATAAGGTGTATAGTCTACATTTTCATGCAAAATATCTTTACTTATCTTTACTTTCTTTTCAGGATCAAATATCATTAAATCTGCGTCTCCTCCTACAACAATAGAGCCCTTTTTAGGATATAGTCCAAAAATTTTTGCTACATTTGTTGATGTTAATTGAACAAATTTTTCAATAGAAATATTTCCCTTATCTACACCATATGAATACATTAAAGCCATTCTCAATTCTATCCCTGGAGCTCCATTTGGAATTTTAGTAAAATCATCTAATCCCATTCTTTTTTGCTTCATGAAAAAAGGGCAATGGTCAGTGGCAACTGTTTGCAATACTCCATCATTTAAAGCTTTCCATAAATAATTCCAGTTTTTCTTATCTCTAAGTGGTGGGGACATTACATATTTTGCACCATTAAATCCTTCTTCTTCATAATTGTCTCTGGATAATAATAAATATTGAGGGCATGTTTCACCCATGATAGGAAATCCTTCTTCTCTTGCTTTTTTAATTTCAGATGCAGATTCTTCACAGCTACAATGTACTACATAAAGTGGTGCATTTGTCATTTTAGCTAAACTAATAGCCCTATTAGTTGCCTCACCTTCACAGTATGCTGGTCTTGATATTTCATGATATTTAGGAGCTGTCTTACCAGATTCTAATAATTTCTTAGTAAAATAGTCTATAACAAAAGGATTTTCAGCATGAACACTAATTAGTCCATTATTTTCACTGGCTATATCTAGTACTTCCATAAATGTTAAATCATCAACCATCATTCCTTCATAAATCATAAATACCTTAAAGCTTGAATACCCATCTCTTATTACTTGAGGTATTTCTTCTCTTGTTTTATCATTCATTTGAGTAATAGCAAGATGTAGTCCATAATCTATACAAGCATTTCCGTCCGCCTTTTCTCTCCACATTTCTATAGTCTCATTTAAAGTTTTTCCCTGTGGTTGAACTGCAAAATCAACTATGGTTGTAGTTCCTCCAATAGCAGCTGCCTTAGTTCCAGTATTGAAATCATCACTTGAAAATGTTCCACCAAAAGGCATGTCTAAATGAGTATGTGCATCTATACCTCCAGGAAATATATATTTTCCTTTTGCATCATAAACGTCTTCTGCTCTTTCAGATAAATTTCTTCCTAGCTCCTTAATTTCCCCCCTTTTTATTCCGATATCTCCACTAAATATATCGGAGGATGTAACGATAGTCCCATTCCTAATTACTAGATCAAAGTCTTTCACAAAATCCTCTCCTTTTTCAGTAATATAATTACACTGCCAAACTTTTCATTCATATCTACATGCAATATTTATACCAATATATGTTTAATTTCTTATAAATAAAAATAGTGCATACACTAGCTATATATAGCCATTATTTTATATTCTAAATACCAATACATAAATTAAAATATAAATAAAAAGTTTTATAAACCATATTTGAATTATATTATTTTAATTCAATTCATATTCAAATTATATTTATTATTAAATTCAAAAATAGTTTATCACCCAAGCCAGATTATAAAATGCTCCTTTCTAGTTTAATCTTGCTAGAAAGGAGCATTTATTTATACTACCATTCGAACTAAAAAAATCAGATACTTTCTACAGTTATATAATTTTTAATAGCTGCTTGACCTGAATCAAGTCTCGCTACATGTACTAAATATATAGAATTGGTTTGAATCATATGTATATTTAAAGACTTCATTAAATTTTTAATTATTTTTATATTTTACTAAATATTATATCGCAATATGAATAATTTCCCTTTTAAGAATTAAGGAGTTAATATACTATTGCTATTAAAAAACTCAATAATAATATTGTAATTATTAAAATTATTTAATATAATCTCTCTAATTATTGAGATCCTTTGATTTTAGATGGAATTAGAAAGATAGAGAATTTTTATATAAATACATTCCTAAAAAGACATGATTAAGTATTCATGAGATGTATAAGAATTCATTATGGTTTTTTTAAAAAAAGAACCCATATTATTACTTTAATCTAGCTATTTTAAATGATACAATAGAATATATAGGTATATAATCTGTTTATTATACAAAATTTCAAGGAGGAATTTTAAAATATGGATATTAATTTATTAACAGTACCTATTATGTATGGGTGCGATCGAAATGGTGCTCAATATGGCCCTAAAAAATTAAGAGAGAAAAATGTAGTAAAAACTATAGAAAATCAAAACCATAAAGTTTATGACTTTGGAAGTTTATTCATACCTGAAATTTCTGAATCAGAAAAATATGCTGACCATGATCATATTAAATACTTAAAATCTATAACAAATATAAATAATAATCTTGCTCATTTAGTATATAATTCTCTTAATTCAGAAAATTTTCCATTTATAATTGGTGGAGATCATGCATTAGGACTGGGAAGTATATCTGGAGCTAGCAAATATTTTGAAAATTTAGCCGTAATATGGGTGGATGCTCATGGGGATATAAATACTGAAGAAACATCTCCTTCTGGCAATAGTCATGGAATGCCATTAGCTGCAGCATTAGGTGTAGGAAATCCATTATTAACAAATGTATATTTTGACGGTCCAAAAGTTAAGCCTGAAAATGTATATATTATTGGTGCTAGAGATTTAGATGAGGGAGAAATTAAACTTGCAAAAGATTTAGATTTAAACTTATACACTATGGATAAAATTAACAAAATTGGACTTGATGCTGTTATGAATGAAGTTATAAATAGTATAAAATCTACTAATATTGATGGAGTACATTTAAGCTTTGATATAGATGCTTTAGATAAAAGTTTAGTCCCTGGTACTGGAACACCAGTTGAAGGAGGATTTAGTTTAGAAGAAACAAAGAAAATACTTAAAGATTTATTAAGCACCAACTTTGTAAAATCAATGGATTTTGTTGAGTTAAACCCACTTCTTGATGAAAACGATACTACTGCAGATCTTTGTATTGATTTAATAAATTGGACATTTAAATACCTAAATAATTTTTTGCTTAAAAATGCATAAATATGCAAACCACTAATAAATATACAAGATAAACTACAAAAACTGTCATCTGTTTTTTTATAGATGACAGTTTCTTTTATTAAATATATCCTTCTAGGTCTTTTAACAAATTTTCCATTCCTAATCTATCTAACATATTGTTAAACTTTTCTTTTTTCTTCCCATGTTTTTTATAATACTTTATAATTCTATCTATAATTTTTTCTGCTTCCTCAAGAGAATATAATGTACTAGGCCTTCCTTTTTTATCTTTAAGTTTTAAAATATTTCCTCCTACATATATTGATACCCTTATATCCTCTTCAATTATTCCATTAAATTTGCAAACCTCTATACATTTTCCACAATCTATGCATTTAGAATTATTTAATATTAATTTAGTATTTGAAAAAGAAATTGCATTTTTCCTACAAGATTTAACACATAAACCACAGTTTATACAATTTTCTTCTATAATTTTTGGTATTCTCTTTCCCACTATTCCTAAATCCTCTGATTCCACTTTTAAACAATTGTTAGGACATCCTATAATACCAATTTTTATTTTCCCAGGTAAGTTACAATTCTTATATTTATTAAAAATTTTTTCTCCAATATCTTTAGTATCTATGATACCATTAGTGCATATTTTCCCTCCGCAAGAAATTATAGATGGAAATTTATGCCTTGGTCTTAATAATAAAAGATTAAAGTTTTTTATCTCTTCTTTCACTTTCTCTATATTCTCATATTTAATCCAAGGTATTTCTACACATAATCTTGTAGTAAAATTCACATATCCTTTCCCATACTCCTTGGATATATATGCAATATGCTCTATGTCTTCCCCAGTCATTTTCCCAGCTTCACTAGAAATTCTTATTCTAAAATATCCATCATATTTTAATGGCAAGAATCCTTCCATTCTTAACTGTTTTATATCCTGTATGTCCACTATATCTCTCCTTGTACAATATCTTTTATTCTCTAATCATATTATAATATTTTACTAAAATAGTCTTTAATTGTCCAAAATTTATTTACTATTATTAAGCTAATTCTAAATTTTTCATTCCCTTTCTACTCTATCTATTTCATCTTTTGTCAGATTGAATATAGAATATATTATATTATCTATTTTAATTAGATTATCTTTTGCTCTTTCTTTTGCTCTTTCTTTTTCTCTTACACTAATATTTATTTCATCTACATAATTAGATATTTCATTTTAGGATTTTAAAAGAAGAGGAAATTTTATGTGAAATTTCCTCTTCTTTTAATTTCTTTCTATTTAGTTTTATTATACCTTATCTGTTTTTTCCTCTCTTAAGGACTTTATTATTGACACTATTGAAAATATCATTATAAAAATAAATGGAAAAGCTGCAACTATGGATGCTGTTTGAAGAGCTGCCAATCCTCCTGAAAGAAGTAAAGCTATAGCTAGAAGAGATTGTATCAGTCCCCACAATACTTTCTTTTTATTAGAAGGATTTAAATTTCCATTTGAAGTTAACATACTTAATACAAAAGTCGCTGAATTAGCAGATGTAATAAAAAATGTGCATAGCAAAAATATTGTAATTATAGATAAAATAGATGTTAAGGGATAATGTTTAAATACTTCAAATAAAGCGATAGATGGAGTAGATACAATGTCTCTCAATTGAGTTAAATCTATATTCCTTCCATAATTAAGTCCCATAGTTCCAAAAGCTGCGAACCAAACCAGAGACACTAGAGCTGGAACTAATGTTACACCAATAATAAACTCTCTAATTGTTCTACCCTTTGAAATTCTAGCAATAAATGTTCCCACAAATGGAGCCCAAGCAATCCACCAAGACCAATAAAATATTCTCCATGTATTCAACCATGTATTATCTTCAAAAGCATTTATAGATAAACTATCCTCTATAAAATACTGTAAATAATTACCTAAACTGCTAATAAACATATTAACAATTTTAAGAGTTGGTCCTAATAATATAACTAAAACTAATAAAATAGTGGCAAGAACCAAGTTTAAATCTCCTAAAATTTTTATTCCCTTTTCTATTCCACTTACAGCTGTCCATATAAATATTAAAGTTATAACAGAAATAATAATTATTTGAACAAATATATTAACTGGTATTCCAAATAAATAATCAAGACCACTATTAATCTGTAAAGTTCCTAAACCTAAAGATGTAGCTACACCTGCAACAGTAGCAAATACAGCAGAAATATCTATAAATTTCCCTAGTGCTCCTTTTGCTCTTTCTTCCCCTATAAGAGGAATAAATATACTACTTATAAGTCCAGGTCTTTCCTTTCTAAATTGCATATAAGCAAGAGCTAATCCAATAACACTATAATTAGCCCAGGGGTGAATTCCCCAATGCATAAAAGAAGATTTCATTGAGAAACTCATTGCATTAGTAGAACCTGGTTCTATTCCTAAAGGAGGATTGGCAAAATGGCTAAGAGGTTCAGCTACACCCCAAAATACTAATCCAATTCCCATACCTGCCCCAAAAAGCATTCCAAACCAGGAAAGATTGCTAAACTCTGGCTCAGAATTGTCTGGACCTAATTTTATATTTCCATATTTGCTAAAAGCTAAGTAAATAGCAAATAATACAAAAGAAAACATGGCTATTAAGTATAACCAACCAAATCTATTTGTTAAAAACCTAAAAATATTATTTACTAATTTTGTGAAACTATTAGAAAAAAATATTCCCCATGCCACTATAAATATGACAAAGAATAAGGATATATAAAAAACATAGTTCCCTCTCTTTTTCTCATTATCCAAATATTACACCACCTTTGTTTAAAAGGGTGATAAAAACTATCACCCTTTTATTTTAAATTTTTACATTAAAAACTGTCTGATCTTTTATATCTTCAGTTAAAGCATTTAAAGCTACTTCAACTCTATGATACCTAAGTTTCCACTGTTCTTCTTCAGAAGTAGATGGATCTCCTAAAGGATACGGAATGGAGATTGTTGGAACTATCTTATTTGCTCCTACTGTTAATGAAACTGGTATTAAATTACACATATGAACTATAGGTATTCCTGCTCTTTCTATTTCTTTTAGCATCGTTGCTCCACAACGAGTACAAGTACCTCATGTAGAAGTGAGTATAACTCCATCTACTTTATCATCCTGAAGATATTTTAGCATTTCTTTTCCCATTCTAGCTGCTTCAGCTTGAGTAGTTCCTGTACCTACAGTACTATAAAAATACTTATGAAGTTTGCCTATTTTTCCTTCCTTCTCAAATACCTTCATAACATCTACTGGAACTACTCTATCTGGATCTTCGTCAGCAGCTGCAGGATCATATCCAGCATGAATAGTCTTGAATACTCCAGACTCTAAATTGTCTAATTTAGATATATCATATCTTCCCCACCTAGTAGCTGAAGCAGATTGTATTTTATCAGGATTATCTATTGGTACAATGCCTCCAGATGTAACCAATGCAATATTTGCCTTACTTAAATCTTTAATAGGTTTAGCTATAGGTACTCTATCTGGCTCTGGTATTACTAGCTCTGTTTCAAAGGGCTCGTTATTAAGTTTTTTAACAAGCATTTCTATTCCTCTTTCGGCAGCAGTTTTACCAGATTCTAACCATACCTGATGACGAATACCTCTGGGGAAATATCCTTCTTCATCTGCTGAACTTAATTCTTCTCCATTTAATATTTTATTAGCGAAATCTGCCATACTTTTTATATCTTTTCTTAACTTAGCAGCACTTTTTCCACCTTTAAATATATATATATCTTTTTTAAACATTTCTACACCAGGGTTTTCTTCATTCATTGATGTGATAACTGGTACATTAAATTTTTCTTTTACAGCTTTACATATTGTTCCACAAGCTACTCCATATCTCCCAGCCTGAAATGCTGGTCCTGCTATAAATATATCAAATTCCTTATCCTTTAAAAAATTTAAAATTCTATCTACTGCCTCATCTTTATTTGAGCCCATAAAATTATCACCACAAATAACTGTATGAGTTATTTCAGCGTCAATTACACTATTTAGTGCCATTGCTGGTCCTACTAATCCTTCTCTTATTTCAGGTTTATAATCAGCCTTTTCTTCTCCACCTATTCCTGCAAAAAATTGGTTTATATAATGTATTGCTTTCTTCATTTTTCCACCTCCTTAAAATTCTTTAACTGTTTTAGTAGACCATCCTGCTATTCTATCTCCACAGAACATAGCATTATTTTCCATAATAATTGAACCATCTTCTTTAACTGAAGGACCTAATATTTCATCATAAGCCCAACCTCCAGATAAGCCATCTCTTGCTAAAGCCTGAAGTTCTCCTATTACCTTTTCTGCAGGAGGTAATTTAATAATTTCAGAAACATTTCCTGTTGAAACTAATGCATTAGCTTTTACATCTAAAGTAACTAATGGCTGGGAAGCTCCATCTCTCCCTGTACACTCATTACTTATACCTACAGTCTTTACTCCTATATCTTCTAAAGCAGCAATACACATAATATAATCGGTATCTGGATTTCCATATCCTTCTTCCGTAACTATTGCTCCATCTGCTCCTAAAGACTTTGCTATTTGAGCTACGAATATTGATGAACGTTTTTTCTGTTCTAGTGATACATTTAGATTTGACATAATAACTCCTAAGAAATTAATAGACTTTCCATGTTCTTTATATAGTTCCTTAATAATTGGAAAATTTTGAAAATCATAAGTGGACCATTTTGAAGATGCTGGCATAAAACTTCCTGAAATAATAGCTCCATCTAATACCTCATTAGGATGCATGAAAGTTGGCACATATTTATTCATATCCCATCCATAAACCAAATCATTATATCCTAATTCTTCCATCTGGGACTGGGGCTGCATAACCAATACTACAGAAGACAAGTTTTGCATGTTTTCTGATCTTTTAGTTACTGGCTCTAATTCATATTTCTCTACTTCCTCTGGTTCTAAGTTTCTAACTGTTCTTCCAATATACTCTGCCAATCTATGAGAGCCCCATCTAATAGCATGGTTTTTCTTCTGTTGTTCATATCTTTCATATTCTTCATCAGTGTCTGCTACTAGACAAATGTTAATAGTTTGAGAAAAAAGAGTGTATTTTGCTCCTTCACCGCTCATGTCTATAAGTCCATCTCCAAAACTTCCCCAATGTTTACCTACTCCCAATACGCTTACTCCTTTTAGAGCATGCACTCTTCCTTCTCCAGTCTTTTCTACATCTCCAGTAACTCCTGGAAAAACTGGTCTTCCATCTGGCCTAATTCTTGGTTCTACTGCTTCTTTTACAGGAACTATTCTTACATTTTCTCCTGGCTTAGCAATAATTAAATCTGCTTCTGTAATATGTTCATCTTCTCTAATATAATTTAATGCTTCTTCTTTGTTGATTACTAGAACATTATTTTCAAATTTAGTCTCATTTCCAAAAGCTACATCCTTTACATAAAAATTGCCTATTTCTAATTTCATTTTTCCACTCCTTTCCTTTATATAGTTTTCTTGATTTATAAAAATACACTTTTATTATTCCTCTTATAGAACTAATTATGTTTTTAGTTATTTTCTAAATTAAATTTAAAAATTCAAATAAAACATTCCAATCACATAATTTAAAGTTCTATCCAATACCTTTGAATTATTTTCCCATCTTCTTTAACTTCATTTTCTAGCACTCCACCATTATTTAAAATAGTTTTGGCAGAGCCTATATTTTCTTTATCACAAGTTATCAAAATCTTTTCAATTCCAAGTTTTTTAGCTATAAGTAAGGACAAAGATAGCATTAGAGAAGCATATCCTTTTCTTCTTTCAGATGGACGAACACCATAACCAATATGTCCACCATAATTAAATAGATAATCATTTAAAGAATGTCTAATATTTATAGCACCTATGATTCTTTTATTTTTTGAAATTAAAAAATATGTATAAGCAGGAACTAGATGAGATGGACAAGTCTCTTCTTCTTCAATCTTATACGTATATTTCAACCATTCTCTATAATCCATATCTAACAGCCTTGCGGAGAATGGAATGATTTCTTCTCCATAATTCTTCCACTCTTTAGCAAAATCATGATACTCTTTCTCTAAATCAATATTAGGCCTTATTAATTCCAATTTTTGACCTAAACACTCTATTTTTTTCTTATTTTTAGCCACAGGATCAAATCCTTTCCACCAAATTGAATATTAATAATGCTAATATTTTTTTAATTTTAGTTCCTCATAGGTAGTCTAGTAATACTTAGATATGTTGATATTACTATTTTTTGATTTTTTTGTCAATCTGCAAGAACTCCTTCAATTATTACAACTATTTAATATAATCCAATGTATACATTAAATTTTTTTGAAACATATGTTAAAGTATCTTCTTTAGATTCGTGTTAATTTTCTTAATAGCTGCATTACTTCTGTATTTCTGTCTGCAGATAATTTTTTCCAACCTTCTTAATAATGTAATTTTATTCATATATACATAAATATATAGTTTAATTAGGTCCTTCGAACAATATGGTAATCTTCCCTTATAGTATAGAATTTTCAAATTCTAATATGTTAATCAATTGTTGGATTTTCTAAGCAATTTAACATACTAGTGGCAAATTAATATTTATTCGGTTTACATTATTGGGTATAAATGATAATATTGTATTGTTCAAAATACAGTTTTATCAGAAAAACCATAAAATATTAAAGAATGAAGGTGATGATGCTTGAGTGTATTAATCAATAAATTTAAGGAAGTATCTTTATCAGTCCTGCCTATAACCTTGATAGTAATTATACTAAACTTTACTGTAGTACCGATTAAGACAGAAATGCTTATTAGATTTATAATAGGTGCAATATTTGTTATTATTGGACTGGGCATTTTTTTATTTGGAGCTGAAATCGGTATTGGACCTATAGGTAATCTTATGGGGGAAACAATTGCAAAAACCAATAAATCATATTTAGTAGGTCTTTTAGGTTTTGTCTTAGGTTTTCTTATTACAGTAGCAGAACCTGATCTTCAAATACTTGCCCGCCAAGTAAATAATGCAACTGGAGGAATTGTATCTGGCTCTTTAATTCTTATTATTGTTTCCATAGGAGTAGGAGTTATGGTAGCCATAGGACTACTTAGAATACTATATGAAAAGCCATTAAACAAATTATTTACAATTGTATATTCTATTCTCTTATTATTAGGTATTTGTGTTTCTGAAGAATTTCTAGCCATATCTGTAGATGCATCAGGGGCTACTACTGGAGCTATGACTACTCCATTTATATTAGCCCTAGGACTTGGTGTTTCACAATTAAAAGGCGGAAAAACATCAGAAGAAGATAGTTTTGGACTAGTAGGCATTGCATCAACTGGACCAATACTTGCAGTTATGATAATGAATATAATAACAGGTACAAATAATATACAAGGGCAAGCAGAAGTGTTTGTGCCATATACTGGAATATTTACTCCCTATCTACAAGAGCTTCCAAAGTTAATGAGAGAATCAATTATAACACTATTACCCATATTTATATTATTTTTAATTTTTAACCTAATTAAATTTAAACTGAGTAAAAAAAATAGAAATAAAATTCTAAAGGGACTTATATACACATATATTGGACTAGTACTGTTTTTATCAGGGGTCAATGCAGGATTTATGGAAGTTGGTAGAGTTATGGGTCATGGTATTGCAAATCTTGAATCTTCTTGGATGCTTCCAACTATTGGATTTATATTAGGTATGGTAGTTGTACTTGCAGAACCAGCAGTATATGTACTTACAGAACAAGTAGAAGATGTAACATCAGGACATATTAGAAAGAACATGATATTAGGAACATTATCTCTTGGAATTGCCTTTGCAGTAACAATATCTATGCTAAGAATAATGATACCCAACTTAAAACTATGGCATTTTTTACTACCGGGATTTGGGTTAGCTACTTTTTTAAGTTATAAAGTACCACCTATTTTTGTAGGTATAGCTTATGATTCTGGCGGTGTTGCCTCAGGTCCAATGACAGCTACATTTATCTTGGCCTTTGCCCAGGGAGCTGCTAATGCAATTCCAACAGCAAATGTACTAATAGATGGGTTTGGTGTTATTGCAATGGTTGCCATGACTCCATTAGTTGCTATACAAATCCTTGGTCTTCTATTTAAAATTAAAGCAAACAAAGGAGGTGCTGATCTTGATGAATTTAATGAATAAAAGGTACTCGTTGTTTTGCATAATAGTAGATTTTGAAAAAGGAAGCAAAGTTTTAAAAGAAGCAAAAAAATTAGGTGCAACTGGTGGAACCTTCTTTCTAGGAAAGGGAACAGTTAATGATCACTTGCTTGATATATTAAGTCTTAATGAAATTAGAAAAGAGATACTTATAATAATTATTAATGAGGAATTAGAAGATACAATTTATAATGGATTAAATAAAAAATTTTCATTAGACAAACCTAATCATGGTATAGCTTTTTCTATGCCGATTAAAAATTGTATAGGGCTTAAAAATTTTAGATATATAGCAAATCCTGAAAAGCGAGGTGTGAAAAATATGGAATATGAAGCAATATTTACAATCGTTGATAAAGGGTTGTCAGATGAAGTTTTAGAAGCAGCTAAATCTGCTGGTTCAACAGGTGGCACAGTTATTCATGGGAGAGGATCCGGAACACGAGAAAATGCAAGATTATTTAACATTGAAATAGAACCTGAAAAAGAAATTGTACTAATCCTATCAACAATTGAAAAAACAGAATCAATAGTAAATTCCATTAAAGAGAAGCTGAATATTAATCATCCTGGAAAAGGTATAATCTTTGTACTAGATGTAAACAAGACACTAGGATTATTTGAAAAATAACATTCATAATAATAAAACCTTACAATCTTAAGATTAAATCTGTAAAATAGTTCATGCTTTTAGTATAAGAGCGATAGCTCTTTCTAACAAAAAATATTTAATTGGATATAAATGTTAAATTTGTATCTTGATTTTAGTTTGCCAAAGTTTTAGGATAATATACACAAACTCTTATAACTTTGGCAATAATTCTTATAATGGATAAGCGAGCTTAAATAGTTAATTGATTAAAGATATAATCCCAACTTTTAACTGCAAAAGGATATTTGGTATTCCACTTTTCTTCGAGTTCTCCTAATACTTCATAGACAGCCTCTTCATTTAAAACCGTGTACACGCCTTTAAAATCTCTTACAAAGTCTTTTTTATCTTTATAGCTAACATATTTTTAAAAATTTCTAAGCTGATGAGTCATAGTTAATCATTTCTCTTAGAACTTCTTTTAGTAATGTAATGATAAAAATACTCCTTTCTGGTTTTTATTCCTATTTTAATTCTTGCCAAAAAAGAGCATTTATTTACACTATTCCTTATAGGTAGACTAATAGTACTTGGATGCCTGACTTAATTAATAAATGATTTAATTTTTCGATACACAGTTTTTACAATAAAATATATTGAAACTATAAATGTTATCAAATATGATGTGAAAAGTTGCTCAATTAAGTTCCCAATAGGAACTAAAAAAATAGCTGCAAGTATGTAGCTAATAAGAGAAGCTAAAAATAAAAAAACAATATGGATTATCAAAAATTGTTTTGCATTTATATTGAACTTCTTATTTATAAGCATAATAAAACAAAATAAGTTAATACAAAAAATTATATATACTATAATATTATTAGCTTTGGATATATTAGTACTAATAATAAACTCTGAAGGATATGTTTCTTTGATTAATGGAAATGAGTTCCCTAATGAAGAAAATGATTCTCTTAATTTCAAATTATATATTTCTAAACATACATATATTAAATTAAGTAAAGAAAAAATCAACAAATAAAACTTTAAGATTTTTTTATTTTTATAGTTAATATTTTGTTTTAAACTACATAATAATTTCTTCATGAATATAGGCCTCCTTTTTTAAACACTATATTAATCAATTGCAACTATCCAATTATTAAAAAAACGTATTTCAAAAAATTTATAAATATCTACTGATTTTAAGTTTCTATCACGGTTTATAACTAACGGCTATCTACTTTTACAACTACGATTTTAATAATATATTGTCAATACCTGCTATTATTGAGGGCGCACAAATTAAATTTATCCCATAAAATATAAATAATCATAGTTTGTGCTTCTATATATATATATATATCTTGAGTCGAAGGAAAACTATGTAACAAAAAAATAGACATAAAAGCAGAATTTTATTTTCTAGGTTAAACCATATATTATATTAAAATTACATTTTATACGTCAATAACTGCCATTAATTCATTCCATAGATTACTTTCATGCTTTGTACTTAAAGTAGTAATATACTGTGCACCTTGAATATTCTAATGTATTCCTGATTGAACCATCCTCTCTTGTATAACCATTTTATTGCCACTTTCAATTGCACCACTACCAATAAAAACCCTTGTTCTCTAAAATTTTTATAATCAATTTTATGTTGTTTTTTTATCATATACTCTGGTAATTTTACCACCCCTTCGGACAAATCAGTAATCTTTTTTTCAGTAACCTTATCAATAGCTTCTTCAACTCTTCCTTCAGTTACAGATTCTAAAACTTGATTTACTTACCTTCTACCAAAAACTTCATCCATGAGATACAAACAGTAAACATACTTGTGTATATTTTCACTAAGGTGATAATAATAAAGTATGTGTATTCTATCAGGAAATAATTTCTCACAAATCTTTGTTATCCCATTGAACTCCATCTCCAATAACTAAAACTTTTTTAATATATCCATATCCAGCTTTAATTCCTAGTAAAAAAAGCATTTTTTTAAAATTCTTCAGCACTTCCAAAATGTGTAATGTACTCATTTTTAGTAATAATATAATCTCCGTTTTTTTCCATAAAAGCTTTTCGTCTTCTTCCATAATATTAGTGAAAACCATAAGATCATCCATTTCAATGTATAAAGTTTCATCACTTTTATCTCTATCTAAAAACCTTTCATATACTTTTTCAGGATTTTTGTATAATATTTCTGCCTCTTTAAGATCCCTTTAGTATACTTTTTTTACAATTTGTTCAGAAACCTGTTCAATGGTGGTAGAGCTTATTTTAAGTCCTTTGTATTTTTCCAGATATTTTGAAGCTCTTTCAAAATATCTGGAATTTTGCCCTGAGTAAGCAATTAACTCCATAAATCGTTTTATTACTAAACGTTCTTTATTAATATTAAGCGACTCATCAGTATATCCAATACTTTTATGATAATACCTACAAAAATAATAATCTCTTATACTGGTCAATGGTCCCTTTATAGTCAATATGCTTATAGGAACATTTGCTTTATTAAATCTCATTTTACCTCGACATGTTGGACATCTTATGGACTCTCAATCATCATCTTCTTCCTCATCACTTGATTCTTCTCCAGCATCCTTTAATAATTCATGATCAATATTATCTGATGTTTGAATGATGATATCTTCTATTTTATCAATAGTTAGTTTTCAGCTAGTCTTGCTTCTTTAATATCTAATTTATGTTTCCTTAAAATTTATATGATTCGTTCCCCAAATGATGTTAATTTCATTATCTATAACCTCCATTTTTTATTGTTAAGGTTATCATAGATAAATGTCTTTCCTATTTTTCAGAGAAAATTATAGCAACCTAGGTTGATAATTTATTTGTTTCTACATCATTCTTTATATGGGGAATTAATCTTCAAATCAATTAAACGAATCCTATTATTAATTTAATATTTATGAGAATATATTATCATAACCAGATAAACTTGTAAACTCAGGATTTATATGGTATTCTATTTATAGATTGTTGAATAAACAATAATTGTAAAAACAAATAAACTTTTCTTTTATACCCAATAGATGAATTCATGAAAAAATATCAATACACGTTAAAAAATATTCATAAATGCTAATAAATTTTATGTCTATTAATTTAAAAATTCAATATTCATAATATAGATAAACAACATGAATAATTAAAAAATAATAAATGTATTTCATTTTGATATTTTCAAAGACTGCTAGTAAATCATATAAAAAAAGGAGATCTAAAGCTTCAAGAAGCTTTTAAAAAAACTGCTAGTCTACTAGACATTATTGAGAACACCTCAGGTACAGTATTGTATGTTCAAGATGAACCAAAGTTAGAGTAGAGTCCAATAGAGCACCCACCTGCAATAGAAAGAAATGGTACTCTTAAGGGCGTTAATATTATTGGAGCTACTGAAACTAGTAAAAATTTTAACTCCGTTGTAAATATATCTTTCTGATGAAAGAATTAATTCTAATGAAATTATTAAACTTTTAAAACACTTACTATACATTAACAAGAATAAAAAAGTATTTATGATTTGAGATAATGGTAGAGTTCATACTTCAAAAGCTGTTGAAGAATTTATCAAACAACATGAAGAAGATCTATTTATATTGAATCTTCCACCTTATTCACCAATGTCGAATCCACAAAAAATGTATGAAATAAGCCAAAATCTTATTTCTATGAATATAAAGCAAGATCTTCTATTAATTGACATTAAAGACTTTATTTAAATTATTTTAATCACACGAATTTTAACAAATCCGAAACTAAATCTCTCGTTAATGCTAGATCTTATTATAAATATTGTAATTTTTGAACTTGTTTATCTATATAATGTAGTTAAATTTGTTGTTATAATATATTCTTTAAAGTTAAATAAAAATCTAATTATTCAATAATCTATATATAATTTAGATCATAGGAGGGCTAAATTTATGAAAAAAAATCTTATTATCGTATTAGCTTTTTTTATTAGTTTAACTTGCTTATCGAATCAGATGGTATATGCTAAAAAATTATCACAAAATAAAGAATATTTTGAGTTAGAAACAAATGAGTTTGGTGTTAGTTCATTATTTTTCAATTTTATAAATAATTGTTTTATGAATTTAGATGGGGTACAGGTGATCGATATTAACGGCTTAGATGTTACTAAAAACTTTATTAATGAGACCTCACACTATTATTCTTCGAAAGATTATGAGGCTATTCAAAACTTAATCATAAGTAAAAAGCTTTTAGTATCTTATGAAAAAATAATACCTGAAAAAAATTATAATTCAGATTCACAAATAATGAGTATTAAAACACAAACTGTCAAGAAAACTTTTTATCATAATGAATGGGACTTAAAACATAAATTCAAGAAAGAGTGGACCTCTACTTTAACTGGAAAATATTCATATAATTTTAACACCCGTCGCATTGTTTCAGCTAGTAGTCCAACAATCTCTTTTAATACAAATTTTGGGGCTGCATTTGTCCCTAGTATTAATAATATACGTACCAATTATTCGCTTTCTAACTCTGGAATGAGGCTTACTTTTACAGGAAGTTATAACATGAACGCAACTTTAGGTATCCCTATTGGCGATCTTGAAATAGGATATCCTATTCATTTTGGTAATTTCCGCGATATATTTGACGTTTAAATATATCAAGTAAAAAATTTGAAAACCTAAGTCTATATCTTTAGAGCCTGAGATTCAGGCTCTTTTTTCTATATTATTTATATATGAAAGCATAAGTTATCCTCCAACTTCAAAAGATAGGGGATATATATTATACTATTTTCTGTTAGGAATTTTGTAATTCTCTAGAATTGAATCTGACTAAGGTAATAGCTAATCCAACTCTTCTAAATTTTCTAGATCTATATTAGGTGATTTTTCTAATAGATATGTTAAATAGTAAACGGTTTCGATTTAACATTGTAAAAAAATCCTTATAACGGCTTTAAAAGTACTTTCATTAAAGTTAAGAACGTATTTCAATTGTTACCTTACCTACGGTAATTTTTAATGCTAAAAATGTTTCTTTATTCACTGCTATTTCTTTAGGAATAACAGATACCCATTTTGTTTCTTTAGAATCCCCGTTAGGATTTTATCTCTTTTCTTTATTGAATTTATTAATATAATACCTAAGTTTATGAAAAAAACACCTTTTTATTCAGAACATTTAACAGCCGTTAAGCTGCTACTTCTGCAATCTTGAATTCGTTCAGTCCAAAGTTTTCTATCTTCATCTTTCATCTGAAATAACCCTCTTATTATTGTTTAAAGGTATTATCTCATAGAAATTATGGGTTGAAAATGTGGCTTAGCTTGAACACTTAATTAATAATATCCTGTGATTTTTCTACTAAAATATCAGTTCCATAAATTGAGGCTTCAGTATATATTTTCATATACCCTCCACTTTCACGTTCTTTTATAATATAAGAAATTTGATTTTTATCTAATAGATCCTTTATTAAATTCATTTCATGGTTATCATTGACGATCTTTAAAAGTACTATTTCTAAATCACTCTCAGAATTTTTTTATGTAGATATAGCTATAGATATTATCAAGACAATTAATACTGCTATTATTGTATGTTTAATTGTCTTATTTATATTTCCTAAAGCATAATCAGTAGAAATTCCTACCCCTACTTTCCAATTTGATTCTTCTATATTTCCAAAAAAGAAAAATCTATCCGCTCCATCATAGTCTTTTATTTTTCTATCTTTTATATCTAATTTCTTGCCTTTAGTTATGTATTTCGTTTTCCCATATAATATTTCATCAATATTATATAATTTTTCCTCCTTTGGTTTAAATTTTTCATTTAAATGGGTTACAATATTTCCTTGATCATCAATTAAAAAAGCATAAGAACCTTTTCCTAGCTTTACAAAAAATACTAAATCTATTAAATAATTAATTATAGATATAGATAAAACGCTTATAATACATACTAATACCGTAAATAATACCATCTTTCCTTTTAATTTCACATATAATTTCTTCTTTCATTTTTATTGTCGGCAACATTTTTTTAAAAATATTTACTATTTTCTTTACATTTAGTTAATTCTATATAAATAATAATTTGAAACCTTGTAATTTTTTAACAAATAGTGTGATAACCAATTAGATACCTTGTTCTTAATAAATTCTATAGAAAAATCCCTTATTTATCTTTTAAAGTTTCTTCTATCCATATAAAGTCATTCTAGCCACCCTATTATTTCTAAATCAAAATTATAATCTGCCCTTTGAATATCTTCAATTACTTTATCCCCACACTTCACTAGATAAGGTTTCCCCAAACAGTATAATCTCTAGTCTTAGAGCTTCAGCATATAATCCTGATATATTTTTCAAATATGCAAATATATAAAAATAAATAATAACACTTTTCTTTTAAAGAACCTCTTATTAATATGAAACATATAATATTATAGAACTATGAAAGGAGTGGACATTATGTATGATAATTACAGATCATATTCCTGTCCTTACTGGAATAATAGACCAACACCCTATCCAGACTATTGGAGATATCCCATCAAATTGAAAGATTATGGCCCATGTCCCTTTGTAACCAATATTGAGGAGGCTGCAAAGCAAAACAACTATTTCCGTATAGCATTATGGACAGGAAAACACCTACAGCTTACATTAATGAGTATTAATGTTGGTGATGATATTGGCTTAGAAATGCATTCTGACCTAGACCAATTTATCCGTATTGAAAAAGGTCAAGGAATGGTTCAAATGGGAAATAGAATGGATAGCTTAGATTTCCAAGCAAGGGTCTATGATAACTATGTGATATTTATACCTGCAGGTACATGGCACAATCTAATCAATACAGGTTGTGTGCCAATTAAACTATATTCTATATATGCTCCTCCTGAGCATCCTCATGGTACAGTCCATAAAACTAAAGAAGATGCCGAAATGCATCACGACCACTACTAGATAATTAGAGTTTGAAAAGATAGACAAAATAGGTTTCCTGTCCATTAAAAATAATATTGTAGCACTTGGTTTGCATATTCAACATTTTGTTGGAAGCCTTTTTATCAATACCTCAAATTTATTTCTCTAACTATGTGTATTAAAAGTAGACTTGAGTCTTTTCTTACTCAATAAGCTAATATTTAAACGGAAATATTAATATCTTATTTGATATTTTGCTATCCTTTCTTATATCATATTCAAATATAGTAATGACAGGTTATTGGTAAAATATGTGAAACATAAATATTATAAAAAAAGTGGTCAACTTCCTAGAGTTTTAGTCCATTGGAAATTGACCATATTTTATAATATCCACTAATATAACAAACAAAACACCCCAGTGGCAAATTAAGTTTAATGCAATTCAACAATGTCTGTAGCAACTTTATCAATAAATTTTTTATCATGCTCTACAAGAATCATTGTAGGAGCATATTCTAATATCATATTTTCAATCTGAATTCTAGATATAATATCAATATAATTTAAAGGTTCATCCCAAATATATACATGGGCCTGTTCACATAGAGATTTTGCCAACAGCACCTTTTTCTTTTGACCACTGCTGTAGCATTCCATAGGAATATCAAATTGTTCTCGCTGAATACCCATTTTGCGGAATATAGTTAGAAACTGTGTCTTATCGATATTACATTCACTAATAAATTCAAATAGATTACCCTTTAAAAAATTAAAATGCTGTGGCACATAAGATATTATTAGATTTTTTGCTTTCCATAAATGTCCACTTGTTTGCAACTTTTCACCTAAAATGGCTTTTATAATACTAGATTTTCCACTACCATTATTGCCTTGTAGAACTAAACACTCTCCTTGGTTTACCGTAAAAGATACTGGTTCTAATGTTTGAATACCATCATAGTATAATGTAAAGTTTTCTGTTTCTATAAGAGTATCTGCATGATGTTCTAAGGAAACAACTTGTAAAGGATCAATTTCTTCAATATTTTTTAACAACTTATGTTTTTTCTCAATAGCAACTTCATAGCGTTTTTCCATGTTTTTAGAACGTTTCATCATTTTAGCTGACATATGCCCAATATATCCTCGGTCTACAGGACCTTGCCCAATCTTCGTTTTCTCTACCTTGTCTGACCATGTGGCTTTTTCTCTTGCAGATTCTTTTAATCTTCGTATTTCTTTTCTAAGTTTTTCATTTTGCTCTAGCTCGAATTTATCTTCTAAATGTTTATTATGTTGCCATGTATCGTAATTACCTTTAGTAAGAACAATTTTATTCTTTTCAATAGCTAATACATGGTCAATTGAAACATTTAAGAACTCTCTATCATGGGATACCACTATAAATCCTTTTTTCTTCGCGAAATACTCAGCCACTAATTTTCTACCATGAACATCTAAATGATTGGTAGGTTCATCAATTAAAAGAAATTGGTTTTCTGCAATAAACATGGTGGCAAGGAGTATTTTAGTTTGCTCTCCATGGCTTAATGTTGAAAAAGGACGGTATAATACTTCTTCTTTAAGTTCCAATAAATTCATTTCTTTTTGTAATTTCCACAGTGGAAATTCTCCCTTCAATGTTTGTATAACCGTTATAGTCATATCTTTTGGATTCTCTACCACATAAGGAAAATACTCAAAATTTACAGAAGAATGAATACTACCCTTATAGGGGAATTTTCCCATCAAAAGTTTTAAAAATGTAGATTTTCCATATCCATTACGACCAATAAAACCTAATTTCCAATTTGTATCTAATTGTAAATCTACATGGTCAAAAATTGGTTTTAGACTCCCAATATGAGTAAATGTTAAGTTTTTAATATCTATTAATGACAATTTATTTCACTCCTTTTTTATAAAGAATTTTAATTTCAAAAAACTTATTCCTATACCTCATCTCCATAAAAAATACAGCTAAGAGCAAACTCTCTTAGCTGTACAAAAAAGGATATAAAAAAAAGATGATAAAATCATCTTTTACGACATAAATATATTCAAAAGAGATTTCTCGCTAAAATTAGACACAAAAATACAACTACTATATTTTTGCCTCTATAAAATTTTCTTATTTAGCAAGAAATAAAATCATTAGCAACCTCCAAATTTTATGTTCAAATCAATTCTATCATATTTAACATAAAGCTACAAGTACTATTTTAAAAATTAGTATTAAAAAACGAAAATTAATCTATTTACCAATTAAGTTTATCATGATATATTAAAAATATACATCAATACTTAAAGAAAAAAGATATTATATAATAAAATCATCATAAAAGCTTATTATAGGGGGAAGTAAAATGTCCAATAAGATTTCAAAAAAAAGAAAAGCTATTTATTACATAGGTTTAGTTCTCATAATTATTGGAATTATATTGTTTATCTCTAATTTCTTTATAGATATAGAATCTGATTTTGTTGAAGGTCCATCAAGTTTTATTCGTAGACCATTAATTGGAATGGTCTTTATAACTATAGGTAATATACTGATGAGTATTGGTGCTAAAGGAACAGCAGGGTCAGGTCTAATACTAGATCCAGAAAAAGCCAGAGAAGATCTAAAACCCTATAGTGCTGCTAAAGGTAGAATGATAAATGACACTATAGAAAACATTGATATGGCTAAAGATATGGCTGAAAGCAAAGGAGAAAGTCAAGTTAAAGAAATAATAAAAATTAAGTGTAAGAATTGTGGTACACTTAATGACGAGGATGCAATTTTTTGTAAATCCTGCGGAAAGAAAATTTAAAACTTCGTTATGTTACAGGAAGAAAATAATATGCTTCTCTTAAGGTGGATGGATTAAATAATAAAAACTATCTAAACAGAGTCCTACCGCATTTATTAATTCTTTTTCTTTATCAGCCTTCCTAGAAAAATCTAATAAATTGTATATTATATTTTGCGAACTTTCTATGTTATTATCTATCTCATTAATTATCTCTATTATTTCTTCTCCCGAATCATTTTCTATATCTTCGATTTCTACAGTATGTTTCAATAAATAGCTACAACCTTTTATTACAGATAAAGGATTTTTTAATTCGTGAGTTATACCTACTGCCATTTGATCAATACTTGCTAATTTTTCCCTCTGATAAAATTGCTTATCAATTACCACTTTTTCTATAGCTTTTACACTATAAACTAAGACTTCATCTAAATTATTTTTATTATCGAAAATAGAGAAAGTCCAAACATGGAGAATATCTTGTCCAAATATTATTTCTCTAAAAGATTCTTTTCCTATATTGAGAGTATCATTTATAGGACAATCTTTATAGGGTTTTTATCCAGATTTAAAAAATTCATAACATTTATAGGATGTAAAATCCTCTTGTAGATTTTTAGTTATTTCTTTTCCCTCTATCATATCCTTCATAATATTTTTATATTAAATATTATCACTTAAAATAAAAATATTTCTATAAAATCTTTCACCCTTACCTAAAGGTTCAAACTCATATTTAGGATGGTATATAATCTCCTCATCATAATCTATAGGAAAACCATAACCAAATTTATCTATTTGAAAATCAGCAATAGTCTCCTGTAAACGTTTTAAAGTTATATCTGCAAAAATTACATAAGAAAGTTCATTATCTATATAAACAGGATAAACACAAGTAACTATCCAGCCCCTACCTGCCCAATCATAATACGGTTTTGTCCAAACTGTTTTTTAGATGGGTTTAAATCTTTTAAAGCTATTTTAAAATAGATAGAAATGACAGATGTTTAGTTCAAAGAAAATCAGGATGGAAACCTATAGTACTTGGACCAGAAGATATTAAAAAGCAAAATGCATAATTTTCATATAATGTTTAAAATGCTCTCATCAACGGGAGCATTTTTATATTTATGGAAGTCAATTCTTTTTATTCCATATAGACTCGTATAATGTTATGACGTTTAACAGGCTAATTCTTTCCATATCTTAATGTTAACAACCGAACAATAATATTTGCATTTATTTTTTTAAGTTTATTTGAACTTCTCAATATACTTAGAGCAACTATTGCTCCACATACAAAGTTAATTTTAGTTATTATTTTAATATCAATGATAGTAATATTTATAATAATAGAAATAAGCAGATAAATCAATTTGTTTTTATAGGTAAATATACTAACATAGAGCTCTCATATTAAGACGATGAAGATTATTTTAAATATCTGCTATGACAAACAAAACATCCCTATGGCACATTTGTTGTATTTACCATAGCATCATAAGTAGCTTTTTTACCTCTTTTAAAAAGCTTTTTATTTATAATACCTGTCTGTTTTATGTAATCTAAAATCTGAATTTCTGTAAACAAAATTCTACTTAAAATCTTTGGTTTTAAGTAGAATTTGTTTACATGATTTATTTTTTACCAATTAAATATCCCTATTTAAACCTTCTTATTTGCATTTCTATTCAACTTCTGATTCTAGTATATCATTGCTTAGAACAATTGTCTAAAACTATCAGAAAATTTATAAGTATATGGTCTACAAGAATGTTAATCACCTTTTAATTAAGAGTAAATGGTATATCTTACAATTCTATTGAACTATGCTCGTTAATAATTATAAATCTTTGAAAATGGGTATAAGCGAATAATTAAAGTACTCAAATTTATATACTTATTTTTCCACATATGAATCAGTAATTTTCTTACATAGTTTCATAAAACAATTCAATTCTTCTTCTGTCAATGTATTCTCAATTAAATGCATGATTTCATTTCTAAACTTTTCTGATCTCAAAAGAAAATTCTTACCATCAGGAGTAATAAAAATATCATAAGCTCGTCGATCAGTTTCCTTCCGTTTTTGTATGATGTATTTCTTCTCTAAAAGTCTTTTTGTTAACTTAGATATTCCAGCCTGTGAAATCCCTCGAATTTCAGCTAACTCTTTAGTAGTTTTAGGGCCTTGCTTATCTAAAATATCTAATACATTATACTGAGCTGTTGTCACTCCCTCAATATTAAAGCGATTAATATTACTTATAATCATACATTGAAAAGGTATATAGTGATCTTCTAGTTCTTTTTTCGTCATAAAGATTCTCCTTACTTAATATATTTCTTTAAATATTGTGCTGTAATAGAGGAATTGCAATTTATTAAATCCTTTGGTAATCCCTCAAACATAATCCTACCACCATTCTGTCCTGCAAAAGGTCCTAAATCAATAATCCAATCTGCTTGACTAATGACATCTAAATTATGTTCTATCACAATTACGGTGCTGCCTTGTTCAACAAGGCGGTCTAAAATTTTAAGAAGCTGTGATATATCTGACATATGGAGTCCAGTAGTTGGTTCGTCTAATACATAGATATTTCCATTACTTTCAAGCTCATCGGCAAGCTTTATTCTTTGCAACTCACCACCAGACAAAGTATTTAATGGCTGCCCAAGTGTAATATAAGTTATTCCTACATCTGCCAGTCTTTTTAATACTGTTGATATTTCTTTTTCATGGAAAAAATCTAAAGCTTCATCAACTGTCATGTTTAAAACTTCACTTATATTTTTGCCATGTAATTTGTAACTTAATGCTTCATCTATAAATCTATTACCTTGGCAAACTTCACATACATTTACCACCGTATCCATGAATGCCAAATCTGTATATGTTACTCCCAACCCTTTACAATTTGGACAGGCTCCTTGTGAATTAAAGCTGAATAGAGCAGGTTTTACATTATTCGCTTTCGAAAACAGCCTTCTTATTATATCAAACATTCCCGTAAAAGTAGCAATATTAGAACGTTTTGAGGCTCGAATTGGCTTCTGGTCAATAAAAATCGTTTCAGGATAAAATTTAGGTAGCACATGATTGATTAATGTACTTTTCCCTGAACCTGCAACTCCAGTTACTACTGTCATAACCCCTTTTGGGATAGATATGCTAATATTTTTTAGATTATGCAAATTTGCATCTTTCAGAGATAACCATCCATTTGAGTTTCTGACATTCTTTTTTAACTGTGTTTGAGTGCATAAATATTTTCCTGTAGTTGTACCTGAGTGCACCAAGCCATTAAAATCACCTTGATACATGATTTTACCACCATTTCTTCCAGCTCGCGGTCCCATATCAACGACATAATCTGCAATTTTAATTACATCAGGATCATGTTCAACTATTAGAACGGTATTTCCCTTATCACGTAAAAGTTTTAATAGAGTGTTAATTTTATTTACATCATGAGGATGTAATCCAATGCTCGGTTCGTCAAAAATATAAGTAAGATCTGTCAAGCTGCTACCTAACTGTCGAACCATTTTTATTCGTTGTGATTCACCACCTGAAAGAGTTGATGTTTCACGACTTAAATTTAAATAACCTAAGCCAATTGAAACTAAATGCTCTAGCTGATTAGTTATAGCCATAACCATGGTTGCTGCTTTTGGGTCTTTAATAGTGCTGATAAAATCTAGCAAATCAGTAATTTGCATTTCAACACAGTCCGCTATATTTTTATTATTTATTTTACACTGCAAAACAGTTTGATTTAATCGAGTACCTCCACAAACAGGACATATTTCTTTAATAACGATCCTATCAATTTCTCTTTTATATTTGGTTGACTCGCCCCCTTCTTTTTTTATGAAACTTCTTTCAATTCTTGGAATAAGGCCTTCATATAGTGAAGTTTTAGGCCATTCTGGATTAGAAGTAGTTACTTTAATATCTGACTTATATAAAAGCAGTTCCAATTCATTATCTGTAAAATCTTTTATCTTTTTATCATTATCAAAAAAACCTGAATGGATATATCTTTTTAATCTCCATCCCCCTGGCTCAAAAGTTGGAAATAAAATTGCACCCTCATTGAGAGATTTATTTCTATCTAACAACCGTTCAATATCTATCATATCAATTCTGCCTAACCCATCACATTTTGGACACATTCCCGAAGGATTGTTAAATGAGAAAGCATCAGAGTAACCAATAAATGGTTTCCCTATACGAGAAAACAATAATCTTAGCAATGAGTATATATCTGTGATCGTTCCAACAGTTGACCTTGCATTTCCTCCAATGCGTTTTTGATCTATAATAATTGTAACAGATAAATTTTCAATAGCATCTATCTTGGGCTGACCATAGTGAGGCAAGCGATGACGAATAAAACTTGAATAAGTTTCATTTAGCTGTCTTTGTGATTCTGCCGCTATTGTATCAAATACTAGAGATGATTTTCCTGAACCTGAAACTCCGGTGAAGACAGTTATTTTTTTCTTGGGAATTTTCACATCGATATTTTTAAGATTCTTCTGTCTAGCTCCAACTACGTGTATATATCCTTCATTATTTTTCTTATCCATAAAAATCACCTTTCAAAAAAATTAATATCTCAAAATCAAATTGAATAACCTAGTAAATATATAACTGAGTTATTTAATTTTACTACTTTTCTTTTTAGTTTGCAATAACAATTTTGAAACTTACAGTTTTGATGTATTTGTCACTATGGAGGTGAATATCATTTAGTGAAATATTGTAATTATTATCATTAAAGAATGTTAAAACAACGGTGTCAAAAATAGCTATTCTTGACACCGTTGTTTTTATTATCTTCTTTTTTATAAAAAATAACATATTATTGTCCTTGCGATAATTACCTTAATACATCATCATTATTTTTTTCTATACGCCATACCAGTAATAACGCCATCTGTGTCTCTTGAGAAAACTAAAATATTATCTTCATCAGTATATCTAATATCAGAAAATCCAACTTGACCTTCTTTAAATAACATCTCAGCTGGTGTTACAGTTTCATGTCTATTAAAACTATAAATAATCATACCCTCCTTGTCAGGAGTAACTTCTTGCACAGATTCTGGAATAAGTGTAGCTCCTGCTAATAAAGTTTCTATATCTACTAATTCCTCTTCTATGTCCTCTTGATCTGACGTCTGTTGATCAGCCAATTTCTGAAGATATTTTTCAGCTTTCTCGTGATTACCTTTTGATGGATCTATAGGCAAATCAAATAAGGCATTGACCCCCTCATAATCAACGTTACGAGTAATCTCACCCGTTTCTAAATCGAAATTATATGCTTTAGCATCATAAAATTGGGTAGAGGTAACACTTAAATATAAACCTCTATCTGCAAAAATTTCTATATCATCACACTCTATAATTCGGTACATTATACCATCTTTTACAAACTCACTGTAACCACCATTCATTGTAATAATGTTAAATCTATTAGGATCCTGACCTTTTATAAGCGGCGAAACAAAAAACGGTACCTTGCCGTATTCTTCATCACGTGTATCTGGCATTGGTGTATCATCTACATTTGCAATAGATACTACTGCATAACTTCTCTCGGGATAAATGTTCTCAACATTGCTTTGAAAATCACTTATTTTTTTACCTGATATAATGCCAAGTAAAGTCACTTTATAATCACCACTAACCTGAGTCTTATTGATGGATAACGCATCTTCACCCTCAAAGGCAGTAGCAAGACCTTTATCTCCCAAGTTTTCTGCAACCTGTTTTGGTGTAAGTAAATGCCAAGCCGCAAATGCTGAAATTGATGTTGTTGCAATAATTATTGCAAACATCGCTGCAACTGATATTCTTTTTTTATTTACACGTTTCATACTATTTTTCCTCCTTACTTTATCAATAATTTGTTGATTCAAACTGTCTTCTGGTTCATTATTAGAAGACATTACTTGCCATAGCAATTCATCTAATTTTTCAAAATCCTTCATAGCCATTAACCTCCATATATTCTTTTATTATTTTTCTAGCCTTGTAAAGTCTACTCTTTACGGTCCCAGTTGGAATCTTAAGTGAGGAAGCAATATCCTCAACTGACAATCCAACAGTGTAATACATATATAGGGGTATTTTCAATTTGTCATTCAATGATTCCGAAGCCATATCAATCATTGTGTGAAGTTCATTAGTTAGTGCAACAAGCTCTGGCGTGGTTGTATCAATCATATGAGACGCATTATTAAAATCATCTTGAAACGCCACTATTTTTGCAATATTATGTCGCCAACCAAATTTTCGCTTTTGATTTTTCCAAGTATTGGCTGCAATAGCGATAAGAAAGCCTTTTGGATTTTGAGCATTATCTATTTTATGACACAATTCCGTCGCTCTTAAAAAAGTCTCTTGATACAAATCATCTGCCTGATGTTTATCCCTTGTTAACTTATAACAAAATCCATAGACGTCTTTACCAAAGCTTTCAATTAAATGACTTAACTCTGTAACATCCAATCTGTTATCCCCTCCTTTTCTCTAGTTTTACAACTTCTTCAAACTTAAAGAAAGTCCATGTATTAATTACCCCTTCATATATATATTGTAATAACTTCTAATCTGGTTCATAAAACTTTATTATTTGTGATATAAAAATAGACTAACTTAGTAAAAACCTTGTAATATAAAGGTTTTCTAATTTAGTCTAATTATAACAGTATTGTGAACCCTGCATGACTAAAATCAAGTACTTCTAGCATCACTACTAAAAGTTCCTGCTTCATTAACCTCGCAACCTACTGGCTCTACAGGCGTTAATTAAGATAGTCCCTATCCTATTTTGCATAATTTATACTTAACTTACTAATATTAAATCCTTTAATTCCTGATTTAATATGTTTATACTAGCATTTAAATCTCTATTATACTTTGTATTACATTCAGAACAAATCCGTTCTCTAATAGATAAATCTTTTACATCTCCATTTTATATCCACAATTACTACATATTTGACTACTAGCAAAATACCTGTCTACTTTATGGTATGTTCTATCATTCCAATCTGACTTATATTCTAATTGTCTTATTAATTTATACATACAGAACTTCTTCCCATTTTTATCAAAAAAGAGTGAATGTATAATCTCTCTAAAGATTATTTTTCTTATTAGATTTTTTATGAATTAAATTAACCAAGTATAATGCTTATAATCTATATTACAACAATTTTTCTCTTTTGTTCCAACATACAACCCATTTCTTACTTCTTCAATATAAAGAAAGCCTAATTTTTAATAATATTAATTTAACATTTTCCGTTTGACAGTCTAAGCGTAGTTTTCTTTTGCTATGCCCAATTGCTACATCTTCCCAATATTTTATGATTGCTGCACCCGTACTCTTTGTCTCCAAATCAGTTACCAAATTATGTATGTAATAAGCAAGCATTTCATCTCCCCATCGTTTATCTATATCATTCAATACAACAACTCCAACAATTTTATCAAATTCCTTTTCCCTCAAAGCATACAATCTGTGTTTTAAAATACAATCATTAAAGTATTCTTTTGAATAGCATTTCATGTAATTTGTCTTATACTATCACTCAATAACCGCAATTATCCATCTATCGAATTCTTTTTCTAATTAGAAATAAAATATCAGCAATATTTTTTTCTTGGGCTAAACTAAAATTAAATCTTTCATTCATATAATTATACCTTGCAAAATATAAATACGCTTATGACTAAGTAAACTGCTATAACTTCAGAATAAGTCAAATATATCCCTCTATATAAAATTAGTATCTTGGTGAAATATTATGCTCATAACCTTTTGTTACAGCTCTTTTTTGAAAAAATATTGTCCATAGTTACTAAAACATGGCTCGATTTTTCCAAATAATTGACAACCATTTTTCTTATAAAAAGCTGGCGCTTGAAATTCAAATGTATTTAAGATGATTCTTTTTGCATTCAAACAAATGGCCTGTGCTTCAAGATAGGTCAATAATTTTGAACCATAGCTATTTTTTCGATATGTATCATCAACAAATAAATAGTCAACCGTAATACAATCCATATCCCTTGATGCAACAATACCAGCAATACATTCACCATTCTCATTTTCAATACAATAAGACAGATCTTCACAATCTGTAATATATCGGCTATTATACTCTTGCAAACGTCTGTGGATATAATTTGCCTTTTCTTCGCTACAACTTTTTATTTTCTCCATGAAAATCACCCTCACAAAATATAAATTAGTTTTTCATACTCAAATATGTAATAAGGTTGAGTACTGTTTGTATCTTAACTTACTCTTAAAAAACTTCACAAGAAACAACTATTCAGTTGACTAGTCAAGAGCTACCTCATTCATAAAGCACCCTCCCTATTTCATTTAAAGTTTACCATTTTATTAATATTTTTAACATATAGTAAGTAAAATAACATAAACATTATATGGCGATCTTGCCAATCTGATGACCTCCATTATTTTAATACTATTCATAATAAAATACTATGGCAAGTCAAATAAATTATATTTTCAAAAGCATTTCATACTGACCAACGCTATACTCAAATCCTAATTCAAGTAAGAAATCTTTAGTAGATTTAAATTGATCATCTACATTAATAACACTAATTTTATGTGATTCTGTATTTTTTATCATATCTGTCATTATACTTCTTGCAATTCCTTTACCCCTATAATGCTTATTTACTGCTATTTGAGGAATATCTCCTGTTTTTTTATCAATAATGCCATAGCCAGCAATGGTATTGTCAAAACGTACAATAGAATATAAGAATGCTTTTGGTACAGCATTGATTGAATCAATAGAATTCTGCCAGGAGGGTTTAAAGTCCCGAAATTCTGTTAACTGTCTCCAGTTAATTCTGTCAACATGCTCAACTTTATAGGTTGCTATTGGGTTATATTTATTTTTGTCTAGCTGAAAGCATGTAAATTCTCTTTGAATCTCGAACCCTTGTTTTTTGTAAAGTTGAACTGCAGATGTATTAGATTTAATTACTTCAAGCAAATATTGCTCCACTTGTTTTTCTTTAAGTACCTCTTTGATATTTAAAAGCATATTACTTGTTATACCTTGTCTTCTATACTCACCTACAACACCTGTCCCAAGGTCATACACAGTTGGTTTCCCATTCCAATTTCTAAATCCATTCAAAATAAATCCAGCTAACATCTCATTTTTAAATGCACCTATGGACATTTCAGGGACATAGCCTCTTCTTTGAAGCATTTGTTTAAACTTCCAAAAGGGCAAATCTATTTTAACTTGATAATCAGAAAATGCATCTAAAAATGTTTTATGAAGTATTTCAGTACTTGTTTTGTCTAATATCTTATAAATAAACATTTGTTATCTTCTCCTTTCTATTACATAACAACTTATCTATAAGCTGATTTCTAATAGCCATTGACATATCATGAAGATTGCAAGTTAATTATTCATAATAAAGTCCTCTCTAAGCAAAATATAATTTCTCTTATTGTTCTCAAATTATGATCATTCTGTTCGGCGAGTATAAACTATATCAACAACACCATTTATTTCTTTCACCTGTTCTACTTCTAGTAAAGTAGTCGGGTTATTATCTGAAAATAGTTCTATACCATTTCCAAGAATAATACGTATAATCGTTAAATGATATTCATCAATTAAATCTACCTTAATAAGCTGATTTGCTATATTAGCTCCACTACATATCCAAATATTCTTTCCTTTTTCATCTTTTAGTTCGGCCATAACTTTATCAATATCTTGGACCTATGTCAATATAGTAGAGACATTTCCTCAAATAAATTTTATGCAACCTTCTTAGCTTTATCTTCCCACTCTTGGGGAGAAATATAGCCCAGAGAGCTATGTATTCTTTCTCTGTTATACCATGACTCTATATATTCAAATATTGCTAATCTAGCAGCATCAAAATCAAAATATTTAACTAGATTAACTTCTTCCTCTTCAATACTGAGTGGAAAGATTCTATACAAGCATTGTCATAAGGGTTCCCTTTACCACTAAAGGAATGAGATATTTTAAGACCTTTAATATATTCTCCAAATTCATAACTTGTATATTGGCTCCCTAAATCACTGCGAAGAATTAGACCTTCATTAGGTTTTTGGAGTTTATAGGCATTTTCTAAAGCTTTTATAGCTAATGTTGTATCTATATTTTTAGACATAGAGTATCCAACTATCTTCCTACTGTTAAGATCCATAACTGAAGCTAGATAGCACCAACCATCTTTAATTGTATGAATATAGGTAATATCGGTTACCCATTTTTGATTAATACCAGTTGTAGAGAAGTCTCTATTTATGATGTTTTGTCTACTTTCAACCTTATTTCTTGAAGAAAATGGTCTGAACTTCTTGCATACTATTGATTTTATACCAAACTTACTCATGAGTCGCTGAGTTCTTTTAAGGCTTATAAATATGCCCTTTGTTTTTAATTTTTCATATATTTTAGGGGCTCCATATCGGCATTCATTAGCCTTATATATATTTAAAATTTGTTCTTCTAGAAATTTATTTTCAATGCTTCTTTTGCTTTCTTTTTTATTAAGATGTTTGTAATATGAACTTCTAGATACCTTTAACACTTTACACATTAGTTTAATTGATGTTAGTATAATATTGTAGACACAGAAATCCGAACACTACCAATTGGCTTTTGTGTATAAGAAAAGATACGTCTACTGAAAATCAAAGGGACCGATGCTAAGCTTTTATGTGCATCAAGTCCCTTTTTTTCTGGTTTACAGTTTAAGCGGTAACAGGGAAAAGAAATGACATGCAAGTATTAAATCAGAAATAGGACAATATTCGTTTGCCATATGCGCCATTTTTTCTATACCTGCTCCAAACCCTATGGTTGGTATTCCTAACTTAGCAGAAGCGACACCATTGGTTGAAAAGTTCCATTTATATGGCTTTGGATATTGGCCGAACACTTCCTGATATGTTTGAAAACAGCTTTGAGCCAGAGGATGCTCTTTCTTTATTTCCCAGGCTGGTAGATAAGAATGCAGCATAATGTCCTCTCCAGTATAGCTTTTTCCAATCGCGTCATAGATCTCCCAATCAGCATCAATGTCACCGATTAGCAAATCCATTTCCTTTCCAATGGATTCTTCGGTTTCATGTAAACAAATGCGACGGTCGATGTAAATTGTACAACTTCCCGGCACTGCGTTCATAGAAGCGGATGTGCTTTCAATTTTGGTAAGTGCTATGGAAGGACGTTCCGACGGCATCGCCATATACTTTTTACCGAGTTCTTCAATACGTTCGATAATTTTTATCGCTTTATATACTGTGTTATCTCCTTTTTCAGGAGCCGCACCATGAGAAGAGGTACCTTTTACATTAACTTTATAAATGGCTCTTCCCGAATGCCCCATAGAGATATTGAGATGGGTTGGCTCACAAATAACAACATAATCCGGTTTCAGATTATTGTCCACAATGGCATGATATAGCCCTTCTCCATCGTAATCTTCTTCCATGACAGAACCGCAGATAAAGATTGTTTTTCCCTCCGCCAAACCGAGTTTTTTCATAATATGTCCAGCATAAACTGCGGAAGCAAAAGAACCTTTCATATCAGAGGAACCTCTTCCATACAGCTTGCCATCTTCAATATCTCCACTATAAGGGCCATGAAGCCACTCGTCTGCATCGTTGACATCTACATGATCTATATGGGAGTCAAATAACAACTTTACCGGTCCATTTCCAATTATGCCGATAATGTTTCCTACTTTGTCGATGATAATATCATCATAGTTCAATTTTTCCATTTCCTGTTTTACACGTTGTACTAGATTTCCTTCTTGACCAGTTCTGCTTTCGATCCGAACTAAGTCTTGAGCAAAGGATATTAATTGACGTTCTAAAGAATCAATCGTTTCCCGTATTTTTTGATTCATAAGAATTCTCCTTTTCATTTTTTATTGATTTATAATGGTTTCATATGCTTCTGGATCTGTATTCCCTTCTGTATTGAATATGAGAATAATTGAATCCTCATTTAAATTAAGCAATTGCTTATAGTAACTTAAACTATCATCTTTACATAAAGATACAAGAAGCCCTAACCCAACTGCACCCGATTCACCAGATATCACTTTTGCGTCATTGCCGACAGGATGAGCAAGTGTTTTCATGCCGCATTCTGTTACCCAATCTGGACAACTGGCATAAAAGGAAGCATAGTCTCTTAAAATCGGCCATGTAAATGGGTTGGGTTCACCACAATTTAATCCAGCCATAATAGTTTTCGGATTTCCACCAATTGCGTGGGGTTTTCCATTACCATCTCTAACTGATTCATAGATACAGGCAACAGTAGAAGGCTCTACAATCGTCGTGATTGGCGGCCTCTTTTGGTAATAATGTGTCATATACCCAAGAACACTGCCTGCCATAGAGCCGACCCCCGCTTGAAGAAATACATGGGAAGGTTTTTCAATTTGGTATTCGGATAACTGCGCAATAGCTTCAGATACCATAGTTGTATAGCCTTGTGTGATATAACTCGGTATCTCTTCATAACTTGCAAATCCTGTATCCTGCACTAAATAATATCCATGTTTTTTTGCATAGTCATAGGCAAAGCGCACCGTATCATCGTAGTTCAAATCGGTAATTTGTACTTGAGTATTATTAATGCTTCTTATAGCTTCTGCACGACATTCTTTAGAGCCCTTCGGCATGTAGACAATTGCTTTACAGTCAAAGCTAGATGCAGCCCATGCTACTCCTTTTCCATGATTGCCATCTGTTGCTGTAACGAACACTAGATGATTAATTTTATTTCGAATACTTTCAGATGTAAGAAAGGAATAATCTAGGTAGGTTTCATCTAAATTCATAATCTTGGAAATAATCTTTGCAATAGCATAAGTAGCTCCTAAACCTTTGAATGCATTTAATCCAAATCGATGTGATTCATCTTTAATAAAAATTTTCTGCACTCCTAATTTGTTAGCAAGACTAGGAAGTGCAATCAATGGAGTCTTTTGATACATCGGTATAGAAAGATGAAATCTTGCTACCGCTTCAGCTGCTTCGATTGATAATAAATTTGATAATTCATCGCTGTACTTTTTTCCTTTAATAATCGAAATACTGGATACCATTTTATTAACACCTCCTTTTTTACATTGAAAATCTCTATATCTATTATATAATTATATTGATATCTAAATTTAATTTCTATATAAATATTAATTAAAAATATCGCTATATTGATTTCAGGAGGTAAACTATGCAGATAAAAGATATACAAATTGACGAGAATCATAAAGAGACAACGCTGCATGGCAGCTATGATTTTCCGATGGCTGTTTACGTGAATCAGCTGGATAAAAATGTTCTGGGATTCATTAACTGGCATTGGCATGAAGAGATTCAGTTTTCGATGGTTACAAAAGGAGAAGTAGAGTTTTTAGTTAATCAAAATGCATATACATTAAAAGAAGGACAAGGGATTTTTATCAATAGTGCGTGCCTCCATATGTCAAAACCAGTTGCAAACTCTGATAGCACGTATATATGCATAAATGCAGACCCTAAGATGTTTACATTCTTTCCGGGAAGTGCCATCGAGCAAAAGTATGTGAAACCCTTTTTAAAGTCACATACCTATTCTATGATCGTGATGAAATGCGAGATGGAGTGGCAGAATAAAGTACTAAACAAAATTAATACAATCTATGACCTCTATTCCCAAAAAGCGTATGGCTATGAACTTGATATATGTCTAGAGTTGGCAGATATGTGGAGGTTGCTTATTACGAATCAAAACAAAACAATAAGGGAAGAAAATATCAATAAATATATTGATCAACAGAGAATCAAGACCATAATGAGTTACATTCATGAACATTATATGGAAAAGATTACTCTGCAGGAAATCGCAGCCGTAGTTCATATAAGCAAAGGTGAATGCTGTCGTTCTTTTAAGCGTGTGGTGAAATGTACTGTATTCGAATATATTCTCAATTATCGAATCAATAAGAGCATAGAATTGCTGCGACTTACAGATATGACTGTAAGCCAAATAGCAGATCTTACGGGATTTGGAAGTACCAGTTATTATATAGAAAGTTTTAAAAAGAAGGTTTCGTGTACACCTAAAGAATATAGAAAAAGCATAATAGGAAAGTAGCTAAATTAGATTGGATGACTGCTTTTTATTCATACCTACCGCTTTGCTGTTGTTTTCATCCTCTATAAAAAATTAGTAGGATATTCTCGGAGTCCTCAAACATACCGAAAGGTATTGCCGCAAATGAAGTGATCAATTTGAAAAAGAATATTTAGATCTATACTTCATTGTTTTAAAAAGTGCTTCTGAGTAAGGATTGTCATTACTTACTCTTCGTCTTGAAAAGGATCTTTGTACCCCTAATTTTGTAGTGTTACCTGGAATGTTGCTGCTTTCATAAGGCTACCATTATCTGAATGTAATACTAATGGTCTACCGGCTATTCTTTGTGATAAAGCAGCCTTTTTTATTAGGTATTCTGCATGTTCAAATTTTTCTTCTTCCCAGACTTCATATGCTACTATTAATCTACTGAACATGTCTATGATTAAATAAAGTTTATAGTACTGTCCTTTGATAAATGCATTTAATTAGATAATATTCCAAGCCCATACTTGGTTTGGAGCTGTAGCTACATGTGTTGGTGTATCTCGCTTTACTGGTGCATTTGTTCTACTGCGGTGAGCATTCATTTTTTTCTTCTAGAATTCTATAGATGGCTGATTCTGATGCTATGTATTTACCTTCATCTGCTAATTTCCGAACTATCTGAGATGGTGCTAAATCTGTATGTTCAGGGCTATTAACTGTCTCAATTATTTCTATACGTTCTTCTTCAGTTATTTTGTTTTTAGGGGTTGGTCTTTTAGTTAAAGGTCTTTGGTGCTTTTTTACCTCTCCTTCTTTAGTCCATCTTTGATAGGTTCTTACACTGATATTTAGCTCATCACAGACTGGCTTTAGTTTTACACCATGTTCTCTTACTTCATTGATCAGCTCTACTGCTTTTTCACGATCTGGGTCACTGATCATTCTTCCTCGGAGTTCCTCCAAATCGCATTTGCTTTTTTTCTTAGTACTAGTAATGCGGCTGTTTCTGCTAATGCTTTTTCTTTAGTTCTCAGCTCTCTTTTAAGCTTTTTATTTCTTTCTCTTTCTTGTTTTAGTGATTCCTTTAATTCTTATGGATCTTCCATAGTAGCTTGGTTAGCCTTAAGGCATTGTTCTTTCCAAGATTTTACTTCATCAACAAAGATTCCTTTTCTTCTGCAATATTCTGCTATTTCTGTCTCTGTAAGTGTAGATGTCTCAAGGACTACATGGAATTTATCTTTAGAAGTCCATTTGCTAGTTGGTTTACGATTAATTGAGATTGTATTGCTATCAGTTTCAGCTTTTTTAATCCATTGATATATTGTAGTTCTAGGGATGCCTAACTCTTCTGAAAGACTTGTGATAGTATCAGTTGTAGGTTCTTCTAATCTTTTAAGTACCAATGCTTTAAATTCTTTAGTATAGCTTTTCTTCTTTTTATTATCTTTAGACATAATCATTCTCCTTAGGTTATTGTCGTAATTCTATTATATATTATTTTTTCTATACGACAACTATCCTAACACATAACGTTAATCCCCTATTGTAAGCTTATAACCTAATCCTTTAATCGTTAATGTATATTTAGGATTAGATGGATTATCTTCTATCTTTTTTCTTAGCCTTCTAATATGCACCATTATAGTATTATCACCACCAATATATTCTTCACTCCAAACCTTATCATATATTTGTTCTTTGGTTTTTATTTGGTTAGGATTTTTAGCTAAATATTCTAATATTTTTAACTCCTTTGGTTTTAAATCTATTATTGTACCATTTTTCGATAAAGTTCCACCACTTATGTTTATAACAAAGGGTCAAATTTTAAAAATTTCATCTTTTACAAAGTTTTCCATGTAAGAACTCCTTCTTAAATGAGCTTTTACTCTATATGCTAACTCTTTTGGACTGAAGGGTTTTGTTATATAATCATCCGCTCCTAATGAAAACCCTAAGATCTTATCTAACTCCTCTAATTTTGCCGATAAAAAAATATTGGTATATTAGATTTTTCTCTTATATATTTACATATTTCATAGTCCTCCATGTCTCTAAGCATGATATCAAGAATAACTAAATCATGGCTTATTTTATTAAATAAGTGTAAACCCTCTTCCCATTAAGATTTTTGTATATTTTTGTAAATCTCTCTTTTTGTAGAACTGTTTCTATTAAATTCAATATATCCTTTTCGTCATCTATAATCAAAATTTTCTTATCTAGCGACATATAAAACTACTCCTTTCTTATTTATGAATCAGCTAATATAAATTAGATATAATTATACAATAATTAATTCTAAAATAAAAATACTGCCCTCACTATATTTTCAATGGGTGCAGTATTAATATTCATATTTATCATTTAATTTTTGATTTATCTAGTCAACATATAATAAGAAATCATATGGAACAGGTATATATGGGCTGGATAAAATATATAAAATAGATATTTCATACCTCTACCTTTTTCTCCATTATATAGATACATTAATGGTGCAGCAAATATCATCATCCACTGGAAGTTTGTGTATAGAAGGCTTTGTACACTAAAATTTCCTGATGATAACATAATAACAATAGACATTATAATATAACTAATTACCTGTTTAGTTTTATTATCTCTAAACAAATATAGAACTATTCCAATAGCTATAAACACAATACCTCCTTCAACAAATAGTGGCATTGGAACCAACAACATAAATATACGAATAAATAAAATGGGAAGATTACTTATATTTATCATAATAACAAAACTTAATAGTATAGGAATTGTTAAAAAACCTATTCCTAATAATACTTTAGATATATTTTTATCCTTAAAAGCATCTCTTAAAAAATCTACTATTGAAAGATAGACTACAATAAGGAATAATGTTTTAAACATACTACTGATTAGCATTACACCATCTGGTCTTGGAAAAAACTTATCCAAGAAATTATTACCTATAGACATAATTAATTGTGCTATATAAAGTCTAATCATATATTTTTTCTTGTTTCTTGTATGATAATAACCTTCAACTGTCATAAATATAAATAATGGTGCCACTATCCTACCTACCCATTTAAACTGTATTGGAATATTTTTGTTGTAATTTAAATAAGCATGGATATGATCAAATACCATTAGTATCATAGCTATTAATTTTATTTGAAATCCAGTTAATCCTTTTTTAGCTTCTAATTTTTTTTCTTCCATTGAACCTTTTAGTTTTATATCTGTAAAACTAGATTTTCACCTCCTCTATTTTTATTAATTATACTTTATAGTTTTATTAAATATATTATAGACCTTCATCCTTAATTGGTTATGAAATAAACCTTACATAAACCTTAACTTCTTATTTTTCAAATGATATTTTCCCAATTACTTTAGTCCTCCATCTTCACCTTTATCATATCCAAGGAACTTTTTATGATTAACTCTGATTTTTCCCTGCTTGAATTGTCTCCTAGTTCTTTTTGTTTCCCTATATAGTTTAGGCAATCTAATGTATTTCTTGCAAATCTTAATATAGATTTAGTTATTAACCTTTCTTTACTGCGTAAAAATATACTTTTGAGTATCGAAAGAACCCTTCTACCCAAAATTCCCCAAACCTAAGTCTGGGGAAACATAAAACATAAACCAATTTTCATTTAAAATGATCTCAACCTAGCTATTTCAACCTATTTCTTCTCTATCAGCACCACCGTCCCAACGTGGATTAGGACGAGGTAATGATACTAATACGCAGAAATAGGTGCTTTGCGTATTAGTATCCCCTTGATGTAAAGTAGAACCAATATCATTACTTCGACTTCACCTTTGTTAAGACTTGTTACAAATAATTTCTTAAATTCCTCATTTTTAATTTTTATATTATTTATAAAATTTTTTAATAAAATCATCTAAGTCACTAATATTATATTCCAATAAAATCTTCACATGAAAATTTGGATTCATCTTTTAAAAATTTGCGATAAAAGGCTCATATAGCAGTAGCAGTTGATAAAATGTAATTTTATCAAACCTCGATAGATTTTTATTTCTGTATACAATGTACTTTTCTTATAGTGATTTACTCTATTTTGAAAAACAATCCAAAATTTCATGTTTCATAATACCATAATAAACTATGAATCCTGACGCTGAATGCAGATAGGGGTAGTAATACAATTGATGATGGTTTGATGTTAGTATAATATTATAGACACGATTTTCCGAACGCTGTAAAATATAGTTAAGGAAGAGTATCTAAAGTGGCAAAAAGATACACAGAAGAATTTTAAAATACAATTCTAGAGCTTTATAATACTGATAAACCTCTAAAAGATCTTAGCAACGAAAAAGATAAATTTAAGCCTGCTTTTTCTACTAATTGAACAGCTATAGAACCTATAGCCACAATAGTACCTACTGATGTTCCTGTTGAAACAGAAATAAATGCAGCCATTATAAATATTCCTGCTGTAATAAATTTAACTGGTATTAAAGTGAGTCCTAATTTTACTGTAGATTCAACACCACCCATAGCACTAGAAACTGCAGAAAAAACCCTTGTCAATAAATATATAATACACATGATTATTATATTATCATCACCACAACCTTTGATAAATACATTAAACTTTTCATCTAATGAACCTTTTGTTAAAATAAAAGCAAATACTATTCCTATACTAGCCGCAATCGGAGCTGGAAATTGATAAAATGCCATTTCAATTCCTTTAGTTTGTAATATAATACCTGAAATCAAATATACTAATACAAAGATAAGAAAAGACAATAAAGCTACCTCATTACCTCTTTTTCATTTAACTTTTCCATTTTAATGCCCTCCTTAATTTAAATTAATCTTTCATTAGTAACTCTAAATCTATTGGATATTTGCCATAGGTGCTACCTGCTTCCATAAACATTTCAATATTTTCCATTGGCGTATGCATTGGAATTTGACAGCCTGTACTTAAAATATATCCCTTTTTGGAATCATGGCCCTTTCTAATACATTCTTTAACTGATTTAAGAATAGATTCTTTATTGCCTGCATAAATTACATCAACAGGAGGAACATTCCCTGTAATTATCACTCTATCTCCCATTATTTCTTTAGCTTCTTCTAAATCCTCTACATTATCTATGCTAAAATTGGAAATACCAGTATTCACCACATCCTCCCAAATTTCTTTACTTGTTCCACATATATGTATACCTGGAGCGCTACCCGTCTTTTCCTTTATCTTATCAACATTTTTTTGAAGAGCTGGTAAAGAAAACTCTCTAAATTGTTTTGGACTTATAAGACTTGTAGATGAAACTGGATCAGCAAAACCAATGGATACACCTAGTTTTGCCACCTCCTCTATATATCTATTATTAGATTCTACTACTATATCCATTAGAGTATGGACTTTTTTAGGATATTTGATCATCCATTTTAGTAAATTCTCTGTTCCTACTACAGAAGCTGCAACACTAAAAGGTCCAGACATCGAAGCACTAACATCTACTTCATCTATAAGTGCATCTTTTGTTAGTTTTATAGCCTTAATTAAAATTGGTAAAATGCCATCCTTTAGTGGATTAGCAATCTTAAGAGATTCTATTTCATCTACGGATTTAATAGCTGGCTCCAATAAATAGGAAATATTATAATCAGGATAAGCTACCTTAGCACCCATAGCCTCAGCAACACCTCTAAGGCTTGTAGATATCCCTACACTATCATGACGAAGCCTTTTAAACAAAGCTATTTCCAGTTCTGCCATAAGCTCTGCTGAATGATAATAATCACTTACTTTTACACCAATAAAAGGTGTCATCGTAGCTCCCATATCTGGAACACAAATTACACGGTCAATTTCCTGCCCCTTAACAAAGGCATTCATTCTTTCTCTTGGAGTCATTTCTTCTTTTCTCACTTAAATCTCCTTTCTAATATAAAATAATCATTGATAATTAATTTATAAATCTAACCTAAAATCATTATATAATATATTGTAATATTGTTACAATTAAACTATTTTATAATAAATCTATCTTTATTTATATTTTTAATATACTGAAGGATACTTCTTCCAACTGTACATAGTTATAGGACGGATTGACCTCTTAATTTTGGACAAAAACTTACTAATTCTTTCTCAGTCATAATATTTCACTTTCATCCAAAACCTATTGTACATTAATATTTATCCTAATCAAGGGTAAAGACTAAGTTCCTGCTATCGCAGACCCTTGATTTCATCTAAATATTAATATTTAAACACTTAAGGATGAGAAGTATATATATTAAAGATTTACTACTTGTTTTTGATGGGTTTCTTCTATAATTTTTTGATAATATTCTTAAGGTATCCTTTCATGTTCAAGAAGCAGTTTTTTACAGGTTTCTTGAAACTTATGGCTGATAAATTGAGAACCGTTATCTGATCTTATTACTAGATTTATTTCTTTGTTGTTAAGGTAGCTTCTCATTAATGCCCTTTTAAGGGTTATGATAATGTCTTCAGATTTACATGAAAGTCCAATATGGTAATTAACTATATTTTTAATCATATACATCTATAAAAGAAACTATATAGAAAAACCTGTCTTCGCCATGGATATAACCATATTTAACATCTACTTCCCAAAGAGAGTTAAGTGTTGTTGTTTCTTTATTTATAGCAATTTTTCTAGGATATTTAGGTTTGATTTTTCTTTGAGGCCTTAAAATACCATGTTCTTTACATAATATATATACTTTTTTCTTATTTATGATTAAATTAAATTTTCTTCTTAATAATACTGTTATTTTGTAATAACCATAGCATAATCCCTCTGTTTCAATAAATTCTATTGCCATCTTTATCAAAAGAGTAACTAGGAATCGATCTACCACCTTTATTTACTTTTATATCTTCGTTTACATCTTCGTCTTTAGTTTTATTTTTAATATTATAATAATAGGTAGACCTATTTAATCTAACAATCCTAAGAACAGTAGCTGCAGTATACCCTAAATCAATCCACCTTTAAAATCCTCTAAGATTGTTCCACTTATATTCCTTAATTTAATGTCTTTCCATCTTTGTAATATCTAATACTGTCTGCTTTACCTCCTAAAATACTATTTCCACAAAATATAGAATATTCCTTTATTTTTTAATACGATGAATTTTATATTTTATAAAATAAAAGATAAATTTTAAAGAGGGAGATATATAACTAGCTCCCTCTCACATATATAATATGCCACATTAAGGCCTACCATATCTTTTCTTTATAAATTTCTTATATAAAAATACTCCTCCTAAAAATCCAAAAATATGTGCCCACCATGCTACCCCACCTATTACTTTCCCATAAACTCCAGACATGAGACCTGAGCGAAGTTGACTTACAAACCATATGAATAGGAAAATTGGAGCTGGTACACGTATGAAAAATGGAATAAAAGGTACTAATGTTACAATCCTTGAATGGGGAAACATTAAAAAATAAGCTCCCATTACTCCTGCAATAGCTCCTGAAGCTCCTACTGTTGGTATATTTGACATTGGATTAGAAATAAAATGAGCAAACCCTGCTATTAAACCAGTAAGTATATAAAAAACAATAAATCTAAATGCCCCCATATTGTCCTCTACATTGTCTCCAAATAACCATAGTGACCACATATTACTAATAAGGTGTAATAAATTCCCATGCATAAACATACTTGTAAACAATGGTATATAAGATTTAGGATTGTATATCCCCCTAACAAATCTTAGTGGTATAAAAGAATATTCATATACCATATACAAAGCATCATCATGAGGTAATGTTATCTGATGAAAAAATACAAGTATATTTATAATTATAATAAGCCATGTGGCTATTGGAATTTTCCGACTTGGTATAGTATCTCTAAGTGGAAGCATATTATCGCCTACTTTCTTTTCTGTTGACTATATTTATTATACCTTAATTATAAATCTATACTCTTTATACCCTTTATTTTTGCTAAACTATTTATCCATATATTATGTTAAAATTAAAATGTAAATAGGCACCTAATCTTGGTGCCTATTTAACTTTATATATTTTTTGTCTTATGTTCTACTACCATAGAATTAAACTCTTCACCAGTAATTGTTTCGACTTCAAGGAGTCTCTTTGCTACTGAATCTAATAATTCTATATTATCCCTTAATATTTTTCTTGATTTTTCATGGGCAAATTTAATTAAATTTAGTACTTCCTCATCTATTTCTTTTCCAGTTGTTTCACTATAATTTTTATATGTGCCACTATCTAAATATTGTCCACTGGCAGTTTCAAGACCCATCATGCCAAACTTTTCACTCATACCATATCTTGTAACCATATTGCGAGCTATTTCAGTAGCTTTTTCAATATCATTTGACGCTCCTGTTGATACTAAATTAAATTTCACTTCCTCTGCTGAACGGCCGCCAAATAATATACTTAATTGATTTTGAAGATCTTCTTTGGATATAAGATATTTTTCTCTTTCTGGTAGTTGTAATGTATATCCAAGAGAACCCATAGTCCTTGGAACAATAGTTATTTTAGCTACTGGATCTGTACCTTCAAGCATTGCTGCTACTATAGCATGGCCTGCTTCATGATATGCCACAGCTTCTTTTTCTTTTTTAGACATGATACGATCCTTTTTCTCTGCTCCTGCAATTACAGTTTCAATGGATTCCATTAGATCTTCCTGTATAACTTCTTCTCTTCTAAATCTAACTGCTCTAAGGGCTGCTTCATTTACTATATTAGCCAAATCTGCACCAGCTGCCCCAGGAGTAGCTTTTGCAATATCCTCCAAATTGACATCTGGTCCTAATTTTATATCCCTAGAATGAACCTCTAATATTTTTAATCTTCCAGTAAGATCAGGTATATCAACAATAATTCTCCTATCAAATCTACCTGGTCTTAATAAAGCTGGATCTAAAATTTCTGGTCTATTAGTAGCAGCTAAAATAACTACGCCACTAGATGAATCAAAACCATCCATTTCTGTTAAAAGTTGATTTAAAGTCTGTTCCCTTTCATCATTTCCACCTAACCCTTGGGCATCACGTTTTTTACCTATAGCATCGATTTCATCAATAAATACTATACATGGTGATTTTTCTTGAGCTTGTTTAAATAATTCTCTTACTCTTGAAGCTCCCATTCCTACAAACATCTGAACAAATTCTGAACCTGAAATAGAAAAGAAAGGTACTTTGGCCTCTCCTGCAATAGCCTTGGCAAGTAATGTTTTACCAGTTCCAGGTGGCCCTACAAGTAATGCTCCTTTAGGGAGTTTAGCACCTATTTTCTTGTATTTTTCTTGATTTTTAATAAAGTCTACAATTTCCTCCAAAGATTCCTTGGCCTCATCTTGTCCTGCTACATCTTCAAAAGTAACATTTGCTTCATCTTCTGCATAAATCTTCCCAACTTTTTCACCAAAATTCATAACATTTCCACCTATACGTTTGCTAACAATTTTAGATATAAACTTCCATATCATCATTATAAATATTATTGGTATAACCCATGATGTGAGAAAATGTTGAGCTATAGATACTTGTTGATTTTTAGATGTATATTCTTTAACTCCCCATTTATCTAATTTATCAACAAGATTTGGGTCTTTCATATTATTAGCCTTATATAATTTTCCTGATTTTTCATTATCTGATTTTACTTCAAATATAATTTCGTCATTGTCCACTTCTACTGCCACAATTTTTCCATCCTCACCAAGTCTCACAAATTCACTATAACTTACGTTTTGAATTAATTTTTGTTTAAGATATCCATTAAATACAAAGATTACCGTCAACATAATTAATAGATAATATATAAGGAATTTATTTTTATCAAATTTTTTATTTCCCTTCATTTTCTATATTTTCCTCCATATCCTTTTTAGAATTATTTATCTATGTTTTAATACTTTTATATATTTTATTATATCATGTATATTAATGTTTACCAATTTTTCATGATTTTTAATCTATATTTTTTGAAACCATGACTAAAAGGAGCTTTTCAGCTCCTTTTAATCTAATCTTATTAATAATTCTCCACTCTCCACATTTTGTCCTTCTTTTACAACTATTGAATTTACTATACCGTCAATAGGACTAGTTACATTTGTCTCCATTTTCATAGCTTCTATAATAGCTACTGTTTCTTTTGCCTTTACTTTATCTCCAGGTTCTACTAATATTTTAGCTACAGTACCTGGAATACTAGCTCCAATTTCCTTTTTATTTTCTGGATCTGCCATTTGAGTATATACTGCTTCATTTGTTACTATACTTGCCTCATCATGAATCTTGATAGCTCTTCTACTATCATTTACTTCAAAATATAATGTTCTATTGCCTTCATTATCTAGCCTACCTATTTCAAGAAGTTTTATAACTAATATTTTACCTTCAGCTATTTCAACTTCACAAGTTTCTCCCTCTTTTATTCCATGGAAAAATATATCACTACTCATCCTACTAAAATCTCCATGCTCTTCAACATCTTTTAAATAGTCTTCAAATACTTTTGGATATAGAGCATAAGATAAAATATCCTTATTTGTAGGTTCTATTTCACAATCTTCCCTTAAATGTTTTTCAATCTTTCCAAAATCTTCAGGTTCTAGCAATTCTCCTGGTCTGCATGTAATAGGTTTTTCTCCCTTTAAAACTAAATTTTGAAGTCTTTCAGGAAATCCTCCCATAGGTTGACCCATCATACCTTGAAAATATGAAACTACTGAATCTGGAAAAGCCATATCCTTACCTTTATCATATATATTTTGAGGAGTTAAATTATTTTGAACCATGAATATAGCCATATCTCCCACCACTTTAGAAGAAGGTGTTACCTTCACTATATCTCCAAGCATTTCATTTACTGTTTTATACATTTCTTTTACTTCTTCAAATCTATGACCTAATCCAAAACTTTCAACTTGTGGCTTAAGGTTTGAATACTGTCCGCCTGGTATTTCATATTTATATATTTCTGTAGTACCTGACTTTAACTCTGATTCAAATTGATTATATATTGGCCTTATAGTTGACCAATAATCAGATATTTTTTGTAAATTACCTAAATCTAATCCTGTACTTCTGTCTGTATGCTCAAGGGCTGCAACTACAGAGTTTAAAGCTGGCTGACTAGTTAATCCTGCCATACTATTAAAGGCTGTATCTACTATATCTACTCCTGCCATACTAGCCATAAGGACTGTAGCTATTCCATTTCCACTAGTATCATGGGTATGAAGATGGATTGGAATACTTATCTCATTTTTCAATGCTTTTATTAATTTATATGCAGCCTGTGGTTTTAAAAGAGATGACATATCTTTTATTCCTAATATATGGGCTCCTGTTTTTTCAATTTCCTTTGCAGTTTTTACATAATAATCTAAAGTATATTTATCTTTCTTATCATCTAATATATCACCAGTATAGCATATACAGGCTTCTGCTACTTTTCCTGCTTTTAATACTTCATCTATAGCTACTTCCATTCCCTTTATCCAATTTAATGAATCAAACACTCTAAAAATATCTATTCCACTTTTAGCAGATTCTTTTACAAATTCTCTAATAACATTGTCTGGATAGTTTTTATATCCAACGCCATTGGCTCCCCTAATTAGCATTTGAAATAATACATTAGGTATTTCTTTCCTTAATAGTTCTAATCTTTCCCATGGAGATTCCTTTAAAAATCTATAGGATACGTCAAAAGTAGCTCCTCCCCACATTTCTAATGAAAATAAATCTTTTCCTAATACCGATGTAGCTTCTGCTATTCTTAACATATCTATAGTTCTCATTCTAGTAGCCATTAAAGATTGATGAGCATCCCTCATAGTTGTATCAGTTAACAATAGATTTTTTCTTCCGTTAATCCACTTTACAAGACCTTCAGGACCTTTTTCATCTAATATTTGCTTAGTTCCATACAACTTTTCTGGTCTTTCTACTTCTGGAACTTTAGGAATATCTAAATCTGGCTTCTGACCTTTTGTTTCATTTACAACTTTTTCACCTAAAAATGTGAGTACTTTAAGTTCTTTATCTTTCTTAGTTCTAATATCAAATAGTTCTGGATTGTCCGCTATAAATCCAGTATGACATTTTCCATTTGTAAAATCTTCATGATTTAATACATTTATTAAAAATGGTATATTTGTCTTTACTCCTCTTATTTTCTGTTCTCTCAGTGCTCTGCTAACTTTCCTTGTAGCATCTTCAAAAGTTCTAGACCAAGCAGTTATTTTTACTAATAGACTGTCATAGTAGGGACTTATATTTGCTCCAGTAAATCCGTTCCCTCCATCAAGTCTTATTCCAAAACCAGAACCAGTTCTATAAATATCTATCATTCCTGTATCTGGTGCAAAATTGTTCAATGGATCCTCTGTAGTAACTCTACATTGAATTGCATATCCCCTTATATTTACATCATCTTGATTTTTTATACCTATTTCTTTTGAATCTAGGGTATGTCCTTCAGCAACTAATATTTGGCTTTGAACTATATCAATTCCTGTTACCATTTCTGTAACAGTATGTTCCACTTGAAGCCTTGGATTTACCTCTATGAAATAATGATTTCCATGTTTATCAAGTAAAAATTCAACAGTTCCTACACTACTATAATTAACAGCTTTTGCTATTTTAATTGCATCATTAGATATTTTTTCTCTTTCTTCTTCTGTAATAGAAAAAGCGGGGGTATATTCAATAACCTTTTGATGCCTTCTTTGAATTGAACAATCTCTTTCATGGAGATGGACTATATTTCCATATTTATCTCCAAGTATTTGAACTTCTATATGCTTTGGCTTTTCCAAATATTTTTCTATAAATATATCATCTATACCAAAAGCCTTTTTAGCTTCATTTTTAGCACTATGGTATTCATCTAATAAATCTTTTTCATCTTCTACTACCCTCATACCTCTGCCACCACCACCAGCAGCAGCCTTTAATATAACAGGATATCCACAATAATTAGCAAATTCTATAGCTTCTTTTTCAGAAGTAACTGCTTTTTCCACTCCTGGAATAGTTGGCACTCCAACACTATTTGCTACTAGTTTAGACTGAATCTTATCTCCTAATTTTTCCATTACTTTGTAATCAGGTCCTATAAATTCAATGCCCACTTCCTTACATTTCCTTGCAAACTCTGGGTTTTCAGATAAAAATCCATAGCCAGGATGGATGGCATCTACCCCTTTATTTAATGCTAAATTTACGATTTCATCTATACTTAAATACGCTTCTATAGGACTTTTATTTTTTCCTACTAAATAAGATTCATCAGCTTTTGTTCTAAAAAGGGAATTCTTATCTTCATCAGAATATATAGCTACAGTCCTTATTCCAAGTTCACTGCAAGCCCTAAATATTCTTATAGCAATTTCTCCTCTATTTGCAACTAAGACTTTTTTTATTTTTCTTTTCATAAACATACCTCCATTTAAAAGGACTAAATATTAATATTATATTATATTACTAATAATCTCTTCTGTAAACTGTTCTGTCCCAAAAGTACCACCTAAATCTGCAGTTAATTTTCTTTCATCTTTGATTGTATTAGCTAGAGCCCTTTCCACCTTACTTGCAGCTTCTAGTTCTCCAATATATTTTAACATCATTGCTCCTGATAGTATCGCTGATATAGGATTAGCAATGTTTTTTCCAGCAATATCTGGCGCTGAACCATGAACTGATTCAAATATAGCTATATCTTCTCCTATATTTGCCCCTGGAGCTAATCCAAGTCCTCCTACAAGACCTGCTGATAAATCTGATAATATATCTCCGTATAGATTTGGCGCCACTATCAAATCATAATCTTGTGGATTTTGAACTAATTTCATGCTCATTGCATCTACTATTATGTCTTCAAATTCTATATCTGTATATTCTTCCGCTATTTTTTTACCACATTTTAGAAAAAGACCGTCAGAAAGTTTCATAATATTTGCTTTATGAACTAAAGTAACTTTCTTTCTTCCTTCCTTTCTAGCTAATTCAAAAGCAAATCTGCATATCCTTTCGCTAGCTTTTCTAGTTATAATTTTAATACTTTCTGCAGCATCTTCACCTACCATATGTTCTATACCACTATATAGATCTTCAGTATTTTCTCTCACAATTATAAAATCAACATCATCATGAAGACTTTTTATTCCTTCGTAAGATTTTATTGGTCTTATATTGGCAAAGAGATCTAATTTTTGCCTTAGAGTCACATTAACACTTCTAAATCCCTCTCCAATAGGTGTTGTTATAGGCCCTTTTAATACTATTTTATTTTTCTTTATACTATTTATAGCATAATTAGGTAGAGGAGTGCCAAGATTTTTTTTAGCAATTGCACCAGCCTCTACAGATTCCCAACTAATATTTACACCTGTTGCGTCAATAACCTTTCGTGCAGATTCTATTACTTCTGGTCCTATACCGTCTCCTGGAATTAATGTTATGTTATACGCCATTTAAACCTTCCTTTCAAGTAAAATAGTGTTGTTTCCTTATTTATTTTGAAAATTCATCAAATTTAATAGTCCTCCTAATTCTAATATTTTCCTTTGTCTATCTTTTACATCTAATAATAATTTATATTCTGTAGCCTTTGTTTTATTTTTTACGATTACCATATCTTTTTTTATTTGATTTAAAATATCTTCTATAATTAATTCATCTAATAAATCTATGTCATCATAATTACTTTCATCTTGAAATACTAATGGAAGTATTCCATTGTTGATTAAATTTTGTTTGTGTATTCTTGCAAAAGATTTTGCCATAACAGCTTTTATTCCTAAATACAATGGTGCTAATGCTGCGTGTTCACGACTAGAACCTTGACCATAATTATGACCTCCTATAATAATGCCTCCATTATATTCTTTAGCTCTCTTTGGAAATTCCGAGTCACAAGGTGTTAAACAATAATCTGCTAAATAAGGAATATTAGATCTATAAGGTAGAAGTTTTGCATTTGAAGGCATTATATGGTCTGTAGTTATATTATCTTCAACTTTTATAAGAACTTTTTCCCTTATTCTTCTTCCTAATGGTTTATTTTTAGGAAATGGCCTAATATTTGGTCCTCGTATGATTTCAATATTATTGTCTACTTCTGCTGGTTCTACTATTAAATTATCATTTACAATGAATATCTCTGGCATATCTATGCTTAATTTATTAACATATTTTCTTGGATCTGTAATACATCCTGTAAGAGCAGAAACTGCTGCTACTTCTGGACTGGCTAAATACACATTAGCTGAGACTGTTCCAGATCTACCTTTAAAATTCCTATTAAAAGTTCTTAATGAAATGCCATTAGTATTTGGAGCTTGTCCCATACCTATACATGGACCACATCCGCATTCTAATATTCTAGCTCCCGATGATATAAGTTTTCCTAAAACTCCATTTTGTGCAAGCATATTTAGTACTTGTTTTGAGCCTGGAGAAATAACTAGAGATACATCTTCTGCTATAGTTTTCCCATCTAAAATTTCAGCTACTTTCATCAAATCCATATAAGACGAATTAGTGCAACTACCTATAGCCACTTGATTTACCTTAGTACCTTCTATACTAGTTACATTTACTACATTATCAGGACTATGAGGACAAGCTATTAGTGGTTCTAATTTATTAAGATCTATAATGATTTCTTCATCATAATATGCATCTTTATCTGGAATTAATTCTATGAAATCTTTCTCCCTTCCTTGAGCCTTTAAAAACCTATAAGTATTTTCCTCAGAAGGGAATATTGAAGTAGTAGCTCCTAGTTCTGCCCCCATGTTAGTTATAGTCCCTCTTTCCGGTACAGTCAAACTTTTAATTCCATCTCCACAGTATTCAAATATTTTATTTATTCCACCCTTTACTCCATATATCCTTAAAACTTCCAATATGATATCTTTAGCTGAAACTCCAGGATTTAATCTACCTTTTAGCTCTACTTTAACTATTCTAGGCATAGTTATAAAATACTCTCCTCCCGCCATAGCTACTGCTACATCTAATCCACCAGCCCCTATAGCCAACATACCTATACCTCCACAAGTAGGAGTATGACTATCCGATCCTAGAAGAGTTTCGCCAGGTACTCCAAATCTTTCTAAATGGACTTGATGGCAGATTCCATTCCCTGGTTTTGAAAAGTATATACCATGTTTCTTTGCTACTCTTTGTATATAAAGGTGATCATCTGCGTTTTCTGGGCCAGCTTGCAACATATTGTGATCAATATATGCTACAGATTTTTTAGTCTTTACCCTATCTACACCCATGGCTTCAAATTGCAAATAAGCCATGGTACCAGTAGAATCTTGAGTAAGAGTCTGATCTATTTTCAAACCTATTTCTCTTCCTCTTTCCAATTGTCCAGTTTTTAAATGATTTCTTATGATTTTTTCTGCTACTGTAAATCCCATGTTTTTTCCTCCAATCTTTACTATATAACTTTTACATTTTCATTTTCTAAAATATTTGGTATATATCTATATACTAATTCTTTAAGTTCTTCATTTCTTATATTTGAAATTCTTCCGTTTTCATATTCAAGATCTATCCATTTTTTAATTGGAAGTATTCTTTTATCTTTTTTATCTATTCTTTCACTTTCATCTAAATTAAAATAACTATTTATCCAAGCTGCTATACCAGCTATTCCAGAATAAGAATTTACTGCTACTGTTGCTGGTTTGCCTAATATTTTCCTAGTATCAAAACTATTATATATTTCTTCATTTTTTAAAAGTCCATCTGCATGAACTCCTGCTCTAGTAGTATTGAATTCACTGCCAACAAAAGGGGTACGTGGTGGTATTTCATGTTTTAATTCTTTCTCAAAATAATCTGCTATTTCAGATATTATCTTAAGATTCATATTTTTAGTATTTCCTTTTATTTGTGCATACTCAATTATCATAGCCTCTAAAGGACAGTTTCCAACCCTTTCTCCAATCCCAAACAACGTAGTATTTACAGATGACCCACCATAAAGCCAAGTTGTAGCTGAATTTGTAACTACTGAATAATAATCATTGTGTCCATGCCATTCAATTGATTTAGAAGGTACATTTGAATAATATCTTAATCCATGAATAATAGCTGGTACGCTTCTAGGAAGCTCTACCCCAGGATGTGGAACTCCCAATCCTAATGTATCACAAGCTCTTATTTTCACTGGTATATTAGACTCTTCTGATAATCTCATGAGATTTTTTGCTAATGGTACAACAAATCCAAAGAAATCTGCCCTTGTTATATCCTCAAAATGACATCTAGGAATTATGCCATTTTCCAATGCAGCTTCTGCTATGGAAAGATAATTTTGCATTGCTTCCTTTCTGGTCATATTTAATTTGTGAAATATATGATAATCAGAACAAGACATAAGTATTCCTGTTTCTTTAATTCCCATTTCTTTAACTAACTTAAAATCTTCTTTATTGGCTCTAATCCATGATGTTATTTCTGGAAAATCATATCCTTTTTCAATACATTTCTCTACTGCCTTCCTATCTTTATCTGAATATAAAAAAAACTCCGTTTGTTTTATAATCCCTGAACCATTGTCAAGCTCATGTAAATAATCATAGATTTTAACAATTTGTTCTACCGTCATAGATGATATAGATTGTTGCCCATCCCTAAATGTAGTGTCAGTAATCCATATATCCTCTGGAATTTCCATTGGTTGTTGAATATTGTTAAATAAAACCTTTGGAATCTCTTCATAAGGAAAAACCTCCTTGAAAAGATTTGGTCTTAAAGTATCCACTCCTGAATAATTCATAAATTTTCCTCCTTATTCATTATTGTTTTAATTTCCTATATATTGCAAGTATATTTACTTCAACCTTCACTTTTTTTATAATTTTAATTTTTAAATTTTATTATGAGATGCTATGGATATTTCTATAGATATGACTTTTTTATTTTTATGCAAGCATTTAAGTTATTATAGCTATTTAGTGTGTGTATATTATTTTTTATTCTTATATCCTTTTTAAGACTTGAGATGATTTTAACATATATATTTATATTTTGCAAGCAAAAATGCAAGTTTTAATTTAAAACTTGCATTTTTATCTTTTTTATAAATTTATTACATAATTAAAGCCTCGTTGGTTTATTTACCAACGAGGCTTTAAACTTTTATCTATATTTTATTCTTCCTCTTCCCATTCTAAGGATCTACTTACTGCTTTTTTCCAACCTTTATATGCCTTTTCTCTATGTTCTGCATCCATTTCTGGATTGAACTTTCTATCTACATTCCACTTCTCAGAAATTTCATTCATATCTTTCCAGAATCCTACTGCTAATCCTGCCAAATATGCTGCACCTAATGCTGTTGTTTCTATGACTTCTGGTCTATGAACTGGTACTCCTAATAGATCAGATTGGAATTGCATTAGGAAATTGTTTGCCACTGCTCCACCATCTACCTTTAGTTCTTTCAAATCTATACCTGAATCCTCTTGCATAGCTTCTAATACATCCCTAGTTTGATAAGCAATAGATTCAAGGGCTGCTCTAATAATATGATCTCTATTTGCTCCTCTTGTAAGTCCTAGAATAGTTCCTCTTGCATACATATCCCAATAAGGAGCTCCTAGTCCTACAAATGCTGGAACAATATATACTCCATTTGAATCATCAACTTTTGTAGCAAAGTACTCACTATCTGCTGCATCAGATATAAGTCTTAGCTCATCTCTTAACCATTGAATAATTGCTCCACCTATAAATATACTTCCTTCAAGAGCATAATTTACCTTTCCATCTATTCCCCAAGCAATAGTTGTAAGAAGTCCGTTCTTAGATGGAACTGCCTTTTCTCCAGTATTCATAAGCATAAAGCAACCAGTTCCATATGTGTTTTTAGCCATTCCTTGGCTATAACATGCCTGCCCAAATAGTGCTGCTTGCTGGTCTCCTGCTATTCCGGCTATTGGTATCTCTGCACCACCAAATGTATTTGGATCTGTAACGCCATATACTTCACTAGAAGGTTTTGGTTCTGGTAGCATGGATTTTGGAATATCTAACTCTTTTAAAATTTTATCATCCCAACATAAATTATTAATATCAAATATCATAGTTCTAGAAGCATTTGAATAGTCAGTTACATGCACCTTTCCTCTTGTTAGATTCCATATAAGCCATGTATCAATATTTCCAAATAAAAGATCACCATTTTCTGCTTTTTCTCTGGCGCCTTCTACATTATCAAGAATCCATTTAATTTTAGTTCCTGAAAAATAAGCATCTATTACAAGTCCTGTAGTTTTTTTAATATAATCTTCAAGACCTTTTTCTTTTAAATCATCACATATATTAGCTGTTCTTCTACATTGCCATACAATAGCATTGTATACTGGTTTTCCTGTATTTTTATCCCAAACTACTGTAGTTTCCCTTTGATTAGTGATTCCCATTGCCGCTACTTCTTGAGGTCTTATGCCAGCAGTTTCTAATACCTGTCTTGCAACTCCCATTTGAGTACCCCATATTTGCATTGGGTCATGCTCTACCCATCCACCTTTTGGATAGATTTGATCAAATTCTTGTTGTGCAACATTTACTATTTCTCCTACACGATTAAATAAAATGGCTCTTGAACTTGTTGTTCCTTGATCCAACGACATAATGTACTTTTTTTCCACTGTTTTTTCCCCCTTATATAATATTTTTATCTTCTAAAATAATATGATATAAGTTTCTATACCCACATATTTGAGAAGAACATATATATTAATGCTCCAAGTATTCCACCTACAATCGGTCCAATAACTGGTATATATGCATAGGACCAGTCTGAATCTCTCTTTCCTGGTATTGGTAAAATAGCATGAGCTATTCTTGGTCCTAAATCTCTAGCTGGATTGATTGCATATCCTGTTGGACCACCTAAACTTAAACCTATAACCCAAACTAAAAATCCTGCTAATAGAGCACTTAATGCTCCAACTTCATTGTTCGCATTATTAATTCCCATTATTCCAACTACTAATATTATTGTACCTATAACCTCTGTAATAAAGTTACTTCCATAATTTCTAATAGCTGGTGCTGTACAGAATATTCCTAGTTTAACATCCGGATCATCAGTAGCTGCAAAATGATCTTTAAAAGCTACATAAACAAGAGCTGCTCCTACAATACCACCTAATATTTGAAAAATTATATACCCCGGCACTAAAGCCCAATCAAGACTTCCTGAAACTGCCATAGCAATTGTTACCGCTGGATTTAAATGAGCACCACTTACCCATCCTGTAATATAAGCTGCCACAGCAACTGCAAGTCCCCATGCAGCTGTTACAACTATCCATCCTGCATCTTTTGCCTTAGATTTATTTAATGATACGTTAGCAACTACCCCATCACCTAATAAAATTAAAATTAATGTTCCAAAAAATTCCGCTGAATACATTGCCATGTGTGTCATGGCAGATCCCCCCTTAGTTTTTTTGTGATTAGTCACCAAAATCTACCTCTTACAAATCTTCTTTACATAAATTCTTTGTTTTTTTAAATCACCTCCTTAAATTTACATATACCATACTTTTTCATTGCTAGTTGATACTGCTATAGCTCCTGAACTAAGACTTTCTATTACATCTTCCTTTTCACTTATTAATCCTCCAGTTATAATAGGTATATTACTCCGCCTAGATATCTCTTTTACTATTTTAGGCATTATACCTGGAAGTATTTCTATTGCATTTGGATTGCTTTCTCTTATAGACCTAATTCCAGAATCCAATGATAAAGAATCTAGCATAAAAAGCCTTTGAATAGTAAATATATTACATTCCCTAGAAAACTTAGCAATATTATTTTTTGTAGTTATAATACCATCTGGTTTTGTTTTATTAACTATATATTTAAGTCCCCAAATATCTTTTGAAAGTCCTTCTATTAAATCAACATGGATGTATACACCTTTTCCCTTGAGCTTAATCTTTTCTATAATCTTTCCTATATCAGTAATATTGCCCGTTAATAAGAAAAGGTTTTCACACGGTGAACAAAGTGCCCTATCTAATTTATTAGAGTGATTTACAGCTGCTATTATAGGATTTATAGCAATACCTTTAAAAAAATCATTCCCCATTTTTAAGGCCCCCAATATAAAATGATACTACTGATATTTTGATTTTTTTAAATTTTCCAAATCTTTATTCTAAGATTGAACAAGAGATTGGAAGACAAAAAAACATCAACATTACCTACTATTAGTAGGCTTTCTTTGATGTTTTTTCTCATAATCTCCATTAATATTTATTTATTCTCATTATATCAGCAAAATTTTCTTTTGTAAAGTAAATTGATGAAATAATGCTTTAATACTACAATTTTATATAGTTATAGTCTTAATTATATTAAGTATATTCTTATTTTTTGCATTTATGAATAATTTTTATATGATAAAAACATCAAAATACTTCATTTAATTTATATGCTTTCTTTACAATTATATTACCCTAAAAAGAAAAATAATAGCTTTGGTTTTTCTCTTTTAGCTCTATTTAAATATAATAAAAGGAACCGTCTTTTCAAATAACTTAAAAACATTTCAAGACGCTCCCTTAGCTATATCTACTCTATATTAATAAATTGACTGGCACATAATTTTTTTAGCCAAACAAATATTAAATAAGAAGATAGTATAAATATAGTTGACACAATAAAATATATTATATTTACATTTAATCGTAATCTACTTATACAATAATATACTATCAAACTTATTAAAGATATATAAGCCAATCCTATTCCCATACTAAAAAAAACATTTAAATTTTCTTTCATAGCTTTCTGTGGATTATCCCAAACTAACAAAGGTCTCATAATATCCACTACCATGCCAAGTTCTGTCATAGGAATACTACCTAATAAACCAAGTAAAACTATACCTATTATATTATTTAAATATAAAAGTCTTTCAAACATTTTCTAGCTTTTATAAAATAACTCACTTTCTTATTCTAAATTCATTGTGAAACTAATATTAAAGTAAGTGCAATAATTATAAATGGAAGAATCATAAAAAACATGCCTAAAGGTCTGCCTACATTGACAGTCCAACCTACTCCAAATCTTTTTTCAATAAATAAAGCTGGATCTTCTGGATTGTAGTATATAGAATTTCCTAACTTCCAATATTTATCATCATCTCTACTTACTTCCTCATATTCTTTATCAATTTTAAGTCTACTACCACCTTGACCCACCTTTATAGAAATAACTATACTAGATACTATAATCAATACTATAAATATAAAAAATAAACTAAATATAACTTTTATACTTCCTTCTATTAATCCTAAAGAATAGAAAAATAATAAAGTAGTAATTAAATTAATAACTATTCCCATAACTAAAGTATATATAGACCAGGTTCTTCTAAAAATAATATTTCTTCTTACTGACTCTTTTGGATTTTTAGAGCTAATCTCTTGTTTAGACCAACCAATAATCTTGTGAACGAAAAAAAGTAATGCTACCATACCTATCTGGAATAAAGGCATATACCATATAAAAGAATTTGTATCCATATACCCTGTTATATTTCCTTGAAAACCCCAATTAGTAGGTATTCTTTCTGGTAATTTTGACTGTTTGGTTAATCCAATTATTAAATTTAATATAGGTATAATTGCAGGAATTAAATACCAGTATGATGATATATTAGTTTCTTTTTCTCTACTAAATTTCGTATCCACTACTATATATTCCCTTGTTTTTTCCCACGCTTTTTTTTCTTTTAACTTTTTCATTTTATTATTTGCATGTAAATAAATTAAAAACAATATGCCTATATAAATAAAAGTTGTTAATCCAATAACCCCTAAACTATTTGATACATAAGTCCAATAAGAGAGTAGAACTATTGATGGTATACTTACAAAAATATTTTCCATTACATAAATTCTATATATTTTTTTTAGTTCTAGATTACAAACTTCTTCTTCTGGTATTCTAATTCCAAAATATATGTTTTTTCTAGTCATTTTAGGAGTTAAAACTTGCACAATTAATAAAACTACATAGATAAATAAGTTCATAATAACAATATAGATTTTATCTTCCATCAAAATCACCCTCTCTATTTTTTTACAAAACTATGAAAATACTTTTCACATAAATCTAAAAACTCTTCCTTATTCATACCTCTGCAATAAGCATCAGCAATAATATATTTTATTTCTTCTTTTAGATTATTAATATAATTTTCATCAATCTTTGGCATAATATCACTTACCATAGTTCCCTTTCTCCTATCAACAACTAAATAACCTTCTTCTTTTAAGATATTGTAGGATTTATTTACAGTATGAAGATTTATCCCTATATCTTCTGCTAATTGTCTTACAGAAGGTAATTCTTCTCCTTTTTTTAATTCACCTTTAGCTATCCCTTCTATTATTTGACGTCTCAGCTGTTCGTATATAGGAGTTTCTGATTCAAAATCTATTTTTATAATCATATATTTCTTCCTTTCTATCTGTTATATATATTATATAACAGATATATAATATTTTTCAATACAAAAATAAAATATTGCCAACCCTTAAAAATTTTGATTATTAAAAGGTTGGCAATATTTTATTTCATCTAACTCCAAATATTATATAATCCTAAAAAACCTAAGACTCCAGCAAGTAGTACTGATAAAAGTCCTACTACTAGCAATTGTCCAAAAAACTTTTGTTTATCTATTCTCTCTGTGGAAGAAGATAATGCTATAGCCCCTAATGTTGATAATGGACTAAAAGTAACTGTATGGGCACCTACAACAATAGCAGATACTAATGCAATTTCACTAATATTTCCTCCTATTCCAGTAGCTATTTTAGGAATAGTAGGTATTAATGTAGGAAGTACTACTCCAGAAGCACTGGAAACAGCTGACATAAGTCCAGCAGTTATTGCCATAATTGATGTAGCTGTTTTTTCATTCATAATTTTAGCTAGAAAACCTGATAAAAAATCTATTCCTCCTCCTATTCCTACTACATTTACTAATACTGCTACTCCTGATACTAATATTAAAGTGCTCCAAGGAACTTCAATTATAGCTGCTTTTTCATCTACTACCCCCAATAAAAGGAGTATTACTGCACCAGAAAAAGCTATCAATCCTATATCCATTTTATATACCAATATTCCTATTATTACCAACAATATTATAAGAGATGTTATTTTTTGTTCTCTATTAAAAGTTTGAATATTGTGAATTTTTGAATTCTTGTTTTGGAGTTTATGTCCACCAAATATAAAGTAGAACAGTCCTCCCATTATAACAGATGTAGAAATACAACTTAAAAATATACTTTTACTAACCTCTAATCCTTGTTCTGCTGCTAGATTTATAGCTATTATTCCCGTAGGAGCCAACGGAGACAAGGCTCCTGCCAATGAACCTGAGATAATCATAGTAGCCATAAGTATTTCAGGAATATCCTCTGAATCAGTTAACTCCATAGCTATAGGTGCCATTAGGGCAACAGCTGCTATGTTGCCCGGCCCTATTCCCGCTATAACTCCCGTCAATGCAAAGAATATAATTGGTAAAAGTTTAGTATTACCTTTAGCTAAACTAGATATCTTCTTTGTTATTAATGTTAATGTTCCATTTGCTTTAGCCATGCCAAATAATAAGGTCATTCCTAATAGTATAAAAAATAAGTTTGTTGGCCAACCAGACACAATTTCCTTCCCATCTAATCCTAACATAAAATGTCCTACTATGAAAGCCATCAAAATACTTACTAATCCTGTATTTATCTGTTTTCTAAACCCTATAATTATAGCTAATACTAAGGCTAGCAATGTAACAATCTCCATATATAATCCCCCCTTAGACTAACTAAAAAACATAAGTAA
>CCEZ01000042.1 GCA_000751555.1 Anaerosalibacter massiliensis | reverse complement strand
CGGCTGATCTTGCAGTCGGCCATCAGCTCGGCCTCTTTCAGCGCCTGCTGGATGCTCTGCACGGTGGCGTCGATGTTCACCACCACGCCGCGCTTGAGGCCGTTGCTCGGCGCGATGCCGAGGCCGGCCAGCTTGAGCTCGCCACCGGGCAGCACCTCGGCCACGACCACCATCACCTTGGCGGTGCCGATGTCGAGTCCTACGACCAGGTCTTTGTATTCTTTGGGCATTGAAATGTCCTCGATTCCTCGGTATTCGCTACTTGATTTTTCTTGGGGCCTCGGGCGAGACCGTGGTGACGCCGCGCAGCCGCAATGCATACGCGTCGTTGTGGCGCAGGTCGGCGCCCTCGACGTCGGCCATCGTGCGGCGGTACTGGCCCGCGACCTGGGTCACGGTCTTCAGGAAGCGCTGCAGGCGGGCCGTCACCTCTTCGCTCTGGCCGCGGCCCAGCTCCAGCTCGGCGCCGCTGTCGAGCACCACCTTCCAGCTGCCACGGCTCGACAGCGTGAGCTCGTCGATGCTCAGGTCG
>CCEZ01000041.1 GCA_000751555.1 Anaerosalibacter massiliensis | reverse complement strand
ACATGGACCTGCTCACGCGCGGCGCGGGCTTCGGCTACATCGGCTCCACGCTCACTTCGCTGATCTACGCGAGCTTCACCTTCATCTTCTTCGCGCTCGAGGCGGCGGTGATGGCCTATGCGCTGGAGCTGGCGCTGGGCATTCCGCCGGTGTGGGGCTACCTGGTGTGCGCGCTGGTGGTGATCCCGCTGGTCACGCACGGGGTGTCGGCCATCAGCCGGCTGCAGCTGTGGACCCAGCCGCTGTGGCTGCTGATGCTCGTGGTGCCCTTTGCCTATGTGCTCGTGCGCGATCCTGGTGCGTTCGCGGGCATCGTGCACTACAACGGAGTGCGGTCCGGCACCAAGGGCTTCGATCTGCACCTGTTTGGCGCAGCGCTCACGGTTGGCATCGCGCTCATCACCCAGATGGGCGAGCAGGCCGACTACCTTCGCTTCATGCCCGCGCGCACTGCGACTACGGCGCGCCGCTGGTGGGCCGGGGTGCTGGCCGGCGGGCCGGGCTGGGTGGTGCTGGGCGTG
>CCEZ01000040.1 GCA_000751555.1 Anaerosalibacter massiliensis | reverse complement strand
GGGGTTCGACGATGGGGATTTCGACAAACCCATCGTCGGCGTGGCGAACGCGCACAGCACCGTCACGCCGTGCAACATGGGCATCGGCGCGCTCGCCGCGCGCGCCGATGCCGCGTTGAAAAAAGCCGGTGCCATGCCGCAGATGTTCGGCACCATCACCATCTCGGATGGCATTTCGATGGGCACCGAGGGCATGAAATATTCACTGGTGTCGCGCGAGGTGATCGCGGATTCCATCGAAACCGTGTGCAACGGCCAGAGCATGGACGGGGTGCTCGCCCTCGGCGGCTGCGACAAGAATATGCCGGGGGCGATGATCGCCATCGCGCGCCTCAACATCCCGGCGATCTTTGTTTATGGCGGCACCATCAAGCCGGGCCACTATAAGGGCTGCAATCTCACCATTGTGAGCGCCTTCGAAGCGGTCGGTGAGTACACCGCGCATAAAATTGACCAGAACGAGTTACTGGAGATCGAGCGCCGCGCCTGCCCGGGCGCGGGCTCCTGCGGCGGCATGTATACCGCCAACACCATGGCCTCGCTCTTCGAGGCCATGGGCATGAGCCTGCCGTATTCCTCGACC
>CCEZ01000039.1 GCA_000751555.1 Anaerosalibacter massiliensis | reverse complement strand
GTCGATGAGCGCGGCGCTCAAGGAAGCCTGCCCGAACGGCATCGACGGCTACTTCGAGAACGTCGGCGGCTACATCTTCGATGCGGTGCTGCTGCGCGCCAACGCCTTCGCCCGCGTGGCGCTGTGCGGAATGATCGCGGGCTACGACGGCCAGCCGCTGCCGCTCGCGAACCCGGCGCTGATCCTCATCAACCGCATGAAGATCGAAGGCTTCATCGTCCGCGAGCACATGGAAGTGTGGCCCGAGGCGCTGACCGAGCTGGGTACGCTGGTGGGCACGGGCAAGCTGAAGCCACGCGAGTCGATCGCGCAGGGTATCGAGTCGGCTCCGGAAGCCTTCCTGGGCCTGCTCAAGGGCCGCAACTTCGGCAAGCAACTCGTCAAGCTCATCTGATGCATGCCCCGATGAGCTGAACGCACGGCAAGGAGGCCGGCCATGGACACGACACACGAGGTCTTCAACCAGCCCACGCCGCTGGTGGACTACAACCTCTTCGACACCAACCGGCCCCTGCGCGATGC
>CCEZ01000038.1 GCA_000751555.1 Anaerosalibacter massiliensis | reverse complement strand
CCAGGCTGCGGTCGGCGTTGGCGACGCCGCGGCTGCGAATGAGGCCGAAGGGGTCCGCCAGCTCCAGGCTCTCGCCCGGCTCCAGCCCGAGCACGGCGCGCGTGAACAGCACCCAGGTGTCGAGCTGGTCGACCGCCAGGCCCAGCGCCACGTGGTCGATGCGCTGCAGGCCGGCATCGTTGGCACCGGCGCCCTCGTCTTCCAGGATGAAGTCGGCCTCGTACAGGCCGTTGGCGCCCAGCGCCTCGGGCACGAAGTGGATCAGGTTGCCGCCCGGCGCGACGATGGCCGGCACGCGCAGTTCGTTGGGGCCGACCGGGCTGTCGTGCCGCTGCGAACGCATGGCGGTGGCGCGGCCCACGGCTGCAAGCGGATCGTCGCAGCGCACGCCCAGTGCACACACCGAGGTACCGTGCGCCTCGAAGCGGGCGCGCGCGAACGAATCGGGCTGCGCGTTGACGATCAGGTTGATCTCGCCCTGGCGGTACAGCGTCACGGCTTTGGAGCGATGCCTGCCGATGCGACGGAAGCCGAGCTGGCCGAGCAGCGTGGCCAGCGTCGCGGCCGAAGCCTCGTCGGCGGCGAACTCGATGAACGACAGGCCCGACAGAGCCGGCACCGTCG
>CCEZ01000037.1 GCA_000751555.1 Anaerosalibacter massiliensis | reverse complement strand
GAATCCCGGCTCGAAGTGGCCGACAACACGGGCGCGAAATCCGTCCTGTGTATCAAGGTGCTCGGTGGCTCCAAGCGGCGTTACGCCAGCGTGGGCGATGTCATCAAGGTCAGCATCAAGGAAGCCGCTCCGCGTGGTCGCGTCAAGAAGGGCGAGATCTACAGCGCAGTGGTGGTTCGCACCGCCAAGGGCATCCGTCGCGCCGACGGTTCGCTCGTGAAATTCGACGGCAACGCTGCAGTGTTGCTCAACGCCAAGCTGGAGCCCATCGGCACCCGCATCTTCGGACCGGTCACGCGCGAACTGCGCACCGAGAAGTTCATGAAGATCGTGTCGCTGGCACCCGCAGTTCTCTAAGGACACAACGCCATGAACAAGATTCGCAAGGGCGACCAGGTCATCGTGTTGGCCGGCCGCGACAAGGGCAAGCGGGGCACCGTCTCGCTGCGCAAGGATGACTCGCACGTGGTCATCGAAGGCATCAATCTCGCCAAGCAGCACACCAAGCCGAACCCGCT
>CCEZ01000036.1 GCA_000751555.1 Anaerosalibacter massiliensis | reverse complement strand
TGAAGTCTTTCACCCGGAACTGGCCGAAGATGTCCACCGACCCGGCTGGCGCATCGTTTTCCGTGGCTGTCATGTCGTGCCACAAAGGCAGGAGTAACGGAGACTGGCCGACGCCCGCGATGGTCGTGTCGAGCAGCGTACGCTTTTCATCCCAACGCAGGAACGTCGCTTCGAATGAGCGGCGAGGGTGCAGGCGGATCGGGCGTCGCTGTTCTGCGCCGGACTCGGAAATCATGACGTCAGTTTGCCACTCGATGCGCTCGGTTACGCCGTCTTTCCAGTTCGGCAGCGGCAGGAACACCGGGTACGTCAGGCGGACGTCGTCAGAGTATGGCGGCTTCGGCCCCAATGCCTTATCCGGGATCGGCACGATGTCCGCGATAAAGTCGTTGGCCCGGCTAACCTCGACGGTCTGGCCGTCAAGGATTAGCTGGAATGCCATGTACGCCGGAGTGTCGGCCGGGACGTTGGAGTAGATGCAGTCGAAGCGGTACACGCCGTCGGCGGAGATCGTAAACTCCCC
>CCEZ01000035.1 GCA_000751555.1 Anaerosalibacter massiliensis | reverse complement strand
GCTTTACCCCCGGTTTACCGGCTCGCAACGCACCGGACAGCCGCCGCATCTGAAATGCGCGGTGGTCCTTCGAGGGCCGGCCATCGAGGAAGGAACCAGCAATGAATCGCTCTCTGCAACGCCTCGCGCTCGCCGCGGCCCTCGTCGCCGTGAGCGGACACGGATTCGCGCAGTTCGGTGGAGGCGGCGCAGGCATGGGCGGCGGCCGGCGCGGCGCAAGGCCCGGCCGCACCACGAGTCCGCGCACCGGTGACGGCCTCTCTACGCCCGCAACCGCAGCGGCCAAGGTCCGCGACAAGCTCTACGACCTGCGCGTTCAGCTCATGATCACGCCCGAGCAGTCTCCGCTGTGGGACCGCTTCTCCGATGCGGTGTGGGATCTCGCCGGCCGCGCCGGCATGGCCGCCGCGGCGCCATCGGACGACCAGACCGCGGTGCAGTTCGCCCAGCAGCGCGCCGTCCAGGCGCAAGACCGCGCGCGGCACGTGCAGGCGGTGAGCGACACGCTCGCGAAGCTCTATGAAGCGATGACGCCCGAGCAGCGCCACATCGCCGACCAGAACCTGCCGGCC
>CCEZ01000034.1 GCA_000751555.1 Anaerosalibacter massiliensis | reverse complement strand
CGAAGCCGATGTCACGGTTCTTCCGCGCGGCCTGCGGCGTGGACGACAACACCTCGATGCTGCCGCGGCTGGGCGGCAGCAGGTCGGCCACCACGCGCAGGAAGGTCGACTTGCCGCAGCCGGAAGGCCCGAGCAGTGTGAGGAACTCGCCCTGCGCCACCTCGAGATCGAGGCTCTTGATGGCGGTGACGTCACGGCGCTCGGTGAAGAAGCGCACGCCGATGTCGCGGCAGGCGATGGCCGGGGGAGCGGAAAGAACGGCGGCCATCGCGCGTCAGCCCTTCATGGCCCGCGCGGCGGCGGTCGCCTTCAGCGCGTCGGGCGAGATCACGTCTTCCACCTTGGGCGTGCGCGCGGTGAACTGGCCCAGCTCCGCATAGGTGGAAATCTGCTCCTGCCACACGGCCGGGTCCATCGCACCCCAGCCCTGGGTCTGCGCCGCGCCGCCGAAGGCGTACTCGAGCATCGCGTCGACCGCCACGCGCTCGTCCTCGCGCTTGAGGTTCGGGTATTCCTTCACCAGCATGTCGACCGCCTGGTCGCGGTTGGCGCGCACGTGATGCCAGCC
>CCEZ01000033.1 GCA_000751555.1 Anaerosalibacter massiliensis | reverse complement strand
TCCACCGTGTCGGTGTGGTCGGCGCGAGCCACGTCCTGCTCGATGATCGGGCCCTCGTCGAGGTCGGCCGTCACGTAGTGGGCGGTGGCGCCGATCAGCTTCACGCCGCGGTCGTGCGCCTGGTAGTAGGGCTTGGCGCCCTTGAAGCTGGGCAGGAACGAGTGGTGGATGTTGATCGCGCGGCCCGATAGGCTGCGGCACAGGTTGTCGCTCAGGATCTGCATGTAGCGCGCGAGCACCACGAGCTCGGCGCCCTCGGCCTCGATGATCTCCAGCTGCTTCGCCTCGGCCTGTGCCTTGGTCGCGGACGTCACCGGGATGTGGTGGAAGGGCACGTTGTAGCTGGCCGCCAGCTGGTAGAAGTCGCGGTGGTTCGAGATGATTGCGCGCACGTCGATGGCGAGCAGGCCGCTCTTCCAGCGGAACAGCAGGTCGTTGAGGCAGTGGCCTTCCTTGCTGACCAGGATCACCGTCTTCATCGGCTCGGCCGCGGCATGCAGCTGCAGCGTCATGCCGAAGCCGGCGGCGAAGGTCTTCAGCCCCTCGCGCAGCGAGGCCTCGCTGTGGTCGCCG
>CCEZ01000032.1 GCA_000751555.1 Anaerosalibacter massiliensis | reverse complement strand
TCGCGGGGATCGTCTACAAGCCGGAAGGCAAGCCGACACTGGCACCGCTGACCGATAAGCGGCCACCACTGGACGGCAAGTATTCCGGGGCGTGGGACGACGAAGATGATGACGAAGTGTAAACCCGTAAAACCGTAGAAAGTAAACCCGTAAAACAGTAAACCGAGGATATTAAGATGGCCGAGAAATTAGTCCCTGCGAAAAAAGTCAAGAATGGCGTGCTGTACAAATCTGGTCACATCAAGATTTCTAACGTACGTGCTTCTTACCCGCACCTCGATAAGCCGTACGGCGGTGAAGACGGCGGCGAGCCGAAATACTCGCTGACGCTTTTGATGCCGAAAGACAGCCACGGCGAGATCGAGAAAATCATCCGTGAGCAGATCGAAGTCACCAAGAAGAACCACAAGACAGGCGCGCTGAAAGTCGCCCCGTCCATGTTGTTCATCAAAGACGGTGATACCGATTTTCCGGATAAGCCGGAATGCGAAGGGATGTGGGTTATCTCCGCACGCGAAAGCAAACGCCCGGATGTGTATAACATCGAGCGCGAAGAGTTGACTACCTCTTCCGAAATTCTGGAAGAGATC
>CCEZ01000031.1 GCA_000751555.1 Anaerosalibacter massiliensis | reverse complement strand
TAATTAAGCATATAGTTTTTCAAATATGTCTCTTAGAGCTTTAGACTCTCTCATAATTTGTAGTGAAATTTCTGCATGACCTTTTGTATAGCCATTGCCTATAACCATTTCTATGTCTTTTCCTACTCCTTCTGCTCCTAGAGCTGCTTTTGTAAAGCTAGTTGCCATACTGAAGAAATATACTAGTCCTTCATCTTTAGTTACTAATATACTTGACATTTCTGTATTTGGTATATTTACTATATTTATTGTTACATCTGCCATCTTTCCGTCAGTTACTTCTGCTATCTTGTCCATTACTCCTACTGCATCTGTTGCATCTGCTTGAATATATTCATCTGCTAAATCTGCAGATTTAGCTCTTTTTAAACCTTCTTCACTATAGTCTAAGCAAATAACCTTTCCTGTAACTCCTGCTCTTTTCTTTGCTTCATATAAGCAAAGCATTCCTGCTTTTCCTGTTCCACCTATTATTACAACTGTATCTCCAGGGTTTACCATTTTAGCTGTTTGAGCTGGTGCTCCTGCTACATCCAATACTGATAATACTAGATTTTCTTTTAGATCTTCTGGAATCTTTGCATAAAGTCCAGATTCAAATAGTATAGCTTTTCCTTTAATATCTACTTGGTCTATTTCTGGTCTTATTTCTACTATTTCATCAATTCTAAGTGGAGTCAAAGATAAAGATACTAAAGTAGCTATTTTATCTCCTACTTTAAGGTCAGTTTTGCCTTCTAATGCTGGCCCTATTTTTTCAACTGTACCTATAAGCATTCCACCTGAGCCTGTAACTGGGTTTTGATGTTTCCCTCTTTCTTCTACAATGCTTTTCATTATTTTCTTAATTCCTTCAACATCGCCTTTTGCCTCTTCACTTATTTGAGTAAAACTTGCTGAGTCAATATTTAATGTTTGTACATCAATAAGTATTTCATTGTCATAAATTTCCATGTCATTGCTAATCTTATGAGCTGGTTGAGGCAATACTCCCTTTGGTTCTAATACACGATGAGTTCCATAAGGACATCCTTTCTTCATAATGACACCATCCTTTCATATTATCCAATTTTATTGTTAATTTTTTATCTAAATTTAGCCTTGAATTGTATACATACAAGGATTTATATAATGCAACAAATATGCCATGATTTTTAATATATACCTAAACAGCTAAACATAGCTATTTGAGTTATTTATTATTTAAAAAACTAATTGATTATTTTTAGATAATAATCTTCTTTCGCCAAGTTTTTGTCTATTTTAATGCTCAAAAATGAGCAACGTCCTTTCCCTTTACCTCAATTATTCTACTTATCTACAACATATTCTATAGGGATTTTATCTTCTCTACTTTCTATTAAATTTACAATAGAATCTACATATTCTTTTTCTACTTCCATCTTTTTAGCAAAATCAGATTTTATAAAATAAAAAAGATATTTTTCATTTTTAGATTTTAAAATAGTTACATGAGATAGCGTAGAAAAATTTATCTCTTCCTTATGCTTGAAAAAAATTCCTTTATAATTATATTCAATTCCTTCTTCAGTTATAAAAATTTTTTTCTTGTAAATGCTAAAATAAATAAACACTACTCCTATGATGACTTTCCACCATGATTTTGACCGTATACTGAATATAATTAAAAACAAACCTAAAAATACAAGAAGATTTCTTATTTTTTCATTATAATTATTTTCATTAATAACAATTTTCCTCATACAAATCATCCTAATCAACTTTTTAATAGAAAGCATAGAAAAATTCACATCTATGCTTTCTATATATAATATAAGATTTTAAGTCTCTAGAAATATAAAATTATATGTATAGTTTTGAATTAATTTACTCCATCTTTAACATCCTTCTTATAATCTTTATGAAATATAGCTATTCCTAAATAAGTCATTATAATTGCTAATATAGGATTAATTATATTCATAAATGAATAAGGTAAATAAGAAAATGTTGGCACTCCTAAAGTCGCTGCCTGATAAGCTCCACAACCATTCCACGGACATAATGCTGACCACATAGTTGCACCATCCTCTAATGTTCTTGAAAGAAATTTTCGATCTAAACCTCTTTCATCAAAAGCTTTTGCATACATTCTACCAGGTACCATTATTGCTAAATATTGGTCTGTTAATATAAAATCACAGATTATACCAGTAAATATTGTTAGCGCAACTAATCCAGTTAAGCTTTTAATCTTTGCTACTATTCTACCTAATATTGCTTCTGTAAATCCTCCTTTTTCTAATATACCACCAAATGCTAATGCAAACATTATCAAAGAAATTGTCCACATCATAGAATCAACACCACCACGATTTAAAAGTTTATCTACAACTTCTACACTAGTTTCTGCAGCAAATCCTGTGTGGAATGTTTGTAATACCTCCCCTATATTTCTACCTTGGAAAATCATTGCCCACAATCCTCCTAATCCTGTAGCTGCTAAAAGGGATGGAATACTTGGTATTTTCTTTATTGCCGCAAATATTACAAATAGTGGTGGAATCATAAGCCATATATTAATATTAAAATTATCTAATATAGTATTTCTTATAAGCTCTACTTTACTAGGATCAAAATCTCCTGCCCCACCTTTAAGCCCTACTATAGTATAAATTATTAAAGCTAATAAAAAGCTTGGAAGAGTTGTTGTTAACATAGCTCCTACATGATCATATAGTGGAGTTTCTGCTGTAGCAGCAGCTACATTTGTACTATCTGATAAAGGAGATAGCTTATCCCCAAAATATGCTCCTGAAATAACCATTCCTGCCGCCAATGCAGGTTTAATTCCTAATCCTGTTGCAATACTCATAAGTGCAATACCTACAGTACCTGCTGAGGTCCATGCACTTCCAGTGGCTACCGAAACTATAGCACATAGAATTGCACCCGTTGGGAGAAAGGCCTTAGGTGATATAAATCCTAAACCATAATAAACCATAGCTGGTACGGTACCTGCTGAAACCCAACTCCCAATTAACATACCTACTATCATAACTATAAGAAGTGCTTCTACTGCCCTATTAATACTTTCTAAAACACCACTTAAAATACTATTCCAATCATGCCCCACTTTTTTAGCCATCAGAGCTGCGAGAATACATGCCAGTACAATAGGTATATGGGGCTCAAGTTCAAACTTTAATATACCTACAATTATAATAAACGTCATTCCTACTACTGGTACTAATGCTTCCCATAATTTTGGTTTTCTTATTTGATTCATTTTAATCCCTCCTGATTTTTATTTTTTATTTAATTTAATAATTACTTAACAAATTAAGTTAAAGACTACTAATTATATTTCCTTTTTAAATTCTCTTGATGGTTTTTAATCTTTATTATTTTCTGAATTTTATCTTTATATTTTTCTCCAGATCTACGCCCATTTAAAATATCTGTTAAATAGTTTTCATGAACACCTACTTTTTTTGCTAAATCTCTCTGAGTCATTTCTAATTCAATTAATTGTTTCTTTACTTTTTTCCCAAACTTCTTTTTTTCATATTCATTCATAACAAATCCTCCCATCTGTTTTCTTATGCAAATCACAGATATACTAGCAGCATAAAAATATAAGTATTATGATAAAATTAATAAGGCATAGCTATAATGACATTATAATGTCATTTTGACATTATGTCAATTTTTTAGTCTAATCGACATTTAAAATAGCAAGGAGGTATAATAATGATATGCTTAAACTCTCTTGGAAAAAGAATAGCCTACTTAAGAAAAAGGAGTAATCTAACCCAAAGACAGCTAATGAATATCTTAGATTTTGAAAACTTAAGTAGATATGAAAATGACGAGCGAAAGCCAAATATCGACATAATAGTAAAGTTATCTAAACACTTTAAAATTTCTACTGATTGGATATTAACAGGACAAGAACATAAATCTTATAGAAATTTTCAGCACAAAATAGAACTAGATGATAATGAAAAAAATTTTATAAAACTATTTGACCAACTAACGGAATTTGAAAAGGGACAAATTATAGGTAGGATGGAACAATTAATTGAAATGCATTAAAACAAAAATTCTTTTATTTTTATGTTATAATGACACGATTTCTTATCATTCTATAAATCTAAAGTTAATATCACATGATTATTTCAATACTTATGGAAAGAAACGTCTATATTTTATAGACGTTTCTTTCTCCTTTGACTAATTATTCTACTCATCTACAACATATTCTATAGGAATTTTATCTTCTCTACTTTCTATTAAATTTACAATAGGATCTACATATTCTTTTTCTACTTTTATTCCTCGAGGATCTTCCTCTCTATCAAAGTAAAAAATATATTTACCATCTCTGGTTTTATATATTATGATTTTATCTAATGTAGAAAAGTCTACCTTGTTTTCACGTTTGATAAAAATACCCTTATGACTATAAGTAACGCCATCTTTAGTTACAGTATTCTCTTTTTTATAAACAGTAAAATATAAAAAAATTAAACCTATAAGTAATTCTCTTAAGCTTTTATCCTTAATACTAAATATAACTAAAAAAGAACCTACAATAATACCTATTATTTTTAATCTTCTATTCTTCTTATTTTCTCCAATAACAATCTTGTCCATAAAAGCCTCCTTTTAACTATCTTATCAATACTTTGTATTGTATTTAATGAGCTTTAATTTGTCAATCTGAATATAGAAAAAGGAATCCTATAACAGAATTCCCTTAAAATATTAGCAATTATAATCTTTTGCTGCTTGGACGAAGCTTTTAAACAGTGGATGAGGTTTTGTTGGTCTTGATTTGAATTCTGGATGAAACTGTACTGCTACAAACCAAGGATGATCCTCTAATTCTATAGATTCTACCAATCTTTCATCTGGTGAAACTCCAGATATTACCATTCCCTTTTCAATTAGTTTATCTCTAAATTCATTATTAAATTCATATCTATGTCTATGTCTTTCATATATTAACTCTTCATCATAGGCAGCATAAACTTTTGTATTTTCTTTTAGTTTACATGGATAAAGACCTAATCTCATAGTTCCTCCCATGACATCTATATCTTTTTGCTCTGGCATTAGATCTATTACTGGATAAGGAGTATTTTCATCTAGTTCAGCACTATGGGCTTCTTTAAGTCCTAATACATTTCTTGCAAAATCTACTATTGCCATTTGCATTCCAAGACATATTCCAAGATAAGGAATATTATTTTCTCTTGCATATTTAGCTGCAGAAATCTTCCCATCTATTCCTCTGTGTCCAAATCCGCCTGGTACTAATATACCATCTACACCTTTGAGTATTTCATCACTATTATTGTCATTCAACTCCTCTGAATGAATCCATTTAATATCTACATCTGTATTGTTAGCTATTCCAGCATGGACTAAAGATTCTGCCACTGAAAGATAAGCATCTCTAAGCTCTACATATTTTCCTACTAATGCTATAGTTACTTTCCCTTCTAATTTTTTAGATTTTTCTACAATACTCTTCCACTCAGTTAAATCCAAATCATTGCATTTAAGATTTAAATGATCTATTACAAGTTGGGGAAGCCCTTCTTCTTCAAGCATTAGTGGTACTTCATACAATGTATTTGCATCTAAATTTTGTATTACTTCTGATGGTTCTAAATCACAAAAAAGTGCAATTTTATCTTTCATCCCTTGAGAAATGGGCTTTTCTGTTCTGCATATTAGAACATCTGGTTGTATTCCTATGCTTCTTAATTCCTTTACACTATGTTGAGTAGGTTTAGTTTTCAGTTCTCCTGCCTTGAGCAAGTAAGGAACCAATGTCACATGGATATACATAACATTTTCTCTTCCTATATCATTTTTAAACTGCCTTATGGCTTCTAAAAATGGTAACCCTTCTATATCTCCTACAGTTCCTCCAATTTCAGTAATTACTACATCTACTTCTTTTTCTTTTTCCGTTCTCATCATTCTTTCTTTGATTTCATTA
>CCEZ01000030.1 GCA_000751555.1 Anaerosalibacter massiliensis | reverse complement strand
TATTATTGGCGGGTTTTATTCTCATTTATATTCATTAATCTTCAAATCAAAATTAGGATTTTTCAAAGTAAATTTATCTTTCATACCATTAGAAATATAAACTTTTCCCGATTTAGTTATATAAAGTACCTCTGTATCTTCTAATTTACTTAAAACTTTCGCTCCCTTTTCTCTTCCCAATACAAATAAAGCAGTAGATAATGCATCTGAATCTGTAGAGCTTTTAGATATAATACTTATTGCAGATAGTTCATTGTCTGATGGATATCCAGTCTTAGAATCTATTATATGATGATATCTTTTTCCGTCTACTTCAAAATATCTTTCATAATCTCCTGAAGTAACTACTGCATTTTCTTTTACTTCAACAATGCCTACATAACTACCTCTTTCTTCTTTTGGGTTTTGTATTCCAATTTTCCAAGATTTATCTCCTTCTTTAGAACCTAAAGCATATATATTTCCGCCTAAATCTATTATAGCATGTTTAACTCCATTTTCCTCTAATACCTTTTTAACTTCATCACCAGCATATCCCTTTGCTATTCCTCCTAAGTCTAGTTTCATACCCTTGTCTTTTAAAAGCACTTTATTATTATCTAATAGTTCTAATTTTTTATAGTCTACTTTATCAAGTGCTTTCTTTATATCCTCTTCTTTAGGAATAGTATGCTTATCATTTTTACCTTCACCTTTAATATTCCAGAGTTCTACTAAAGGACCTATAGTAGGTTCATAAGCTCCATCTGTCAATTCAGCAAATTTTTTAGCTTTGACAAGTAAATTATATACTTCTTCATCTACTTCTATTGGTGCCTTGCCTGCATTCTTATTTATTTTATCTATATAACTATTTTCTATAGTATTACTCATTTTATCTTCAATTTCTTTTATTCTGTTAAAAGCTTTCTTCAGCACTTCTTCATCTTTTTTGTCATATAATTTAATAGTCATGACTGTATCCATCATAAACTCAGTCTTTGAGAGAGGCTCTTTATCTTCTTTTTTTCCACATCCTCCTAAAAATATGGAGAAAGCTAAAATAAAAGCTATCAAAGATATTATTTTATTCCTATATCTCATTTTTTCTCTCCTCTTAAATTGATTATTAAAGTTAACAAACCCTAACTTTATGTTAGGGTTTGTCTCTTAAGTACTTTTATTTTGCACTTTCTAAGGCTTTAGTAGCTAGTTCTAACAAAGTATCCTTAGTATTTGTTGCACCTGATATTCCATCAAGTTTTAAGTTTTCCACATTGTCATTGTCAATTATTTGTTTTGTCAGTTCTTTTATTGTATCGAAAGAAGGTAGATATGAATAGTTTTCTAAAGACTTTATATCGCCTTTTTTGACTTTAGTTGGCTCTGTTTTTGGAGTTTCGTCATCTTCCATAACTGGTTCCTTAGTTTTTTCGTCTAATACAACCTTTTCTCCTTCCATGTCTTCTACTGCAACATCTTTAAAATCTACCCCAATAATAGTTCCTTCTTTAACTACAATTTTAATTTCTGGCAACCATCCATGATTATCCTTGTCTGCTTTAGCTTCATATTCACCATCTTTGTAAACTGGTTCATGAACTTCACCTTTTTCTGCCTTTTCTATAAGAGCAGGAACTATTTCTTTAAAGCTTTCTTTAGTATGAGTCGCTCCTGATACAGCATCATAATCAATTGAGTCTGCATCTTTCTTGTCCATAAATTGTTTATTTAAATTCTTAATTACTTCTAGGCCTTCTTCATAATCATAGTTTTCTGCGTTTTTTGCTTCTCCAGATTCAGCAAAATACTCATTGTAATCAAATGAAGTAATTTCTCCATCCTTAACTTCCATAGTTGCCATAGGATAATTCATATGATCACTTACTGGCAATTTAACTAGATATTTTCCATCCTTTAAATCACCTTTTCCTGCACTTTCAGAAGTTTTTTCTCCACCTTCTTTTGGCTCATCAGTCTTTGATGTTTCATCCTTTGCACAGCCAGCAAAAACACCCATTGCTAATATAGCAATTAAAATAAGAGATAATACTTTTTTCCTCATTTGTGTCCCTCCTGCATTTTTATATTATTTTTGAACAAATTTGGATGATTAAAGTCTACAATTGATTATATAAAACTTTACTAAAAAAATCAACATTATTTTGTTATTTTTCTAATTATTATATTTACATATCTTTTACTTTTATAATTGGTATATTTGCAATAAGTGCAGGAACAGAACTACCATCATTTCCATTTTTGGTTCTAGTCATTTTTACATCTAGTCCTTCTTCATCTATTTCCACATATTCAGACATAACTCTTATTATATCGCTTTCTATCATTTGAAGAAATTTAGGTGAAATATCAGCCCTATCATGGATAAGTACTAGCTTTAACCTTTCTTTAGCTATATTTTTGCTCTCCTTATTTTCCTTTGAAAACATCTTGAAAAAGTCCAAGAAATCTCCCCCTTTATTTGCTAAACAATATTTTCATTATTTTACTGAACTTGCCTTCCTCTTGTTTAAAATTCAATAATTCAACTTCCTCTCCAATAATCCTTCGTGAAATATTGTTATAAGCTTTACCTGCTAAAGCAGACTCATTTACAACTACAGGCTCTCCCCTATTTGTTGCTACAACTATAGCCTCATCATCTGGCACTACTCCCAACAAGTCTATAGCTAGAATATCAATCATATCTTCAATATTCATCATATCTCCTTTTTTAACCATATCTGGCCTAATTCTATTTATTATAAGCTTTGGACTATTTAATCCTTTTGCTTCTAATAATCCAATAACCCTATCAGCATCTCTTACTGCAGATATTTCAGGTGTGGTAACTACTATAGATTCATCAGCTCCAGCAATTGCATTTTGAAATCCTAATTCAATTCCAGCCGGTGAATCTATCAAAACATAATCAAATTCTTCTTTTAACTCATTACAGAGTTCAAGCATTTGTTCTGGGTTCACTGCAGATTTATCTTTCGTTTGTGCTGCTGGTAAAAGGTAAAGTCCTTCATAACGCTTGTCCCTGATAAGCCCTTGCTTAAGTCTACAAACTTTTTCCACTACATCTACAATATCATATACAATTCTATTTTCTAATCCCATAACCACATCTAAATTTCTTAAACCTATATCAGCATCTGCCACAACAACTTTATTACCTAGCATTGCTAGTCCTGTTCCTATATTTGCTACAGTAGTAGTTTTTCCAACTCCACCTTTTCCTGATGTTATAACAATTACTTTCCCCATACATATGCCTCCCTTTTTAATTTATTTTTTCGGTAGATACCTTTCAATAATTACTTCATTTCCTTCTATCCTTGCTATTTCAGGCCATTTAGGCTCTTCTATATCTTCATCTGGACGTCTAGCTATCAAATCTGCTATTCTAAGCTGGCTTGGTTGAAGAGAAAAAGCAGCAACTATAGCATTTTTATTGCCACTACAACCTGCATGAGCCACCCCTCTAAGACTTCCAAGTACTACTATATTTCCACCTGATATAACTATAGAGCCTGGATTTACGTCTCCAAAAATTACAACATTCCCTTTATATTCAATTGATTGTCCTGATCTCAATGTGGTTTTAACAAATTTAGTCATTCCTTCTTTAATTCCAGTAAAAAAATCTTTCTCTTTTACTTTTTTTCTTTCTACTATTTTTAAATGATGTTTATCTTTAACAATATCTTTCAACTCTTCTAATTCATTACTGCTAAGTCTTTTTCCTTTAAAGTCCACAATCTTTCCACCTTTAAAAAAAGCACCAGATTTTCTTAATTTAATATCCAACTCTTCTTTTATAGAATCAAAACTTCCCTCCCGTATGTAGATATACACTCCATCTTGGGTTCCTTTAAACACTACTAAATCTTGTGTCATAGTATTACCTCCAAAGCCCTCCATTAATAATACTTCTTCAAAAAATTTGTAATTCCTTCTTAATTTATAAAAAAAATAGGAGAGAAATTATCTCTCCATTTCAGTTGTAGATGACAAATTTTTCTTATCTGCTTTATCATTTAATCCTAAATATTGAGCAATTATATCCCTTGTTAGTGGTCCTGCATAGCCACCACTACCTCCTTGGAATAAAACTACAGCGACTGCTATTTCAGGATCTTCATAAGGTCCAAAAGCTACGAACCAAGCAAAGTCATCATAGGTATCTCCAGTCGCAGGATTTATTCCACTTTTTTCAGCAGTTCCTGTTTTTGCTGCTACTGATACTGGAAAATTAGCAAATATACTTCTTGCTGTACCTTCACTTACTACCTTCTCCATACCAAGTTTTACATCTTCTATATGTTTATAGTTATTTAGTTTAACTCTCTCTCTTTCAACTTTTTGATTATGAATAACCTTTGAATTATCATAGTTTTTAATTTTATCTACAACAGTTACTTTATTTCTATATCCTCCATTTGCAATAGTAGCTACATAATTAGCCATTTGAATAGGAGTATATGAATTTTCACCTTGTCCAATAGAAACATTTAATGTATCTGCCGCAGTCCACCCTGCTTGACTTAAATAAGTATATTTTATTTTGTCTGTCAAACTTTCTGTATCATTATTAATTTTTTTATCTGGATCTATTCCCATTTTTTCTAACCTTCTATATACTTCCCCTCTTGATAAAGGTATTTCTAAATCTGTCCAGCTAATTATTTCTTCAATATTTTTCTTAATATCAGCATTTGAAAGTTTTTCATCTTCTTTTGTATATTTTTTTAAATTCTGTTCTAGAAAGTTTTTCAATATATTTTTAGTTATAGTTATTTTTCTTTCAGGATCTGGAACTCCTCCTGATGATTCATTAGGTATATCTATTTCAATGCCAGTCTTGTCATTTAATCCAAATTCTTTTGATATCTTAACTATATCTTCAATATCCACTTTCATACCTAGTCCTTCTCCAGTCCTAGGATTCTTCCCTAAAGTAACTGAGTAAAAATAATAGTTACAAGAATCTCTAAGTGCATCATAAAGATTTTCAGGCCCATGAGTACCTCTACGACTATTCCAAATCCAACAACCAAATGGTTCACCTCCAATATCAACATATCCCATATCTGTTATAGTTTTTGTTGGAGACAAGCCTTTCTCCAATGCAGCCAATGCTGTTATCATTTTATAAGTAGAACCAGGCTGTATTGCTGTTTGAAGTGCTATATTATATAGCGGTCTTGGTGCTAATAAGTCTTTTTCATTTTCTGGAAATAGACTTTCCCAATCTGCACTAGATATACCAGTAGCAAATAAATTTGGATCATAGTCAGGATAATTTGCTAATGCCAATACTTCACCAGTTTTAACATTTAAAGCTACAACAGCTCCTGATGTAGCATTTATATAAGGTCTCCCTTTTTTACTAGTTCCAAATTTATAATTTCCCCATTCACTTTCATAAGTTCCACCTTTTTGTATAGCTTCTAGAGTTTTCTTTAAGGACTCTTCTGCCACTTTTTGAAGTTCTGCATCTATTGTAAGATATAAATTGTTCCCAGGTATAGGCTTCTTCTGATCCACAGTTTTGATAGTATTCCCCATAACATCTACTTCAACTTTTTTAATTCCGTCCTTACCTTTTAATTTATCCTCAAATTTTTCTTCCACTCCAGTCTTACCAATTATATCATTTGGAGAATATTTCTTTTCTTCAACATATTTTTTAATCTCTTGAGGTTGGGATATTTTCCCTAAATACCCAAGTATATGTGAAGCTGAATTTCCCATAGGATAATATCTAACAGGTTCTATGGATACATCAATGCCTGGCATATTTACTGTGTCTTCCTCTATTTTAGCTACTGTAGAATTTTTAATTCCATAAGCAATATTTATAGGTTGATAAGCTCTAAACCCTTGCTTATTTAATTGATCATATATTAAAAGCATGGATCTTGCTTCATACTTACTTAAATTTTCATCTATTCCATATTTCTTCCTTAAATGATTAAAAGCTTCTTCTGGACTACTATTTTTGGGAGTTTTAGAACTAGAATACCAATTATTTTTATTATTTATAGCTACATACTCCCACTCAGTTATAGATATTTTAGGATTCACTCCATTACTTAATATTAGTTCTTGAGCTGCATTTTTAACTTTGTCATTAGTGATCATTTCATTTATGGCTTTAGTGCTTTTCCCTTGTTCGATAAGATAGGCTAGGGGATTAAGTTTAGTTATTTTACTTTTTTTCTTAAATTTATAGATAACCTTTTTATTGTCTTTACTTATTTCAAAAGTTACCGGACAGTCTTTTCCTTTTTTTTCAATTTCTTTAATTAAAATTTCTCCTGGAACTACCCTACCAATTACATTATCTTTGTCATCCTTCTCTTCTATAACATTTTCTAATAGTTCTCTTACACCTGTTTCAAGGACTATGTTTACAAAATCATCTTTAGCTTTAGAATTTTTATTTATACTATTGAAATTTCTCATAAGAATTGATTTCTGCTCAGCATATTCTTCATCAAATACAATAGTATATGGAATCATCTTTATATCATTAACAAGACCTTTGCTTTCCAATAGTTCATAAGTTAGCTCTCTAGAGATAGGATGGTCTAATATACTTCTTATAACATTCTTATCATTATCAATCAATTTTAAAATTGCTTCTTTTGCTCCTATATTAGAAGACAGTTTCTGTTCTTCTTTCCATTTACTAACACCTTCGCCATCATCAAACTCTAAACTTACATTATTTCCATTTAAACTTGCATCTATAGGAATATCCATACCTTTATTTTGTAATGCATGTATAGCTTTATTTACAGTTAAGAACTGAAAATGTTCTGCCTTATCTCCTGTATAATAAGTATCAAGCATTTGTGGAAGCAAATTTTTTTCAACTATTATATCTATGACTTTATCCATAGCACTAGCATCTTCGCTATAATTCATATTTTCATCAATAAATTTAAATGTATTTAACTCTATTGGAAAATCATCAACATAGTCTACTCCATCTTCTTCTAATAGCTTTATAAGATTTAGTACTATTTCATTCTTTTTTTCTATATCTTTTATGTTTTTCAATTCATCTTTAAGTATCTGAACTGTAAAGCTTGGTTTATTTCCAGCAATTAGTTTTCCATTCCTGTCCCTTATCTCGCCACGGGGAGCTGTCATAGCAATTTCTTTGACTCGTTTTGTATCGGAAAGCTGTCTATAATGATCTCCGTCTACTATAGTCAATGTAGCTAGTCTAAATGAAAGGACTAAAAACATGATGGATATGAGTATTATGATTATATTGTATCTATCTTTCAATTTCTCTAAAAACTTCAATTATCTCACTCCTATCTCCTACCAAATTTAATGGAAGGAACAGTAAAGATGTTAGAAAACCATTTGTATATAGGCATAATTAGTATACTATTATATAGAGTTTCTAAAAGAACAGAATCTCTTAGGAAAAAATGAAATCTTATATTAGTTCCAAGAAAATACATAAAAACACAATAAACTCCATGATATGCTAAACTAGTTATAATAGTGAAAATAAATGGTATAAATAAACTGTCTTTAAAAACTTTTTGTTCACTTAAACCTATGAGATAACCGATGAAAAAATAAACAAAAGCATTCGGTCCTATAGTAGGACTAAAAATAATATCTTGTAATAATCCTGCTAAAAGTCCCACAATACCTCCAGTCCTCTTTCCCTTTAAAAGTGCTATAGAAACTACGATAACTAATGTAGTATTAGGAACTATGCCCAATATATTTATACTTTGAAGAATGGTACTTTGCAATATGAAATTAACAACAATTATTATAAACATAATTAAACTCTGCAATTTAAAATACTCCTTTTCTTTAATTAGAAATTACATGGACTCTATAGATTTTCTTAAAATTAACAGCAGGAGTCACTACCACTCTTTTCATTAAATCTTCCTCTTTCTTAACTACTTCCTTTACTTTGCCAATATATAAATCCTCTACATATGCTTCTCCCAATCCTGATGTAAATAGCTTGTCTCCTTTAGTTACATCAGCTTTATTATCAAATAAGTATCCACTTATTTTATTATCTACATTACCAGACAAAATACCACCTTCTTGAGTTCGAAGAATTTTAAATGAAATATTGCTACTTTCATCTACAATAGATACTACCTTAGACCAATTGTCTCCTACATCAACTATTCTTCCTACTACGCCTTCTTGAACTAATTTATTATTTACTTCTACGCCTTGAATTACTGTATCGCCTTTTTTTACACCATCTTTTGAACCTTTATCAATTAAAAATCTATCAAACCAATTCCCTGGCTCTTTTCCTATTACTTGTGCATCTATTATGTTGTATTTAGTCTTTTCTTTAAGCAATGCCTCTTTTCTTAAAAAATCAGTTTTCCCAATTATATCTTCATACTCTCTATTTTTTTCTTCCAGTACTGCTATTTTCTTTTTTAATTCTTTATTTTCTCCTTTAATCTTACCAAAATTCCCTATTGTACCAAAAAAATCAGAAACATGCCTTCCAATATTGAAAAACACTTTTTGTATTGGAGAAATTATATTTCCAATAGCTTTTTCAACGCCTGTTATATTTGCCCTTTCACTACTCGTCATACCTATCATAATAATTAGAATGATAGCAACTATAGTTACTACCATCCTATCTTTATATTTTTTAAATCTAGACATATTTTATCACCACTAATCTGGTCTATTATTACTACTTAAAGTTTTTTTTAATACTTCTATACTTTCCAATGCTCTTCCTGTACCTATAGCTACACAATCAAGAGGATCTTCTGCTGTATGGACAGGCATACCTGTTTCACTTTTTATAAGTTTGTCAATGCCACTTAGAAGTGCCCCTCCACCTGTAAGCATAATACCTTGCTCCATAATGTCTGAAGCTAGCTCTGGCGGTGTTTTCTCTAATGTAAATTTAATCGCATCTATTATATTTGCTATAGGCTCTTTCATAGCTTTATGAATTTCTGAAGAAGTAATTTCTAAAGTTTTAGGAAGTCCACTTATTAAATCTCTTCCTCTTATTTGCATTTTAGTTTCTTTATTTTTTTCATCTGCTGAACCTATAACTATTTTTATCTCTTCTGCTGTTCTTTCACCTATCATTAAACTATATTCTTTCTTAATATAGTATACTATAGACTCGTCTAATTCATCTCCACCAATTCTTATGGACTTGCTTGTAACAATTCCACCTAAAGATATTATAGCAACTTCTGTAGTTCCTCCTCCAATATCTACAATCATGCTACCTGTAGCTTCTTGAACTGGAAGACCAGCACCAATAGCTGCTGCCATAGGCTCTTCTATAAGATAAGCATCTCTAGCACCTGCATGAATTGTAGCTTCTTCAACTGCTCTTTTTTCCACTTCTGTAACTCCAGAAGGAACACATACAACTACTCTAGGTTGGAAAATAGAACGTCTTTGATTTGCCTTTTTTATAAAATATTTTAGCATACTTTGAGTTACATCAAAATCAGCAATAACTCCATCTTTTAATGGCCTAATAGCTACTATATGCCCAGGTGTTCTTCCAATCATTTTCTTTGCTTCTTCACCTACTGCAAGGACCTCTCTTGTATTAGTATGAATAGCTACCACAGAAGGTTCTCGAATTATTATTCCCTTCCCTTTAATATACACTAAAGTGTTTGCAGTTCCTAAGTCAATACCCATATCCTTGGTAAAAGCACTAAATAATCCCATATATTTTTGCTCCTTCCTCATTCATATCTTATATTATATTTCTTTCTCTAAAGCTCAAATATCTGTTATCCCCGATGATAATGTGATCTAATACTTTAATTCCAACTATGTTTCCAGTCTCAATTAATCTATTAGTTATTTGTATATCTTCCCTACTTGGAGTAGGATCACCACTAGGATGATTGTGAATAAGTATAATGGAATTGGCACTTCTTTTTATAGCAATATTATATACTTCTCTTGGATGAACTATGGAAGAGTTTAAGTTTCCTATTGATATATCTTCCACAGTTATAATATGATTTTTAGTATCTAATATAGCTATTCTAAAATGTTCTTTCTTAAAATACCTCATTTCTTCCATTATTAGATCTACAATATCTACGGGAGAAGTTACCTTTACTTTATCTTCTCCACTTTGAGCCCCAATTCTTTTGCCAAGTTCAATAGCAGCAATTATTTGAGCCGCCTTACATTTCCCTATACCTTTTACGGAAATTAGTTCTTCAAAGGAAGCATCAGATAAATATCCTATACCTCTTTTATCCATACTAATCAATCTTTGAGCTAAATCTATAGCTGTATCACTTCTACTTCCTGTTCTAATTATGACTGCAACAAGCTCTGCATTTGATAAAGATTTAACACCATATTTATATAGTTTTTCCCTAGGTCTTTCACTTAATGGCATATCTTTAATAGTATAATCTCTGTTCTCCTTTAAATCATTCCCCACAAAATTTCACCTACCTATTAATTTTCTAAAATTACAGTAGGCTAACATTGAAATATTTTTCTAAAATCATATCTAATTTTGTAACTGGAAGTCCCACTACATTAGAATAACATCCTTCAATTTTTTCTACAAATAATTCTCCAAAACCTTGAATTGCGTATGCACCAGCTTTATCACTATATTCTCCAGTGTTTATATATTTCTTGATTTTTTTATCTGTCAAATATCTAAAAGTAACAGCAGTTTTCTCATATTCAATTATCTTCAAATTTGTACCTGCCTTTATGATAGCTAGCCCTGTAATAACAAAATGCCTTCTGCTATTTAACATTTTGAGCATAGAAAAAGCTTCCTGCTCATCTTTGGGTTTCCCCAATATTTTGTTGTTCAAGCAAACTAAAGTATCTGCTCCTATAACTATTTCATTATTGTTAAATTGTTTTGATACATTATAAGCTTTCTCATATGCTAATGACATTGCTACTTCTTCTGGTTTTTCATTTATATTTATATTCTCTGAAATATTGCTAGACACTATTAGAGGCTGAACATTATACTTAAATAATAGCTCTTTTCTCCTAGGAGAAGAAGAAGCTAAAATTATTTTTCCCATAATATCACCTATATTTTATTCACTTCATATTTTAGTTGAAATGTTTTTTTTAGATTTTTGCTTATGAAAATAGAAGCTAATCCTATGAAGTATCCAGTAAAAAGACTTGTTAAAAGTAATATTGGCAAATAAGAAAATATTTTAAAATTGTTCATTATTAAACTTGCAACAAAAACCTGTGCAGTATTATGCGCTACAGCTCCAAAAATACTTACTCCAATCAAACTGAATACTTTTGAAAAATATAAATATACTACAAACATAACTATAGAACTAAAAATTGTACCTGATAAACTGTAAAATAAGCTTGATATACTACCTGTTACTAAAGTAAATAATAAACTTTTCAAAATACCTACAACTAAAGCTTCTTTAAATCCAAATACTACTAACGTAATTAGTACTACCATATTTGATAATCCTAATTTTGCCCCAGGAGCTATAAATGGTACTGGCATAAAAGATTCAATAATACTAAGAGCAAGACCTAATGAGACTAACAAAGATAAAAATATCATTTTTTTTAATTTTTTCATTTTACCACACTCTCTTTAATGACTAATATAGTCAATATCCTTATCTTTACTATCAGTTTTTCCTTTTATCTCAATAACTAATTTATTTGGTAAACAAACTATAACTTCTCCTGGTTTTTCAATATAGCCTTGTTTAACATCTAGCTGATCAGGACAATCAGCTTCAACTACTCTTACTTTGCCATCTCCTATTTCTACTAAGTTATAACCAAATTCAGTATTGATAGGAATCTTTTTCCCTATAACTTCTGGTCCAAATGTTATTTTTTTATATTCCTTACCATCAACCTGAATTTCAATATATTTTTCATTATAACTTGTAGCCTCTTTCTTTACATGCCATAAAGAGAATAAACTTATTATTATAATAGTGATTATTAAACATTTATCCCCTTTTGTCAATATAAACACCCTTTTTTTATTGATTTTTAGTAATAAATACACATATTAAGTTTACCACTTATATTTTTTATTTACAAGTTACATTTTAATAAAAATTTTCCCATTAAAAAAGGGTCTTTACTAGAGACCCTTTTCTACTACTTTTTTATCCTTCTCAGGTTTTTTCAATAATGACCCTATGGCTCCCGTTGGACATTTTCGAGCACATAGTCCACAATTTATACACTTTTCATAATCAATATAAGCCAATTTATTATCAAATTGCATAGCCTTTGGATCAGTAGGACAAGATTTAACACACATTTGACATCCAATACATCCTACACTACAATTATCTTTAACAGGCTTTCCAAAATCATGGCTTTTACATTTTACTACTACTTTCTGTGTATATGGAACCATTTCAATTATACCTTTTGGACATACCTTTATACATTGTCCACATGATGTACATTTTTCTGGATCAATTTCAGCAATTCCATCTACTATTTCTATTGCTCCAAATTGACATACTTCCTTACAACTTCCATAGCCTAAACATCCATATTGACAACCTTTATCTCCACCTGCAATTACATTTGCAGCTTTACAATCTTTAATACCTTCATATTGATATTTTTTAATAGCATTACAATCTTTTCCTTGACAAAGTACTTTAGCTACTTGCTTCTCAGTTTCTCCTGCACCTACTCCCATAATATCTCCAACTTTTTCAGCTACAGGACTTCCACCAACTTTACATCCGTTTACAGGTGCTTTCCCTTGAACTGCTGCATTTGCAAATCCTTCACATCCAGGATAACCACAAGCTCCACAATTTGCTCCTGGTAATACTTTTATTATTTTTTCTACTTTTGGATCTACTTCTACTGCAAAGGCTTTAGATGCAAGGGATAATGCTATACCAAATAATAATCCTAAACCACCTAAAACTAATAATGGATATATTATTGTACTCATTTTTATACCTCCTATACAAGTCCATTAAATCCTAAGAAAGCTATTGACATAAGACCTGAAGCAATTAATGCAATTGGAAAACCATCTAATGCTTCTGGAACATCTGCCAAATCTAATTGTTCTCTCACTCCTGCCATCAATACCAATGCCAATGTAAAACCTATAGAAGCTCCAATAGAATTTACGATTGTTTGAATCAATGTATATTCTTCCTGAATATTGAGTATTGCAACACCAAGTACAACACAATTTGTAGTTATAAGTGGCAAATATACTCCTAATGCATTATAAAGAGTAGGACTTGTCTTTTTCATAACCATTTCAACAAATTGAACTAATGTAGCAATAACTAAAATAAATACGATTGTTTGAAGATATCCTAATTTTAATGTGTCTAAAATTCCTTTTTGAATAAAATAAGTGATGATAGACGATAAAGTAATAACAAAAGTTACTGCAACTCCCATACCAAAAGCTGTATCAGTTTTTTTAGAAACTCCTAGAAAAGGACATATTCCTAAAAATCTAGCAAAAACATAATTATTAACAAATATAGTGCTAATCAATATGGTAAATAGTGACATTTGATTCCCTCCCTTACATTACGCTTCGACAGTAGCTTTTTCTTCTTGTGCAGCTTTTTTCTCTTCATTATTCATTCTAACTTTATTAAAAATACCTATAAGAATTCCTAATATAATAAATGCTCCAGGCGGCATTATAGCAATTAAGACTGGTTGATATCCTGCTCCCATTATTTGATGTTCAAATAATGTACCAGCACCTAATAGTTCTCTAATACTAGCTAAAATAATTAAAGCAACAGTATATCCTAATCCCATTCCTAAACCATCAACTATTGCAGGTATAGGTTTGTTTTTAGAGGCAAATGATTCTGCTCTTGCAAATATAATACAGTTAACAACAATTAATGGAATAAATAATCCTAGAGCACTATATAATGCTGGAGCATAGGCCTTCATAAACATTTCAATCATAGTTACAAATGTTGCAATTACAACTATAAAGGATGGAATACGAATTTTATCTGGTATTACATTTCTAATAAGTGATATAACTAAATTTGAACCTACCAATACTCCTGTTACAGCTAATCCCATAGCTAAACCATTCTTTGCAGAAGTGGTAACAGCTAAAGTAGAACACATTCCTACTAACTGTACAAATATTGGATTTTCTTTAATTAAACCATTATTAAAGGTTTCAGACAACTTCAATTTTTACACCTCCAAAAGAATAGAATATTATTTAGAAAGCTGTGAATTGTAAATTTCTCTTGCTAAATTAACTCCATCTGCAACAGCATTTGAAGTAATTGTTGCACTAGTTATAGCCTCAACTTCATTGTTATTAGATGGAGATTCCTTTACTATTACTAGATCATTTTCTGTAGGTATGCCTTTAAATCTCTCTTGAAATTCTGGTTCTTCAGCCTTAGCTCCAAGTCCTGGAGTCTCTGAATGAGATAATATTTTCATTCCAGTTATTTTTCCCTCAACAGATATACCTGTCATAACTTGAATATCTCCACCAAATCCGCCTACTAAATTTTTTAAAGTATAGCCTACTATTTCTCCACTTTCATCTTTTCCTTCAAAAATTTCTAAAACTCCTTCATTAGAGCTTTGTATACTATCTAGTTTTTCTTTATCTATTGGTTCAAAATCCTTAGCATCAGGTAAAGTTTCTTTTCTAGCTTCATCATTAGCTATTTTATCAGCCTCCTCAATCTTAGCTGATGTTGCATTGTTTGAAGCAGCTAAAATAAATGCAGATACTGCAGTAATTAAAAGTAAAATCAATCCTAATTTCAATGTTTCATTCATCTACTTCACCTCCCCAAATACTTTAGGACTAGTAAATCTTTCAATAAGTGGTGTAGCTACATTCATAAGTAATATAGAATAAGATACTCCTTCTGGATATCCACCTTTTACTCTGATGATTGCCGTTAAAAGTCCTGCTCCTATACCAAATATTATCTGCCCTAATGGTGTTACTGGCGATGAAGCATAATCTGTTGCCATATAGAATGCTCCTAATATAAGTCCTCCTGCAAATATATGATATGGTATTTGTTCCATTTCAGTACCTAAAAGTAATAATACAATAACTGTTGTTCCTATATAAGTGAAAGGTATTCTCCAGTTTATAACCCCTCTAATCAATAAATACACAGCACCAATTAATAGTAATAATGCAGATGTTTCTCCTATAGCACCACCAATATTTCCCAAAAACATTTCCTTAAGAGCAGGCAATGCATCCCCTGCTTCTGCTACAGTTGCTGATGCTGCTGCATCTGAAGCCCCATATTTCATTATGGATAATGGAGTAGCTGAAGATTGTCCATCTACTGCTCCTGGTGCCACAAAAGCTGACATAAGTGTTGGCCATGAAGATAAAAGCATAGCCCTTGCAGCTAGTGCTGGATTCATAAAGTTTTGACCTAAGCCACCAAAGAACTGCTTTACTACTATAATAGCAAAAGCAGAACCTATTACTGGTAACCACCAAGGTGCAGTTGCTGGTAAATTAAAAGCTAATAAAATTCCTGTAACTACTGCACTAAGATCATATACAGTAACTTCCTTTTTAAATGCCTTTTGAATTAAAGCTTCAAATACTACTGATGATATAACTGAAATCAAAATAAGTTTAAAGGCATTAAATCCAAAAAAATATATACTACCAATCATTGCAGGTGTTAAAGCAATAATTACATCTAACATTATTCTTTTGACAGTCTCTTCTGACCTTATATGAGGAGAAGAAGACCCAATCAAAATATTATCCATTTTCTAATTCCTCCTATCTTTTACTAGGCTTTTTTCTTCTTTGCAATAACTTCCCTTTTTGCAACTCTAATAGACTCTACTAATGGTCTTTTAGAAGGACATATAAATGAACAAGAACCACATTCAATACAGTCTAAAATGTGAAACTCTTCTGCTCTATCATATTTTCTATTTAATGCAAATTTACTTAAATATAATGGTTGAAGATTTACTGGACATACTTCTAAACATTTTCCACATTTAATACAAGGTTGTACTGGTTCTGGTCTTGCCTCTTCTTCAGATAAAACTAAAATTCCTGAAGTACCTTTAATCACTGGAACATCTATACTATATTGAGCAAGTCCCATCATAGGACCACCCATAATGATCTTTCCTGGTTTGCCATTGAATCCTCCACATTGTTCTATGACATCTTTAAAAGGAGTACCTATTTTCACAACTAAATTTTGAGGTTCTTTAACTCCTTTACCAGTAACAGTAACTATCCTTTCAAATAAAGGTTTTCCCTTCTCTACCGCCTGCCCAATAGCAGTAGCAGTACCTACATTGTCAACAACTACTCCTACATCCATTGGAAGTCCACCTGAAGGAACTTCTCTTCCCGTTACTGCATTTATTATACGTTTTTCATCTCCTTGAGGAAATTTAGCTTTCAATGAAACTAATTCTATATTAGCTTCTTTTTTTACAACTTCTTTTAATGCTTTAATCGCATCAGGTTTATTGTTTTCTACTGCAATGAATCCTCTATCTACTCCTACAGCCTTCATTATAACTTTAAGACCTAGAACTACTTTTTCTGGTTCTTCTACCATAAGCCTATGATCTGCAGTTAAATAAGGTTCACATTCTGCCCCATTGAGTATTATTGTATCTATTTTTTTCTCTGGTGGTGGTGAAAGCTTAACATGAGTTGGAAAACCAGCTCCTCCCATTCCAGTAATACCTGCTTCTTTTATGATTTCTAGAACTTCTTTTTGGCTCAATGATTCTAAATCTTTGTTAGGTTTTACACTTTCATGCAATTCATTCTTCCCATCTGATTCAATATGAATACAGTCTACAGTCATTCCTGTAGGTGATGCCATTGGACTTATTTTTTTAACAACTCCTGATACACTTGAATGTACCGGTGCAGATACAAAAGCTTCTGCCTGTCCAATTTTTTGCCCTACTTTTACAGTTTCACCAACCTTTACTAAAGGTTTACAAGGTGCACCTATATGTTGTTGTAAAGGTATAATTGCGATTTCAGGCTCTTTTGCTCTTTTAATAGGAATTCTTTCTGTCAATTCTTTGTGATGAGGAACATGAACTCCTCCCTTAAAGGTCAAATTCTCTAGATTCATCTTTTCCACCTCTTTATCTTTATTGTTTAAAACTTATTTTTTAGCCTGCTTATTTGTCAAATAAATAGACCCAATTAATATGGGTCCTAAATATTTAATTGACTTCATAATACAATTTATTAATATTATTATAACATTTATCTTATAGGTTGTATATGAATTGTCATATAAAATGTCTTAAAAAGTCGTTCTTTGTTCATAAAATAACACATAATTGCAAACTGAATTTTTTATTATGGATAAATCCACTACTATTATACACATCACACTAAAAAAAGTCTATTAAGATATAAACTTTTCTTAGATAATATTTAGATTATATTTGAAATGAGACTAAAATACTATAACTTTTATTTAGTGGGGAAACTCAATTGTACAGGGTCATTAGGATAAATAAAATTAGATACTGCTAGACCTAATAATCTAACTTTTTTACATGAATTAAATTTATTATTTAATATATTGATACTAGTACTATAAATAGTTAAATAATCATTTGTTGGTATATATAATGTGCTACTTCTTGTTTCTACTGAAAAATCTTCATACTTTATTTTTACAGTTATAGTCCTAGCTATGTACCCTTTAGCTTCTAACTTATGTGAAAGATTCAAAGAATACTCTTGCAACTTTTGAATAAGTATTTCTACGCTAGATATATCTTCTCTAAAAGTTTCTTCTTCTCCAATGGATTGAGTAGTTATATCTATTTCTACTGGCCTATTATCTATTCCCTTAGAAAAGTAAGACATTTCCCTTCCCTTTTTACCAAATCTATCTACCAATACTTTTATATCATAATCTTGCAAATCACCTATAGTATATATTCCAATCTTATGTAATTGTCTTTCAGTCTTTGGCCCTACTCCCCATAGCTTTCTTATTGGGAGAGGTTTTAAAAATTCTATGGCTTCCTCTTCCCTTATAATAGTCAATCCATTTGGTTTTTCAATATCAGAAGCTAACTTAGCTAAAAATTTATTTGTAGATATTCCTATAGATGCAGTAAGATTTAATTCTCTTTTTATATCTTCTTTTATTTTTTTAGCAATAAATAAGGGATCTCTTCCAGTTGTATCTATAAATGCCTCATCTATAGATATAGGCTCTATTAATTTGCTATATCTTTTAAATATATTATGGACCTCTTTAGAAACTTCTTTGTAGCGTGCCATATTTACTGGGAGAAATATACCTTTCGGGCATAATTTTTTTGCCTTAAATACAGACATAGCAGAATGAACCCCATATTTTCTTGCTTCATAAGAAGCTGTAGTAACTACCCCTCTATTTTTAACACTTCCTCCTACTATTATAGGTTTTCCCTTAAGGCTAGGATTGTATTTTTCTTCTACAGATGCATAGAAAGCATCCATATCTACATGTATGACACTTCTACTGACAATCATAAGCTCACACCTTAGTAAATAAAATATATTCCATTTAAAAAATAAAAATCATATACATTGTATATGATTTTGGTGCAGAGGAAGGGATTCGAACCCTCATGCTTGGATAAGCATACGCCCCTCAAACGTACGTGTCTGCCTGTTCCACCACCTCTGCAAGGGTAATAAGCACATTATTTTATGATTATTACGTTATTTACTAATTTAATAAATGTTTTTATCCATAAAGTATCATCATCACAAGATAGCGTGTATGCCAATTCCACCACTCCTGCATTTATGATATGTTTTCTATATTATATTATACATATTTATTTAAATATATCAACTACTATTTAGACCTTTTCTTCCTCTATATACCATTCATCAATGTATTTTTATGCATTCTTTAGATATTCTTTTATTGTTCTCTTAAATCTATTAATATTTTTATCTAAGAATCCATCTTTTAAATATTTATCTTCTTCAAAAGTTCCTCTATATATTTTTTTATATTTCTCATAGTTCTCTAGAACTTTATCTACATAATCCCTAGTCTCCTTAAAAGGAATATGTTTTAAGCTTTTTCCATCATCACTATATCTGCTATCTAAGAGCCACTTATTTACATTTCCACTTCCTCCATTATATGCAGCTAAAATAATTGGTAAATTACCATCAAATTCTTCATTTAGTACATTTAAATACCAAGAACCAATCATTATATTAGTCTCTGGTTCATAAAGGGAGTCTAAAGTGAAATTTTTCAAATTTAATTTCTCAGCTGCCCATTTCCCTGTAGTAGGAGCTATTTGCATAAGACCTCTAGCTTCCTTTTTAGAACAGGCATCCTTATCAAAATTGCTCTCTACATTAATTATAGCTGCTATTAAATAGGGATCGGTATTATACTTTTTAGAATATAAATATATATGATTTTTATAGTCTATGGGATACATCATTTTCATTACTAATTTAAATCCTATAAAAAGAATTATTCCAATTAAAAGGAGCAAAAGAACTTTTTTAATGATCCTACCAAATATATTTACCAAAATTATCCCTCCGAATTCATTTAAATCTAATTATCATATTTTCTAATGTGTTTTTTAGTTCTTTTATATCTTTATTATTGTTTATAATTCTAGTTGCATATTTCATTTTAGTTCCCATAGGCAACTGAGAATCTATTCTCTTTTTAGCATCTTCATAGCTAAGCTTATCCCTTTGCATAAGCCTTTTTATTTGTATTTCTTCATCTGTATAAACTAACCATATTTCATCTATATTTATATCATTTTTTTTAAATAAATTTAATCCTTCAATTAAAAGAGGAATGTCTAAAAAAACAACTTGTTCATCTGCACAATAACTTGATATTCGATTTTTCATCTCATAAAAAACTCTTGGATGAACAATAGAATTTAGTTTCTCTCTTTTTTCTTTGTCATTGAAAATAATATCTCCTAGCTTTTTTCTATCAATAGTAAAATCTTCATTTAATACTTTTGTTCCAAATTCTTCTACAATATTCTTATAGGCGGGACAATTT
>CCEZ01000029.1 GCA_000751555.1 Anaerosalibacter massiliensis | reverse complement strand
TTATTTTGAAACAGCCCCTTATTTTATAAAGAGTTATATTCATCTTTTTCAAATAAATTCCTTATAGTATCCATATTATTAGAAATACTTAAAGCTAACATTAATTTAATTCTAGCTTTTTGTCCCGGAAGATTTCCAGCAAATATGACTCCTATTTTTCTTAAATGTTTACCACCGCCTTCATATCCATATGTATCAAGTACTCTTCCAGTAGGGCATCTGGAAACTAGTACTATGGGAATATTTTTTTCAATGCTTTTTTTAATTCCATATATCATTTCAGGAGGTAAATTTCCTCTGCCTAATGCTTCAATTACTATACCTTTATATCCAGATTCTATGCAGAATTCTATAATATCTGAGTTCATCCCTGGTCCAGATTTCAAAAGAGCTACTTTTGTTTCAATGGTTTCAGTATCTATAAAATCTCTAGATACAATATCTCTGTAAAAAATTACTTCATCATTATCAACGATACCTAATGGACCAAATTCAGGAGATTTAAATGTATCTAAGGTTAAAGTATTAATCTTAGTTATTTCACTTGCAGCATTTACTTCATTATTCATAACAACTAAAACACCTTTATTTTTTGATTTTTCAGAGATGGCGGTACAAATAGCCGCTGCAAGATTTGACGAGCCATCATAACCCAACTCAGAACTATTTCTCATGGCTCCTACAACTACTATAGGTTTCTTGGATTTTATAGTCAAGTCTAAAATATAGGCTGTTTCTTCTAAAGTATCAGTTCCATGAGTAACTACAACCCCAGTGATGTCATCTCTTTCAATAGTTTCTTTAACTAATTTAGTTAAATCCATCATCATTTCTGGTGTAATATGAGGGCTAGGAAGATTTGAAAAGTTTATATTTTCTATTTCAGCAAATTTTTCAATATTAGTTACCATTGCCATTATTTCTTCACTAGATAGTGCAGGAATAGCAGCGTGAATCCGAGGATCTATTTTCATAGAAATAGTTCCGCCAGTAAAAATTACAGCTACTTTATTAGAACTCAATATTTTCACCCCTAATTAATATAATAATAATATTTTAACATAGATTGGAAACAAAAGAAAAGATAAAAAAAGAAGACTCCAAAAGGAGTCTTCACATCCACAAGGGATGTCCATAAAACCGTTCAAAAGGGGTATTGGGAATAGAGATCTTATTTGAGGTTACCAGGGGGATAACCACGTTAAGATTATAGCAAATTGCGACAAGTTTTGCAAGACCTTTTTCAAAAAAACTTTATTTTTTATTTGAAGATTGCATATGACTTTAATATAAGGTTAAAATCTTATATAATAAGGTTAAATTATCATTTAAAAAGGGGAGTTAAAGATGAGAAAAAATATAATAAATACAATTAAAAGTTTAAGAGAAAAAGGTTATAAAACAAAATTATATACAAATGTAGAAGATGCTAAAAAAGAATTAATTGAAAAAATTGATACCTCAGATACAGTGGGAATAGGCGGATCTATGACTGTTTTTGATATGAATATATATGAGGCTTTAATAGAGAAAAATGTAAAAACATATTGGCATTGGAAGGCTTCAAATGAAGAAGTGAAGGATATAAGAGATAAAGCAGATAGGGCAAATATTTATATTACAAGTACAAATGCTATAACTGAAGATGGAAAATTAGTAAATATGGATGGAGTAGGAAATAGAGTAGCCTCCATGTTCTATGGTCATGATAAAGTTTTTATTATAGTAGGAACTAATAAAATATGTAAAGACTATGAGACGGCTAAAGATAGAATAAGAAATGTAGCAGCACCTAAAAATACAGAAAGACTTGTATTAGATACTCCATGTAGACTTACAGGAAGGTGTTCAGATTGCAAATCCTCAGCAAGAATTTGTAATATAGAAACTATAATTCACAGAAAGCCAGCTGATGTGGATATGACTATTTTTCTTATTGATGAAGAATTAGGATACTAAACAATATGGGGTGATAAAGTGGAAGTATATCTAGACAATTGTGCTACAACTAAACCAAGGGAAGAGGTAATTGATGAAATAAATTTTATGCTAAAAAAATCTTATGGAAATCCATCTTCTCTTCATAGATTAGGTTTTAATGCTGAAAAAAAGGTGGAAGAATCAAGAGAAATAATATCTGGATTTTTAAATGTAAATAATGATGAAATATATTTTACATCTGGAGGGACAGAGAGCAATAATATTGCAATTCAAGGATTAGTAAATAAGAACAAAAAAAGAGGAAATCATATTATAACAACAGAAATTGAACATCCATCAGTTTTAAATATATTCAAATACTATGAGAGCAAAGGGTTTGATATAACCTATCTTAAAGTTGATAGGTTTGGATTTATAGATCTAAACGAGTTAGAGAAAAGTATAAAAGATTCTACTATATTAATATCTATAATGTTAGTTAATAATGAAATTGGAACTATAGAGCCAGTAGGAGAAATAAGGAAGATATTGGACAAAAAAGCTTCCAATGCATATATTCATCTAGATGGAATACAAGCATTGGGGAAAATCCCACTAGAACTAAATAAATGGAGTATAGATACTTTTTCATTTAGTGGCCATAAAATTCATGGACCAAAAGGTATAGGAGGACTTTATATAAGAAAGGGTACTAATATATCTCCTATTATATATGGAGGTAATCAAGAAAGAGAAATTCGTTCAGGTACAGAAAATACATTAGGAATTGTAGGAATGGGAAAAGCAGTAGAGATTGTAAAAAATAATTTTAATAAAGAAAACAAATATGTTAGAGAGTTAAAAAATTATATGCATGAAAAAATAATGACTAATATACCTGAAATTAAGGTTAATAGCTTATTAGATGAAAGTTTTTCTCCTTATATACTAAATATATCTTTTTTAGGTGTTAGAGGAGAGGTATTGCTTCATTATTTAGAGAATAAGGGAATATATGTTTCTACTGGTTCCGCATGTTCTTCCCATGGAAAAGGTAAAAGTCATGTATTAAAGGCTATAGGATTAAATAATAATGAGATTGAAGGAGCTATAAGATTTAGTCTTTCCCATTTGAATACTAAAAATGATATAAACTATGTAGTAGAAGAATTGAAAAAATCAGTAGAAGATATTAGACAAATTACTATGAGGTGATTTTTATGGATAAGGTGATAAGTGTAAGCTTAGGAGAAATAGCCTTAAAAGGTTTAAATAGAGGATATTTTGAAGGAAAATTAATAAGACAAATAAAAAATATGACTAAAAATTTAGGAGCTCCTAATATATACAAAGGGCAGGGAAAAATATATATAGAAGCAGATGAAGTCTATTTTGAACAAATAATAAATAAACTTAAAAAAGTTTTTGGTATAGTATATATAAGTCCTTGTATAAGAATTGAGAAAGATTTTGAGAGTATAGAAAAAGGTGCTATAAATGCATTTAAGGAAGTCTTAGAAAGAGAAAATATAAAAACTTTTAAAGTGGAAACCAGAAGAGTAGATAAAAACTACCCTTTTAAATCACCAGAAATATCTAGAAGAATTGGAGGTACTATATTAAAAAATTTCCAAGATATAAAAGTAGATGTGCATAATCCGGAAGTATATCTGTATATAGATATAAAGGACAAATGTTATATTTATACAGAAAAAATAAAAGCTTATGGTGGTTTACCTATAGGGACTAATGGGGAAGGATTGTTGTTATTATCTGGAGGAATAGATAGTCCTGTAGCTGGTTTTATGATGGCAAAAAGAGGCGTGAAACTAAATGCTATACATTTTCATAGTTATCCATTTACAAGTGAAAGGGCTGAAGAAAAAGTAAAGAATCTAGCAACTATAATGACAAGGTATTGTGGAAATATACTTTTTTATAGCATAAATATTTTAGATATACAAAAAGAAATAAATGCAAAATGTCCAGAAGATGAAATGACTATATTATCTAGAAGATTTATGATGAGAATATCTGAAAAAATAGCTGAAAAGAAAAATATAAATGCATTAATAACAGGTGAAAACTTAGGTCAAGTAGCTAGTCAAACTATTCAAGGAATTCATGTGGTAAATTCATCTGTAAAAATGCCAATACTGAGGCCTTTAATTGGATTTGATAAGGTTCAAATCATAGATATTGCTAAGGAAATTGAAACTTATGAAACATCTATTCTACCATATGAAGATTGTTGTACTGTATTTTTGCCAAAACATCCAGTGACTAGGCCAAAATTAGGAGATATAGAAGAATCAGAGAAGAATTTAGATATAGAATTTTTAGTGAATAGAGTTATTGAAAATATGGAATACTCTGTAATAAGGGGTAAATAAAATAGCAGCTTATGGAAGAAAGTTTAATTTTTTATTGACAACAGTGTCTATTATGATAAAATTAGATAGACAGGAGTGTCAGAAAAAGAAAGGAGGATCAAATACCATTTGCCAAAAATTGTAGATTATGAAACTAAGAAGCAAGAAATTATAGAAAAAGCTAAAGAAGTTTTTGCAAAAAGAGGATATTATAATACAAATTTAGCACATATATCTAGCAGATGTGGCATGGGAAGAACTACTATATACCAGTATTTTAAAAATAAAGATGAAATATTTTACTATTCAGTAGAAGATATACTAATTGATTTGCAGGAGAAAGTAGAAGCTATTATAGAAAATGATAATTTAACATTTATAGAAAAATTAAAAAAGCTAGTATTTGAATTAACTAGTGAATATGAACAGAATTATATATTTGTTTTATTGGCAGAAATATGGATTATTTTAAAAAGGGAAAATAATGAACTTTTAAGTAGGTTAAGAGACTATACTGAAGGATTAAAGAACTCTATCAATAAATTGATAGTTCAAGGTATTGAAGCTAAAGAAATCAAAAGTATTGATAGTGAAGGCATGGCTGATACTATTTATTCTTTTATAGAATCTTTTACAGTCCAATCAGCCTTTAATAACGATATAAATATGCAAAAAAAGTTGAATTCAGTTAATCTCTTAATAGATGGCCTTAGAGCACACTAAATAGTAGGGGGGGAGTTATCATGGCTAGTGTAAAAAAAATTGTTAGCACTGCTTTGATGAATGAAGGTGTAAAATATATAGAGAAAAATCCAATGGAAAATATGCCTAAATTGTTAGATTGGTCAGAAAAATTAATAACTAGAGAAAACCATAAAAGATATCTACAGAATTTCAGAGATATAATAAGTGATCCAGATAATAATTGGTATAAATTAATGGAAAGATATTTTGATGAATTGTCACCAAATACAAGAAAGAAATTCTTAATTAACTATATGGTGAACTCTGGGATTGTTGGCATACCTATTCAAGATAAAATGGAGAAAAAATATAATTGCAATGTACCATGGGCTATACTAATGGATCCTACTAGTGCATGTAATTTAAAATGTACCGGATGCTGGGCGGCAGAATATGAAAAAACAGATTCTCTAAGCTATGATACTTTGGATAGGATCATTAAAGAAGGAAAAGAAATTGGTATATATATGTATATATTCTCAGGTGGAGAACCTTTAGTAAGAAAAGATGATTTAATAAAATTAGCTGAGAAACATAGCGATTGTTCTTTCCTATCATTTACTAATGCAACTCTTGTAGATGAGGAATTTGCTAAAAAATTAGGAGAACTTGGAAACTTTGGTCTTGCAATAAGTGTTGAAGGTTTTGAAAAAGAAACAGATATGAGAAGAGGAGACGGAACTTTTAACCATGTAATGGAAGCTATGGATCTTCTTAAAAAAGAAGGAGTAGTGTTTGGATTTTCCACATGTTATCATAAGTATAATACAGATGCAGTTGGCTCAGAGGAGTACCTAGATTTCTTGATAGATAAAGGTTGTATGTTTGGATGGTACTTTACTTATATACCAATAGGAAAAGACGCAGTAACAGATTTAATAGCTACACCAGAACAACGTAAATTTATGTATGATCAAGTTAGAAACTTTAGAAAAGAAAAACCAATATTTGCATTAGATTTCTGGAATGATGGAGAATATGTTAATGGATGTATTGCTGGAGGTAAAAATTATCTTCATATAAATTCTAGTGGAGATGTAGAACCATGTGCCTTTATTCATTATTCAAATGTGAATATTAAAGATGTAAGTTTAATAGAAGCATTACAATCACCATTATTTAAACAATATAAAGAGAATCAACCTTTTAATAAAAATCATCTAAGACCTTGTCCATTATTAGATAATCCAGAAAAATTAAGAGAGATGGTTAAAAAATCTGACGCTTATTCTACTCAACCAATAGATAGGGAAGAAGTTGAAGATTTAACTGCTAAAACAGAAGAAATATCAAAGGAATGGGCAAAAACCGCTGATGAATTATGGGAGAAATCCCAAGAAGAAAAATCTAAAAAGAAAGTTCATGCTTAAAAACAAAAGAAGATAAGCTGGATATCCAGCTTATCTTTTCGTTTTCAGTATAAAATCTATTCATGTTTTTATAGAAAAAATCATGGTATTATAGTATCATATATATGAATACTATTTGAGGAGGATATTGATGGAAAGAAAAAAGTTAGTAACTATTGCAATAATAGCTATCGTTATAATAATGTTGGTAACTTCTTATAATAAGCTTAATACAATGGATGAAAAGGTAGACAGTTCATGGGCACAAGTAGAAAATGTGCTTAAAAGAAGAGCTGATTTGATACCAAACTTAGTAAATACTGTAAAAGGTTATGCCAAGCATGAAAAAGAAGTGTTGACAAGTATAACTGAAGCAAGGAGCAAATTCAATTCTGCAAACTCTCCTGGAGAATATGCAGATGCTAATACAGAACTAAACAATGCTTTAACTAAATTATATGCAGTTGTAGAAAACTATCCTGAACTTAAGGCAAATGAAAATTTTTTAAATCTCCAAGATGAATTATCAGGTACAGAAAATAGGATAGCTACAGAACGTGGGAGATATAATGAATCAGTCAAAGAATATAATACTACAATTAGAAGATTTCCAACTAATATTTTAGCAAGATTATTTGGTTTTGAAAAAAGAGAGTATTTTAAAATAAGCCCAGAGGACTCAAAAGCACCAGATGTAAATTTTTAATTAGGGTGAATTAGATGGAAAAAAGAAGGAGATTTTTATTTATAATATTGTTATCTCTATTATTATCTTATAGTATTGCGTGGTCTGATATTCAACTACCAGAGCCTTCAAAGGAGTTTTATGTATATGATGCTGCTAATCTAATAGATAATGAAGTGGAAAATTATATAATAAAAACTAATGAAGTACTCTATGAAAAAACTGATGCTCAAGTAGTAGTAGCTACTATTGAAAACTTAAATGATTTAGATATTAAAGAGTATGCTAATTTATTGTTTGAGAAATGGAGTATAGGAAGTAGTGAATTTGATAATGGTGTTCTAATATTAATAGCACCTAATGAGAAAAAAATATGGATAGAAATAGGATATGGACTTGAAGGAGCATTACCAGATGGAAAAGTAGGAAGAATTATAGATAAAAATATTTCTCCATATTTTAAAGAAGAAAACTATTCAGAAGGAGTACTCCAAGGATTTAATTCTATATTAGATTCTATAGAAGAAGAATATAGTATAGATTTAGGACGAGGAAATATTAGTGAAAATTTTAGTCATGATTATAATGAAAAAAACAGGAGTTTCAATATATTTGATAAATTTAAAAAGATATTAGTAGCCATTGGCATAATAATATTTTTGTTTATAGATTTTAGATTTTTTAATGGCTGGCTAACTTATAGTATTTTAGGAAGTATTAGATTTGGCGGGGGTTCTAATAATGATCATGACAATAAAGGTGGCGGCGGTTCCTCTGGAGGGGGAGGAGCTGGTAGAGGTTGGTAGTTATATTAAGAATCAATATAAATAAGAGAGCTATTCATAAGGGTATACCCTTATGAATAGCTCTCTTATTTATATACTAAATTATATGATTTTTGAAATAAAAACTATTGACTTTTATATATAGTATTGACTATAATGAAATAGTTAAAAAGTTTAGTAATTATAAACTTAAAGTTTAATATACAATGAATATTGTTAGGAGGCTATTTGTGGACATTGGCGAGAAAATTAAAAGATTAAGAGTTAAAAACTCATTGACTCAAGAAGAATTAGCAGATAGATCTGAGTTGACAAAAGGTTTCATTTCTCAGGTAGAAAGAAATTTAACTTCTCCATCTATTGCAACTTTAGTAGATATATTAGATGGACTTGGAACAAATTTAAAAGATTTTTTCAATGATATTGAAGAGGAGAAAATAGTGTTTTCTAAAGAAGATGCATTTATTAGTCAAAATGAAGATTATGGATATACTTTAAAATGGGTAGTTCCAAATGCTCAAAAAAATTTAATGGAACCAATAGTTATTGAACTAGAACCTGAAGGCAGATCAAAGGAAGATTCTCCTCATGAGGGAGAAGAGTTTGGATATGTGATTTCAGGAATCATAAATGTTTGTATAGGCAGTGAAACACATAGAGTGAGAAAAGGTGAAAGCTTTTATTTTAAAGCTAATGCCAATCATTATATATCAAATAGAGGAAAAACTATTGCAAGAGTACTTTGGGTTAGTACACCACCAAGTTTTTAAAATGAAGTAGGGGGGATTATTTTGGAAAAAAACATAATAATAGATTTAAAAAATATATATAAAGAATATGATGAGCTAGAAGTTTTAAAAAATATAAATCTCTATATAAGGAAAAATGAATTTTTAACATTATTAGGTCCTAGTGGCTGTGGAAAAACTACTACTTTAAGAATTATTGGTGGTTTTGAACAACCTACTATTGGAGAAGTTGTTTTTGAAGGTAAAAATATTACTGACATACCACCTTATGAGAGACAAATAAATACAGTTTTTCAGAAATATGCCCTATTTCCTCATATGAATGTATTTGAAAATATAGCTTTTGGATTAAAAATAAAGAAAATCCCAAAACTTGAAATTAAAGAAAGAGTAGAAAATATACTTAAAACTATTAATCTTGTAGGGTTTGAAAATAGGTCTATTGATTCACTAAGTGGAGGTCAACAGCAGAGAGTTGCTATTGCAAGAGCTCTTGTCAATAAACCAAAAGTATTATTATTAGATGAACCTTTAGGTGCATTGGATTTAAAATTGAGAAAAGAAATGCAAATGGAGTTAAAAAACATGCAAAAAAGTCTAGGAATTACTTTTATATATGTTACTCATGATCAAGAAGAAGCACTAACTATGTCAGATACTATAGCAGTAATGGATAATGGAGAGATACAACAAATAGGTACACCAGTTGATATATATAATGAGCCTAAAAATGCCTTTGTAGCAAAATTTATAGGAGAAAGCAATATAATAGATGGAATAATGCACAAAGATTTTATTGTAGAATTTGAAAATATTATATTTGATTGTGTAGATAGTGGGTTTGAAGAAAATGAAGAGATAGATGTAGTTATTAGACCAGAAGATTTAGTTATTGAAAAATCTGATGAGGCAAAATTGAAAGGAAAAGTCACATCTGTTACTTTTAAAGGGGTTCATTATGAAATTTTAGTTGAAAGTGAAAATTTCTTATGGAAGGTTCATAGTACAAATATGACGCCAGTAGGTACTTTAGTAGGACTTTCTGTTTTGCCAGAGAATATTCATGTAATGAAGAAGGTGAGATAGGTGAAATTAAAATGGACTTCATATCCTTATATAGTATGGATGATAATTTTTATAGTAATTCCTTTAGTGTTAATTTTATTTTTTAGTATAACTTCAGGAGATGTATTTAAAATAGGAGAGTTTCAATTTACATTAGATAACTTTAAAAGGTTTATGAATCCTACATATTTAAAAGTATTAGGAAGATCTATTAACCTTGCTTTAAAATCTACATTAATTTGTTTTTTATTAGGTTATCCTATGGCTATGATCATATCAAGGGAGAAAATAAAAAAGAGAAATGCAATGATACTCCTTTTTATTCTGCCTATGTGGATGAATTTTTTACTTAGAACCTATGCATGGCTAACCTTATTAGGAAGAAATGGACTTATAAATTATATTATAAAAAAATTAGGTTTTGCACCTTTAAGTTTAATATATAATGACAAGGCAATACTATTGGGAATGATATACAACTTTTTACCTTTTATGGTATTGCCTATTTATTCAATTTTAATTAAAATTGATAAAAGTTTAATAGAAGCTGCTGAAGATTTAGGTGCTAGTAAATTAGAAGTTTTCACAAAAATAATATTTCCACTAAGTATACCTGGTATTGTCTCAGGATTTACTATGGTATTTATGCCAGCAGTAAGCACTTTTGTTATCACTAGTTTATTAGGTGGTGGAAAGTATATGCTTATTGGAAATTTAGTTGAACAACAATTTCTATGGTCAGGAGATTGGAATTTTGGCTCTGCTATATCCATAGTTATGATGATATTTATACTTATTTCTATGGGTATAATGACAAAGTTTGATGGAGATAGAAAAGGAGGCGGCCTATGGTAAATAAATCTCTAAAGAAAATTTATACAACTTTAATATTTTTATTTTTATATGCTCCCATTATCATACTTATTATATTTTCTTTTAATAGTTCAAAATCTAGAGGTGTATGGACTGGTTTTACCTTTAAGTGGTATGTAGAACTTTTTAAAAATGAAGAAGTTCTTACAGCCCTCTATTATACAGTTCTAATAGCAATACTATCTTCATTGATTTCAACTATAATAGGCACTTTTGCAGCTATAGGAATATATAATATGAACTATTTGGGAAAAAAGATAGTTTTGAATTTAAATTATTTACCTATATTAAACCCAGATATAGTTACTGCAGTATCTTTAATGACATTATTTAGATTTGCAAATATTGAATTTGGATTCCTTACTATGCTATTAGCACATATAACTTTTAATATACCTTATGTCATATTATCTATATTACCTAAACTTAAACAGTTAAATAGGCATTTAGCTGAGGCTGCAATGGACTTAGGAGCTACTCCTTTTTATGCATTGAGAAAAGTTATTATACCAGAGATAATGCCGGGAATAGTGACAGGAGCATTAATTGCTTTCACACTTTCTATAGATGATTTTGTTATTAGTTTTTTTACAACAGGACCGCAAGTTACAAATTTAAGTATTACAGTATATTCTATGGCTAGAAGGGGAATTAATCCAGTTATCAATGCATTATCTACTTTAATGTTTTTAAGTGTATTAGGATTATTAATTATAATAAATAAGAGAACTTCTAAAGATATGAAAAGTAGAGGTGATCTTATATGATGAAATTGAAGAAAATAATACTAATACTATTTACAATATCTATAATAAGTCTTGTATTTACAGGATGTAAAGAAAACAGAACTGTTTTAAATATATATAATTGGGGAGATTATATAGACCCTACTGTGATTGAGGACTTTGAAAATGAATATGGTATAAAAGTAAATTATAGTACTTTTGCTACTAATGAGGATATGTATGTGAAACTTAAATCAGGTGCAGGAAATTATGATATAGCATTTCCCTCTGACTATATGATTGAAAGAATGATAAATGAAGATATGTTGTATGAATTAGACAAAAATAATATCCCTAATTTTAAAAATATAGATGAAAGATTTACAGATTTATCTTTTGATCCAGGAAATAAATATTCAGTTCCTTATTTATGGGGAACAGTAGGTATACTTTATAATAAAAATGTAGTTAAAGAAAAGGTAAATAGTTGGCGGATACTATGGGATAAAAAGTATAAAGACGAAATAATTATGTTAGATAGTCAAAGAGATTCTATAGGCGTAGCACTTAAGAAATTAGGTTATTCTATGAATAGTAGAAATATAGGAGAATTGGAGAAAGCTAAAAAAGAACTGATAAGACAAAAACCTTTAGTATATACTTATGTAATAGATGAAGTTAAAGATTTGATGGTAGCAGAAGAAGCTGATCTAGCTGTAGTATGGTCTGGAGATGCTACAGCTGCAATTAGAGATAATAAGGATTTAGAATATATAATTCCTAAAGAAGGTTCAAATATCTGGTTTGACAATATAGTGATACCAAAAACTTCTAGAAATAAAAAGGAAGCAGAATTATTTATTGATTTTATGTGTAGACCAGATATAGCAGTAAGAAATACTGATTATATTGGATATTCAACGGCAAATAAAGAGGCTATAAAGAAGTTGCCAGAAGATATTAAAAATAGTAAAGTAGCTTATCCTAGTAATGAAGAGCTAGATAGATGTGAAATTTTTAAAGATCCATCAGACTTTATTACACAATACGATATAATATGGACGGAGATAAAAGCAGAGTATTAGTATTTACTATGCTATTAATAAAATTAGATTTTGTGTAATAAAATTATTTTAGGGTAACAATTAACTAGTTAGATATTTAACATTAGTGAGGAGATGGTCTTATGGATATAAAAAAAGTTGATTATTTGATTATAGGAAATGGAATTGCAGGTTTGGCAGCGGCAGAAGAAATAAGAAAGAATGATGATAGAGGGACTATTACTATAGTGTCTAATGAACCTTATTGTACTTATTATAGAGTAAAGCTTACTGAATGTTTATGCAAAGAAGTTGAAGATGAAGATATTTTAGTTAAAAAAGAAGAATGGTATAAAGAAAAGAATATTGAAGTAATATTAAATAAAATAGTTGAAGAAATAGATGTAAATAATAACATAATAAAAATAGATGATGGAAGAAAGGTACAATATGGAAAGCTACTATTAGCTACAGGAAGTAGGCCCTTCATACCTCCGGTAGCAGGTAAGTATAAAAGAGGGGTATTTGCCCTTAGAACATTTAACGATTTAAGGTATATCCAAAATTATTTTTCAAACTGTAAGAAAATTACTATCATTGGTGGAGGACTTTTAGGCCTCGAGGCAGCTTGGTCTATAAAACAATTAGGTAAAGAGGTAGATATTATAGAACATTCTACTTATCTACTTGGAAGACAATTAGATGAAGAAATTTCTAGAAAACTAGAACAAAAGTTAAGAAATACTGGATTCAATCTCTATTTAGATTCTGCAGCTGAAGAAATATTGGGGGAAGATGTGGCTACAGGTATAAAACTAAATGAAGATAGGAAGATTTCTACAGATGCTATATTGTTTTCATCAGGTATAAGATCAAATTTAGATTTAGTCAGAGATACTAATATAGAGTTTAACAGAGGAATACTAGTAGATAAATATTTAAAAACCAATATAGATAATATATATGCTGCGGGAGATGTAGCGGAAGTTGAAGGGGTAGTATTAGGACTTTGGACTGCTGGAAATGAACAAGGGAAAATTGTTGGGGGGAATATGACAGGAAATATGAAAGAATACATATCTCCAACACCTTTTACTACTTTAAGAATTGGTGATATATCCTTATTTTCTGCAGGTAATGTAAAAGAATTTGATAAAGTTTACGAGCATAAAGATGGAGAAAATATACATCATAAGGTATTTGTTACTAATGGAAAAGTTACAGGAGTTATACTATTTGGAGAACTATCCAAAATGATTAAAGCAAAAAAAGCAGTAATGGAAGGTATGGATATAGAGAAATATCTTGAAAAATAATATTAAAAGAAGACCCTAGAATTTTCTAGGGTCTTCTTTTAATATAAAACTATACTTTTTGTAGAATAATCAGATATAATATTAATATAAGTATCTTTATGGGGGAATTTTAATGGAGATAATCCTTTCCAATTTGATAATTTGCATTATATAAAAAGTTAAGAGGAATCTATGAGGCTTAACCATTACACTTTTCCAAAAGTAATTATATCATCAAGTGGGATGTGTACAGTTGGAAGGATTCGTCATCATCTAAAACATAATTTATGGCAAAGTAGAAATAGTTTGGTTTTTGTAGGATATCAGGTAGAGGGAACTTTAAGAAGAAAGATATTAGATGGAATAAAAAAGACTAAGATTTTAGGTGAGGATATAGTCATAGAATCTGAAATACATGATTTAAAAGGTTTTTCAGGTCATGCAGATCAAAAATTTTTACTTAATTGGATAAGTAAATTTAAAAAGAAACCAAAAAAAAGTTTTTATAGTTCATGGAGAAGAGAAATCTTCTAAGGAATTTGCAAAATTAATTAAAGAAAATTTTAAACTTGAAATTATAATACCGAATATTGGAGATGCTTTTGAAGTAAAGGAAAGTTTAGTTCAAATCCATACTGGTGAGGCATTAGAACCTATTAAGCAAAAAGAAGACATAGAAAAAGAGTTGCAAGAAGTATATGACCAATTTGAATCAATTATATACAGGATCGATGAATTAATAGAACCAGAATTTTTAGAAAAAGAATATAATAAATTAAAAAATGATTTGTTAGAATTACAACAAAAGCTTATGGATGTAAATATGTTAATTGGCAAATGATAAAGGAGCGATTTAATGGGACAGAAAAATAAGAAGAAGTTTAAAAAATTAGAGTTTGTTATAAGCAATGTTATAATGTGGCTAGAATTAGGTCTTGCACTTTTTATATTAGCAGCAGTTGTAATAAGCTGTAAAGACATGTTATCATTAATATATAAAATATTTGCGATAGAAGCCTTAGGCTCTTATGAAATCTTACAAGGGTTTCTTTCCCATATACTTCTATTAGTAGTAGGACTTGAACTGGCTCTCATGCTTATTAAGCATCATCCAGGGAGTGTACTGGAAGTTATGCTATATGCAATTTCAAGGAAAATGCTTATAAGTTCATCTACAACTTTGGAAATGCTTTTAGGAGTAATAGCTTTAGGAATAATATTTTTTATAGATAAATATTTACACGTGAAAAATTTGGAGGATTGATGAATAGTATAGGCTGAGGCTTATATTTAAATATATTATAATTTGAAAAAAGGAAGAAATAATATAAAAGAACTAGGGAAATAAACTACCCTAGTTTTTTTAATAGGATATAAATTAAAATTTTTGCATATAGATATAGAAGATAGTAGTGGAAAGGGGGGTTTGTATGTATGATAATTTTATGACACCTGATACATTAAGTACCTTTGCGGGGTTAGTAGCTGCAGTATCTATTATAGTCCAGTTTACAAAACCACTCATAAAAAAGAATTTTGTTGATGGAGCTGTAAGAATTTACACATTTATTATTTCTATTATTTTAACATTTATTTTTGCTAGAACTGGAGAAGGAATTCAAGGTGTACTTCTCACAACAATAAATTCAATCCTAATTACTATGACATCAATGGGAATGTATGAAACTATAGCTGATCCAAAAGCACAAAAAAGCAAATAGTATAATTATATAGATAGTTTAGTTTTAATTAGTAATATATTTATCATTAAAAGGATATTTATCAACTAATTCTCCTAAAGCAAAAAATCTTTTTCCAGTTTTAGAAGAATGATAACAGGTCATTAAAGAAATTATTGGTTTACCTTTTTCTTCAGATTTATAATCATCAAGCATGTCCATAGCGTTGTCAGGAACTACAATGGTGTCATATATTTTATATTCATATATATAATTTTTATCTGATATAATAACTTTGGTTCCTATTTTTATATCCATAAGGCTACCAAATAATAAATTCTTGTTCTTCATATTATGACCTGCTAAGGGATAATTTCCTTTTCCCATTGATTGTTCAGGCTTCATAGTAGCAGCTCCAGATATAAGATTGGCATCTGTTAAGCCTTTAAATATTGGAAGTTCAATTCCTAAATCAGGAACTATTAATACTCCTATTACAAGATCCTTATTATAATTCATTGTGCCATTTATAACAGCTTTTATATTTACATCTTCTACACTAGAGAAATCAAAATCTGCCTCTTTTTTATTATTTTCACTCATATTTTTTTCTGTTATTTCATCTAAAGAGGCGGATTTATTATGGTATTTTATTATTTGTTCTGTTAAAAAAGGGGTCAATATTAAAATAATACCAACTATAATTAAAATAATAGATAATGTTTTTTTCAATTTTTTAACCTCCAAATAAAAAATTATGATTCCAATAATAGAATAAATCACATTTTGCTAATATAATAAATATGCCCTTAAAATAATATTTTAATTTGAAAAAGGAGTTTAAGCTTAAAAGCCTAAACTCCTTTTTAGTATTCTGGTGCCGAAGG
>CCEZ01000028.1 GCA_000751555.1 Anaerosalibacter massiliensis | reverse complement strand
TGGTGCCGAAGGCGGGAGTCGAACCCGCACGAGGATTAAGCCTCACAGGATTTTGAGTCCAGCGCGTCTGCCAATTCCACCACTTCGGCTGAATTTGTTACAAAAGATATAATATCATAGAATATAATAAAAAGCAAGTATTTTATTTAATTTATTTACTCTAATAAACTTTTCATATATACTAAGTATATATGAGATGATAGAAATACATAAGGAGTGGATATTTTTGAAAAAAAATCGTTTAATGATTATAGATGGAAGCAGTCTGTTGTATAGAGGATTTTATGCTCTTCCCTTATTGTCAACAAAAGAGGGAATCTATACAAATGGGGTTTATGGTTTTTTAACTATGTTTTATAGAATTACAGAAGAGTATGAACCAGATTATTTATGTGTAGCTTTTGATAAGGCTACTCCTACCTTTAGGCATTTAGAGTTTGATTCATATAAAGCTAATAGAGAAAAAGCTCCTAATGAACTTTCATTGCAATTTCCAATTTTAAAAGAAATACTATCAGCTATGAAGATAAAGCAAATAGAAATAGAAGGCTATGAAGCCGATGATATTGCTGGCACAATAGCTAAATTTGGAGAAGAAAAAGAAATGGAAGTAATATTAGTAACAGGGGATAAAGACTATTTGCAATTAGCTTCTGAAAATTCTAAAGTTTTGGTTACAAGAAAAGGGATTACTGAATTAGAAATTTTTGATGATAAAGCTATAATGGACAAATACGGTATTACTCCTAAACAGTTTGTAGATTTAAAAGGACTTATGGGAGATCAATCAGATAATATACCAGGAGTTCCAGGTATAGGAGAGAAAACTGGACTAAAGCTTTTAAAAGAATTTGGCTCAATGGAAAATATTTATGAAAATATAGAAGATGTTAGTGGCAAGAAAAGAAAAGAATCCCTCATGGAATATAAGCAGCAAGCTTTTATGAGTAGAAAATTAGCAGAAATAGTCATAAATGTTCCTATAGAAATCAACGTTGAAGAATTTAAAGTTGAAGAACCTCATTGGGAAGGTTTAAAAGACCTGTATGAGAAACTAGAATTTAAATCCTTACTAGAAAAGATACCTAAAGGCAAAATTCAAGATACTAGGGAAGAATTTGAGTCTAATTTTATTATTGTTAATGATGAAAAAGATTTTGATCAAATTAAAAAAGAAGTAGAGGAAAGTAAAAAAATTGGATTTAAGTTTATATATTCTGGTTCAAATCCAATTAAAGATGAAATATTAGGTATTTGTATAAAACCAAAAGGCTTTAATTCATATTATATTAACTGCGAAAATAACAATATATTAATTAGTTTTAAAGATAAATTTAAAGATACTTTTGAATTAGAGGATATAAAGAAAATAGGACATAGTTTGAAAAATGACATTATAGGTTTACTTAGATTAGATATAAATATTTCAGGTCTAACTTTTGACAGTATGATAGGTCAGTATTTAATAAACCCATCTCAAACAGATTATAGTATGCATGTATTAGGTAGGGAATATTTTGATATTGTAATAGAAAGTGAAGAGGAACTTTTAGGAAAGGGGAAAAACAAAAAGACTTTTAAATCTTTAGAGTTAGAAAAAAGAGGAGAATATTTTTCAAAACTTTTGGATTTAACATTTATGTTAGAGGATAAAATAAAAGGTATGATTAAAAGTCAAGGTATGGAGAAACTTTATTATGAAATAGAATTACCTTTGATAGAAGTTTTGGCAAGTATGGAATATTTAGGATTTAAAATAGACATAGATGTACTAGAAGAATTGGGAGGGGAATTTGATACTGAGATAAATAATCTCACTAATGAGATATATGATTTGGCAGGAAGAGAATTCAATGTTAATTCACCTAAACAATTAGGAGAAATACTTTTTGATGACTTAGATTTGCCAGTTATTAAAAAAACTAAAACAGGATATTCTACAAATGCAGAAGTTTTAGATAAATTAAAAGATAAGCATCCTATTATAGAAAAAATATTAAAGTATAGACAAATTGTAAAGCTTAAATCCACCTATATTGATGGACTCATGACTCTAATAGATAATGAGACAAATAGAATACATTCAAGTTTTAATCAAACTGTAACACATACTGGCAGAATAAGTAGTACTGAACCAAATCTTCAAAATATACCTGTAAAAACTGAAGAGGGAAGAAAGATAAGAAAGGCATTTGTTCCTGAAGATGATAATTATACTTTAATAGATGGAGACTATTCTCAAATTGAACTAAGAGTTCTAGCCCATATTTCTGATGATCCTAAATTAAAAGATGCCTTTTATCATAATGAAGATATCCATACTAAAACCGCAAGTGAAGTATTTGAGGTAGCTAAAGAAGAAGTAACTCCTATTATGAGGAGTAGGGCAAAAGCAGTAAATTTTGGAATAGTATATGGAATTAGTGATTATGGTTTATCTAGGGATCTAGGTATAACTAGGAAAGAGGCTAAGAAATATATAGATAATTATTTAAAGAATTATAAAAATGTAAAAATATATATGGATGAAATAGTAGAACTAGGTAAAGAGAATGGCTATATAGAAACTATATTAAATAGAAGACGATACCTTCCAGAGTTAAAATCAAAAAATTATGCAGTAAGGTCTTTTGGGGAAAGAATAGCTATGAATACTCCTATTCAAGGTAGTGCTGCAGATATTATAAAGATTGCCATGGTTAGAGTTTATAATGAGCTTAAAAAACGTAATATGAAATCTAAGCTTATACTTCAAGTACACGATGAGCTAATAGTAGAGACCTATAAAGATGAAAAAGAAGAAGTAAAAAGGATATTGAAAGAGGTAATGGAAAGCTCTGCAGAGTTGAGTATACCATTGAAAGTAGATATACAAGTGGGGGAAAGCTGGTATGATGCAAAATAGTTGTAAAATCATAGGGCTAACTGGTGGTATTGCTACAGGTAAGAGTACAGTAACAAACTTTTTGGTTGAAAATGGTTTCAAAGTAATAGATGCAGATAAAATAG
>CCEZ01000027.1 GCA_000751555.1 Anaerosalibacter massiliensis | reverse complement strand
TTACTTATGTTTTTTAGTTAAATATAGCGGAGTAATTCTTCTTATAATCTGTAAAGAAGATATTCAGATTTAAGTAGAATAACACTCCGCTAATTTTATATAGAAAGGAAAATTAATATGTATAGTGGATATATTACAGATATAGAAGGAATAAAAGTAGGTCATAGTCAATCAGAAAAGGGAATGACAGGCTGTACAGCAGTTATTTGTGAGGAAGGAGCTACTACTGGTGTAGATGTAAGAGGCTCAGCTCCAGGTACTAGGGAGACAGATCTTTTAAAACCAGAAAAAGTAGTAGACAAAGTCCATGCTATACTTCTTTCGGGAGGAAGTGCTTTTGGATTAGATGCAGCTAGTGGAGTTATGAAATATTTAGAAGAACAGAATATAGGTTTTGATGTAGGAGTTACCAAAGTTCCTATTGTTAGTAGTGCTGTTATATTTGATCTCAATATTGGAGATTATAAAATTCGACCTAATTTTGATATGGGTTATTTTGCAACAGAAAATGCTATAAAAGAAGAAAATAGACAAGGTAATATAGGTTGTGGAATGGGTGCTACAGTAGGAAAGATTTTAGGTCCAGAAAATTCAATGAAATCAGGAATTGGTAGTGCTAGTATGAATATTGGAGAACTTTGGGTTGGAGCTATAATAGCAGTAAATAGTTTTGGAGATGTATATGATTATGAAACAAATAGCATTTTAGCAGGTACTTATGATTATAAAAAAGGAAAATTATTAAACTCCTATGAAATAATGAAAAATAAGAAAAAGACTATAGGTTTTTCTATGAAGAACACTACAATAGGAGTAGTAGCTACAAATGCTATTTTATCAAAAGCAGAGGCTAATAAACTTGCTCAAATGGCTCAAAATGGATTAGCACGTTCTATAAATCCAATACACACAATGTATGATGGAGATACTATTTTTGCAATGGCTACAGGAAAAATTAAAGCTGATATAAATATTGTAGGTACATTATCTAGTGAAGTGGTATCAAGGGCTATAGCCAATGGAATACTATATGCCAATTCTTATAAAGATATTTTATCTTATAAAGATATAAAAAATGATAATAACTGTTGAAATTTTATCAAAAAAAGTCTAAAATGTAGTTGGAAGAATGCTAGGCTAGCATCCTTTATATAAGGAGCTGGACTGTTTTGTAAAATTTATTTTAAAATTAATCAAAACAACGTCTAGTATCTAAAAATTTTAAGAACTAGAACGGAGGTAGATATTTATGTTAAGAAGTGAAAGATTTAATATTAAAAAAATAGCTATTGTAGGGATTCTTGGCGGAATCTCTGCTGTTCTTGGACTAACTCCTCTTGGATTTATTCCTGTAGGTCCTACTAGAGCAACTATTATGCATATTCCTGTTATTATTGGAGCAATAATGGAAGGACCAGTAGTTGGGGCATTAGTAGGACTAATTTTTGGTTTATCTAGTATTTTTCAGGCCATAATGAGTCCAACACCTGTTTCTTTTGTTTTCCTAAATCCATTAGTTTCAATATTGCCTAGAGTTTTAATAGGTATAGTTTCTTATTATGTATATGAACTATTTAAGAAAATGGAGAAAAAAGCTTCTAAAACTATACTTTTATTAATTTGGATATTTGTACTATGCTATCTAATATTTACTTTTGCAACAGGTATAATGGGAGAAGCTAAGATATGGGAGAGCATATTTAGTTTTATATTAATTGTACTAACTTTTTTAGTAGGTTATTACTCAAACAAAAAACTTCAAAATAATGCAATAGAAGTAGTGGCATCAGCTGCTGCAGGGACATTGACTAATACTTTAGGAGTGCTTTCATTTATTTATCTATTATATGGCCAAGATTATGCATTAAAATTAGGTTTAGATCCAGATAAAGTAGGCAAGTTCATATTAGGCATAGGAATAACTAATGGAATTCCTGAAATTATAGTGGCTATAATTATTGTAACTAGTGTAGTAGCTTCTCTTGAAAAGAGAGCTTAATATATGAGGAAGGGTGAAAAGCTTGTTATTAGTAATAGATGTAGGAAATACTAATATAGTACTAGGAGTATATGAAGGAAAAAAATTAGAATATGATTGGAGAATAGCTACAGATAAAGATAAAACATCTGATGAATATGGTCTTTTGTTTGAACAAATATTTAAATATCATGGTCTATGCCCTACTATGGTAAATGATGTAATAATTTCATCTGTAGTGCCAACACTAATGTATACTATGGAAGCTATGAGTTTAAAATATTTTCAATGTGAACCTTTAATAGTAGGACCAGGAATTAAAACAGGGATGAATATTAAATACGACAATCCAAGAGAAGTTGGTGCAGATAGAATAGTCAATGCTGTGTCTGCTTATGAAAAATATGGCGGACCTTTAGTAATTGTAGATTTTGGTACGGCAATAACTTTTTGTGCTGTATCAAAAGGTGGTGAATACTTAGGAGGGGCTATTGCACCAGGGATTAAAATATCTAGTGAAGCTTTATTTATGAGAACTGCAAAATTACCAAAAGTAGAACTAGTTAAGCCAGAAGTATCAATTTGTAAAAATACAGAAAATAGCATTCAAGCAGGTCTTATATATGGATATATAGGTCTTGTGGATGGTATAATAAATAGGATGAAAGAAGAATTAAGAAATGATGGTAATGTAGAAACAGTAGTAGCTACTGGTGGCTTTGCAAGCCTTATAGCTAGTGAAAGTAAGTCAATAAATAGAATAGATAAATTATTGACTTTAGAGGGTTTAAGAATAATTTATGAAAGAAACAAGTAAAGTAGCCTTAAGGCTACTTCCTTTTTGTAGTATAAACAGATAAATTCTAGGAGTGATTTAGTGAAAATAGGAAATATATCATTAAAAAACAATATATTTTTAGCACCTATGGCTGGGATTACAGATCTGCCTTTTAGACTAATATGTAAGGATATGGGGGCAGGTTTAGTATATACAGAAATGGTAAGTGCTAAAGGATTATATTATAATGATATGAAAACTAAAAGTATTACAGATATAGATAACAAGGAAAGACCAGTGGCTATTCAAATATTTGGCTCTGATGCTGATATAATGGCAAATGTTATCGAAGAAAAAATAAATACAAGAGAAGATATAGATATTATTGACATAAATATGGGTTGTCCTGCCCCTAAAATTGTTAAAAATGGAGATGGAAGTGCATTATTAAAATCTCCTTTAAAAGTGGAAGAAATTATTAGAAAAACTGTAAAAGTATCTAAAAAACCTATAACAGTAAAAATAAGAAAAGGATGGGATAGTTTAAATACAAATGCAGTTGAAATAGCAAAGATAGCAGAAAAAGAAGGAGCGGAAGCTATTACAGTACATGGTAGAACTAGGGATATGTTCTATTCTGGGAAGGCAGATTGGGATGTAATAAAAAATGTAAAAGAAAACGTATCTATTCCGGTTATTGGAAATGGGGATATATTTAAACCAGAAGATGGAATTAAAATGCTTGAATATACAAACTGCGATGGAATAATGATAGGAAGAGGTGCTAGGGGAAATCCATGGATATTTAGAAATATATTAGAAATAATAGAAGGAAAAGAAATGAGATGTCCAACGGTGGAAGAAAAGATTAAAAAATCTATTGAACATTTAAATCTCCTATGTAATATAAAAGGTGAATATATAGGAGTTAAAGAAATGAGGAAACATATACATTGGTATGTTAAGGGGATGCCTAACTCTTCTCAAATTAGGAATCAAATAAATACGATTGAAACAAAAAATGAGATGGTAGAAGCTTTACTAGATTATTTGGCTAATTTAGAAGAAAAATAAGAAGTTTTTTAGTAATACCCCCAATATAGTCCTCATATAATAGGATACAAAATGTTAAAATAAGGGGGAATAATATGTTTCGAATATATATATATAGTTGATCCGGAAATATATATGGAACATATAAGAAAAGGCATTTTTAAATATATACCTATGAAATGGATTAGAAAGATAAGACCTAAGATGATAACTGATTTTACTAATAACAAGAAAGAAACAATCGGGAAGGGTATTGGAATTTTCATACCTAACTCTAACAAATTATCAAAAGAAGAGTTAATAGAGGGAATTTTAAAAGGAGTAGAAAAATTTAAATCAAGTAAAAGTAGAAATATTGTATTATATAATTTGGATATTTTAGAATTAAAAGATTTTCAATATATAGAGAAAAAAACAGGTTTAAGAATATTAAATGGAAAACAGACTATGGTAGAATTTCTACCTATGGTGTTAAAAGAGCTTTCAACGTTTTTGGAAAGGAAATTAATAGATGAAGAAATACTTATAATAAGTGACAATAGTTTTTTGACTTATGATTTAATAAAAGATTTATCTAATAGATTTAAATTTTTGACTATAGTAGGGAATGATGGGTATTGGATAGAAGATATTTCTAAAAAAATATATGACACTACAGGTTTATCTATATTTTATACTAGAGATATAAATAGAATACTGAAAAATTATTCTATAATAATAAATTTAAATGAAGATGTACTAATAGATATATACAAATTAAAAAGTACTACCATAGTATTTGATTTAAGTATCAAAAAGCTATTGGCTAGGAGGATAAATTCTAGCAATAAAAATATATTGGTAATAGAAGATTTTCTATTTAGCTGCGAAGAATTACTTTTAGAGAGAAAAATTTTTGATTTGGGAAAGGAAGTCCCTTCTTATAAATATGAAGTATTTCAAGATAACAATATAGAAAACTTCAGAAAAGTTGTAGTTAATATTGAAGAATATACATTAAGGGATTTAGCATATAAAAAAATAAAAAAAAGGTCGAATATATAAGTCGTATAAGTACTTGACAATAAAAAGTTGCTAAACTATAATAGTCTCCATATAAAGATTGTGAAAAGATTTTTCAGAACATATTAAATATTTATTTTGAAAAAAAGGCTCGTTATGCCTAAATTATAAAAAAAGAAAGGGAGAGAGGGCAGATGGCTAAAAAAGATGTATTTCTAACAGCAGAGGGGTATAAAAAATCAGAAGAGGAATTAGATGAATTAAAGACTGTAAGAAGGAAAGAAATTGCAGAGAGAATAAAAGAGGCGTTAGCCTTTGGAGATATAAGTGAAAATGCTGAATATGATGAAGCTAAAAATGAACAGGCTCAGTTAGAGGAAAGGATTGCAAAATTAGAAGCATTACTTAGAAATGCAAAAATAATTGATGAAGAAGATATATCCACTGACAATGTAAGTATAGGTTCGAGAGTTAAGGTCAAAGATTTAGAATATGATGAAGAAATAGAGTATACTATAGTAGGTTCTGCAGAATCAGATCCCTATGAAGGAAAAATTTCAAATGAATCTCCAGTAGGAAGAGCTTTAATAGGAGGAAAATTAGGTGATACTGTCGAAGTAAAGGTACCAGATGGTATTATAAAGTATGAGATTCTTGAAATAGCAAGATAGAATAGGAGGAAATTATATGTCAGGAACAGAAGAAAATATTAATGAAATGCTAAGGTTGAAAAGGGAAAAATTAGACAAACTTATAGAAATGGATAGAAATCCCTTTCATATTACAAGCTTTGACTACACTCATTACAGTAGCCAAATAAAAGAAAATTTTGAGGAAATGGAAGGAAAAGAAGTAAAGATAGCAGGTAGGATCATGTCTAAAAGAGGACATGGAAAAGTAAGTTTTACAGATATTCAAGATAGTGAAGGAAAGATACAATTATTTGTTAAAAAAGATGCATTAGGCGATGAAGAATATGAATTATTTAAACTTTATGATATTGGAGATATAATAGGTGTACATGGAGAAGTATTTAAAACTAAAACTGGGGAAGTATCTATTAAAGTTGATGAAGTAACTCTTCTAACAAAATCATTGCAAATTTTACCAGAAAAGTTCCATGGACTTAAAGATCCAGATTTAAGATATAGACAAAGATATGTAGATTTAATCATGAACCCTGAAGTAAAAGAAACATTTATACTTAGATCAAATATAATCAAAGCTATTAGGGAATATTTAGATGATAGAGGATTTATAGAAGTAGATACTCCTATACTTAGTACAATTGCAGGAGGAGCAAATGCAAAGCCTTTTATTACTCATCATAATACATTAGATATAGAAATGTATTTGAGAATTGCTAATGAGTTGTACTTAAAGAGATTAATCGTAGGTGGATTTGAAAAAGTTTATGAAATGGGTAAAATGTTTAGAAATGAAGGTATGAGTCATAAGCACAATCCAGAGTTTACAAATATAGAACTTTATCAAGCTTATGTAAATTATGAAGAAATAATGAGACTTACAGAAAATTTAGTGGCTTATGTAGCTGAAAAAACATTGGGTACTACAAAAATAAACTACCAAGGAAAAGAAATAGATTTGACTCCCCCTTGGAAAAGATTAGATATGGCTGAAGCTGTAAAAGAATATACTGGAGTAGACTTTAGTACTATCAATACAGATGAAGAAGCGTTAAATGTGGCTAAGGAAAAAGGTATTGAAATTAGAGAGGGAATGACAAGAGGTCATGTTATAAATGAATTCTTTGAAGAATTCTGTGAAGAACATTTAATACAACCTACTTTTATAACAGGTCATCCTGTAGAAGTTTCTCCATTAGCTAAAAGGAATTTAGAAGATCCAAGAAAAACAGATAGATTTGAAGCTTTTATAAATAGTTGGGAAATAGCAAATGCTTTTAGCGAACTAAATGACCCAATAGATCAAAAACAAAGATTTGTAGACCAATTAAAGCAAAGAGAACTAGGTGATGATGAAGCCCATGTAATGGATGAGGACTTTGTCAATGCATTAGAAGTAGGACTTCCTCCAACAGGAGGGTTAGGAATAGGAGTAGATAGGCTAATAATGATTCTAACAAACCAACCAAGTATTAGAGATGTACTATTATTTCCAACAATGAAGCCAATAGATAAAGACAATGAAAATAATGAAGAATAAAGTAAATAGATTTTAAAATAGCAGAATGATAATATCATTTTGCTATTTTAATTTATTGAGTTTACACAGTAATTAAAAATATTTTTTTCTAATTTTTATTTTTCATAAAGTGAATAATCCAATAACTTATAAGCGAAATAGAAAATTTTATTTAAATAAGTAGTATTTAAAATAACTCCAAGTAAAGAGTAAAATCATTTCAAAACTGCCTAGAAAAAATTAATTGTGATAAAATGTATATATAAGTATTTTAATTATAATATTTAAAAGTAGTTTATTGGAGGAATTTATATGTATACTCTAGAAGAACTTCAAAGTGTTGTTTCAAAATGTAATAGATGTGATTTACATAAAGAAAGAACTCATACTGTTTTTGGAGAGGGAAATCCAAAGTCTAAAATAATGTTTATAGGGGAAGGGCCTGGATATTATGAGGATCAAACTGGTAGACCATTTGTAGGAAAAGCAGGTAAGCTTTTTGATAAAATGCTTAAAGCTATTGAGCTTAAAAGGGAAGACATATATATTGGAAATATAGTGAAATGCAGACCACCTAAAAATAGAAACCCACTTGAAAAAGAAAGTAAAATTTGTATAGAATATTTAAGATGGCAAGTAAAGATAATAAATCCAGATATTTTAGTTTGTTTAGGTGCAATAGCTTCAAAAAATATTATAGATCCTAGTTTTAAGATTACAAAGGATAGAGGAAAGTGGATAGAAAAAGGTAAATTTCATATGATAGCAACCTATCATCCCGCTGCATTACTTAGGGATGAAAATAAGAAGAAAGATGCTTGGGAAGACTTTAAGAATATAAAAGAAAAGTATATGGAAGTAATAGGGGAATCAAGAAAGGATGATTAAACTTGAAGGATAATAAACTTAGGGAATTAAACAACGCAATTGTTGAAGAACATAAAGATAAAGAACTAGTACTTGGAAATGGAAATATAAATAGTCTGATAATGCTTATTGGAGAAGCACCAGGGGCTAAGGAGGTTCAATTTAAAATGCCTTTTGTAGGCCAGGCAGGCAAACATCTTGAAGAATTTTTAGAAATTTTAGAAATAAAAAGAGAGGATGTATATATAACAAATGTGGTTAAATTCAGGCCTACGAAAAAAAGCACAAAAACTGGTGGACTAATAAATAGGACTCCTACTGTTAAAGAAATAGAGGCTTTTAAAAAGTATCTAATAGATGAAATTAATATAATAAACCCTAAAATTATAGTAACTCTTGGAAATACATCTCTTAAAGGTGTATTTGAAAATGAAATGAAAATAGGGCAAGTTCATGGAGAGATTCAAATGGTAAAGGTCAGGGACAAAGATTATAAAGTATTCCCTCTATACCATCCAGCAGCAGTTATATATAGAAGAGAATTAAAAAAAGTGTATATAGAAGATTTAAAGAAACTTAAGAAAGTAATAAACTAATTTATAGTGATTGATGAAATGTGAAAGTCTTAAATGTATTGATATTTTACTATTAAAGATGTATTATAATGTTCTTTCACTAATTATAGTTAGATTTATAAATCAACTATTGAGATGGCTAAATATGAATGAAAAAAAGAAGAACTTCGAAAAATGTAAAAAAATAAAATAAAAACAAAAAAGTTGTTGACATTATAATAAAAAGCTGCTATAGTATTAAGAGTTGACAGCAAGTCAACTAAGCAGCACAAAAACTAAATAGTGTAAAAAGTCCTTAAGT
>CCEZ01000026.1 GCA_000751555.1 Anaerosalibacter massiliensis | reverse complement strand
TTCCTATAACCATAGGAATAGTAATGGTTATAAAAGGTCTTCTCAAGAATATCCCTTCTCCACATTTATTATACTCTTTAACTAAAATTTAAAATATAGTATGTCATTAAATATATATTTATTTCTTTTTTCTCTTATTTGTCCTATTTAAAGACCATGTAAGCAATAATATCCCAATTATTATATATAGATATCCACTATATTTTATATCCATTTTCCTCATCCTCTTTTTAAAAATAAGTATATAATTCAATTGTATCATAGAAGTATTGATTTAAAGCTACTCTTTTTTTTAAAAAATGATAGAATATTAATAAATCAAAAGTATATGAGGTGAAATCATGACAGAAAGAATTTATCTAGAAAATCCTTATTTAAGAGAAATTAATGCTAGAGTTATAGATAAACAATATATTGATAATAAATTTTATTTAAAACTTGATAGAACTATATTTTATCCAAATTTAAAAGGAGGACAACCTAGAGATAAAGGTACCATCAATGGGTTAGAAGTAATAGATGTTTATGAAGACGAAAAAGATATAGTACATGTTATTGGAGAGAATATTTTTAGTGATAGAGTTCAGCTATCTATAGATTGGAATACAAGGCTTGATTATATGCAGCAACATTCAGGCCAACATCTTATTTCTTCTATATTCTATAAATTATATAATGCTGAAACAGTAGGATTTTATATAGGTAAAACTTGTGTTTATATAGACATTACTATAGCCGAACTAAAAAAAGAAGATGTAATACGAGTAGAAAACTTTGCAAATAATGTTATATATTCTAATTTTGATATAAAAACCTATACTATGGGAAAGGGAGACGTGGAGAGAATTCCTATAAGAAAAGATCCAGATATAGATTCTGATATTAGAATTATAGAAATAGATGGTATGGATTATTCCCCTTGTTCTGGAACTCACCACAGAAGTACTGGCGAAATTGGAATGATTAAAATAAGAAATTGGAAAAAATATAAAGGGAATATTCGTGTAGAATTTGTATGTGGAAAAAGAGCTTTAAAAGATTATACTTGGAAAAATGATTGTATAAATAATATTTCTACTCTTTTATCCTCAAAAGATATAGACAGCTATAAGAAAGTGGAAAATTTATATTATGAAAAAGAAAAATTAAAGAAAGAAAATAGGAATTTAAAAGAAAAATTATTAAAATATATGTCTAAGGAATTATTAAAAAAGAGAATAGATATTGGAAATGTAAAAATCATATATAATATATTTAATGAGGAAAGCTTTAAAGAAATTAGTTATATAACTACAATTCTAAAGGAAGATAAAAATATAATTTGTCTTTTTGGTATGGAAAATGAAGATAAATGCCAATTTATATTGAGCAGAAGTAAAAATATAGATATAAATATGGGCAGATTATTTAAAGAAATTGAAAAAAGTAAAAATATAAAAGGCGGAGGAAATGCAGAAAGGGTACAGGGCAAATGTGAAAAGGCTGATTTAAAATATATACTAAATTCTTCTTTTAAACTTATAGAAAGTTCTATTAAAGAAAAAGTCACTCCTAATAACTAGGCAGTGACTTTCTTTTTAAACTAATTTCATTATTTCCTTTTCTATTCTCTCTTTTTCTTTTTCTATTCCATTAAAATCTATAGTTGGATGATAAGCATTTTCTAATATATCATGATTTTTCTTTGCTTGTGATAGATTATATAATCCTCTATCTATTAAGCTGTTGAATATATTATAATCTTCTTCTTTTTTTATATCTTCCCTTAAAAATTCATTTAAATCTATTTCCTTATAATTATTATCCTTGGCAAAATTAGCTGCCGAAAGGGCTAATTTCAATTCTGGAATAATTATAGTGTTTATCTTTTCTGGAATTAATGGTTCATGATATATTTCCACATCATACCCTCTTAAAATTCCTTCTTTAGAAATCATATTAAGAAGGGTAGATTTTCCAACACCATATTCTGACTTAATATAATATACTTTTTTATCTCCTAATAAAGTATCTGTATAATCTGCCAAGCCGCTAGGTGTGAAACATCTATTAAATAAATGTCTTTCTCTTCCTATAATATCAATTCTTTTAGTACCGTATATCTCTTCTTTCAAATTATAGATTAACTTATTGAAAGCCATAAAATCTACTTTCTCGCTATTTTCATCTACTATTTCTCCTAATATTTCTTTTGCCGCTCTAAAATAAGAGTAGGTTTTCCTATAAGCTTTCCTATTATTTTCTTTTGCTTCTAATATTTCTTCTTTTTTATTAAATAGTTTTTTTCTATCTATATATTTACCTAAATCTACTATTTCATCTTCTAATCCTGGAAACTTAGGATCTATAATATGAGGTGCTGTACCGTCTATTATAGCTACTTTCAATTCTTTTACCACTATGCCATCTACTGAACTTTTATCTGATGAGCAATGATGGTATTCAATAGAAAGACCATACTTAAGCATTTTGTTAGCTATATTTTTCATTAGGGATGATTTTCCAGAACCTGGACCTCCCTTTAATATAAAAGTCCTACCTTCATCTATAATATATTTATGATATGAGAAAAAACCTTCAAATGTATTTCCTCCTGGAAAAACTCTCTTAATCTCTGACATAAAATTCCTCCTTAAATATTCTATTTATATATTATAGTTTATGTAAATAGAATATTTTGTACCCTGGTATAACTAAAGTATAATAAATTCTACTCCAGGTAATTCATTTTGTAATTTAAATGTAATATTTTGGCTCTCCTCTTTCCCTGATTCTGGAGAAACTCCCATTAGTATATGAGTTATTTCTTTCTCCTTAGCAAAATCTACTATAGTCTTTACTACATTTTTGGACCTTAAAACTGCTAAATCAGCTCCTGCTTTTTTTGATACTCCAAATAAATATTCTAAAGCCTCACCATCACTATTATTATTTAAGAATTTATCCTTTTCATTTACCACATGTATTACATAGAGCTTATCTTCTTCCTCATCTTTCATACTATAGCCATTTACTATCAATCTTTCACAAGTTTTTTGTTGAGTAACACAAACCATAATATTTTTAATATCTTTGTTCTTCATAAAAATCCCCCTTTAAAAAGAGTTCAACCTATATTATTATATCATGTTATTTAATTTTTGAAGCCTTTTTTATACTTCTATCTTTTTTTGCGTTACTTTAATATAAAAATTAACAATTTTTACTACCTTTGCATAAACTGTACTAGGATTTAAAAGAAATCCTTTCTAAAAAAGTAGCTATGAACAACAAAAGTCTCCATTTTCCTAGAAGGTGTAATTATGAATGATGAAAAAGTTAATACTAACTTATTTGGTAGTGATCGTAATTGTAACGACAATTCACTATTGTTCTTTTTCTTGCTACTTGTAATATCGTTCTGTGACTGTTGTAACCACTAGTATTATATTAGGAGGTGTTAAAATGGTTGATAATCTATGCCGTAGAGATAATAGGGGTTTTGATGATTCCCTACTATTCTTCTTTCTACTACTTGTAATTTTATTCTGTAACTGTGACCATAAATGTTAAGAAAATTTAATTAGTCGGGGATCAATCCCCGACTAATTTTATATTTATTTTTTTAAATTATATATTCTGTAACACATTTCTAAAATAAACATAAAATACAAATGGAAGTTAAGTTTCATATTAAAATTAGGAGGTGTACTTATGACAGAAAATAGAAGTGGAGGTCTATTAGGCGGTATATTAGGAGATAGTTGTAATGACAGTTCAATACTTTTTTTCTTCTTACTTTTAGTAGTTTTATTCTGTAGTTGTGACCGTTGGTAATGTGATTTTAATAAAGTTACAGACATAACTATATAATGCTCTTTTCTATTTAATAGGAGGTGTATTTATGGCTGAAACAAATTTTGACTATAGCAAAAATGATGATTGTGAAAGAGATAGTTTTGATGATTCCTTACTTTTCTTCTTTCTCCTACTTGTAGTATTGTTCTGTAGTTGTGATAATTGGTGCTAAAATATGAAAAGTCGAGATAATTATCTCGACTTTCCATATTTATATTCTCATGCATTGAAGCATCGAAAAAGTAACATCAAATAAGTCAGATAATATGATTTTCAACTGAAAATTAACCCAATATTTGCAAAATGTTTGCAAATCCACTCTTTTAAAGTTTCTCTTTGCAAAAAAGATAAAATAAAAAAGCCACTAAAGTGGCTTAATAACTATGGCGGGAGTATGTGAGAATCGAACTCACCCAAGACGCTCCTAACGCCTCGTGCTGGTTTTGAAGACCAGAGGATCCACCAGAACCCATCTACCCCCATAAATATATGTCAATCATCATTATAATACAAAAAAACATTTTTATCAACATAAATCCTTATTATAATTTCCACATTTTCTCATAAACCTTTATTTAACATATTTTTAATATTAACCTTCAATACATAGAAATATACACTAGAAACATTTTAAAATAGGAATATTAATATAAAAGTCCTTTTATTAAAAATTTATCTTTATTTGATATTAACTCTACTTTTTTACTAGATAATTTCTTATTGTTTTTTTCATAGGTAAATAATATTTCTACATCTATTTTTGTTTTGTCTCCATATTCATAGATTGTATAATTTTTAATATCAAATTGAGTTATTCCTTTAAATTCATTTCTTAGATATGCCATTAAAGTATTTGTCTTTAAATTTCCTAAATCATCTAAATCTAACATATCTATACTTCGGCTATAGCTTTTTTCTAGTAAAGCATTATAGTATTCATTCAACACAGATACTGGACTTATATAATCTCTATCAACTATAGCATCGCTAAACCCTAAAGGCTCTCTAATACTATAGTGTTTAGATAATCTATCTACAGCTTTTCCATCTATAAGTATTTGCACCTTATTTATAGTGGGTATATTTGTTAAAGTATTTACTATAGAATATATGATAAAAGCTTCTTCCTCTTCCTCATAATCTTTATCCAATAATTCGCTAGAGAAACTTATATAAGCTATATCCTCAACTATATCTAATGATAATATCTCCGTATCCTTTGGAATTATACTTTTCAATCCTTTTTCCTCAGTACCTTTTAGCAATTCATTTACAGCAATTTCCTCAGTTTTTTCATTAGAAAGTGAAACGACTCTAATTTCTGGAACTAAATGCTCCATTTCTTTATTTGGATAATAGAGAATAACTTCTAAACTATTTTCTGAAATAGGATTAATTGGAGGATAATTATTGCTATCTTCTAATATAATGTCATAGCTTTGGCATGAAGCCATAAAGATACATAAAAAAACTATTAAAATAATTAAGATATATTTTTTACCCATAGAATTCTCCAATCCTTTAATTTTTAAGAGGTAGCTTTATATAGAAATCAGTACCTATGCCTAACTGACTTTCCACATCTATAATACCTCCATGATAAGCAATTATTTCCCATGCAATTGATAATCCTAACCCTGTTCCTCCTGTATTTCTGCTTCTAGCTTTATCTACTCTGTAAAATCTTTCAAATATGTGCTCTAAACTTTCCTCAGGTATTCCAGATCCATTATCTGATATTTTTATAATAGCATATTTATCCTTTTTATATAATTCCACTTCTATAGTACCCTTTATATCGGTATATTTAATAGCATTATCAATTATATTTATAATAGCTTGTTGTATTTTATCCTCATCTATTTTTATCTGTATTTTCTCATTTAATTTTAAATTCAAATCTATATCTTTTTGTTTAGCAATAACTTTCATTCTAAATATTATTTTTTCAAGTAAATAATTTATATAAGTAATTTTTTTATCTAAAACTAATTTTTCTTTATCCAAATTTACTAATACAAGTAAATCACTAATAATATTATTTAATCTATCTACCTCAGAATCAATATCTATTAAAAATTCTTTATAAATATCTTGATCAAAAGTATCTTGATTTATAAGAGATTCAGAAAGAATTTTTATAGATGTAAGAGGTGTTCTAAGTTCATGAGACACATTGGCAACAAAGTCCTTCCTTTGATTATCAACTTCCTCTAATTTAGAAATCATCATATTAAAAGCTTCTGCAACTTCTTTAAATTCATCATTACTATAAACATGAACTTTTTCTTTAAAATTACCTTGGGTTACTTTGTTTATAGTGTATTTTAAATCATTTAGAGGTCTAAAGATCACTCCTGCAAGAAAAAAAACTACTATGGCTGTAATAGCCATACTTACAACTGAAATCAGCTCTAATTTTCTCCAAATATGCCTTACTTCATAATAAATATGATCAATAGATCTTGATAAAAAAGTTGCCCCAACTACTTCATCATTTAATATCACTGGGACAGCTATATACATTACTCTTCCAGATTGCTTAAAATTATAGATACCACTGCTATTTTCACCTCTTAAGGCAGCTTTTATCTCATCATGATAAAACTTTTCTCCTAGAAATGAATTATGGGAATCCAATTGAACTATATTTGAGTTGTCTACAATTATTATTCTTGAATTTATTTCCTTGCTATAATCATCTATGGAAACTTGAACCCATTTTTCATCCATTCTATCATTTGATAACTGATGTCTTACTCTATTTGATATTATATTTGCTTTGGAAAAACTATTATTTTTTTCTTGCTCAATATATATATTAAAAACAGTTTTACATATTACTAGATTGATTACAATTAAAGTTATAAGTATTAACAATAAATAGGTGGAAATTAATTTCCACCTAACACTTACAAATTTCTTTTTATTTTGGTCTACTTCTAAAATAGTAACCAACTCCCCATTTTGTAAGTATGTACTCTGGTTGTCCTGAGTCTTTCTCAATCTTTTCCCTAAGCCTTCTAATATGAACATCTACAGTTCTAAGATCTCCGAAATATTCATATCCCCAGATAGTTTCCAACAATTCTTCTCTTGTAAAAACTTTTCCTGGATTAGAAGCTAATAAAAGTAATAGATCAAATTCCTTTGCAGTTAAATTTACTTCATGACCAAATACAGTTAATCTTCTACCTAAAGTATTTATTTTAAAATCATCTATTTGAATTATCTGTTCTGTAATATTTGTACTTTTCATATTTACCCTTCTAAGTATTGCCTTAATTCTTGCCTTTAATTCTAAGATATTGAAAGGTTTAGTTAGATAATCATCAGCACCATACTCTAATCCTAATATTTTGTTTATATCCTCTCCCCTTGCTGTAAGCATTATAATAGGAACTTGATAATTCTGCCTGATTTTTTGACATACTTCTAAACCATCCATACCAGGCAGCATTAAATCTAAAATAATTAAATCATAGCTCTTTTTTTTTACTTTTTCGAGGGCTTCGTTACCATCGAAAGATGTATCTATTAAATATCCATCTTGTTCAAGGCTATATTTTAAGCCCTTAACAAACAGCTTTTCATCATCAACTATTAATATTTTGGTGTCCATTATTATCACCTCATATATATTACGATAAGTTCAAATCTATATTAATTATAATTCTACATTTCTATTCATTTTCCTCTATATTTCCAATAAAGATTCTCTTATCTCCTATTCTTTTAGTAATTTTCTGCTCATCAAAGTATTCTAATAGTGCAATGGAGACTTTCCTATTAGTATTTAACAAATCCCTATATTGAGAAACCGTTATAAATTCGCTTCCTTCCAAATACTCTTTCAAAATACTCTTTGCTTTTTCACAAGTTTCTCTTAAAATATAGGCATCTTCTTTTAGCTTCAATATCTCTCCCCTATCCAACAAAGATTCAAATACTTCTTTAACTTCACTATCATTAGTCTGCATTTCCTTAACTATCTCTTCATATTTAGGTGGTGAAAAACGTCTTTCATTAAATATAGTTTTGATTTTTCCCTTTATTTCATTTTGCACCTTAGTATATTTAACTTGAAATCCTTTTAAAAGAATATACTTTTCATTTTGTTCTATCACTTCTTTATTTATAAGTAAATTTATAAATTCATCTGATACTTTAGGCTTTATATTTTTAAAATATTTACTCCTAATTTCCTCTTTACCCATTCCTAATTTTAAAGAATTTTCACTATGATATCTTTCTAATTCTTTTTCAATTTCTCTTTTTAAATAATTAAAATAATTTATATGAATTACATATATATCTTTTAATAATGAAAAATCTATAACTTTATTTTGCTGTTCTAGCTTTTTTACTTCACTATATATTTTTTCCTCTGTCATAGCTGTATATATAGAAAGAGCCTTTACAGTAGGAAATTCCCTGCTTTTATCTTCTATGATTTTTTCTATAATATCTTCTGTTCTACCTTTATCCTTTATCTTTAGTTCTTCTATTGCTTTAGTGTCAAATCTTTTCTTCTTTTCTGGATTAGGCTCTAAAATTTCTCCTCCTCCTATTGTAAACATAGGAGAATAAAATCTTAGTATGAATTTATCTCCTCTTTTAGCTACAGTAGATTCTTCAAGTCTTAACTGGGCATAAGCACTTTCTCCAGGAGATAGCTGTTCTCTATCTAGCAAAACAATTCTACATAAAATTTCTTGAGTACCTATATACAGTCTAACCCTTGATCTGTTTTCTATAATCTTAGGTATATCTTTTAATAATCTAATCTTTACATCTAACATCATAGTATCTTGCATAGAATTTATAGGAGAAACTACATTTCCTCTCTCTATATCTGTTTTTTTCAAACCTGCTATATTTATAGCTACTCTTTGACCTGCTTCAACTATATTAGCATCTTCGTCATGAACTTGCAGTGACCTAATTCTCCCCTTTTTATTTCCTGGAAAAACTTCTATCTCATCTCCTACTTTAAAAGTACCTGAGATCAGAGTTCCAGTGACTATAGTTCCAAATCCAGATATAGTAAATACCCTATCTATTGGTAGTCTAGGCATGTCTTTAATATCTCTTTCTTTTATTTCTTCAGTTAGTTGATCTATATTTTTAGTCACTTGATCTAGTCCAGTTTTTTCAGTTGAAGAAACAGGTATTATAGGAGTATTTTCCAAGAAAGTATTTTCTACATTTTCTTTTATATCTTCTATTACTAACTCTTTCCACTCTTCATCCACTAAATCAATCTTAGTTAGCACTATGAACCCTTTCTTAATTCCTAAAAGTTGTAATATAGCTAAATGCTCTTTAGTTTGAGGCATTACTCCTTCATCAGCAGCCACAACTAATATAATTATATCTATTCCTATAACCCCTGCTAACATATTCTTTATAAATTTTTCATGACCAGGTACATCTATAATTCCTGCTCTTTTCCCACTTGGCAAATCAAAATAAGTAAATCCTAATTCAATAGATATACCCCTTTTTTCTTCCTCTTTTAGTCTGTCAGTACTTCTTCCTGTTAACGCTTTTATTAAAGTGGTTTTGCCATGATCAATGTGTCCTGCAGTTCCAATTATAAAATGCTTCATCTAAAGCACCCCTTTAACTTTACTTAAAGCTTCTTGTACTCCCTCTACTATTGTATCAAATTCGGATTCTTTTATAGTCCTCATGTCTATATATACCTTATCTCTATATACTCTAGTAATAATAGGTATTTCAAAACTTCTTAGATATTTTTCAAATCTAGCTACACTTAAATCTGAAAGAGAAATACATATACATTTTGTAGATAATTTTTCTAAAGGTAAAGATCCACCTCCTACTTCTGAATACTCGTCTACTATATTTATATCCATACTTTGGTCGTCTATTTCTTGTTTTAACTTTTTATATAAAGTATTAGCTCTTTTCTCTAGTTCCTCCAGAGATAATGTGAGCATATTTATTGTGGGAACCTTCTTTAACATTGTTTCTTCATCTAAATATAATTTTAATGTAGCTTCCAAGGCAGAAATTGTAAATTTATCTACTCTAATAGCTCTTGTTAGAGGATTTTTTTTCATTTCATCTATATATTTTCTTTTACCTACTATAATTCCAGCCTGAGGCCCTCCTAAAAGCTTGTCGCCGCTAAAAGTAACTATATCTACTCCCTTTCTAATAGACTCTTGTACTGTAGGTTCATATTCTAAACCATATTTTGATAAATCTATTAAAACTCCACTACCCAAATCTTCTATTAAAGGAATATTATATTTCATTTTCAATTCACAAAGCTCTTCTATAGATACTGATGATGTAAATCCTAATATTCTATAATTACTAGTATGAACTTTTAAAAATGCACTGGTATACTCATTGATAGCTCTTTCATAATCCCATATATGGGTTTTATTAGTTGTACCTACATCTACTAAAATTGCACCACTTTGTTCCATTACATCTGGAACTCTAAAAGAACCTCCTATTTCTATTAATTCTCCTCTAGAAGCTATAACCTCTTTGTCTTTAGCTAAGGTACTTAATACTAACATTACTGCTGCAGCATTATTATTAACTACCATAGCTGCTTCTCCACCAGTTATTTCAGAAATTATATCTTCTAAATGACTATATCTAGAGCCCCTTTTACCTTTTTCTAAATCAAATTCAAGATTAGAATAATTAGAAGAAATATTTACAACATTTTCCATTATATCCTTATCTATTGATGATCTTCCTAAATTAGTATGGATAACTACCCCTGTTCCATTTATAACTCTTTTAAGCTTAAAACTATTTTTTTCTTTAATTCTTTCATTTATTAAATGAGGTAATTTTTCAAGTCTTTCATTTATATTTTCCTCAGTTATATTTTTATTTTTTATATCTTCTCTCAATAAATTAATCTCTTCCCTTATAGAGTTCACTACTGTCACTCTTGGAAAATCATTTAGTATATTCATTATTAAAGTATTGTTTAAAAGATCATCAACTTTTGGTATCAAACTAAATAAGTTCTTTCCCGACATATTCAACCCTTCCTTTGTCTTTATTCTATTATTAAATATTTATCTTCCTTTTCTACTACCTGACCAATAACTCCAAAATCAGTAGGAGTATATTTTAATTCTTTTAACAATTCACAAACCTTATCTTCTGGTACAGATATAAGAAGTCCACCTGAGGTTTGTGGATCATATAATATATCAATTATCTCTCTTGGTAACTCTGTATTAAATTGAATCTTGTCCCCTATATATGCCTCATTTGAATAGGCTCCTGCTGGTACTAATCCCATCTGAGCATATTGTAATGCACCTTCAATTAAAGGTATATCTTTATATTTTATTTTTAAAGTTACAGAGCTTGCCTCTGCCAATTCTAAACTATGACCTAAAAGTCCAAAGCCTGTTATATCTGTACATCCATTTACACCTACTTTATTAGCTGCCTCTATTGCAAATTTATTTAAAGTAGTCATGACTTTCACTGCTTCATCATAGTCTTTTTTATCTGCTAATCCACCTTTTATAGTTGTATTTATAATACCTGTTCCTATAGGTTTTGTAAGTACTAAAAAATCATTAACTTTAGCATCCCCATTGGTAAGAACTTTATTAGGATGAACAAAACCAGTAACAGAAAGACCATATTTAGGTTCATTATCTTTTACAGTATGTCCACCAACTAATACAGCACCAGCTTCTTCTACTTTATCATGACCGCCTTTTAGTATTTCAGTTAAAATATCTGGAGATAAGCAGTCTGGAAAACAAACTATATTCATAGCTAACCTAGGCTCTCCACCCATAGCATAAACATCACTTAAAGAATTGGCAGCTGCTATTTGACCAAAAATATATGGATCATCAACTACAGGAGTAAAGAAATCTAAAGTTTGAATAATAGCTAAGTCATTATCAATTTTGTAAACTGCTGCATCATCAGAAGTATCAAGACCTACAATTAAGTTCTCATCATATTTTTTTGGTATTTGACACAAAACTTGTGCCAAGGTATCTGGACCTAATTTTGCAGCTCATCCAGAACTCTTAGTTAGTTGAGTAAGCCTTTTCTCATCCATTTTCATATCACCCTTTCAATTTACAATAATCATATTTTCTATACTTTCAAATTTTTTATCTCCTATTCCTGATACATTTTTAATATCTTCTATAGTTTTAAATTTATTCGATTCTCTATATTCTATAATCCTTCCTGCTAGTACTTCTCCAATACCAGGTAACCCCATTAACTCTTCTTTAGTTGCTTTATTTATATCTATTTTATCATTTCCATTTTGAGAATTTTCCTGAGTATCTTCATTAGAACTATTAATATCTTCTACCATATCATTTTCTTCCCCTATTTTAGGAATATATATTTTTTCTTCATCAATTAATTTCTTTGCCAAATTAATTCTATCTAAATCTGCCTCATCCTTTAAACCTCCTGCTTTATTTACTGCATCTGTCACTCTAGAGCCATTTTTCAACTCAATTAGTCCTGGTTTAAATACTTGTCCACTAATATGAACCATAATATATTCAGGTTCATTTTTCACTTCTTCATTCTTATCTTCCTCTTCAGGAATTTCTTCATCTTCTATTTTTTTATCTTCTAAATCCATATTATTAACTTTTGTATTATTTCTGTAAAATCCATAAAATGTAATACAAATAACTATTATAACTAGTACTAGTATACATATTTGCTCTCTTTTTGTAAAGATTTTCACTTTCACACCCCCTGTTTCTTTGCCATTCTCTACTAATTAATTCTATTATCCCTAGTTTTTTTCCTTCTTTTTTTACTTTTATAATAAAAAAGCTTTATTTTTTGATATAATGATATAAATACAGTTAAGGAAGGTGTGGGTACTTTGAAAAAACTATACTTTATACTTGTGATAACTATTCTAGTAAATTTTTGTAGTTTTTCTTATGCAGATGCTCTTTTTAACAATAAACCAGATATTTCTGGTGAAGGGGCTATTCTCATTGAAGAAGAAACAGGACAAGTATTATATGAGAAAAACCCTAATAAACAACTTTATCCAGCTAGTACCACTAAAATAATGACTGGAATATTAGCCATTGAATTAGGCGATTTAAATGACACAGTCACCATAACTGATGAGATAATTGAGGGAATTGACGGCACACATATTGCTTTAGATCCTGGGGAGGAACTGACATTAAATGATTTGATAAATGCACTATTGATAGGTTCTGCTAATGATGCAGCTGTAGCTATTGCAATCCATATTTCAGGAAGTGTTGAAAAGTTTGTAAATTTAATGAATGAAAAAGCAAAAGAAGTTGGTGCTTTAGACACCCATTTTGTAAATCCAAATGGACTTCCTGATGAGAATCATGTGAGTACAGCCCATGATTTAGCTACTATAGCAAGATATGCTATGAAAAATAGTACATTTAGAGAAATAGTAAAAAACTACCACTATACTATTCCTAATACTAATAAAAAGGAGGAATCAAGAAATTTATGGTCTTCTAATAGGTTACTTTATAGCACTAGAAAAATAGATTTAAATGGAGAAATAATACCTATTAAATATGATGGAGTAGATGGAATTAAAAGTGGATATACAAATGCAGCTAGACAATGTTTAGTTACCTCCGCAAGTAGGGGAAAAACTAGACTTATATCTGTTGTGCTGAAATCTGAGGGAAAAAATATCTATACAGATACACACAAGTTATTAAATTATGGATTTGATAACTTTGAAAAAACTTCTCTTTTAACAAAAAATGAATTTATTGACAATGTAAATATTAAAAAGGGTACAAGTAATTCCATAGCTTGCGTGTCTGAAAAGAATTTTAATGCATGTCTTCCTAAAAATTATAAGAATAAAATTAAAAAGAAAATTTCCCTTCCATCTTCATTAGAAGCACCAATTTCTAAGGGACAAACTATAGGAAAGATTGAATATTTTCTTGATGGGGATTCCTTAGGATATGTAAATATCATTTCTAATAAATCTATAGATAAGATACCTTTCTATAAATCTATAGTAAAAAATTATTTAAATGGTAAATGGTGGCTTTCTTTGATTGTTTTATTTGTTTTATGGAGAATAATTATACATATTAAAAGAGCAGCAAGAAAAAAGAAAAGAAGTTCTTTTATATAAAATAAACACCTATATAGGTGTTTATTTTATATAATGGCTATAGCTTCAACCTCTACATTTCCATTCTTAGGTAGTCTAGATATTTCTACACAGGATCTTGCAGGTTTATGAGTACTAAAATATTCTTCATATACTTCATTTATTTTCGAGAAATTTTCCATATCTTTGATAAATATTGTTACTTTAACTATATCCTTAAAAGTTCCACCTGCTTCTTCCATTATAGCCATAAGATTTTTTAAACTTTGTCTTGTTTCCTCTTGTATATTATCATTAACAAATTCCCCTGTTTCAGGATTTATACCTAATTGTCCAGATGTAAAAATCATATTTCCTGTTTTCATGGCTTGAGAATATGGACCAATAGCTGCAGGTGCTTTATTAGTTGATATTAATTCTTTTTCCATATAAATTCCTCCCTTTTTAATATAAAGAAATCTTCTCACTTAAGTAAGAAGATTTTTTATAATATACTTATAGTTCAATCTTTTCACTATCTGCCCAAAGTCTTTCTAAATCATAAAATTTTCTATCATCTCTATGGAATATATGTATTATAATGTCTCCATAGTCTAATAAAATCCATCTAGCAGAATTTTGACCTTCCTTTTGTAATATTTCAAATCCTGACTCTTCCATTTTCTCTTCAACTTCATCTGCAATAGCAGCAACTTGAGTTGTAGAATTTCCACTAGCAATGACAAAATAGTCTCCTATACTACTTAGTTCTGATATTCCTAATATTTTGATATCAAATGCTTTCTTATCTTCACAAGCCTTTGATATAATGGAAAGTCTTTTATCTATTTCTTTCACTAAATATACCTCCTGTAAAAATCAATTTGTTTCTTCTTCCTCATCTTCATCTGTATATTTATTCTCTACTGTTTTATGGTCAGTAAACATATTTTTTACTAATTCATACATTTCATCTTCATAAGGTATAAAATATGATACTTTATCTATCATCTCTGGTTCTCCAGGCAATGTAGCCATATCCAAATTTTCAGTATTTATACCTTTTGCCTTTAATGCAAATCTCATTATTGTATCAAAAGGTATATTAGTATCTATATATTTATAATAAGCTTCTACCATTTTGGGAACCTTAACTATATTTTCTGGCCTTAGTGTTTGAGAAATAGAAGCTTGAATAAATTCCTGTTGTGCATTTATCCTACCCAAATCTTGATCTTCATACCCTTTTCTAAATCTTAAAAATTGCAAAGCCTTGTCCCCATCTAATACTTGTTTTCCCTTTTTTAAGTCTATTCTCAAAGGTGGATCAGCTGCTAAATCACTATAACTCATATCCATAGGCACATCTATTTCCACACCGCCTATCAAATTTACAAACTCTTCTACTATTTTATAATCAGCCCTAACATAGTAATCTAATTCTATTCCTAACAAATCCTTAACTGTGGCTATTGACAGTTCTGGTCCTCCATAGACATGGGCATGATTTATCTTTTCTTCATTTTTCCTACCTCTAATATTTACCCTTGTATCCCTCGGTATTGATAGGATTGATACACTTCCTGTAGCTTTATTTACATTGCACAACATCATTGTATCAGATCTTTCTTTATCATCATTTGATAGATCCTTAGTATCTACTCCCAAAAAAAGAAAAGTTAATTCATCCTTGCCATCATCATTCATAAATCTATCAAATATATTATCGCTACTTTCAGCTTCTTGATTTCTAACATTTATGTAATAATAGGCTCCCCCACTATAAAGAAGAGCAAAAACTAAAAAAGATGTAAAAAATGATTTAATAAATTTCTTTTTCACTAGACTTCACTCCAGACTCTTTTCTAATTTCAAATAATTTCTTGCCTTTACTGTGTTTAAATGTATTAGTCCCCCACCGTAAATAACAAATTTAATAGTATTGTCCATTGCAAGTATTAAGCTAGCATTTAAATCTTCAAAAGCTAATTTTCTAACTTCCTCTACACCTTTAAATTTCCTGTTAGGCTCAATATAATCTGCTATAAAAATAATTTTTTCTAATAAACTCATATCTTCTTTTCCAACTGTATGATATTTTATTGCAGACAATATTTCTATATCTAATACATTATATTCTTTTCTAGCTACTTCAGCTCCCAATGGCCCATGGATTAATTCTACATTATTTTTCATGACATTATCTAGAATTATACCAAACTCACCAGCCATTTTCAATAATTTTCTTTTTTCTCTGATTTTAGCACAGTCATGGAGAAGGCCAGCCAATGCTGCTTTTTTCTCATTTTCCCCATATAGTTTTGCAAGTTCCATACTTACTTTCATTACATCTAAAGAATGATTGTATCTTACAGTTCCTATTTCATCTTCAAGTTTTTCATGTATCCACTTTTCAAACATATTTATTCCCCCATATCTAATCAATATATAATTTGTTTTTTAATATATATTCTCTAACACCATCCTGTACATAGTATTTTATAGATTTACCTCTTTTTATCCTCTGCCTTATGTTTGTAGAAGATATATCTATATATGGTATAGGTAAAATATCTATAGTAGTTCCTAATCTTTTTTCTATATCTAAAATAGTTTTTTCTAATTTATTATCCGAAACAATAGCTCTTTTTGCTGTGATAAAATTACAAAGAGATAAGAGTTTTTCAGTATCTTTCCATTTGAAAATCTCTACTATTGAATCAGCACCTGTTATAAAATAAAATTCAGTATTATTATATTGATTTATTAAATATTTTATGGTATCAATAGTATAAGTAGTACCTTCTCTATCAATCTCTATAGATGATACAATGAAATCTGGATTGTCTATAGTAGCTATCAATGTCATTTCATATCTATGTACAGAATCTGCAACATTGTCCCAATGTTTGTGAGGTGGTTTCCCTGTAGGTATGAAAATAATTTTGTCAAGTCCAAAATGATTTTTTGCCTCTTCTGCCAATATTAAATGACCTATATGAATAGGATCAAAAGTACCACCCATTATACCCATCTTATATTTTATCATTATTATTCCTCCAATATTTCATACTGTATTTATTATTTATTTAAAAATATAAAGAAGATTGGCTTCGCCAATCTTTTTATGGTAAAACTATTTTTTTATTTTCTTCAGACTCTCTATATATCACAAATTTATTTCCTATACTTTGAACAAATTCTGCATCTGTCAACTCAGCTACCTTATTAGCTGCAGATTTTGTTTCTAAAAAACTATTATTTAATACATTTACCTTTATAATTTCTCTCGCTTCCAACGCTTCATCTATTTGTTTTATAAAATTTTCATTAATACCATTTTTTCCTATTTGAAATATAGGTTCTATAGCATTTGCAATACCTTTTAAATAGCTTCTTTGTTTCCCCGTTAACAATTAATACACTCCTTTTGTATCTTCTTTAATCTTCCATTTCTTTTCTTGTATTCCTTCTATGAAATTCATAACTCTTATTTCCTTCTTTCCATCCATCTCTTTTCTTTTCTTCTGGAATATAATTCTCGTTTATAATTACTTCATCTCTTGCTATACAATAATATGTGGGATTATTTTCTTTACAATTTCCACAATTATAACATGCCATTTCTTTCTTTTAACCTCCATATAGTCTTCTATTCAAAAAATTCAAATTCAAATCCACAAATATATACTGTATCCTCTTCTTCTATGCCTAAGTTCTTTAATTCTTCCACTACTCCCTTCTTCACAAGGACATTTTGAAAATATCTCAATGAATCTAAATCGTCAAAATTAGTTGAATACACTAATTTTTCAATAAGATCTCCCTCTACAATAAATTTGCCATCCTCTAATTTTACTACTATATCTTCTTTTTCTTCTATTCTCTTAAACTCAACTGGATCATCAAAAGTTTCATAATCAGCTTCGAGTTTTGAAAGTTCTTCCCATATTCCATATTTAAGCATGTCTATACCATCTTTAGTAGCAGCAGAAATAGGAAATATTTTATAACCTTTTTTAGCTAAACCTTCTTCTAATATTTTATAACCTTCACTCCAACTTTCAATATCTTTTTTATTGGCTACTATTATTTGAGGCTTTTCAGCTAATTTAGGATTATAATTTTTCAATTCTTCATTTATTTTGTAAAAGTCCTTTAAAGGATTTCTGCCCTCTATTCCAGAAGCATCTATTACATGAACTATAAGCCTTGTTCTCTCTATATGTCTAAGAAATTCATGCCCTAGACCTGCACCTTCATGAGCTCCTTCAATTAGTCCTGGAATATCTGCCATTACAAAACTTTTGCCTTCTCCTACTCTCACAACTCCTAAATTGGGCTTTAAAGTTGTAAAATGATAATTGGCTATTTTAGGCTTGGCAGCAGACATTATTGAAAGCAATGTAGATTTTCCTACATTAGGAAACCCAACTAATCCAACATCTGCTAATAATTTCAATTCAAAAATAACTTCTTTTTCTTCTCCTCTTTCTCCAGATTCTGCAAATTTTGGTGCCTGCCTAGTGGAAGTCGCAAATTTGGCATTTCCTTTGCCCCCTCGCCCTCCTTTTGCAATAACAAACTTTTCATCCTTATCTTTAAAATCTATAATAACTCCACCAGTTTCTGAATCTTTTATTATAGTTCCTGGTGGTACCTTAAGTACTAAATCCTTTCCAGCTTTGCCATATTGTTTTTTAGTCCTACCATTTTCTCCGTTATCTGCTTTATAAATTCTTTTATATTTAAAATCCATTAAAGTTTTAAGCCCTTCATCTACTTCAACTATAATACTTCCTCCATCTCCTCCATCTCCTCCATAAGGGCCACCAGAAGGTTCAAACTTTTCTCTTCTGAAAGCTACTGCTCCATCTCCACCTTTACCTGCTTTTAAGCGTATCTTTGCGATATCTACAAACATAATACCATCCTTCTATACTTATTCTTATACAATAATTTGTAACTTAATTATACCAATTCTACTAGTCCTGTCAATACTATTCTGTTTTAAGGCTATATGTAATTTTTTAATTTAAAAACTACATTAATTCTTCCGTTATCCTCAATTATCTTTACATTTTCATTAATTTTAATTAATGTAGATATTTTATTTTCTCCAAAAAATATGAAAGATATTCTATCTTCAAACTCTTCAATTTTTATGCCTATATTCTTTTTAGACTCAATATCTTTCTCTAAAAAATAGGTAAAAATCAAGCCTAAATTTTCAATTATTTTTTCTTCATTATCAAAAAAAGATATGGTATTTTTTGTGTTATTTATAACATCAATATCTACTATATATTCTAAGTCTTCCATTTCCTTAATGACATTGTCTAAAAATATACTTATATGGAATAAAGACAATTTATATATCTGGCTTATATTAGAGTTAAGCTGGATAATTTTTTTAATTTGCCCTATTGCCTCTTCTGTTTTTCCAAGCTGTAGATAACCATATATAATTTGAAAATAATTCATATAATCATGACGCTGCTTTCTAAATACATCTTTCATATATGATATATATCTAGTGTTTCTCTCTAGATATTCAGAATTTTTCTTCAAGACATTCATCTCCTTATATTTTTTAATAATAAAAAAGCTTACCTTTTTAGGTAAGCCAATTTTTTATTTATGCTAATTCTTCTACTTCTACTGGATATACACTAACTTGTTTTCTATTTCTACCTTTTTTCTCGAATTTAACAAAACCATCAACTTTTGCAAATAATGTATCATCCCCACCTCTACCTACATTTGTTCCAGGGTGAATTTTTGTTCCTCTTTGACGAACTAAAATATTACCTGCTAATACAAGTTGACCGTCTCCTCTTTTAACTCCTAATCTTTTAGCTTCACTGTCACGACCGTTTCTTGAAGAACCTACTCCTTTTTTAGTAGCAAACAATTGTAAATTTAACTTTATCATATTATTCCACCTCCCTATATTTGAGAGTTATATATTTCGGATAGCTATCTATTAAAGCTTTAACTCCTACTTCCATAGTTTTCAATATTGTATTGGCAATATTTAATTTTTCATTTGGAAGATCTTTAGGAATAGATACTTCCAGAATTCCCTTTTCTTCATCTATCTTATATTCAATATATTTTTCATCTATTTCAGCTACTTCATTTAATGCAATAAGAGTAGTTTGAGTAAGCATAGAAACTGCTGCACAAACTATGTCATTACCTCTTTCTGCATATCCTGCATGACCTTCTACTAGATATTTGAAAATATTGCCTAATGCATTTTTACATATTTCTATTTTTATCATTTTAATTATCCTAAAATCTTTTCAACTTTTACTTTTGTATATGGTTGACGATGTCCTTGTTTTTTTCTATAGTTTTTCTTTGCTTTATATTTGAAAACTACAATTTTCTTACCTTTTCCTTGATCTAAAACTGTGCCTTCTACTTTAGCATCTTCAATATAAGGCTTACCAACAACTAAATCATTATCTTTTGAAAGAACTAAAACTTTATCAAAACTAATTTGTTCTCCATTATCTGCATTTAGTTTTTCAACAAAAATAGTGTCTCCTTCTTCAACTCTATATTGTTTTCCTCCAGTTTCAATCACAGCATACATTTGTATTGCACCTCCCCTATCCAGTCTCGCCAATGTTAGGTGACTAGGCTTTAAAACCTACACTGTGCGGCTACTTACAGAACTTAATTTTATCAAATAGTTTCCTATTTGTCAATATTATTCAATAATATTTTTCCGCTACCGTTACAATGTGGACATGTTTTAAAATAGCCCCAAGAAAGGCGGTTCCTCACCTTTTTTCTAGTCATTTCAACTAGTCCTAATTTAGTCATACCTACTACACTGGTTTTTGTTCTATCTTTTTTAAGTTCTTCTTCTAATTTTTCCATTATTAATTCTTCATCGTCTTGATTATTCATTGCTATGAAATCTATTATGATTATTCCTCCTATATTTCTAAGACGTAGTTGTCTTGTCAACTCTTCTACGGCTTCTAAATTAGTCTCTAAAGCAGTACTTTCTAAATCTAAACTTCCTATATATTTCCCAGTATTTATATCAACTGCAGTTAAAGCTTCTGTTTCATCTATGATTAAATATCCTCCACTTTTAAGAGGTACTTTTCTATTTAAAGCTTTTTCTATTTCATCATAAATATTATGGGATTTAAAAATATCCTTCCCATCTTTTAACTCAATATTTTTATGAGATTCTGGATTTATGTACTGTACTAAATTTAGTATGTCTTTATATTTTTCCTTATTATTTATTATTAGTTTTCCTTTAAAGTTTATAAAAATATCTCTAATTATTCTATTTAAAATATCTATTTCTTTGTAAATTAATTTTGGAGAAGGAGAAAAATTTTTTTCTCTTTCTATTTTACTGTATAAATCTAATAAAAATTTTAGTTCCTCTTCTAACTTAATAGACTCCACACCTTGGGAAGCTGTTCTAAAAATCATTCCTATATCATCTTTTTTTATATTTCCACCTATATTTAATAGCCTCTTTATTTCATTTTCATCTTCAATTTTCCTTGAAATCGATATTTTATTAGAATAAGGAGTAAGAACTATATATCTGCTTGGTATAGTAATATGAGTGGTAATTTTAGGTCCTTTTGTTCCTATGGCCTCTTTTATAACTTGTACTATTAAATCATCCCCAACTTTAACTATATCCTTTATTGAAACATCTTCTTTATAATCTACAAGCTTTGGAAGAGCATCCTTTATATAAAGATAAGCATTCTTTTTCTCTCCTATATCTACAAAAGCAGCTTCCATACCTGGAAGTACATTTACGACTTTACCTCTATATATATTACCTAGTATCTTTTCATTTTCTTCTTCTATATAAAATTCTACTAGCCTATCTTCCTCTATTATAGCTATACTATTTTTATCTTTTTTAATATCTATAAGTATAAGATTCATTTTATCTCTCCTAAAAATGAAAGAGGAATTATTCCTCTATAATATTTTAATTAATTGTCACAATATCCATTGGATTTATAGTATGGCCATCTTTCCAAATTTCAAAATATAATAGTTTTTCTTTCCCATTTATATCTCCTAAAGTACCAATTTTTTCTCCTTTAAAAACTATATCTCCCATAGATACATTTACTTTTTCCAATTTCCCATATATTGCTTCAAAATCCTCATAATTAACTGTTATATAATAGTTTGAATTCTTCCTTTCCTCTATTCTAGTAACAGTGCCTTTTCCTATAGATAGAACATCCGTTTCTTCGTAAGGTTGAATATTGATACCTTTTGTTTTTTCAGAAGAACTATGTATTTTTCCCTCTAGTGGAGAAATATAATCCTTATTTTTAGAATCAGGGTTAAATACAGAAACTGCTTTTTCTGGTACCTTTAAAATTTTTTTTGAAAAATCCAATGCTTTCTTTCCCTCAACTTTTACATTAAATTCATGTTTAATACCTTTATCTATTATACGTATCACCTTATTTGTAAATTTAATATTGATTTTTTTTATTATTAAAATAATTATTAATATAACTAAAGCAATCAATATTTTACTTAATTGTTTTTTATAAAAGCTTTTACCTTTAGAACTTCTTTTATACCTTTTAGTACTACTTTTATATCTATTATTAATCATAATATCACCCGCCTATTTAATAATATAGTATTTATTATTGGCGGG
>CCEZ01000025.1 GCA_000751555.1 Anaerosalibacter massiliensis | reverse complement strand
TGAAACAGCCCCTTTTTATGGGGACAATTTGGGGACATTTTTAAAAGTTTGGGGACATAAAAAACTATAAATAGAAGTAATGAAATAAATAAATGGCTAAAAATAGACAACTACAACGGTATAAAAAGATGCAAAAGTAGCTAATTTACTGACTTCGAATCAGTTGGTCGCGGATTCGAATACTACAAGGTACACCAACTTAAAGTCTTGTAACTTAAATAGTTACAGGGTTTTTGTTTTACTTAAATTTAGTTTAATAATGTAATACTGAGGGGATTTGGGAACGTTATATATTATTTTGTATTACATATAGATAAGGTACTTCCATTTTAATTAAAAATTAATGTACTTAAAATATAATAAAAAAAGAAGAGATAAAAACTGAAAATTTAGTTACTATATTGAAATGGAATGTATTTAATGATAAACTATTGACAAAGTAATCGGAAAGTAGTTCAGAAGGTAAGGATGAGAAAGTATAATACGTAAAAGTAGATCTTATAAAAATGACAGAGTATACTCTGTCATTTTTTATAAGAAATTATTTTTTCTCAATTCATTTTCTAATGTAGAAGAAGAAACCTTAGAATCATCGTATTCCACAGTTATTGTATTAGCCCTATCATCTAAGCGGACTGCTTTTACTCCATCAATAGAATGGAGCGAATTTTTCACATAATTTTCATCTACCTTGCCAAAACTTTCTGATACAAATTTTTTAACTTTCAAAATATCACCTCCATTAGATAGTGTTAGCAAAGAGTTAATATATTATGAAGTATATATAATATTTTGTATAATTTTGCATTTAAAAAAATAACGAATAGACAGTATCTTAACCATCTATTCGCTATTAATTAGATTATATTTAATGAAAACAGGATATCTTTATGTACTTTTCCTGTAAATTATGATGTTTAATACCTATCTCTGCCAAATGAGCCAGAAAAGAAAATTATTACTATAAAGAATAATATTATTAGCATACTATCATCACCCTGACTAAACAATCCGTCTAATAATCCCATACTTTTTTTATCTGTCATGAAAACACCTCCAATTTTTCATATTTATTATTACAATATAGATTATGTATATTTTTAAAAAGTGTTACAAAAAAATATAAGAATATGAATTCTTCCTTACGAATATATTTATATAAATATATTCGTAAGGAGGGATGTCTTGAAACATATGACTATAGTGGATTATAGCGATGGTTCCAATCTTAAAGAAAAAGTCTATAATTGGATATCAGAAAATGAAGAAGAAATACTTGAAATAATTGATATTGAATATGAAAATAGTGGAAATATTTTTTATGCAACAGTAACTTATGAAGAAAGAAACGAAAATGGTTAAATTCAATGAAAACCTATATTTCCTATAGTTTTACAATGCTTTTTAACTTTCTTCAGTATATAAAAACCTAAAAATATTTCTAAGAAATGTAACACATATTAAAGTTATTCTTTCTAAAGATATAGGTAATAATGTATTTATACATATAAGTATTCCTCTTATGGAACCAAAGCCATAGGTTAGTGGAATTGCCAAATATATTATCATTATAAATTTAGGCAATACAGTTACAAGAAACTCTGTACCGCATATTATATTTAATAAAAAATTCATAATATCTACTATATAATTATCATTGTTGGTAATGAATACTATGAGGCAATTCCAAAACCTAATCCATATAAAGCTATTAAAAAAGGAATAAGTGTAAATATTAAAAAAATATTCTAGTTCCAATATTAAATCCGAATAATAGCCATATGAAAAATACTGTAGTAAGAAAATTTGCAGTTATAATAATTAAAGAAGAAATAAATATGCTTATAAGTTGTATCCGTAAAGAGATTGGAGTAATCCAATTAACTTAGTAACACCTATATCCATTTCTTCCTTTAATACAAAGCCCATTCCCCATAGTACTGAAGATACGAAACTAGTTACTATACTTTCTATGGCTAGGAAAGCCATATAATTATAATCTGTAGTTCCTATTTATTCACTGAAATTAATGATTTTACTATTGATTTAAAAAAAGATTTAGCTAAAAATATACAGGAGCTATACAAATAATTGGCTTTATTATGCTAGATATTGCATTCATAAATGGCATAATTTACTGTTTTATAGTCCTATTTAGGTAAATAAAGAATATTTTAAGTATAAATTAAAATCAGGAAATATATTTAATTAATATGTAGAATATAAATATAAGTTAATATTAATATTATAATATTTAAGTTTAATATTAAATAATTTAAATATATATTAAAAATAATTAATTTAAAATAGGCTTTGAACTTTATTTTTAATAAATTTCAAGCTAGTATTATATAAATTAATTTTTTTATTCTTTTCATTAAAAGTAATTGACAATAATATAGTGTTAGTGTATTGTATACTCAATACACTAACGAGGGGGGATTTAAATGAAAAAACTCGAAGAGAACTCCAAAAAGACCTTTATAGTAACTATTATTATATATCTTATTTATAAGATATATATGTCCATTAATGCTTTAGGTACTAATTTTAAAGATATACCTGGAGCTCAAGAAGAGTTAAAGACAGCGGGACAAAGTGGCAAGGTTATTGTTATAATGGCTTCTATTGTGACAACAGCTTTATTTATATTTTTAACATATATAATATGTAAATCAATATTTAAAAATATAAATGTGGACAACCCTAAGATGCTAGAAAGATTTAGTGGTATATATTTTTCTAATATGACAGTACTATACATATTTTCAATAATAATATCTTTATTTAATAATTATTTACCAGAAGTTGCTTGGATTAAGTTTACCATAATAGGGGTAGTAAGGATTTTAATTGCTATAGGATTTAATATGATTTTATTAGATAATGATGAGGATTCAGAAATTAGAATGGTACCAAATATTATATTATTTGCAGTTGTATTTTTATTTTAAGGAGTGAAAACATGAGTAAGAGGAAGAAAATAGCTTTATTAATAATAGGGATTGCTATTTTAACATTAGTATTTACATTGTTATATTTTGGGAGGAAAAATAAAAATAAGAAGCCAGAAGAAAAAGCTATAGAGAGATATGTAGTTCCTTCTAGAGAAAATGTATTTGTAAATGGTAGCATATCTCCAAGAACGGAACAAACTATATTACCAGATCCAACTAAGGGAAAAGTTGAAAAAACCCATGTAAAAGATGGAGCAGAAGTTAAGAAAGGTGATCCATTAATAACTTATAAAAATGAGGAAGTTTCTGAACAGATATCAGAATTTACAAATGAGCTAAATGAACTTAAAGAAGCAAAAAAAGAAGAGAATAAAGCTATAAACAATAGATCAAATATAGAAATAAATGAAGAAGGGGAAGAAGGAGAGGGATTAGGCCCTGTAGCTCCATCTGCAGATTATGATTCACAGATAAAAAAATTAGAGAGACAAATTTCAAATCTTAAGAAGAAGGAATATACAGTAGAGCATTCTAAATTAGATGGTAAAGTGTCTTTAGAAAAGGTTAATATTGAAGGCGGAGGAGAAGGTGAAAAAATAGTAGTACAAAGCCATGATTTTGTAGCTAATGGAAGTATAACTGAGGTTGATTTGCTGAAGCTTAAAGAAGGTATGAATGTTGAAATCACTTTAATATCAGATGAAAGTAAAAAAACAGGTAAAATTGAGAGTATATCAAAGAAGCCTTCAACAGCAGCTCTAGATGGAGAATCTATGGGAGGTGCATTTGGAGGAAGTGATGAAAGTTCATTTTCTGAATATCCAATTAAATTTTCATTAGATGACCAAAAGGGATTAGTTCATGGATTCCATGTTCAAGTGAAAATCCCTTATGGAGAAAGCAAAATATTGATTCCAGAGACAGCAGTTATAAAAGAAAATGGCAAAACCTATGTATTTTTAATAGAGGAAGGAATACTTAAAAAACATGAAATTCAAACAGGGAAGAAAGAAGAAGAACATATTATAGTGACAAAAGGACTTAAAGAAAATGATGAGTTAGTAGCTGAGGTAACTGAAGATTTAAAGGAGGGGGATGAAGTTGAGTAGTCCTCTTATTGAATTGAGAAATATAAAGAAAAAATATACAACAAAGGCTGGAGATTTTCCAGTTTTAAAAGGACTCAATCTAGATATAGAAGAAGGAGAATTTATTTCTATAATGGGGAAATCTGGTAGTGGTAAAACCACTTTATTAAATATACTTGGGCTTTTAGATAAATTTAATGAAGGAGAGTATATTTTCAGAGGAGAAGATATAACTAATTTTGATGAAAATAAAAAATCAGATTTTAGAAATAGAAATATAGGTTTCATTTTTCAACAATTTCATTTAATCGAATCTTTGACAATATATCAAAATATAGAGATTCCATTACTTTATAGGAGTAAGGAAAGTAAAGAAGAAAGGAAAAGAAAAATAAAGGAAAAACTTAGTCAAGTTGGATTATTTGAAAAAAGATATAGTAGGCCTTTTGAATTATCAGGAGGACAACAACAGAGAATTGCTATTGCTAGAGCATTAGTTACAGAACCCTATTTAATACTTGCAGATGAGCCAACAGGAGCATTAGATTCTGAAACTAGTGAGGATATAATGGAATTAATAAAGGAACTTAATGATGATGGAAAGACTATAATTATGGTAACCCACGATAAAGACTTAAGAAGGTATACAACAAGAGATGTGTTTTTAAAAGATGGGGAGTTTTCAGAGGAGGAAACTATATGAAGCTTTATGATTTGTTGAGAACAGCTTGGTATAGTATAAGGGCCTATAAGTTTAGAATATTTTTAACTATGATAGGGATAATTATAGGTATTGCCTCTGTATCAGCTATACTAGCAATAGGAGAAGGAGTAAAAAAAGAGGCCACAAGTTCCATGGAAAAGTCAAATTTAAATAAGATAATAGTAGAATATCATTCAGGCTTTGAATCAGATGAAGTAACTATAAGACCATTTGAAAAATCTGATATAAATGAAATAAAAAAAATACCAGGTGTACAAAATGCTAAAGAAGATGATGAAGAAGAATTGTTTGGAGTAAGTAATTTTGAAGAGGTTTATTATTTTAATAGACATAGTTCAACAGAACTTAAAAAATATGATGAAAAGGATAAAACAAGAAAGGTTTTTTTAGGTAGAAATATCAATATAATAGAAGGAAAATCTGATAAAAGGGTTATCTTTCTATCATATAGAGTAGCAGAAGAGCTTTTTAAAGAACCAGAAAAAGCTTTGGGAAAAGCTGTTAAGATGAAAGGAGAATTGTTTGAGGTTATAGGAATAGGGGAAGAATTAAACATGGAAGATTTTGAAATATCGTTAGGAGCTATGGAAGAAATGCAACAAGATATATCTATTGTTCCTGCTAAAGCTATTAAAGAGAAAGATAAAACAGAAGATTATATTCAAAAGATAAGTGTTTTTTTAGAGCCAGGAGTAGATAAAGATGAAGTAATAGGTGAAGTAAAAGAAAAACTATATGAACTTCATCCAGATGTAAAAGGTGAATATGAAGAGTTCAATCTTCAGGAATTAATAGATTCTATGCAAAAAATTATAAGTAGTATAACATTATTTGTAGCTTTTGCAGCAGGAATATCTCTCCTAGTTGGAGGCATAGGAGTTATGAATATAATGTATGTATCTGTTACTGAAAGAAAAAGAGAGATAGGGATTAGAAGGGCTATAGGAGCAAAACCTAGAAATATAATGCTTCAATTTTTAGTAGAGGCTATATTTATAACAGTGATTGGAGGAATTATAGGCATTATTTTAGGCTATATAATAGCTGTTATAGCAGGACAGTTTATGCCTATTAAACCAGTTATGACTGTATCAAATTTCTTAGGAGCATCTTCTATTTCAGTTATGACAGGATTGATATTTGGTATAGTTCCAGCTTCAAAAGCGTCTAAATTGGATCCTATAAAAGCTATATATAAATAGAATCAGGAAGTACTCATTTGAGGTTTATACTAGTTTGAGTACTTCTTTATTTTATCCCTAGAATTAGCTTGACAACTGCAGAATATTAGTGTACCATACAATTAACACACCAATACATATTGATATTTATGGAGGTGAATAAATGAAATTTAGTGATGAGCTACCTATATATATTCAAATAATGAACTATTTAAAAAGACAAATTACTGCTGGTGAAATTAGCAGAGGAGATAAATTAGCATCTGTTAGAGAACTTTCTTCTAAATTGAAAGTAAATCCAAATACAGTACAAAGGGCTTATCAGGAATTAGAAAGAGAAAATTTAGTCTTTACAAAAAGAGGAATGGGCACTTTTGTTACAGAGAACAGTGAGATAATCACCAATTTAAAAAAAGATACCGCTAAAAAAGTTATAAATAATTTTATTGTTGAAATGAAGGGATTAGGATTTGATAATAATGAAATTATTGAAATAATATTAGGAGAAATTAAAAAGGAGGCTAGTTATGGGGAATCTAGTAGAAATAAAGAGAATATCTAAAAACTATTTTAATAAAAAAGCTTTAGATAATTTAAGCTTGAATATAGAAGAAGGAAAAGTATTAGGAATTTTAGGACCTAATGGTAGTGGAAAAACTACACTGATAAAAATAATGACTGGTCTTTTAAGACAATCAAGTGGAGAGTTATTGATTGATGGACATAAGGTAGGAGTATATACAAAATCTATAGTATCTTATCTTCCAGATAGAAATTTTTTATATAATTGGATGATTATAAAAGACGCACTTAATTTCTACAGTGATTTTTATTATGATTTTGATGAGAAAAGGGCAGAAGAGTTATTACATTTTATGCAACTTGAAAAGAACATGAAGATTACTTCTCTATCTAAAGGTATGATGGAAAAGTTAAATTTAATATTAGTATTATCAAGGAAAGCCAAACTTTATATATTAGATGAACCAATAGCGGGAGTAGATCCAGTAGCAAGAGATCAAATTTTAGATGCAATTATAAAAAACTATGATTCAAATAGTTCTATGATTGTAACAACTCATCTAGTAAGAGACATGGAGAGTCTTTTTGATGATGTAGCTTTCTTAAAGGATGGAAAGATAATATTAGAGGGAAATGCTGAAAGTTTAAGAGAAGAAAAGAATAAATCTATTGATGAAATATATAAGGAAGTATTTTCTAATTAGGAGTGATGGTATGGTTAAGTATATTAAATATGAGATAAAAGGAACTTATAAGGTTATTTTAGGAATAATAGCTGTAGTTTTAATAATATCTACAGTATTATATAATTACATGGATAAAGGGAAAACTTCATTTATGCTTGGTTCTTTTATGTTAATGTTTGGAGCTTTTTTAGTAACATTTTTATATATAGTAAATTCATTTAAAAAAGAGCTTTATGAAGATAGAGGATATTTAACATTTACATTACCTTTAACAGGGAAGCAAATAGTAGGTGCAAAAATGATTGTGGCTTTAATGTGGTTTATCTTGTTAGGAATTATAGGAACATTATATATTTTTTTTATGATTATGAAAATGACAAAGCCTGGTGTAGTGCTAGGTGAGGTAGTTATGGAATTTAGTAGTTTGAATAGTATAGGGTTTTTAAGAGAAATTTTAATAATATTCATATCTAATTTTATAATTTGGATAATGACTTTAACTCTTGTTTATTTTTCAATGACTCTTAGTAGAGTTACATTTAGAAGTAGGAAAATTGGCGGAATGTGGTTTATTATATTTTTAGTACTAAATATTATAGTAGGCTATATTGGTGTTAAGATAGTTCAAGTTTTTCCATATTATTTAGATTTAACAACATTTAAATTAGTTAACCAGAGTATAGTAGAAAGGTATCTTGAATTTAGCAGTTTTGAATATATGAGTTTTAATGGTTCAAGTATGATAATGTCTGGTGGAGGAAAGTCCTTTATAAATATTGCATCTACTATTTATATGATAATTATTACTATATTTGCTTTCCTAAGTACAGGTTATATTCTTGAGAATAAGGTAGATTTATAAACTAAATAAATACTTGATTTGAAATTATATTCCATGGGTATAAAGTATAAAAAATATGGAGGGAAATATTATGTTACTTACGAATTTAAGTAGTATTCCAGGAAAAGAAATAGATATATTAGGCTTAGTAGATGGTGAAGTAGTTTTTTCTAAACATTTTGGAAAAGACCTTGCAGCAGGTTTCAAAAATATTGCAGGTGGAGAGTTAAAAGGTTATACAGAAATGATAGCAGATGCAAAGAATAGGGCCTTAAAAAGATTGGAAGAAAGAGCATCAGATTTAGGAGCAGATGGAGTATTAAATATCCAATATTCTATTACAAATATGCAACAGGGTTCTGCTTTAGTAGTATTAGCAACAGGGACAGCTATTAAATTCAAATAAATTTTTTCACCTTAAATCAATTTCTCCTGTCTTATAGGAGATAGGAGAAATTTTTAATAATATAAAAGCATAAAACACTAGTTAAGGTCAATATTATATAATATTAACTGTAAAAGGAGTGGTAAATTGGATAGTAAAATCAAAGGGTTTTTTATAGTGTTTTTTCTAATTTTACTTATTTTTATTGGGTTGGTTTTTATAAATGAAAATAAAAATATGGAGAATATAAAAGAAGAGTATCCAGAAACAAGGTCAGAAGCTTTTGTATATAGAAAAATTGGCTTAAGAATATGGGCTATGAATTTAATAATTTCTTTTCTAATCCCATTTTTATTTTTAACAACAGGATTATCAAATAAAATAAAATTATTTGCTCAATCCAAAAGTAATAGTTTTTTATTTCAAACATGTATATATTTATTTGTGTATTTAATAATAGATTTTTTAATAACTTTACCTATATCTTATTATGGAAGTTTTATTGTAAAACATAAATTTGGACTTTCTAATCAATCTTTTATAAGATGGATGGAAGTAGTTTTTAAAGGGTTTGGGTTAAATGCTATTTTAGTATTGTTATTTGGATGGTTTCCTTTCTATCTTATATACAAAAGCCCTAATAGATGGTGGCTGTATCTAGGTATTATATCTATACCAATTTATTTATTTGTAAGTTTTATTACTCCAATGTATATTGATCCAATTTTTAATAAGTATAGTTCTATTGAAGATAAAAAACTTGAAAGGGATATAAAAGAATTGCTTAAAAAAGCAGATATAGAAAAGGCAGATATTTATCAAGTAGATAAAAGTACAGATACAAAGGAAATGAATGCTTATATGACTGGGGTAGGAAAATCTAAAAGAATAGTATTATGGGATACTACTATAGATAATTTAGATAGAGAAGAAGTAGTAGCTATAACTGCTCATGAAATAGGACATTATGTTAAAGGACATATTTGGAAGGGGATAGTATTAGGAGGAATGTTTACAATACTATTATTATTTTTACTAAACAAAACTAGTCTTTGGATACTTAAAGGTTCTTCTGAATCTTTTGGATTTAGAAAACTGCATAGTATTGCATCTTTGCCATTACTGATATTTGTTTTAAATTTCTATACCTTTTTTTCATCTCCAATTTTAAGTGGATATTCTAGACATTTGGAATGGGAAGCGGATAAATTTGAATTGGAATTGTCAAGAAATAAAGAAGCTACAGCTTCTTCTCTTGTAAAACTTCATGAAGGAAGTCTATCGTTACCTAGACCTGGAGGCATATATAAGTTCTGGTATTATAGCCATCCATCTTGTGAAGAGAGGGTCAATTTTGCCTTGAATTATGAATATGAAGGCAAACTTCCATAATAATTATATTTAGTTCAGAAGATTTAAATCTTCTGAACTAAATTATTAAATAATAGCTATGAATAGTTTAAATATTCTTTAATAGAAGTCTTATAGTTGTTTTTTTCTATTTTTTTTAAAGCTTTTGATTCAATTTGTCTAATTCTTTCTCTGGTTAAATTGTATTTATTTCCTATTTCCTGCAAAGTACTAGGTTTTTGACCCTTTAAACCAAATCTAAGTTCTAGAACATCTTTTTCTCTAGAAGATAGAGTAGATAGTATTTTATTTAAGTTTTCTTTTAAATCTTTGGAAATTACGCTTTCTACTACAGAAGTATTATTAGATGGAATAATGTCTTGAAGCTCTATATAAGAATTGTCATTGTCTACTGTTATGAAAGTATTCAAGGAAGAGAAACTATAGTGTTTTTTTCTATAATAATTGATTTCATTGTACTCATCTTCAGTTATTTTTATTTCATTGCATAATATATTCATATCTAAATCTTTTCCTAAAAATTTGTAGGAATTTTCTAGACTATTAATTTTATTAATTTTTTCCCATATGTAGGCAGGAAGTCGAACTAAATGTCCATTGTTTATAATGGCTCTATCTATTTGTTGGACTATCCAATAGTATATGTAGGTGGAAAAACTAGTATTTTTATTTATATCAAATTTTTCTATTCCTTTCATCATTCCTATAGTTCCTTCTTGAACTAAATCTTCAAAAGTAAATGATGAAGCTATATTCATTCTTTTTTTAGCAACTATGTATATAAGCCCCATATTATTTAAAATAAGCTCATCTCTTGCTTGAATATTTTTATGTATTTTATAAGAAATGAGTAAATCTCTATTAGAAGATATTTCATTTTTCTTTTCTTCAAAACTTTTGAAGGAATAAGTATATGCATTTTTCATTTTTATCACCTACCACTACTTTATTCTTCAAATAATAAGAAAATCCTTTTAAAATATAAAAAAATATTGAAAATTCAAAACTACATTAATTATAGTAGTGATAGTTTTCGCAAATAGAAATAAAAAATTAGCTAATTTTTTATTTCTATTTGCTTTAACATTGTGCTATTAGAATTAATATAGTTAAAGGTAAGGATGTAGACTTAGAGTTTTAAGCATTAGGTCTGCTGATTAAAAAAAATTCTAAAACTTTTTCGGAAGAAAGACTTAATAACTTAAAATCATTGAATTCGCACTACGCTAAAAAAAATTCGCAGACTAATACTATGTGAAAAAATATAACAATAAACTGTATATTATCTAGTGAATACTTTCATGATTATTAGTTTTATCTTCTAAGCTAGATAAAAGTTCTTTTGTTAGAGTATTTATATCTTCAGCTTTTTCTTGCAATCTATAAAAAGTTCTTGAAATATTTGGATCTTTACTTCTAGCATAGTCATTAGAAGTTAGGAGTATTTCCATACTTGTTAGATGTTCCAAATTGTTAAAATTATTCTCTTCTATTTTTTTAGTTTGATTTATCATTTCATTAACAGATTTTAAGTTTTCCATTTTATCTCCTCTCATAATATATATTAAAATCTCTTTCAATTATTATGTTCCAATTTTAAATATATTAATCATTAAAGGGTATAAACAAAAAAATTGACTTTTAATGATATAATTATTTAAAAGAGTTTTACTTTATGAGAAAGGGGATAAAAAATGAGAACAGTACTTTGTTATGGAGATTCAAATACTTGGGGATATAATCCTGATGGCTCAGGTAGATATCCTAAAGAAATAAGATGGACTAGTGTATTGCAAAAGGAACTAGGGAATAATTTTGATATAATACCAGAAGGTTTAAATGGAAGAACTACTGTATGGGATGATCCAGTAAAGGGAGATTATAGAAATGGAAAAACATATTTATTACCTTGTTTACATACTCATAAACCTATAGACTTAGTAGTGTTATTTCTAGGAAGCAATGATTTAAAATATAGATTTTCTGTAACCTCTTATGAAATAGCTGAAAGTGTGGAGATGTTAATAAATATTATTAAGAAAAGTGAAACGGGGCCCAAAATGGCTTCGCCAGAAATATTAGTCATAATACCTCCACCAATATTTATTCCATCAGAAGTGAAAGATTCTCCTTATTTACTCCCTATTGCTGAAAAGACAGCAGATAAAAGCAAACAGTTTTCCCAAGAATTTAATAGAGTGCTTAATGAACAGTGCCATTTGCTAGATTCATCAAAAATAATTGAAACTAGTAAAATAGATGGATTGCATCTAGATCCAGAAAGTCATAGAGTCTTAGGAAAAGAAATGGCTAAATATATAAAAAATGAAATATTTAAATAAAAATAAAGGGGGATTATTTTGGAGGAAAAGAATAAGAAAATAGTAGGCATAATAGCAACAGTATTGGTAATAGTCTTAAGTATATTTTCCCTTTATAGAGGAAACAAAGAAAAACCTAAAAAAATAAATGAAATAGAAATAGGAAAAGATGAGCAAAACTCAATAGTTGGCAAAAAAATTCCAGAGTTTAAATTAAATAATTTAAAAGGTGAGGAAATAACAGATAAGGTATTCAATGACTATGAATTGACTATTGTTCCCATGTGGCAAAGTACATGTTCACCATGTATTACAGAATTAGAAGCTTTAAACAAAATACATAAAGAATATAAAGATAGTGGAGTAAATGTCTTAGGAATTGTAATAGATGGGGAAGTAAATGAAGCTGCAGCTAAAAAAGTCGTCGATACTATAGAAATAGAATTTAATAATATAGTTCCAGACGAAGATTATATTTATAAACTTATAGAATTTGCTCAATCTACCCCGACAGCTTTTTTTATAGATAACAAAGGAAATTTTCTTATGAAACCTAAGGAAGGTACTTCGGGCATGGATAAAGACATAGAAGAATTTAAAGCTATAATAGAAAAATTAACCTCTAGTAGAGACTAGAGGTTTTTATTTTTGAAATTTTCTTTAGAAGTTTCAATAGCTTTTAAAGCTTCTTCTACTCCTGCCCAGCCTTTTACATGGACTTCCTTTCCTTCTAATTGTTTGTATTCAGAGAAAAAATGTTCAAATTCCTTTTTTAAATGGGCTCCCATATTTTCTATAGTTTGTATATCTTCATATCTTGGATCACTAACAGGTACAGAAATTATCTTCTCATCTTTTCCTTTTTCATCCTCCATTAGAAACATACCTATCACTCGTGATTCAATTAAGCATCCTGGGAAAGTAGGATTAGACATTATAACCATAATATCTAATGGATCTCCATCCTCTGCTAAAGTATATGGCACAAATCCATAATCAGCAGGGTAGTACATAGGAGAAAATAAAGCTCTATCTAAAACAAATACTTTTCTTTCTAAATCATATTCATATTTATTACTACTACCCTTAGGTATTTCAATGAAAGCTTCTACTATTTTATTCATAAAATCACCTCTCATATACTATATATAAAGGTATTCTAGCATTAAAAAGTTAAAACATCAACTAAAGCTTTAGAGTAAAGAATATTCGTGATATAATAAATCACATACAAACTTTAATAAAAAGATAAAAATATTTTGAGAAAAATGTTGAAAATATTATTATAATGAAGTATCATAGTAGTTAAGTAAAAAAACACAGAATATTTAAACTCATCAAAAAAGAAGGATTATTCACAATGCGGCAGAATACTTTACGTAAAGTTACATAATAGTATTTCCATGAAAACGTTTTCTATAAAAATAAATATAAAAAGGAGTTGGTTATTATGGATGATGGTAATAAAGTGACAACGAAGGAAGTGAGACAGCCTTATTTGTATGAAGCTATTTTATCTCTTATATTTTTAGTATTAGTAATGGGAATAGGTATAGCTAAATTTGAAGCTGAACCCCATATTCCCATGTTTATAGGAACCATCTTTGCAGCTATTATTTCACTTAAAATAGGTTATAGCTGGGAAGATATTGAAAAAGGAATGCTTGATGGTATATACCAAGCATTACAGGCAATAATTATTTTGGCGATTATTGGTATATTAATTGGCACTTGGCTTTTAGCGGGAGTAGTTCCTACTATGATTTATTATGGGCTTAATATTTTAAATCCTACCATATTTTTAGTAGCTACTACTATAATATGTTCCATCACTTCTCTGGCAACAGGAACTAGTTGGGGAACAGCAGGAACCATAGGTATTGCACTTATGGGTATTGCAAAAGGACTAAGTATACCAGCTCCTATAGCAGCAGGAGCTATATTATCTGGAGCCTACTTTGGAGATAAACTTTCGCCACTTTCAGATACTACGAATCTTGCGCCGGCAATGGCAGGAACTGATGTATTTACCCATGTTAAATTTATGCTTCCTACCACTTTAATTTCTTACGCAATAGCATTGGTATTATATCTAATCATAGGTATTCGTTTTAAAGGTGTCAATGCAGACACTTCAGCTATAGATGCGATACAACAAGGACTTTCCGCTAGTTTTAATATCTCACCATTTTTATTAATACCACCAATAGCTGTAATAGTCAGTATAGCTTTTAAAATGCCTGCTATTCCTGGCATAACAATAGGTATAATTTTAGGAGCTATTGAAGCAGTTATATTTCAAGGTTCAAATTTAGGACAATTATTAGATGCTGGCTTTGCAGGTTATATAAGTGAAACTGGGGTAAAGACTATAGATAGTCTTCTTACTGCTGGAGGGTTATCCGGTATGATGGACTCTATATCTTTGACGATTTTAGCTATGATGTTTGGCGGTATTATGGAGAAAACAGGACAATTAGAAGTTATAGTTAATACATTACTTAGAAGAATAAAAACTGCTACTGGTCTTATAACCATGACTATACTTACTTGTTTTGTTAGCAATGTAACTATGCCGGAACAATATATTTCAGTTGTAGTTCCTGGTAGAATGTATGCAAATGCATATAGGGAACAAGGTTTGCATCCAAAGACTTTATCTAATGCATTAGAATCTGGAGGAACGCTGACTTCAGCTCTTATTCCTTGGAATACTTGCGGAGTTTTCATGACTACTATATTAGGAGTTAAGACTTTACAATATGGAAAATGGGCATTTTTTAATTATCTTACTCCTATTTTAGTTATATTATTGAGTGGTACAGGACTTGCCATAGCACGTATGACAAAAGAAGAAAAAGAAAAGTCAGCTGCTGGTGAGCTAGTTTAATATATACTTTAAACCCTTAAGTTAAATTTAACTTAGGGGTTTTCTTGAATTAGAACTAAATAAAGGGTAGAATTAACATATAATATAGAAATGGGGGGATTCGATTGAAAATATATATAAGTACAGATATTGAGGGAGTTACTGGAATTGCACATTGGGATGAAACAGAGAAAACTAAAGAAGATTATAGGTATTTTGCTGAGCAAATGACTAGAGAAGTAGAAGCAGCGTGTAAAGGTGCTACTAATGCAGGAGCAGATGAAATTTGGATAAAAGATGCCCATGAAACTGGAAGAAATTTAGATCCATCTAAATTAACTGAAAATATTAGATTAATTAGAGGATGGAGTGGACATCCTTTTTCAATGGTTCAAGGGCTAGACGAATCTTTTGATGCTCTAATGTATATAGGATACCATTCTGGAGGAGGCACTAATTTTAATCCTCTAGCTCATACTATGAATAGTAGCACAATAGACTATATTAAATTAAATGGAGAGAATTGTAGTGAGTTCTTGTTACATTCCTATATAGCAGCTTATTTGGGAGTGCCTGTTGCCTTTTTAAGTGGAGATAAAGGACTTTGTAGTGAAGCACATAAATTAAATGAAAATATAGTCACAGTAGCAGTTAATGAAGGAATTGGCAATTCTACAGTAAGCATTCATCCGGATGTAGCCATATCTAGAATTAAAGAAGGAGTAGAAAAAGCATTAAGAAAAGATTTAGATAAATGTAAGATAAAGTTACCTAGTTCATTTGAAATAGAAATAAAATATTCTACTCATGCAATGGCTTATAGACATTCTTTTTATCCAAATGTTAAGCAAATTGGGCCTAAAACTATAATTTTAAATTCTGAAGATTATTTTGAGATATTAAGAGGTGTACTATTTTTAACTTAAAAAATAATTAATATAATTAGATTGAGTAGAAAAGAATGGAGTGATTTATATGGGAATTTTAATTAAGAATGTAACTCTTTTGCCAATGGGAAAAGAAAAAGAACCTGTTGAAAATACTAATATTTATATTGTAGATAATCAAATTGAACATATTGGATATTTAAGAGGAGATATAAAGGTAGATAGAGTAATAGATGGAAATGGTAAGGTAGCTCTTCCAGGACTTATAAATGCTCATACTCATATAGCTATGTCTCTTTTGAGGAACTATGCAGATGATGTGCCATTACATGAATGGCTTACACAAAAAATATGGCCAGTAGAAGCAAATCTTAAAGCAGAAGATATTTATTGGGGCTCTATGCTTAGTATTGTAGAAATGATACAATCTGGAGTTACATGCTTTTCTGATATGTATTTTTTCATGGATGAAGTAGGAAAAGCAGTAGAAGAATCTGGTATTAGAGGAGTATTGTCTAGGGGGCTTATAGAAGAAGATAGTGAGAAAATTAATAATGAAAAATTAGAAGATACAAAAAAGCTTTATAATAATTGGCATGGAAAAGCGGATGGCAGAATAAAGGTAATGGTTGCACCTCATGCACCATATACATGTGGTCCAGATTATCTTAAAAGAATAATGAACTTAGCTAATGAATTGGGAGCAGGAATACATGTCCATCTTTCAGAAACTAGAAAAGAAGTAGAAGAAAGTTTTTATAAATTTAATAAATCACCAATTAAACATGTTTATGATCTAGGATTATTTAAGTATCCAACATTAGCAGCTCATTGTGTCCATGTATCTGATGAAGATATTGAGATTCTAGGGGAAAACAATGTAGCAGTTGTAAATAACCCAGGTAGCAATTTAAAATTGGCTAGTGGATTTGCTCCTGTGCAAAAAATGCTAGACAAGGGAATATGTGTAGCATTAGGTACTGATGGCTCTTCAAGTAATAACAATCTAAATATGTTTGAAGAAATAAATCTTGCTGCTCTTATAAATAAAGGAGTTTTAAAAGAAGCCACATCTGTTCCAGCTATTAAGGCTATAGAAATGGGGACTATAAATGGAGCTAAAGCTTTGAACTGGGACAAAGAAATAGGCTCTATAGAAGTAGGTAAAAAGGCAGATTTAATCCTTATAGATATGGAAAAGCCTCATTTATACCCTAAACACAATGTAGTTTCAGCTATTGCTTATTCTTGTCAGGCTTCTGATGTTGATACAGTAATAGTAAATGGAAAAATAATCATGGAAGGATATGAAATAAGAACTATTGATGTAGAAAAGGTCATGTACAATGCAGAAAGGTGTGCTAAAGATTTAATAAACAGATAGGGGTTGATATTTTTGGAAATAAAAACTCTTGAATTTAAAGATGAAAAGCTCTATTTAATTGATCAAAGAAAATTACCAAATTCTTTTGAAATATTTGTATGTGAAAATTATACTGATGTAGATTTTGCCATAAAAGATATGGTAGTAAGGGGTGCTCCTGCCATTGGTGCTAGTGGAGCTTATGGAGTTGTTTTAGGGGCAAAAGAATATAAACATTTGGATAAAAAGGATTTTCTAGAAAAGATGAAGGAAGTATCAAATACTTTAAATAAATCTAGACCTACAGCTGTGAATCTTATGTGGGGAATTAAAAGAATGGAAAATATTATTGAAGAAAATAAAGAATTATCTCCTGTAGAAATATACGAAAAATTAAAAGAAGAGGGAAACAATATTGCCAAGGAAGATGTAAAAATAAATAAGGCAATGGGAGAGTACGGCAATACTCTTGTTCCAGAAAAAGCTACAATACTTACTCATTGTAATGCAGGAGCATTAGCTACTGTGGAATATGGGACAGCTCTAGGGGTTATAAGATCTGCTTTTTACTCAGGAAAAGATATTTTTGTCTATGTTGATGAGACAAGGCCAAGGCTTCAAGGGGCAAAACTTACTAGCTGGGAACTTGTAAAAGAGAATATACCTTGCAAGCTTATTTCTGATAGTGTAGCTGCTACTCTTATTAGAGATGGAAAAATTGATTTAATAGTTGTGGGAGCAGATAGAATAGCAACAAATGGAGACACTGCAAATAAAATAGGTACTTTCATGTTATCTGTGGTTGCAAAAACTTATAATATTCCTTTTTATATTGCAGCACCTATTTCTACTATAGATTTTAATATTGAAACTGGAAAAGAAATTGTTATAGAGGAAAGGGATGATGAAGAAGTTACTCATATTCAGGGAGTGAGAATAGCACCAGAAGAAATAGAGGCATATAATCCAGCATTTGATGTAACCCCTAATGAGAATATTACAGCTATTATTACAGAAAAGGGAATTATAAATCCACCTTTTAAAGAAAATATATTGAAATTGAGATCGTAAGATAAAAAGAACAATTATTTTTGTATTAGAATATAATCTGTTAGGAAGGTGAAATAATGGAAAAAGCTATAATTGGTGGTACAGGAGTTTATGATATAGGGGAAGAATCCTATATAAAAAATATTGATACTGAGTATGGACAAGTAGAAGTATATATAGTGAAGATAAAAGGGGAAGAAATAGTTTTTCTTCCCCGTCATGGAAAGGGCCATTCTGTTCCTCCACATTTAATTAATTATAGAGCAAATATGAAAGCTTTAGAAAAACTTGGTATAAAATATATATATGCTACTGTGGCAGTAGGATCTATGAATGAAAACTATGCTCCAGGAGATATAGTAGTTATAAATGATTTTTTAGATTTTACTAAATCAAGACCTATAACTTTTTATGAAGGTGGAAATGAAGGGGTAATACATAGTGATATGTCCGATCCCTATTGCACTAATTTAAGAGAGAATTTTTATAAAGTAGCAAAAGAGAAAAACATTGAAATAAAGGGTGAGGGAGTTTATGTATGTACTGAAGGACCAAGATTTGAAACTGCTGCAGAGATAAGAATGTACAAGGCCTTAGGTGGAGATGTAGTAGGTATGACTAATGTACCGGAAGTAATTCTTGCAAAAGAATTAAAAGTTTGTTATTCAGCTATAGGAATTATAAGCAATTGGTGTACAGGTATAGAACCAACTGGAATAACAGTTCATGATATAGCTGGTGCTATGGAAGGAAAAAAAGAGCTAGTCACAAAACTATTTATAGATGCTTTGCAAACGGAATTAAATCAAGAAAATTGTAATTGTACTAATTCATTGATAAAGCTATAGGAGTGAGAACATGAATCTAAAATATGAAAAAGAAAGAAGAGAAATTATAGATATAGGCATTAAAATGTCTGATACTAAATTAGTAGTTGGTACTTGGGGAAATATAAGTAGAAGAATAAATGAAAATCTAATGGCCATAACTCCTAGTGGCATAGATTATAGTATATTAGAGCCTAAAGATATTCCTATACTTGATTTAGAAGGGAATATAATAGATGGCAAAACTAAACCTTCAACTGAATACAATCTTCATATGGAAGTTTATAAATGTAGAAAAGATACTCATGCTATTGTACATACTCATAGTACTTATTGTACAGCATTTGCAATAGCTAGGAAAGTAATACCAGCTACAGTAGAAGATTTGGTACAGATAGTAGGAGGAAATGTAAGAGTTGGAGAATACGCACTTCCAGGAAGTTTAGAACTTGCTAAAAATACAATAAAGGCTTTAGAAGGAAGAAATGCAGCTATATTAGCAAATCATGGTGCATTAGCAGTAGGAAGAAACTTAAATGAAGCTTTAAAAATTGCTTTAATATTAGAGAAATCAGCAGAAGCTACTATATATGCTAAAATTTTAGGTAAAGTAGTAGAATTAAATGATGAAGATGTAAAATATATGAGAGATTTTTATCTAAATAGTTATGGACAAAGATAAAAAATTGTTAAAAAAATATTGAATTGATATCTATTATCATATAAAATATATATGTAAGTGAAAACAGCTATCAATACTCTCTGTATAAAAAATAAACGGAGAGTAAGTTTTTGTCATTTATTGAAAATGATTTTCAATGTCGGGGAGGCAGTTTTTATGAAATCTTTTAATGATGTTGAGACTTTGAATAATAATGAGAGTATTATTGATGAGAAAGTGTTAGAAAGAAAAGAAGCAGAAAAGATTGTACTTGTGGGGACTCCAAATGTAGGAAAAAGTGTTTTATTTAATAGATTGACTAAATCCTATGTAACAGTATCAAATTATCCAGGAACTACTGTAGAAGTTTCTAGAGGTAAAGGTATTATAGGAAATAAAGAGTATGAAATAATAGACACACCAGGAATGTATTCTTTTATGTGTATTACAGAAGAAGAAAAAGTAACTAAAAGACTTTTATTTAAAGAAAAGCCTGATGCAGTAATTCATGTAATAGATGCAAAAAATTTAGAAAGGATGCTTCCTCTAACTTTTCAATTAATAGAAAGTGAACTTCCAGTATTATTAGTATTAAATATTATGGATGAAGCAAGACGGTTAGGTCTTAAAATTGATGTAAGAAAATTAGAAGAAAAATTAGGCATACCAGTGATTTCAACTACTGCAGCTCTAAATGAAGGAATAGATACATTAAAAGAAAGGATAGATAAATATGTCAATAGGGTCTGATACTATATATGATGATACAATAGAAAATGCAATAAAAGGTATTGAAGCTAGTTTAGAAAAAGATTATATAATATCTAAAAGAGCATTGTCTTTACTTTTACTCCAAGAGGATGAAGACTCATTAGAGGAGATAAAAGAAAGGGAAAAAGAAAACTATTTAAAAATAATAAGTATAGTAGAAGAAACTAAAAATAAATATGAAAGACCTCTAACTTTTGTTATATCATCTTATAGACAAAAATATGCTAAAACTTTAACAGACAATGTAATGGTAAAAACAGAAACAAATAAGAAAAGTTTTTCCGAAACTTTAGACAAAATCATGTTAAACCCAATTACAGGAGTTCCTATAGCTCTTTTAGTTCTTTATTTTGGACTTTATAAATTTGTAGGGCAATTTGGTGCTGGAGTCATAGTAGATTTTTTAGAAGGTAATATATTTGAAGCTTATATAAATCCTTGGATTAATAATATATTAAACGATTATGTATCTTGGGAATGGCTTAGAACATTAATTGGTGGAGATTATGGAATTATAACTTTAGGAATAAGATATGCTATAGCTATAGTTTTACCTATAGTTGGAACTTTCTTTTTTGTTTTTTCCATTATTGAAGACAGTGGATATCTTCCAAGACTTGCAATGTTAGTAGATAGACTATTTAAAAAGATAGGACTTAATGGAAGAGCTGTAATACCTATGGTACTAGGATTTGGTTGCGATACTATGGCTACTATGGTTAGTAGAACCTTAGAAACTGAAAGGGAGAGGATTATATCCACCTTGTTATTAGCCTTGGCTATTCCTTGTTCGGCACAACTTGGTGTGATTCTTTCATTACTTTCTGGAGAACCTAAAGCTTTACTTGTGTGGCTTATATTTATAGTTGTAGTATTTTTATTTATTGGATATTTAGCTGCTAAGGTTCTACCTGGAGAAGAACCACTATTTTATATGGAAATGCCTCCATTAAGACTTCCTAAATTATCTAATGTATTGGTGAAAACCTATACTAGAATGGAATGGTATTTTGCTGAAGTACTGCCATTATTTATACTTATAAGTGTATTTATTTGGTTCGGCAATATAATAGGTATTTTTTCAGTATTAGTTAATATATTTAGACCTTTTGTCACAGCAATTGGACTTCCTGAAGAAGTTAGTGAAATATTCTTATTTGGATTTTTTAGAAGAGATTATGGTGCAGCGGGATTATTTGATTTAGTAAAAGGCGGTATATTATCTGCAAGACAATTAGTAGTAGCTTCAGCTACCTTAACATTATTTGTACCTTGTGTTGCTCAATTTGTAATGATGATTAAGGAAAGAGGCCTTAAAACGGCTATCTATATAGCAGCTTTTGTATTTGTTTTTTCTTTCTTTGCAGGCTATGCATTAAATTGGATACTTATTACTACAGGGGCTTTAGTATGATTAAATGCAATTTTTGTGGATTTGAATTCACAGAAGAAGAAAGTAAAAAATCCTGTTCTAGTTGTCCGTTCAGTAAGAACTGTGGGAAGTATAAATGTCCAAATTGTGGATATGAAATAGTAAGAAAGTCAAGATTGTCTAAGTTTTTAAGAAGAAAAAGGAGAGAAAGCAAATGAAAACATTAGCTAATATAGAAAAGGGCTTTGAAGGGTCTATAGTTGAGATAAAAACAAATAGGGATGATATTATAAGGAAAATGATGGCTATGGGGGTATTCCCTGGTTCATCTGTCAAAGTTATTCAAACTTTTCCTTCCTATGTTTTTCAAGTAGGGTATACTCAGATAGCTGTTGATAAAGAAATAGCTGATACAATTTTAGTGAAATAATGTGCCACCGGGACCTTCGTTTGGCACATTTTTGAGAACAGATAATTGAAATAATATAAAATAAAAGGAACTCTCTAGTTTAAGAGAATTCCTTTTTTATTTCTATGTTATAATAGTTCACGTTGTATGGAAGTTTAGGTATGTTGTAAAAAAGGTTTTTGTTTTATATAATATGACAGTAATTAATATCATTATAAAATGAAAAATAAAAAGTACAAAGTACCATTATATGTCTAGGGGGCTAAATTATGTATCCAATAAAATTTAACAATTTATATTATGAAAAAGTTTGGGGGAGTCAAGATTTTAAAAAAATTAGAGATGGTGTACCCAATGGTAAAATTGGTGAGAGTTGGGATGTTGCCTGTCACCCAAAGGGTATTAGCATAGTGAAGAATGGTAAATATAATGGAATGAAACTAGATGAGCTTATAGAAAAGCTTGGTAGTGATTTATTAGGAACTAAAATCTCTAGAGAAACATTTCCTCTATTGATAAAGTTATTAAGCACTAGTGATAAGCTTTCTATTCAAGTTCATCCTAATGATGAATATGCTACTCTTCACGAGGGAGAAATGGGTAAAACAGAAGCTTGGTATGTTTTAGATGCTAAAGAAGATTCCTATATAGTATTAGGGACTAAGAATTGTACTAAAGAAGAATTTAAGAAAGCTATAGAAACTGGAGAGGTAGAAAAGTATATGAAAAAAATTCAAGTAAAAAAAGGTGATGTATTTTACTTGAAAAGTGGTCTAATACACACAATGGGACCAGGATTAATTATTGCAGAAATTCAACAAAATAGTGATACTACCTATAGAGTTTATGATTATAATAGGGGTAGAGAAATACATATAAATAAAGCTTTAGATGTTATGAATTTTAATTTTGAAGGTAAGAGAAGTAATGGCTTAAAAATAGAAAGGGATAACTATAGTAAGACTTATTATTGTTTAGATGAACATTTTTCATTAGAAGTTTATGATGTAATAAACAGCTTTGAAGAAATTAGTGATGAAGAAAGATTTTTTATTTTTACATGTGTAGAAGGTGAGGGAATGATAAAGTATCATAATGGTGAAGAAAGTATAAAATTAGGAGATAGTATACTTATTCCTGCTAAATTAGGAAATTATAGAATTGTTGGGAGTTGTAAATTAATAAAAAGCTATGTACCACATGTAGAAAAAGTGGAGAATGAAATATTAGAAACCATAAGATAGTATAATAAAACCTCTAATTTAATATTAAATTAGAGGTTTTATTATAGAAAAATTACCACAATGATATGGTAACTATTATATAATAACTAGCTGTTTTTCTGTGTTATCATCTATTAATAGAGAAAGAGTTTTATTATTATATGAGAGGAGCATTAATTATGGTAGATATTATAGATAAAGATTTAATTGAACCTGAACTAGATTTATATAGTAAAGAAGATATTATTAAACATTTAGCATTTTTAATGGATAAGAAAAATAGACTAAAAAATGTAAGTGAATATATAAAATCCGTTATTGATAGAGAAAATTTAACAAATACTTATGTAGGATATGGTGTTGGTATACCTCATGGTAAGACTGATGCAGTGAATGTTCCTACTTTAGCTTTTGCTAAAATTAAGAATCCAGTTATATGGGGTGAGGAAGAAGATTTAGCTAATCTAATATTTATGATAGCTGTTCCTGAAAAGTCTTCATCTAATGAGCATTTAAAGATATTAGCAGCATTATCAAGGAAACTAATGGATGAAGAATTTAAAGAAAAATTGCTGGTTACAAATAGTAAAGATAATCTTATAAAAATTTTGAATGAGGTATTTGAGTGATTGTATCATTATTTGAAGTTTAATGTAGTTAGAAATACTTATTTTTAGAGATTATTTTAATAAAATAATATTAGGAGGGTGCTTGAGATGAATAGGGAAGTTAAAAATATTAGAACTTATCTTATGACAGGTGTATCTTATATGATTCCAATTGTAGTTATTGGTGGTGTGTTGATTGCATTAGCCATAGCCTTAAGTGGTATAGAAGCAGGAACAGGAGCTAATATTACTAATCCAATACTTGTGAAAATGAATAGTATAGGTGGACTTGCCCTTGGGCTAATGGTTCCTGTATTGTCTGGATTTATTGCATTTGGAATAGCTGATAGACCAGGTTTAGCTCCTGGGTTAGTAGGAGGAGCTTTAGCTAATGAAATAGGGGCAGGATTTTTAGGAGGAATTATAGCAGGCTTTGTAGCAGGATATGTGGCAAGATGGATAAAATCTTGGAAGGTTCCACAACAATTGAGAGCAATAATGCCTATATTTGTGATACCTTTAATAACTTCACTAATAGTAGGAACAGTCATGTATTTAATAGGTGCACCAATAGGAAAATTAATGAATTCCATGACTTATGGATTAAAAAGTATGAGTACTAAAAATTCAGTGGTATTGGCAATTATTATAGGCGCTATGGTAGCTTTTGACATGGGGGGACCAGTTAATAAAGTAGCTTTTATGTTTGGAGTTACATTAATTGGAGAAGGAATATATATAGTTATGGGAGCAGTTGCAGTTGCAGTTTGCATACCACCTTTAGGAATGGGTATAGCTTCATTAATTAGTCCCAATAAATATACTAAAGTTGAAAGAGAGGCTGGAAAGGGAGCTATAATGATGGGGTTGATTGGTATAACAGAAGGTGCTATTCCCTTTGCAGCAGCAGATCCATTAAGAGTCATACCATCTATAATGGTAGGTTCTTCAGTAGGTTCTGCAATTGCAGCTATAGGAAAAGTTGGAGATCATGCACCTCATGGAGGACCAATAGTATTACCTGTAATTGATAATAAACTTATGTTTATAGTATCTATACTAATAGGTGTTGCAGTAACTGCATTTATGGTTAATATTTTAAAAAAGGAAGTTATAGAAAAAGAAGAAGATGATGAATCCACAGATATAGTTGTAGAGTTTGAATAGTTTATAATTAGAGAGGTGGTTAATATGAAGATATTGGCGGTAACAGCTTGCCCAACAGGAATTGCTCATACTTATATGGCAGCAGAAGCATTAGAGAGAGAGGCAAAAGCTAGAGGATATGATATAAAAGTAGAAACTCAAGGTTCCATTGGAATTGAGAATAAAATAACATCTGATGATTTAGTAGGGGCTAATGTGGTGATTATTACAAAAGATATGGCTATAAAGGGAAAGGATAGATTCAAGGATATTCCTATAGTAAATGTAGATATTGGTGATGTTATAAAGAAGACTGGTCCCCTTCTAGATATGATTGTCAAAAAGATATCTGAAGATTAGTTCTCTTGTCTAAGGAGGAATTTTGTGAACATTAGATTAAAAGAAATCCTAAGAATACTTCTTATTTCTACAAGTCCAATAACCGTAAATAAAATATCTGAAGAACTTGGAGTTTCAAATAAAACTATAAGGAATGATTTGGATAAACTAGATGACTATGTTGAAAGGGAAGGACTTTTATTGATAAGAAAAAGAGGAGTAGGTATAAGCATAGAAGGACCAAATAAAACTAAGGTTTTACTTCTTGAAAAGATTAAAGATAAGGATGTAGTTTATATAGAGCCTTTCTCTCCAAATGAGAGGAAGGCTTATATTCTTAAAGCCTTATTTTTGAATGGAAAAAATATAACTTATAGAAAACTTGCTGAAGAACTCTATGTTAGTACCAACACTATTTATAAAGATTTAAAAAAAGTAGAACAATGGCTCGAAAACTACAATCTTATGTTGGATAGAAGAAGAAATTATATAGATATTATTGGTGAAGAGGCAAACTATAGGAAGGCAATTTCTAATTTTATACAAGAGATTAAAAAGCCTAATAATATGAAAGAAGAATTCTATAGTGAATATGATGGTAGAATAGATTACAATACTTTAAAGCAACTAAAGGTTCTTATGAATTTAGATTATAAAGCTATAGAAGAATTATTAGTAGATATAGAGAAAGAATTGGACTTCAAATTTTCTCAAGAAGCCTTTATCAATTTAATAGTTCATATAGCTATATCCATAAAAAGGATTCAGGAAAATAAAGATATTACTATGTCTAATGAAACATTTAATAGTATCAATCATACAGAGGAATTTAGATGTGCCAAAGAAATGGCCAATGAAATGGAGAAATTATTTAGTATTAAAATACCCAAATTTGAAATAGGATATATAACTCTCCATATTTTAGGTAGTAAAAGACATGAAAAAGAATTAGAAAATTTAAATTTTTCTTTTGAAGAAACAAATGGTTTTAAGTTGCCATTAATAATGGCGAAAAATATAATAAATATAGCTAGTGAAGCTTTAAAAATTGATCTCACTAAGGATCAAAATCTTCTGAATGGATTGGTTTTACATTTAAGACCCACCATAAATAGGTTGAAATATGGACTTACACTAAAAAACCCCATATTAGATGAGATAAAGGAAGATTATCCAGAAATATATGGTGTATCTTGGATGACTAGTGTGGTTTTTGAAAAGTACTTAGATATAAAAATACCTGAATCAGAAATTGGGTATATTGCTATTCATATAGGGGCAGCTGTAGAAAGGAATAAGAAGAGAATAAGATGTCTTGTTGTATGTCATACAGGAATAGGAACTTCCCAGCTTTTATTGGCTAAATTAGAAAGACGATTTAAGGAGCTAGAAATAGTAGGTGTGAGATCATCAACAAAACTTAATACATATAAACTTAAAGATATAGATCTTATTATTTCTACAGTACCTATACAAGAAAATAAAGAATCTTTAATTGTTAGTCCTATTTTAAATGAATATGATATTGAAAGGTTAGAAAATTTTATCTTTGATTATTATAATATGACAGTTTATAAATCGGAAGATTTGTTATGTAAGGAAATTTTTTTTAGAAGATGTAAATTTTCAAATAAAGAAGATATTTTATTTGAAATGTGTCAAACACTAAAAGAAAGACAATACTTAAAAGATGGATTTGAGGAAACCGTTATTAAAAGAGAAAGAATTATGACTACGGAAGTAGGAAAGAAATTTGCGATTCCCCATGGAGATCCTAAAAAAGTTCAAAAATCTTGTATAGCTCTGGCTGTGTTGGAACATCCTGTTATATGGAAAAATGAATATGTTGAATTTATTCTAATGGTGTGCTTAACGGAAAATGATTTATATAAGGGACAAAGTATATTTAGAAATCTTAACTATTTTATGGACCAGGATGAATTTTTAAAAAAATTGAAGGCAGGATATAAGAGTGCAAAAGATGCATTAGACAGATTAGAATCTAATTGAAAATACTTTATTATAAAATGAAACTAAAACCTCATTTAAAAAATTCTTTAAATTGTAGTATAATTTAAAGAGGGAGGTAAATTTTATGTTTATTAAAAATGGAGAAAAAGATATAGAATTAGATGAAAATATAATATTTAAAAATAAAGTTCCAATATTGGTTAGAGATGAAGATTGGCTAAAGCTGTTTAATCAAGTAGATGATAAAGATATTCAAGATTGCAAAAAAGAATTGGAGGAACTATTAGAAAAACAGAATAAAATTGAAAGAGAAATTTCCCATTGGCATAAAGAGAAATTAAAATGTATGAAAATGATACTAGGTATTTCAGATGCAGTGAACAATGATGAAAAAGTTGAGTCAGTAGGACTCTTAGATGAATATAAAGAGAAAATATATTGGATAAATGAAACTATAGATGAATTGACCTTTAAACTAGAAAGCTTTCCAAAAGAAATAAGAAAATCAAACTATGAACTTTTGAAAGCCACTGTAAACTATGGATATAGTGAACTAAAAAGTAAAGAAGAAAGACTATCCAATGTAGTAAGAGAGCTAGAAGCTTTAAGGGAAAGATTAAGAGATCTTATAAATGAAAAGCATGATTATGAAGAGTGGATAGACAATAACTATACTTTTTTACATCGAATATTGGGAAACAAAGAAATTGAGAAATTAGATAGAGAGATATTTGAATAGAGAGGTAGAGAAGATAAAATGATTCAAGGTATAGGAATAGATATAGTGAAATTAGAAAGGATAGAAAAAATTATTAAAACAAAGAAAGAAAGATTCTTTGGAAAAATTTTTACTCCTAGAGAAATAGATTATATTAGAAATAAAAATGAAAATTCATGCACTATTGGAGGAATATTTGCGACTAAGGAAGCAGTGAGTAAGCTATTAGGTACTGGTATAGGAAAAATTAGTTGGAATGAAATTGAAGTTTTTCATAATAATCTTGGTAGGCCTTACGTAAAATTATATGGGAAGGCTCTTTTCATAATGAATGAGAAAGGTATTAAAAATATTCATTTATCTATAACTCATGAAAGTGAATATGCAATAGCCATGGTAATTGGCGAGGGAGGAATGAAATCTATAAAATATATGAAAAATATATTGCCAATAAGAAAAAAGGATAGTCATAAGGGTACTTTTGGAAGAGTAGGTATAATTGGAGGAAGTACAGGAATGACTGGTTCAGTATATTTTTCTAGCAAGGCTGCTTTAAGAAGTGGAAGTGGATTAGTTTATACAATAGCACCTAAGTCTCTATTAAATATACTATCTATTAAATTAACAGAGGCCATAATAAAACCAGTAGAGGACAATAATAAAGGGAATATTACTTTAGATAGTTTAGAAGGTATAGAAAAGAACATTAAAGGTTTAGATGCTATAGCTTTAGGTCCAGGAATGGGCGTAGATGATGAAAGAATTAAAGTAGTAGAAGAAATACTTAATATGACTGAAAAAACAATAGTATTGGATGCAGATGGATTAAATTGTGTATCTCAAAAGCCAGAAATTTTGATTAAAAGGAAAGGAATAACTATTATAACTCCCCATCCAGGAGAACTTTCTAGACTACTTAATACAAGTATAGAGGAAATACAGAAGAATAGGATAAAATACTGTAAAATAGCTTCTCAAAAATATAATACAATAACAGTCCTTAAAGGAGCAAACACAGTAGTTTCCGATAATGAAGGAAAAGTATATATAAATGAATCAGGAAATCCAGGTATGGCAACAGCAGGTAGTGGAGATGTTCTTACAGGTATTATAACTAGTTTCATAGGTCAGCAAATAGAAGAATATAAATCAACTATTCTAGGTACTTATATTCATGGTCTTGCTGGTGATTTATCTAAAGAAGAAAAAGGAGAGTATGGGTTAATTGCAGGAGATATTTTAGAAAATATTCCATATGCAATAGATTTAGTTTATAAAAATTCAAATTGAGGGATGAGAAATATTATATGAAAAAAGTATTAGTTGGTATTATATTTTTAATTGTTATACTTGGGATGACTTCTTGTAAAGAGCCAACTAATGAAGAAATTTTAAATGGTTTAAAAAAAAGTATAGATAGTTTTGAAAGCTATGAATCTGTATCAAAGGTAATAGTTAAGAGCAATAAGGGAGAAACATCGTATAAATTTAATGAGACATATATAAAACCAGATAAGATTAAATTAGAAATTATTGAACCAAAAGAGAGTCTAGGGTGTATAATTATATATGATGGCAATAAAATCTTTTTAAAACATCCTAGTATAAATCAAACTATTTCTATGGATAATATAAAATCTTTAGACAAAAGTTTTTTTATAGGAAATTTCTATGAAAACTTAAGCCTTTGTGAGAATCCTCATATATCTACAGAAAATATAGAAGATAAAGAATACATAATATTGACAATAAATTTGCCAAATCAAACTGAATATAGATATAAACAAAAAATATGGCTAAATAAAGAGGATTTTGTCCCATATAAGTTGAATTTATTAGATAAGGATGGAATGGTTAATACAGAAGTATATTATGAAAAATTTAAATATAACAAAGTATTAGATGAGGACATTTAAGGAGGTCGCCAAAGATGAGTAAATTAGAAGAACTAAGGCCTGTTTGGACTGAGATTAATTTAGATAATTTAGCTCACAATATTAAAGAAGTAAGAAGAATTACTAAAAAAGAAGCATTGGTAACAGCTGTAGTAAAAGCTAACGCTTATGGTCATGGTTCCATAGAAGCATCAAAAGTGTTTCTTGAAAATGGAGCTGATAGGTTAGCAGTTGCTACACTATCAGAAGGAGTAGAACTGAGGAGGGCAAGTATAAAAGCACCAATATTAATATTAGGATTTACTCCAGAAAACCAGCATAAGATAGCTGTGGAAAACGATATTACTGAAACTATCTATAGTTTAGAGTCTGCAGAAAAATTATCTAAAACAGCTAGTAGATTAAACAAAAAAGGAAAAATTCATATTAAGGTAGATTCAGGCATGGGAAGAATAGGTTTTAGAGCAGAAGAGAGTTCTATAGATGACATAGAAAAAATATATAAACTTCCTAATATAGAAATTGAAGGAATATTTACTCACTTTGCTAAAGCTGATGAAGTAGATAAAGGATACACTAAAGAACAATATAAAAATTATAAATGGATTATAGATAGATTAAAGGATAGAAATATAAATATTCCTATTAAGCATGTATCAAATAGTGCTGCAACCATAGATTTGCCAGAATATAATTTAAATATGGTAAGAGGCGGAATAATGATTTATGGTCTTTATCCTTCAAAGGATGTAGATAAGAAAAAAGTAAGTTTAAAACCTGCTATGACCTTAAAAGCTAAGATATCTCATTTAAAAGAAGTTCCTGAAGGTACAGGAGTTAGCTATGGTCAAATATTTGTTACAAAAAGAAAAAGCAAAATAGCTACAATCCCTATTGGATACGCAGATGGTTTTACAAGACTTTTAACATCTAAAGTAGAAGTATCTATAGGTGGCAAGAGAGTACCAATTGTAGGAAAGATATGTATGGATCAGTGTATGATCGATGTAACAGATATTGAAAATGTAGAAGTAGGAGATGAGGTTGTATTATTTGGAGATGGAAAAAATGGAGCTCCTCATATTGATGAAATAGCAGAGAAATTAAATACTATAAACTATGAAGTTGTTTGTATGGTTGGAAGGAGAGTTCCTAGGGTCTATATAAAGGATGGCAATATAGTTAAAATTTTAGATTATTTATTAGATTAATCTAAAATTTGTATAATATGTCTTTAAATTTGACACAATGATAATAAACAACTATAATTATTCTGTATATGTTTTCGTCATTTTTATATCATATTTTTTTATTCTATTAATATATTTTTAATGGGGCTTATTTATGGGATTGGTTAATGGGGGAATCTCTAAAAGGCTTGGGGGTGCAAATGTTAATGGCTGAAACTAAAAGGATTATGATAAGTTTGCCTAATAGCTTATTAGAAGAGGTTGATTTTATAGTCTCCATGGAAAAAAAGAATAGAAGTGAGTTTGTGAGAGAAGCAATGAAATTATATATTAGAGAAAAAAGAAGAGTAGAAATTTGTGAAAAGCTTAAAGATGGCTATAAAGAAATGAGCAAAATAAATTCGGCTTTAGCAGAAATAGGATTAGAAGAAGATATGAGAGAACTAGACAGTTATGAAGCAAAACTTACAGGGTCAGGGTGTGAAAAAGTGTGATAGTTAAAAGAGGTGATATTTTTTATGCCGATTTAAGTCCTGTAGTAGGGTCAGAACAAGGGGGAATTAGGCCGGTTCTTGTAGTACAAAATGATATAGGAAATAAATATAGTCCAACGATTATAATAGCTGCAATTACTTCTCAAATTAATAAGGCTAAACTTCCAACCCATGTAGAAATCAAAGCTACAGAATATGGCTTACCTAAAGATTCAGTAGTTTTATTGGAACAAATTAGAACTATTGACAAAAAGAGATTGAGAGAGCGAGTCGGCAAATTTAGTGATGAAATGATGGTTAAAGTAAATGAATGTTTAAAGATAAGTGTTGGACTTGTAGATTTATAAGATAAAATAAGCATGAATTCATGCTTATTTTTTTGTGAATAAAATTATTTTAAACTTGGGAAATTTCCAGGGAAATATAATAATATAATTATTTGAAACCTTGCTGATATATAGTATAATTTAATGAAGAAGTGTTAGTAAATAGTTCTTGAAGATAAAGGCAATACTAATATATATGTAAAGTAGATTTCGAAAGGAGTTAGAAAGTGAATATATTACATATAATTTTCAGCATAGAAAAAGGTGGTGCGGAAACTTATTTATTCAATATAGTGGAAAATATGAAGGGAGATATGAATTTTTTTGTCCTTTGTGACCACAAAGGAGGAAACCATAAAAAAATTCAAGATATTTGCAAAAATGTGGATATTATAGATATGAAAAATCCCTTTGATTTGAAAGCTGCAAAAAAAGTAGCTAATTATTGTAAAGAAAATGATATTCATATAATTCAGACCCATTTTTTAAGGGAAAATTATATAGCGGTACTTTCCAAATTATTTAATCCTAAAATAAAAATTGTTTGGACAGCCCATCTAATAGCAGATAATAAGGGAAAAATAAAATTTTTCAATAAATTATTTTCTGGATTTGTAGATAAAATAATATGTGTTTCAGAAGCTGTAAAAAAATCATTGATAGAGGAAGGAATATCTGAAGCTAAGCTTCAAGTTATATATAATGGCGTTGATACAAAGCACTATAAGCCTATTGAAAATAATTTTTTTAAAAGTAAGATGTCTTTAAATGATAGTACTTTAGTTTTAACTACTATATCTAGATTCAATAAAGAAAAGGGTCATAGTTTTTTAATAGATGGCATAAGAGAGTTAGAAAAATATATCGAAAATTTTAAATTGATATTAGTAGGAGAAGGAGAAGAACAAGAAGCTATAAAACAAAAAGTGAAAAAATATGAATTAGAAGAGTATATTATGTTTTTAGGATATAGAGAAGATATTTTGGAAATTTTATCTATTACAGATATATACATATCACCTTCAAAAAATGAAGCGATATCTTTCTCCATACTGGAGGCGCTATCTTCTGGAAAAGTTGTAGTAGCAACGGAAGTAGGTGGAGTGCCTGAAATATTTAAAAAGGGTGATATAGGGGTATTAATTCCTTATGGAGAACCAGAGGTATTTGCTCAAGCAATTGTCCATTTATATACTAATGAAAAAGTTTATGAAAAGAAAAAAATGAACTCTAGAAAAATAGTTGTAGATAATTTTTCATTAAATAAAATGGTAAAGGAAACTTTAAATTTATATAATGAACTATTGAATGAATAATGAACAAAACTATTAAATGAAGGAAGGGGTGAACCTATCAAAATGATAGGTTATTATAATGAAAGTATTACATTTAATTAGTGGAGGAGACACTGGTGGTGCTAAGACCCATATAAATAATCTTTTAGTAGAATTAGATAAAATGATTGATTTAAAAATGATTTGTTTTATTGAAGGAGAATTTTTTTATGAATTGAAGGCAAAAGGTATAGATATTGAAGTTTTCAAACAAGAAAAGAGATATGATATGTCAATAATGTCTCGTCTTAAAAAGGAAATAGAAAGGGAAAATTATGATATAATACATTGCCATGGTGCAAGAGCAAATTTTATTTCTATGTTTTTAAAGAGAGAATATAATATACCTTTTATAACTACAATTCATAGTGACTATAAATTGGACTTTAAAGACAATTTTTATAAAAAGATTGCATATACAGCAATGAATACTATAGCTTTGAAGAAATTTGATTATTATATAGCTATTTCCACAAATTTTAAACAAATGCTTGTAGATAGAGGATTCAATAAAAATAATATATTTACAGTTTATAATGGAATAGATTTTAAAGATAATATAAAATATATTCCTAAAGAAGAATTTCTAAAAAGGTATAATATAAACGCAGAGAATAAAATTATAGTTGGAATTGCAGCCAGATTAGATTTAGTTAAAGATCATGATACTTTTATAGAAGCAGCTTATAAAGTACTTCAAACTAGGAGGGACATTATATTCTTAATTGCAGGAGATGGAAATGAGGAAAAAAGACTTTTATCCAAGGTAAAAGAATTAAAAATAGAGGATCATGTTCATTTTTTAGGATTTGTAAAAGATCCCTATTCATTTTTCAATGCTATTGATATAAATGTTCTGACATCGGTAAGTGAAAGCTTTCCTTATGTAATATTAGAAGGGGCAAGATTTAAAAAGCCTATCATAAGTACCAATGTAGGTGGAGTAAGTGATTTAATAAAAGATGGGGATAACGGCTGGCTAATAAATATAGGGGACAGTGAAGCTTTATCAAAATATATAAAGTATTTTCTTAATGATGAGGCTAAGATAAAAGCTTTTGGAGAGAATCTTTATATGAATGTAAAAAATAAATTTTCTTCACAAAAGATGGCTTTAGATCATTTGAGAATATATGAAAACATTATACAAACTAGGAGGATGAGAAATGAAGATAATAAATGAAAAAGGGAAATTATTTGGTATTATAAATATAGTAGATTTAATTGTGCTAGTAGTTATAGTATTACTTATAATTGGAGGAACGAAGTTATTTAGAAGTCCTGAAATAGAGGTAGAAGAGGATGTAAAAGGGGAACAAAAAGAAGCTTTAATTACATTGGAAGTTGAAAATGCTGAAAAATTTATTGTTGATGGATTAGTGGTTGGCGATAATTTGTATAATGATGAGAAAGAGACTGAGTTTGGAAAAATTATAGATAAGAAAACAGAAAATCAAAAAGAAAAAATTAAAGATTCAGATGGAAACTGGGTATATAGAGATATTCCTGATTCATATAAAGTTATTCTCACTATTGAAGCTAAGGCTGAGGATACACCCAAGGCAATTAGGGTAGGAGATAGTGCAGTAAGAGTTGGCGGTGAACTTGTACTAAAGAACAAAAAAGTAAGAATGGCAGCAAGAGTTGTTGAAGTAAAAGTGGAATAATATTGGAGTGATATTATGTATGATAGTGTTACATTAACAGTATTATCAAATATTTATAATGGAATCAAAAGAGGTTATGAATATAGTTTGTTTAAAAAAGTTCTTATTAAAATAAGTAAAGTATTTAAATATTTGAGTAAAGGCTCTTGGTTTGTAAGATTCTTTACTTCTGATAGAAAAATATTAGAAGAAAGTTTATTTTATAAATTATATTGTAAATTTCTAGATAATGTATATAAATTTATTAAATACTTTAATAAAGCTGCAAACAGATGGAAGGAAAATAGTATTATATACATTATTATTTCTAGATTATTTAAAGATAAAAGAAAAACCCAAGATACATTCCATATATTCTTAATGTTTTTTGGATTGACATTATTGTTTTTAAATATTTTTAAAGGACAAATTTTCGTTAAAACTAATATATTATCAATATTTATAGTATTTATATCCTTATTAGGAATTAAAAATGGCTATGAAGAAGGAATTAAGGAAAGCTTAATATTAAAATTTATAAAAGGTTTTGTTTCAATAGATGAGGGAGGGAGAAAATAGTGGTAGAAAATTTGAAGAAGAAAGAATCAATACTCCCTATACTAGTAGGTATATTTTTTGGCTTGATTTATTTTAAATTGCCTATAAATATATTTATAGTTTTATTTTTAGGATTTATTATAATGGTAGCTACCCTTTATAATGTAAAGATAGGAATATACTTATCTGTGTTTTTAATGCCCTATTTGCCATTTACTTTGGCCTTGATTTTTATGTTATTTGTTTTTTTTGCTTATATTTATAAGGGGATTTTTAAAAAAATAGAACCTTTTTCAAGAGATCCAATAGATATACCTATAGCTTTATTTATCATTACAATAATTATATCTACTTTAACATCTATTGATCCAAAGGGTAGTCTTAGAGATTTAGTTTTTCATTTAATATCCATAGGGTTTGTATTTGTAACAGTAAATAATATCAAAAATAAGAAAGATTTAAATATTCTATTTAATATTTTAGTTATTACTGCTACCTTAGTAGCATTGTATGGTATATATCAATATAAAATACAATTAAAAACAACTGATATTTGGCTAAGTAAAAATACCAGTTCAGGAATTGTAACTAGAGTATTTTCTGTATTTGATAATCCAAATGTTTTAGCAGAATATTTAATTATGATACTTCCAATATCAATGTCACTTTTTTACAATTCTAAAAAGGTATATAAAAAATTGACTTTCCTTTTGACTACAGTTATTTTAGCGGGCGGACTAGGTTTAACATACTCAAGAGGTGGATGGTTAGGATTTATCTTTAGTGTTTTAATTTTTGTTTTTCTTGTTGAAAAAAGGCTATTTTTTGTATTTATACCTTTAGGAATATTGATACTACCTTTTCTTCCTCCTACTATTTTAAATAGGATTAGAAGTATAAATGATTTAGGAGATTCATCTAATCTTTCTAGATTTCAAATATGGTTAACAACTATTGAAATTATAAAGGACAATTGGATTGCTGGAGTAGGACTCGGGAGCAAGGCTTTTATGCACGCCTATAGATCTTATAGTAGTGAGACTTTCACTTATTATCATTCCCATAATACTTATCTTCAAGTTGCAGCAGAAATGGGAATTGGAGGAGTAATAGTTTTTTTAATGCTTATATTTATAATATATAAATATACAGTTAAAAATTTAATTAAATATGAAGATAGATGGATAAAGGTTTCAGCGGCAGGAGTACTTTCAGGATTATCTGCAGTTTTTATTCATAGTCTTGTAGATGATATATTTTTCATGCCTGAGACTATAATAACTTTCTGGACCTTAATATCCTTTATACTAGTTCTCACAAAAATATCTAAAAATGCCAAGGAGATTAGTTAAATATTTTACTGGATATTTTAAGGAGTAGATGATAATATGGAGAATATAAAGATATTTGGGACGAGAGTAGATAAAATTACTCAAAAAGAGGCAATTAAGAAAGTTGGAAAGTTTTTACATGAAGATGAAATGAAAGCTATATATACTCCCAATACAGAGATAATAATGGAAGCTAGGGAAGATAATTTTCTAAGGAAAGTATTGAATAGTGGAGATATGGTCATACCTGATGGAATTGGACTTATATATGCATCAAGAATAAAAAAAAGACCCCTTCCAGAAAGAGTTACAGGATTTGATTTATCCATAAATATGTTAGAATTAGCTAATAGAGAAGGTTATAGTGTTTTTTTATTAGGTGGTAAGGAAGGCATAGCTAAAAAAGCTGGAGAAAATATAATTAAAGAATATCCTAATATTTCAATAGCAGGATACAATAATGGATATTTTAAAGGTTCTCATACTGGGACTCCTGGAGATTTGGAGGAGTTGGAAGTTTTAGATAAAATAAATAATACAAATCCTGATATATTGTTTGTAGGATTTGGGGCTCCTAAACAGGAAAAATGGATATATTTAAACAAGGATAGGTTAAATTGTAGGGTGGTTATAGGTAATGGAGGAACTATAGATATACTTGCAGGTAAAGTAAAAAGAGCCCCAGAAATTTATCAAAAATTGGGATTAGAGTGGCTTTATAGACTTGTAAAAGAGCCATCAAGAATAAAAAGGCAAATTGTTCTTCCTAAATTCATGCTTAAAGTTATATTTGAAAAAAATGTAATTGAGTAATATGGGAGGGGTTCTATGGAAAATAAAGAGAAATGGTATACGGAAGTTTTATCATATTTAGGTATTACCCTTGGAGTATTTTTAATGGCAATATCTTTGAACTTTTTTTTAGAGCCTAATACAATAGCACCAGGTGGTGTAACTGGATTGGCTATTATAATCAAAAAAAGTACAGGTATACCTGTATATATTATAAATTTGCTTATAAATATACCTTTATTTATATTTGGTATAATTAGATTAGGTAAAGCATTTGGAGCTAAAACATTATTTGCTACATTAGGACTTTCTTTTTTTCTGAAATTTGTACCCTATGAAATAGTAACCCATGATTTACTCTTGTCTGCTCTTTTTGGAGGAGTCATTATGGGATTAGGTCTTGGTCTAGTATTTAAATTTGGAGGGACTACAGGAGGCACAGATTTAGCAGGAGCTATACTAAATAAGTCCTTTCCAGCTATAAGTATACCAACTTTTATGATGGCAATAGATATGTTTGTAGTTATTGTAGCAGGAATTGTAGATAGAAAAGTAGAGACATCTCTATATTCAATTATTTCTCTGTATACATCGGTAAAAGTTGTAGATTTAATGCTAGAAGGTATAGGTTATTTGAAGGCCTTTTTAATAATCACTAATAAACCAAAGGAAATAAGTAAGGCCATTATGAATGAATTGGAAAGAGGAGTAACCCTTTTTAAAGGGAAAGGTATGTACACTGAAGATGATAAGGATATTTTATTATGTGTAGTGAACAGATCCCAATTTACGAAGGTGAAAGATATAGTCAATACAATAGATACATATGCCTTTGTTATGGTGACAGAAATGTATGAGGTTATAGGAGAAGGATTTAAAGAAATTAAAAAATAGATGGGAGGAAATTTAATGAACAAATATAAGGAGTATCAAGGCATAGCAAATACACTAAGGAT
>CCEZ01000024.1 GCA_000751555.1 Anaerosalibacter massiliensis | reverse complement strand
GATTTTATTGGTATCAGGGTTAATCGTGCCAAGAAAAGCGGCATGGTCAATATAACCAGTAGTGTTAACAGTCGGGAGAGGAGTGGCATTAACACCATCCTTCATGAACTTAATCCACTGTTCACCATAAACGTGACGATGAGGGACATAAAAAGTAAAAATGTCTACAGTAGAGTCAATAGCAAGGCCACGACGCAATGGAGAAAGACGGAGAGCGCCAACGGCGTCCATCTCGAAGGAGTCGCCAGCGATAACCGGAGTAGTTGAAATGGTAATAAGACGACCAATCTGACCAGCAAGGAAGCCAAGATGGGAAAGGTCATGCGGCATACGCTCGGCGCCAGTTTGAATATTAGACATAATTTATCCTCAAGTAAGGGGCCGAAGCCCCTGCAATTAAAATTGTTGACCACCTACATACCAAAGACGAGCGCCTTTACGCTTGCCTTTAGTACCTCGCAACGGCTGCGGACGACCAGGGCGAGCGCCAGAACGTTTTTTACCTTTAGACATTACATCACTCCTTCTGCACGTAATTTTTGACGCACGTTTTCTTCTGCGTCAGTAAGAACGTCAGTGTTTCCTGCGCGTACACGCAAGGTAAACGCGAACAATTCAGCGGCTTTAACCGGACGCTCGACGCCATTAATAATGTTTTCCGTAAATTCAGCGCCTTCCATGATGAGACAGGCCGTTTGAATGTTGACGGGATGAACATAATAAGCAATGACGGCAGCAATAAACTCAACAGGAGCAGGAAAGCGAGGGTATCCTACAAAGTCCAGCGTACCATAAACGCAAGCCTCAACGCAGCGACGAGCACGAGAGCGGTCAGTAGCAATCCAAACTTTGTTACTCGTCAGAAAATCGAAATCATCTTCGGTTAAATCCAAAACGGCAGAAGCCTGAATGAGCTTAATAGAGGCCAAAGCGGTCTGGAAACGTACGGATTGTTCAGTAACTTGACTCATGATTTCTTACCTATTAGTGGTTGAACAGCATCGGACTCAGATAGTAATCCACGCTCTTTTAAAATGTCAACAAGAGAATCTCTACCATGAACAAAATGTGACTCATATCTAAACCAGTCCTTGACGAACGTGCCAAGCATATTAAGCCACTTCTCCTCATCCAACGCGTCAGTTTTTGACAGAATCGTTAGTTGATGGCGAAAGGTCGCAAAGTAAGAGCTTCTCGAGCTGCGCAAGGATAGGTCGAATTTTCTCATTTTCCGCCAGCAGTCCACTTCGATTTAATTCGTAAACAAGCAGTAGTAATTCCTGCTTTATCAAGATAATTTTTCGACTCATCAGAAATATCCGAAAGTGTTAACTTCTGCGTCATGGAAGCGATAAAACTCTGCAGGTTGGATACGCCAATCATTTTTATCGAAGCGCGCATAAATTTGAGCAGATTTGTCGTCACAGGTTGCGCCGCCAAAACGTCGGCTACAGTAACTTTTCCCAGCCTCAATCTCATCTCTCTTTTTGCGTTCTGCTTCAATATCTGGTTGAACGGCGTCGCGTCGTAACCCAGCTTGGTAAGTTGGATTAAGCACTCCGTGGACAGATTTGTCATTGTGAGCATTTTCATCCCGAAGTTGCGGCTCATTCTGATTCTGAACAGCTTCTTGGGAAGTAGCGACAGCTTGGTTTTTAGTGAGTTGTTCCATTCTTTAGCTCCTAGACCTTTAGCAGCAAGGTCCATATCTGACTTTTTGTTAACGTATTTAGCCACATAGAAACCAACAGCCATATAACTGGTAGCTTTAAGCGGCTCACCTTTAGCATCAACAGGCCACAACCAACCAGAACGTGAAAAAGCGTCCTGCGTGTAGCGAACTGCGATGGGCATACTGTAACCATAAGGCCACGTATTTTGCAAGCTATTTAACTGGCGGCGATTGCGTACCCGACGACCAAAATTAGGGTCAACGCTACCTGTAGGAAGTGTCCGCATAAAGTGCACCGCATGGAAATGAAGACGGCCATTAGCTGTACCATACTCAGGCACACAAAAATACTGATAGCAGTCGGCGTGTGAATCATTAGCCTTGCGACCCTCGGCAGCAAGAACCATACGACCAATATCACGAAAATAGTCACGCAAAGCATTGGGATTATCATAAAACGCCTCTAATCGGTCGTCAGCCAACGTGAGAGTGTCAAAAACGATAAACCAACCATCAGCATGAGCCTGTCGCATTGCATTCATCAAACGCTGAATAGCAAAGCCTCTACGCGATTTCATAGTGGAGGCCTCCAGCAATCTTGAACACTCATCCTTAATACCTTTCTTTTTGGGGTAATTATACTCATCGCGAATATCCTTAAGAGGGCGTTCAGCAGCCAGCTTGCGGCAAAACTGCGTAACCGTCTTCTCGTTCTCTAAAAACCATTTTTCGTCCCCTTCGGGGCGGTGGTCTATAGTGTTATTAATATCAAGTTGGGGGAGCACATTGTAGCATTGTGCCAATTCATCCATTAACTTCTCAGTAACAGATACAAACTCATCACGAACGTCAGAAGCAGCCTTATGGCCGTCAACATACATATCACCATTATCGAACTCAACGCCCTGCATACGAAAAGACAGAATCTCTTCCAAGAGCTTGATGCGGTTATCCATCTGCTTATGGAAGCCAAGCATTGGGGATTGAGAAAGAGTAGAAATGCCACAAGCCTCAATAGCAGGTTTAAGAGCCTCGATACGCTCAAAGTCAAAATAATCAGCGTGACATTCAGAAGGGTAATAAGAACGAACCATAAAAAAGCCTCCAAGATTTGGAGGCATGAAAACATACAATTGGGAGGGTGTCAATCCTGACGGTTATTTCCTAGACAAATTAGAGCCAATACCATCAGCTTTACCGTCTTTCCAGAAATTGTTCCAAGTATCGGCAACAGCTTTATCAATACCATGAAAAATATCAACCACACCAGAAGCAGCATCAGTGACGACATTAGAAATATCCTTTGCAGTAGCGCCAATATGAGAAGAGCCATACCGCTGATTCTGCGTTTGCTGATGAACTAAGTCAACCTCAGCACTAACCTTGCGAGTCATTTCTTTGATTTGGTCATTGGTAAAATACTGACCAGCCGTTTGAGCTTGAGTAAGCATTTGGCGCATAATCTCGGAAACCTGCTGTTGCTTGGAAAGATTGGTGTTTTCCATAATAGACGCAACGCGAGCAGTAGACTCCTTCTGTTGATAAGCAAGCATCTCATTTTGTGCATATACCTGGTCTTTCGTATTCTGGCGTGAAGTCGCCGACTGAATGCCAGCAATCTCTTTTTGAGTCTCATTTTGCATCTCGGCAATCTCTTTCTGATTGTCCAGTTGCATTTTAGTAAGCTCTTTTTGATTCTCAAATCCGGCGTCAACCATACCAGCAGAGGAAGCATCAGCACCAGCACGCTCCCAAGCATTAAGCTCAGGAAATGCAGCAGCAAGATAATCACGAGTATCCTTTCCTTTATCAGCGGCAGACTTGCCACCAAGTCCAACCAAATCAAGCAACTTATCAGAAACGGCAGAAGTGCCAGCCTGCAACGTACCTTCAAGAAGTCCTTTACCAGCTTTAGCCATAGCACCAGAAACAAAACTAGGGACGGCCTCATCAGGGTTAGGAACATTAGAGCCTTGAATGGCAGATTTAATACCAGCATCACCCATGCCTACAGTATTGTTATCGGTAGCAAGCACATCACCTTGAATGCCACCGGAGGCGGCTTTTTGACCGCCTCCAAACAATTTAGACATGGCGCCACCAGCAAGAGCAGAAGCAATACCGCCAGCAATAGCACCAAACATAAATCACCTCACTTAAGTGGCTGGAGACAAATAATCTCTTTAATAACCTGATTCAGCGAAACCAATCCGCGGCATTTAGTAGCGGTAAAGTTAGACCAAACCATGAAACCAACATAAACATTATTGCCCGGCGTACGGGGAAGGACGTCAATAGTCACACAGTCCTTGACGGTATAATAACCACCATCATGGCGACCATCCAAAGGATAAACATCATAGGCAGTCGGGAGGGTAGTCGGAACCGAAGAAGACTCAAAGCGAACCAAACAGGCAAAAAATTTAGGGTCGGCATCAAAAGCAATATCAGCACCAACAGAAACAACCTGATTAGCGGCGTTGACAGATGTATCCATCTGAATGCAATGAAGAAAACCACCATTACCAGCATTAACCGTCAAACTATCAAAATATAACGTTGACGATGTAGCTTTAGGTGTCTGTAAAACAGGTGCCGAAGAAGCTGGAGTAACAGAAGTGAGAACCAGCTTATCAGAAAAAAAGTTTGAATTATGGCGAGAAATAAAAGTCTGAAACATGATTAAACTCCTAAGCAGAAAACCTACCGCGCTTCGCTTGGTCAACCCCTCAGCGGCAAAAATTAAAATTTTTACCGCTTCGGCGTTATAACCTCACACTCAATCTTTTATCACGAAGTCATGATTGAATCGCGAGTGGTCGGCAGATTGCGATAAACGGTCACATTAAATTTAACCTGACTATTCCACTGCAACAACTGAACGGACTGGAAACACTGGTCATAATCATGGTGGCGAATAAGTACGCGTTCTTGCAAATCACCAGAAGGCGGTTCCTGAATGAATGGGAAGCCTTCAAGAAGGTGATAAGCAGGAGAAACATACGAAGGCGCATAACGATACCACTGACCCTCAGCAATCTTAAACTTCTTAGACGAATCACCAGAACGGAAAACATCCTTCATAGAAATTTCACGCGGCGGCAAGTTGCCATACAAAACAGGGTCGCCAGCAATATCGGTATAAGTCAAAGCACCTTTAGCGTTAAGGTACTGAATCTCTTTAGTCGCAGTAGGCGGAAAACGAACAAGCGCAAGAGTAAACATAGTGCCATGCTCAGGAACAAAGAAACGCGGCACAGAATGTTTATAGGTCTGTTGAACACGACCAGAAAACTGGCCTAACGACGTTTGGTCAGTTCCATCAACATCATAGCCAGATGCCCAGAGATTAGAGCGCATGACAAGTAAAGGACGGTTGTCAGCGTCATAAGAGGTTTTACCTCCAAATGAAGAAATAACATCATGGTAACGCTGCATGAAGTAATCACGTTCTTGGTCAGTATGCAAATTAGCATAAGCAGCTTGCAGACCCATAATGTCAATAGATGTGGTAGAAGTCGTCATTTGGCGAGAAAGCTCAGTCTCAGGAGGAAGCGGAGCAGTCCAAATGTTTTTGAGATGGCAGCAACGGAAACCATAACGAGCATCATCTTGATTAAGCTCATTAGGGTTAGCCTCGGTACGGTCAGGCATCCACGGCGCTTTAAAATAGTTGTTATAGATATTCAAATAACCCTGAAACAAATGCTTAGGGATTTTATTGGTATCAGGGT
>CCEZ01000023.1 GCA_000751555.1 Anaerosalibacter massiliensis | reverse complement strand
TGAAACAGCCCCTTTTTATGTTATTATGTTTTAATTATTAGTAGCTTTCTTATTATAATCCTCTTTATTTTTAATCAGATGTAATAAAATTAAGCCACCAAAAATTAAACTTAAAATAGACCAAATTTTTAAATCTGAATAAGACCCTACATTAGCTATACCTATTAACCCTCCTAATGCATAAAATACAATTGATGTAATAGTCATGCCCTTACTAGTTCTAGACATAATTGCTATTATACCTGCTATAAGCATAAATATTGCAAGCATAATCCCTGCACTACCGCTTACTTCTCCATTTGCGCTTATAGTGTTGCCTATTCCTGCTACGCAACTTTGAAGTGATACAATTAAAAATAAGACAATACTTATTACTCCTATTACCTTTTTCATGAAAATCCTCCCCTTTTTCTTATTTTTTATTCCCTGCATCCTTATATTCTACAAATAATATCAAAATCCTTTTTTATTTATGGTAAAAATACCTAATTAGTTTTAAGGCTTGTATCTAGTTTGTATTAAGTTTTACCTTCATTAGAATGAATTGCATTGATATAATTAAAATAACTTAGATATGAAGAGAATATAAGGTCGATTTTATGTAAGCTTTAGAAAAAAGTGACCAGGATTTTTAGTCCTGGTCACTTTTTCTATAATACTTCTCTCTTAGTTCTCCTTGTTCTTCTTTTCTTTTTTCTGCATCCTCCCTAAGATATATTCCTTTTCTAATAGGAACTAATATATCTTTTTTTATTAGATCGTATAGTCTTTGTCTAGATATACCTAAATACTTTGTTACTTCTTCTGTATCCATGATATTTTCATCAATGAATTTAAATAACTCATCTCTATTCATATTATTGCTCCTTCCTTGTCAATAACATATTTAGAATTAATGCTATAGCTAATAATATAAATTTTATATAATCTAAAGTAGATGGATTTTTAAAATTACCGTCTAATATATTTAATATAACTAGACCTACTAAAATAAATGTAATATGTTTTTGTTTCATAATTTCAAATGGTTGTGGTATAATGTATTTAGAAGGGGAACTAAATCCTTCAGTTGTTTAGGACTTCTTGGTATTATTGTTTTCTAGTTTCTGTATCAGTGTGATGACTGTCAAAACTAAAACTAATATTTCAAGTAAGTCCTTTATTATTTCAACCATTCTTTCCCACCTCCTTTAATTATATTAAATCATATATGCGTAAAAAGCCAATATACTTTTAACATATTTTCAATATTTTGCTAAAAACGAGAAATAAAAAAGATCCTAGAAATTAGTCTAAGACCTAAGATCAGTATCTAATAATCCTCAATTATATTTAGAATAAAACTAATTTACTTATCTGATTTCATGGATAAAATATTATTAAATATATTTAATAATAAAAGGTAATCTTCTTTTCTACTAAATGTACTACTTTAAATCCTATACAACTCTATGTTTTTTGGTATAATAGCTTCACACACCTTAAATTTTAATTCATCAATTAATTTTTAAACATTGTTTGCTGTACCCAATATACCTGATTGAACTCAATCCACTATCATCCAATTCTTATTTTTTATAACTTCTTCTCCTTTTTAAAAAATATTCTTACTAAGTGTTCCATCTATTATAAGTTCAATATACTATTTAGAATCTTATTGCAGCAGAAATAGCAGAAAAAACCAAAATAAAAATACAAAATTATTTAAGTTGTATACAAAATGTTCCTAAAGCTATATTATTTGAAGTTATTCCCCAAAAAAAAGAAACCTTGTAATTATTTAAACTACAAAGTTTCAACATGTATCAATAGCTCAAAATAGATACAATCAGCAATTAAATAAAATTCCCGCATTACTTAGAACTTATTTGCAAAATCAAAAAAGTCTATACTGTTCACTCAAATATTATCTATTATGCAATTCCTGTTTGATAGACCCTAGTTAATAATTGTACCGCTATTCACGTGGAAAATTTGGCCAGATATATTCGAGGAATCTTCGCATCCTAAAAAGACATAAGCAGGGGCTAATTCATAAGGTTGAGCTGCTCTTTGCATCGGAGTAGTTGAGCCAAAAGTTTGCACTACCTCTGGGGTGAAGCTTGATACAATCAACGGTGTCCAAACTGGTCCAGGCGCAACTGCGTTAACACGAATCCCCATTTTCATCAGTGAAAGAGCCATAGACCTTGTAAAAGCAACAATTGCACCTTTAGTTGAGGAATAATCAATCAGTGTTGGCTCACCTTCAAAAGCTGTAACAGATGTAGTGTTGATAATAGCACAGCCATTTGATAAATGTGGTAAAACTGCTTTTGTCATATAAAAATAGGAAAAAAAGTTGCTTTCAAACGTATTTAAAAGCTGCTCTTTTGTAATATCTAATATACTATTCTGCGGATACTGTACACCAGCATTATTGATAAGGATATCAAGTCCTCCAAGCTGTTCTACAGCTTGCTCCACAGAATTTATAATATTCTGCTCCATACGCAAATCGGATTGAATTTGAATGCATTTCCTACCAAGGGCTTCAACTGCTAAAACGGTATCTTGCGCATCTCTATTTTCACAAAGATGAACAATAGCAACATCTGCTCCTTCCTTAGCATAGGTAACTGCAACGGCACGCCCAATTCCGCTGTCACCGCCTGTTATCAGTGCCTTCTTTCCTGCCAGCTTACCTGACGCTTTATATGCTGGATTATCATACTGAGGAGGCGGGTCCATTTCCGCTTCTCTACCAGGCTGATGGTTTTGATGCTGGGGAGGAAATGTATTATGTGGTTGTGGATTCATAAGTATTTCTCCTTTCTAAAATTTCAAAATAATCTTTATACAATAATCAATTTTTCATCATAAATGAAATACACATATTGTAGTATATCCACATTAGATATATCTATTACATGAAAATATAATCCATAAATTTCCATCATAAAACATGGTGCTTCATCAAATAAAAGATTGATTATTCAAACCTGTAAATACTTGACATTATAAATACAAGGTGCATTTATGAAAAACGAGGGTTTTGAATTTTTTCATTCAAAACCCTCGTAAATTTGTATAAATACTAATTTTTAATTCATGTATCTATTTTGACCTAATCTTATGGTGCACCTGGCAGGATTCGAACCCGCGACCAACTGATTCGAAGTCAGCGACTCTATCCAGCTGAGCTACAGGTGCATATTCTTTATTCTTCTATTATAAATAAAAATAGATACTTAGTCAAATTTAATTTATTCCCATAGCTATAAAAACATAAGAAAATACATATACATTTAATATAATCTAGGTCAATCCTCTTTAAGTAAAATTACACTCATGGTAATATAGAAACAGATTTTTATTTATTACATTGTAATAAATACTCAAATCCTATATTATTTATTATTAATAGCATTAAATGCTTGAACCAAACCAGCACCATAATGGTTTTCATTTCCTAAATCCTTAGCAGTATCAACTAGTCTTTGACGAACTTGTTTATTTGTTAATTTTGGGTTCGATGACCAAACTAATGCTGCAACACCACATACATGAGGACAAGCCATAGAAGTTCCACTCATAGTAGTATATCTATTATTAGGATAGTCGCTATAAATACTTACCCCTGGAGCAGGAATTTCAATAACTGGTCCATGGGAAGATAACACAAAAAATAGAATTGTCAAAAGTTTATTTCCAGTTTTTTAAATATTTTTAATTTACTATATTTCATAATTATAAATCATTTAAAATAATATTCCCCTTAACAAAGTGAAAACCTTAACTCATAACTTAAGCCACAAATGTATAAACTTATTTGAGCAAAAATTGATTATAAAATATTAAAAAATAAATATAATTAAGAAAACCTTACAAACCGTTACTGAAAACTTATAAAACTTTATAAATAGCTTATAAAAGTTTATGTTTCATTCCTTGTTCATCCTATTCCATTTCGTATAAAACTACTTTGGTTAGTATAATAGTCCAAAGGCTTAAATTCCCCACTAACGTATGGGTACATGGAAATAGTATCTTTTAAGTGATTTAAACTATTTCCTGACCATAGTTTTTAAGGTTTAAACTAGCATTATAATCTCTGTCCAATATAGAACCACAATAACTACAAATATATTTTCTATCACTTAGTTTTAAATCTTTTTTGTATGAACCGCATTGGCTACAAGTTTTGCTACTAGGAAAGAATCTATCTGCTACTATAAATTTTATATTATTCCATTCTGATTTATATTGTAATTGTCTATAGAATTCATAAAATCTTTGTTCTTGTATTGCTTTAGATAGGTGTTTGTTTTTCATCATACCACTTACATTCAAATCTTCTACTACAATAAAGCTTGGTTTTCGCTTTATTATTTTAGTAGTTATTTGATGTAAATAATTATGACGAATATTTGTTAGCCTTTGACTTAACTTTTTAAGCTGATTTTCTAGTTTTATAATATTCTTTGTTTTCTTGTAACGGGCTTCACCTCCTTCTATTTTATTTTTATTCATTTCATATTTTCTTGATACTTTTCTTTGAAGTCTTTTTTTCTTCTTTTCTAATCTTTTTATTCTTTTATTCTTATTTATGTTTTTATATACAGTACCATCTGATACTACTGCTAATTTTTCTATACCTAAATCTATTCCTATCCCTTTATTTGTTGATATTTCTATATTATCCGGATATTCTATGCCGACTGAAATCCACCAATTAAGTCCATCAAAAGATACTCTTGGATTTATATATTTAACACCTTCACCATAAGGTATTCTTCTATGCTCATACAATCTTATCCAGTTAAATTGTTGCTTGTTTTTCTTTTTGCTGGTAGCTAGTTTTTCTAATTTTACATGGGTTCCAGTGAATTGTATTTTATCTGTATCTACATAAAAACTTGGTTTAGTCCTTCTTCTACTTTTAAACCTTGGAAAATTACTTTCACCTTTAAAAAATCTGATATAAGCATTACATGCATCTTTTATTGCTTGTTTTGTGATATTGTTAGAATAATTATTTAGCCAACTATATTCTTCTATTTGTTTTAGTTTAGTAAATTCTTTTCTAAGCTTTCCATTGAGTATAAACTTTCCACCATTTTTATAGTTTTCTATTTGCTTGTTTAATGTCCAATTGTAAGCAAATCTAGCTACTTCTGCTGATTGTAATAATTTTGTCTTTTGTTTGTTATTTGGTTTAAGCTGAACTCTTATACCTCTAATCATCCTCTTTCACCTCACTTTATAAATTCATTATATCATGAGGTATTAAAGCTATCAAACAAGTGTTCCAAAGGTTTTATAATTATTAAACTGAAACATTGATGAAAATTAGTATATTTTTATAAAAATTTATAATTTAACTTTAACAGCTAATCCCCTCTATAAGGTTTTCTTAATTATAATATTGGTAAATTGAACTCTATTTAAAAACCTAATAGGTAAAACACTATTTCCCAAACCACTATCTATATATAAAATAGAATTTTCTAATTTAAACAATCCTTTATCATATTTAGGAAAATATCCCTGACCCGGAGATACTATTGCTCCTATTATAGGTAATCTTACTTGACCACCGTGAGTATGACCTGATAAAATTAAATCTTCTTTTCCCTTTAAATATCTCAATGGTCTATTTGGAGAATGAGAAAGGAGTATAGTGAAATTTTTCTCATCTATACCTTCCATAACTTTTCTATAGCCTTTTTCATCTATAAAAAAGTCTAGACCTATAATATTTATTTTATTATTATTTACATTAACTTTTACATTTTTATTATCTAGTACAATAACTTCCCTATTTTTTAATTCTTCCATGAATCTTTCTCCTTGAGGATTTCTACGTTCATGGTTTCCCCATACAAAATATATTTTACTAGTAATGTCTGTTAAACTATCTATTAATTCTAAAGTATAACTGTAGTCTTTTGTTTTAAAGTCTATTATATCTCCTGTGAGAAAAATCAAATTTGGTTTTATATTCTTTATTTCTCTAATTAATTTCTTTTTATTTATAAGTTTATTATTATGAAAATCTGTGATTTGAACTATATTTAAATCATTAGATACTTTAGGACTATTTAATACTATTTTATTAACTTTAAAAAATCTAATTTGTATTAAATTATATATTACTAATATTGTTGAAATAAATAAAAATATATATATTTTTATTTTCATCCCATAGTTCCTCCTGATTTTAAGTAAATAAAAAAATTGGCTTTCGCCAATTTTTATCTGGTGCGGGAGAGAGGACTTGAACCCCCACGTCAATGACACTAGATCCTAAGTCTAGCGCGTCTGCCAATTCCGCCACTCCCGCAAGTGGTGACCCATCGGCGACTCGAACGCCGGACTCCTTGATTAAAAGTCAAGTGCTCTGCCAACTGAGCTAATGGGTCAATGGGGTGGGTAATGGGATTCGAACCCACGATCTCCAGAGCCACAATCTGGCGCCTTAACCAGCTAGGCCATACCCACCATATTATTTAATTTCTTCCTGGTGCACCTAGGAGGATTCGAACCCCCGGCACACGGATTAGAAGTCCGTTGCTCTATCCAACTGAGCTATAGGTGCATTATCTGCTTTTGGAGCGGGTGAAGGGAATCGAACCCTCGTAGCTGGCTTGGGAAGCCAGTGCTCTACCACTGAGCTACACCCGCAATTTATTTAGAATTGCAATAGCTCTCTCTATGATGATATATAAAGCTGTCCCACTAAGCGATGAACACCAAATCATAGATTTGGGTTCCCTGCTTATACCACTGAGCTACACCCGCAATTTATTTAGAATTGCAATAGCTCTCTCTATGGTGATATATAAAACTGTCCCACTAAGCGATGAACACCAAATCATAGATTTGGGTTCCCTGCTTATACCACTGAACTACACCCGCAACACTTCCCAAGCTTTTGTGCTGACAATTTAAGATTATAGCAGATAATAAATCTATTGTCAATAGAAAAAATTATTTTATTTCAATTATTTTTGTTTTTATATCTTCTTCGATATTTACTAAGCCAAAACTTTTGCCTACGAGCCCTCTAGGAAGAGAAGGACTACCAGGATTCATAAATAAAATTCCTTCTTCTTCAACAATTAATGGGTTATGAGTATGTCCAAATAAAACTAAATCTGCCCCTTCTTCTTTAGCTCTATAAAATAAATCCAATATATCCATTTTAACATTATATCTATGGCCATGGGTAATAAGAACCTTTTTACCATTTAAAGTCAATATTTCTTCGTTATTTATTCTTTTTTCCACCAAAAAATCGCAATTACCCTTTATTACAACTGTATCTACATTCATTGCTCTTTCTATTTCAAAACCGTCATCTGCATAATCTCCTAAATGAATTATAAGATCTGGCTTTTCTAATTTTTTTGCAAATTGGACAAAGTCTTCAATTCTCCCATGAGTATCACTTACGACAAATATTCTCAACTTAATCATCCTCTACTAGTTTTTCCAGTTCTATTTTTAGCTTTTCCAATGCTTTTGCTCTATGGCTTATTTTATTCTTTATTTCTTCTCCTAACTGAGCAAAAGTTTTTTCATATCCTTCTACTATAAACAATGGATCATAGCCAAATCCTTCTTTGCCTTTAAGTTCAAATCCAATTTTCCCTTTACATTCACCAGAGACAGTTTTTACTTGTTTATCTTCTGTAACTATGGCTATAATAGTTTTAAACTTGGCATCCCTTTCTGCTAAAGCTACTCCCTTTAATTCTTCCAATAGCTTTTTATTATTATCTTCATAAGAAGCTTCTTCACCTGCATATCTTGCAGAATATACCCCTGGAGCCCCATCTAATGCATCTACAAATAACCCAGTATCATCGGCTATTACTATTCCATTTACTTTTTCCGAAATAGCTAAAGCTTTCTTTATTGCATTTTCTTCCAAAGTCTCTCCATCTTCTTCTACTTCTAAATCTCCTAAACCTATCTCCTTTTTTGAATATATGGAAAAAGGCAACCCTTTTAAAATATCTTCTATTTCTTCTACTTTATTAATATTTCCTGTAGACAATATTATTTTATTCATTTTTATTTTCACCTTCTATTTTTCAGTTTTTCCTATTAGCTCTCCAATTTTTCCTAATGCTTCTTTTTGTTTTAAAATAATTTCCTCGTTTCCCTTTTTAGCTAAATTTATAAGGCTGTGTAATTCATCTATTGAAAAGGTACTTTCTTCTCCCGTTCCTTGTATTTCTACAAACTCATATTTATCAGTCATAACTATATTCATATCTACTTCTGCTTTATAATCTTCCTGATAACATAAATCTAAAACAGGTATATCTTTTATTATACCTACACTTACTGCAGACACAAACCCTGAAATAGGAATGTATGGAATTTCTTCCTCTATATATAATTTATTTAATGCATCTACCAAAGCCACAAAGGCTCCCGAAATAGATGCAGTTCTTGTGCCGCCATCAGCTTGTATAACATCACAATCAATCCATATAGTTCTTTCACCTATAACTTTTAAATCTACTACTGTTCTCAAAGCTCTACCTATAAGTCTTTGTATTTCTTGAGTCCTTCCCTCTATTCTTCCTTTAGATGAGTCTCTTATTTTCCTCTTTATCGTAGAACCTGGTAACATAGAATATTCTGCCGTTATCCAGCCAGTATCTGTCCCTTTTAAGAATGGCGGAACTTTATCTTCTACTGTAGCTGTACATATTATTTTTGTCTCTCCCATCTCCATTAAAACAGACCCTTGAGGATGTTTTAAATAGTTTCTACTAATTTTTATATTTCTCAACTCATCATATTTTCTTTTATCAATTCTTTCCATTTAATCCATCTCCTAATCTAATCTTCATTTTAATAATAACAAAAAAAGTTTTACTTTTCCATAAGTAAAACCATACTGATATATAATATTCACATATTCATTTTCTGTTATTAATAAATTAAGCTGCCATATGGCAGCTTTAGTACTCATTTGCAAAAGTTGGTATTGATTCATCATATTCAAAATTTATTCCGGCCTCTTCTAATGTTTTTCCATCTATTAATAATTCAAATTTCCCTATTTCCTCAAACTGACTTAAAGTAAGTCCTACAGCTTTATGCAATTCTTCCATTACTTCCTTTTGTTTTCCTTCTTCCATAGAATTAAAAGATAAATTTACATAAGCTATTCCTTCTTTTACTTCTACTCCTTGTAATTCTACTACTTCATGGATATTTGAGTTAAGTCCCATCCCTTCTGGTGGACCTTGAAATAATTCTTCTAGGGCTGTAAGTATATTAGGCATAGGTGCAAGTGTAGGAACTGTCACTGGTACAAAATATTCATAGTCTTTATCATTATCTCCTTTAAAATAAACTACTACTTTAGAACGAGCATCTTCTATTTTTTTTACAAAATTAATATTTTCCCTTCCCAATATTTCTCCTAATTGAGTTCCATGTTTCATACTTGATATAGCTTCACCTTCTACAAATATTTGTACCTCTCGAATAGCTGGAAACTCTGTTAATGTATATACTACCCCTTTAATTAAATTTTCCTCATCCTTTTCTGATTCACAATTTAAAAATTCATTAGTAAAATCCACTTTACAAATTCCCGTATTCTCATCAACGGTCATCCCTTTTATCTCTGTACCAGCTGGTATTATAGGAGCAAGTCCCGTGGAGCTTAAATCCTCTCTTAATGTAGGATTATCTACCATATTTTTAATTGCTATTTTAGCAATTCCTTCTTCCCAAGGTAATTTTCTCATTATTGGTACTAAAAAACCTTGCTTATTTTGAAAATATACAACAGTATTCCTCATTCCATCTTCTTCTGTTATATTTAATTCTTCCTCATCACTTCTTATTATTTCTACATCCTTGTCCTTTTTAGAAAACAATTTTTTAAAACCTTTTTTTCCTTTGCATCCACTCATATTTATACAAATAGCTAATATAAGTACTATAAGTAATATTCTTTTAACCTTCATCCTCTACCCCCTCTTTCTACCTTTGATACATTATATTAAATAATAGAGAATACTATGATTATTTCTTATTTATAGATACGAAAATTTAACCACTAATTCGTGAGTTCAGTCACAAATTAGTAGTTAACCTTTAAAATAAAAATAAGCGGTTATATACATCTCCGCTTATTTTTGTTCACTACCTATTTTTTTTATAATTTCCTTATCTGTCAATTTGAATCTAAAAATTTAAGTATCCCTTCTGCAATTGCTTCTGCAAGATAATCTTGCTTATTCTTAAGTATCTTATCATCTTGTGGATTATCAATAAAACCCATTTCAATTAAAGTAGCTGGCATTTTTGTTTCTCTTAGTACTGCAAAGTTTGCTGTTCTAGTTCCTCTATTAGTCGTATAAACTCCATTTTCAATTAAACTATCGTGTATGCATTTAGCTAATACAGCTCCTTTTGCACTACCTGGATAACTATAGGTTTCTATTCCTTTAAAATTCCCATTAAATGAATTGCAGTGGAACGCAAGAAAAGCATCTGCATTAGAATTATTTGCCATATTAGCTCTATCTGATAAAGATACATATATATCTGTAGTTCTAGAATACTTTACATCTATATTATGCTTTTTTAGTATTTCTCCCGTGTTAAGAGCTACTGCTAATGCAATATCTTTTTCTTTTATGCCATTTCCAAGAGCACCAGGATCTTTGCCTCCATGACCTGCATCTAGGAATATAGTATGGTTTATAGGATAACTTGATGGTGGAGTCTCTGGCTTTTTTTCTGAATAAGTACTTGGATAAATAATTATTTTATTTCCTTCATTAATAATATCTACTTTTGGATCAGAAACTCCTTCTTTCACATCTAAAACAACCCTTACTACTTTGTCATCTAAATTATAAAGACTTGATGGATTAAATTGAGAAGTCCTCACTCTTTTTATAACTCCTAAATTATAATCATATACAGCTTCCTGTCCATTTGATATAGTGGAATTTAATATATCTACTACAATTCTATTTGGATTTTTAAGTTTCATAATATTGGTACTAGGAGTTTTTGAATTATATATAACTATAGCATCTTTTCCATTTATCTTTTCCATTTTTATTTCATTAGCCTTATTTATACCTACTTGATTATTTTTTTCTTTGTTTTCTCCATTTTTAGTTGTAATATGAATAGCAACAATGTCCCTATCTGCCTCTACCCTATGTCCTAAAACCTCTGATACATATTTGAGAGGCGCTACTATCCTAAAATCATCTGCTAGCTTTAATGGCACTATATTGCTTGGTATTCTGCTTTTCTTTCCGTTAATGTATACGTCATGACTATCTATTATAAATACTATTTCCGCGTCTTCAGATTTCATTATTATGGTATTGTCTTTTTTATTCCATTTTACCTGAGCATTTAGTTCTTTTTCAATAAAATTTATAGATACCATAGTATTTTGTTTATAAAGAAATGCGGGACTAGCTAAATTAACAGCTTGTCCATTAATAATTATTGGTATTTTCCTAAGTGAATGTTCTTGTCCGTCAATTAGTACATTAGTATAATTATTCTCATTTTCAGCATAGCTATTAGTAAAGCTATAGGAAATAAGTAATGAAAGAACTAATAAAAGCGATATAATAATTTTTCTTCTCTCCATTCCAATCCCCCTTTCTCAATTTTCTTTTATAAAAAGTCTAATTATCTTATACTATTTTCTAGCCATTATGTCAAATAAATGTATTAGTTGTAATAATATAATATTTCTTATTTTTTCATTCCTCTTAATAAAGCAGTAATTCCCCATTTTCTACTCTCTCTTTTATAATTGATATCTTTTTATCTTCCACTACAATTGACATGTTGTCACTATATATCAGTCCATAAGGATTTATATCCAGTATTTTAGAAATAGCTACTATAGATTCCTTTATTGGCATATTTTCTTTCCATATTTTTATACCCTTTTTAAGAACTTTTCCCACTTCCATTTATGTCTGCTCCTTAAATATTTTCTTCCATTCGTCTATAGTAAGCATCTTATGATCAGATACTATATATAATGGCACTATATCTCTTACTTCAATAGGGTGAAATATTAAAACTTCCTCATCATAATCTTTCATCATATCCTTTCTTTTTGATAGATTATCTATAAAACTTAATGAAGTTTCCCAATATTCTCTCCCTTTTTCAACTCCTATATTTTCAATATATTTTTTTGCATCTACAAACTCCTCTATTTTCTGAAGAACTAAAGGCTCATATAAACAATTAGCAAGATTTTCATTTGCTATCCAACATTTTTCTATGTCAACTTTTAATCCTAAAACTACACTATGAGAATGAAAATAATGGTCTTTTTTAAAATTCATACTAGCAAAAATAGCTTTTTCTCTGATAACCCAATTTGGAATATAATCTGGTTTTAACAAATCAAAAAATTTATGAAATTCTAAGTATCTATTTAAATAAGTTGATTTATCATTATATCTAATTCCCTTTTCAAGTATTTCCTTTAAATCATTAATATCAGCTATATGATAAACTAATCCAGTAGATTCATAGTCTTCAAAGAGCAAATCTAATCTCCTCTCTTTTTTTATTAAAATATACATTATATGTTTTATCAAAACTTTAGGATTTATACACATTATAATTTAAAAGAAAAGTGGAAAGAATAATGTATACAAATTAATTAAGGAGGTTTCATGCCTTTGATTATTAATTGTTCAGAAAACTGTATCTACCAAGAAGAAGGAGTATGTAATTTAAAACATGCTACCTATTCATCTGGAACTCCACTAAAAGATTGTCCTTATTTTAAAGAAAAACCCAAAGATAAAAACAGGAGCTAAAATTTTAGCTCCTGTTTTTATCTTTACTCTTTATTATTAATGTTCTAATATACGTGTCCATTTATATTCTGTATCAGCTCCTACTGGGAATCTAGCTATACCTTTTACATATGGCTTTTCAACAAAGTTTCTTGCATTATAGTAAATAGGTATAATAGGCAATTCTTCAGCTAAAATTTTCTCAGCTTCAATCATAGCATCTATTCTTTCATCTCCATCAGCTTCAATAGCTTTCTTTATAGCTTCATCATAATCTTTGTTGCCCCATCCTGTGTCATTATTTCCTCCATCTGTTACCCATAAATCCATAAATGTTAGTGGATCATTATAATCTCCACCCCAACCTGCAAAAGTTGTAGTATAATCTTTACGATTATATCTATCTATACGTATTTTAAATGCAACAGCTTCAATTTCAACTTCTATACCAAGATTTTGTTTCCACATATTTTGTATAGCTGCAGCTTGTTTTTTCGCAACATCTGATTCGCCAGTTAAGAATGTTAAATGCTTTTCTAGTTCTTCTTTAGTAGTTCCTAATTCTTCTAAGGCTTTATCAAAATATTCTTTAGCTTTTTCAGCATCATATTCTGGCAATACATTTCCACGGTTTTCAGCAAATTCTTTTCCATCTTTTCCTGGTAATAATGTAGGAGTCAATCCTTCTGCTAATATGGAACCATTCTTAAGAACATTGTCTACAAAAGCCTTTTTGTCTATAGCTAAAGATAATGCATATCTTAAATTTTTGTTCTTCAAAAACTCATCTTCACAGTTGTATTGGATATACCAAGTAGTAGCTTCCGCTAAATTTTTAAATTCTTCAGAATCCTTATAGTTGTCTAAAAATTCCGGAGCTACTCCAGTTACATCTAATTCTCCTGTTTCATATAAGTTTATAGCCGTATTATTTTCTGTAATCATATCACCATGAATTTCTTCAAGTTTTACATTTTTAGCATCCCAATATTTCTCATTTTTCTTTAAATTTAGTTTTTGCTCATGTTCCCATTCACTTATTACAAATGGTCCACTATAAACCATTTTATCTGTTTCTGAAGCAAATTTGTCACCAAATTCTTCAATAGCTGCTTTTTGAGCTGGTATAAATGTTGGGAAGGATGTTAGACTTAAGAAAAACGGTACATCCCTTTCAAGTTCTACTTGGAAAGTCTTTTCATCTACTGCCTTGATTCCTACTTCTTTTTTATCTTTGATTTCACCTTCAAAATATTTACCAGCATTTTTTATTCCAGCAGTATCAGTTAATTGATAAGAATATTCAGCTGCAACATCTGGATCTATAGCTCTAAACCAAGAATATTCAAAATCTTCTGCTGTAACTGGTGTTCCATCAGACCACTGTGCATCTCTTAAATGGAATGTATATTTTACTCCACCATCTTCTGTTTCTTCTTCATCCCATTTTTCAGCCAATCCTGGCTGTACATTTCCATCTGGATCCAGCCTTACAAGTCCCTCATAGACAGCATTTATAATCCAAAAAGATACTTGGTCTGTAGTTGTTTGAGGATCTAAATCTGGTGGTTCTTGACTCCAGTTAATTCTAAGTACTTGCTCTTCAGCTAATTTTTCCTCACCACTGCCTTTAGCATCATCTTTACCTTCTTCCTCTTTTGCAGTTGGTTTAGGCTCTTCTTTCTTGCCACAACCAGTTAAAGCTAAGGACAATGTAAGGACTAATACTAGTAATAATAATAGCCACTTTTGCTTTCTCATGAAGCTTTCCCCCTTATCATTATTTTTTAATATTTAATTAGATATTAAAATAATAAAATTCTATTTTAATATTTTAATAATTTATATTTTCATAGTATTTAAATAGCTATATGCTGATTTAATTTATTCTTTATTTTCCTAGAAATTTAAAATAAAAATTATATTTTCGTAATTATTTGTCTCCATTATTTACATCTCGTTAACAAAAGTATAAAGAATATTTAATATATTGTCAAGGCAAAGTAACGATTCAATATATTTTATGTTATAAACTTTCACAAAATTACTTTTTTATTTAACCATATGACAAGCTACAAAATGATTTTCTCCTTCTTCTTCTAATTCTGGTGCCATTTCTTTACAAATCGATTTTACATATTTACATCTACCTTGAAATTTACAACCTGGTGGAGGATTAATTGGACTTGGTACATCTCCTTCTAACATTATTCTTTGTCTACTTTTTTCTATATCAGGGTCTGGTATAGGTACTGCTGAAAGTAATGCTTTAGTATATGGATGAAGAGGCTCTTTATATAAATCATGGCTGTCAGCCATTTCTACTATAGCCCCTAGATACATTACAGCAATTCTGTCTGATATATGTTTTACCATACTTAAATCATGAGCTATGAACAAATAAGTTAGACCTAATTCGTCTTGTAGATCCTCTAGAAGATTTACAACCTGAGCTTGAATAGATACATCTAACGCTGAAATAGGCTCGTCACATACAATAAATTTAGGTTCAATAGCAAGAGCTCTTGCTATACCTATACGCTGTCGTTGTCCGCCACTAAATTCATGGGGATATCTATTAGCATGCTCTCTACTTAGTCCAACTATTTCTAAAAGATCATATATTCTTTTTTGCCTTTCTTTACCTTCATAAAGTCCATGAATATCTATTCCTTCACCTACTATATCTGTAACTGTCATCCTTGGATTTAAAGATGCGTAAGGGTCTTGAAATATCATCTGTGCATTCCTTGTAAAATTTTTCTTCTCTTCTTTATCCAGTGCTCCTATATTCATACCATCAAATATTACCTCTCCATCTGTAGCTTCATAAAGGCCTATAATAGTCCTTCCAACAGTAGATTTTCCACAACCAGATTCTCCTACAAGACCTAAGGTCTCTCCTTCTTTTATAGAAAAATTTACACCATCAACTGCTTTAAGCTCAAGACCTCTTCCTACATTAAAATGCTTTTTTAAATCTCTTGTAAGTAATAAGGTTTTTTTCTCTTCAGCCATAATTAGTTAATCCCCCTTTCAGCTACAAATTCTTCAACTTTTGGTGCTATTTCATGCTGTAACCAACAGTGTACAAGATGAGTGTCTGTAATTTCAAATTTTTCTGGATAATATGATTTACATACTTCCATAGCATAATCACATCTTGCAGCAAACGGACAGCCTTCTGGTGGTGAAAATAAATCCGGGGGTGTGCCATATATTGGAATAAGCCTCTCTTTTTCTTCTACATTAAGTTTGGGTACAGACTTTAAAAGTCCCCAAGTATAAGGATGTTTAGGCTCATAAAATATCTCGTCACTAGTACCACTTTCAACTATTACTCCAGCATACATAACTGCTATCCTATCAGAAATCTTAGCAACTACTCCTAAATCATGGGTAATAAGTATAATTGCTGTATCTAATTTAATTTGTAAATCTTTCATTAATTCTATTATTTGTGCTTGAATAGTTACATCTAAAGCTGTTGTAGGTTCATCTGCTATTAAAAGTTTTGGGTTACAAGCTAAAGCTATAGCTATCATAGCCCTTTGCCTCATTCCTCCACTAAATTCATGAGGATATTGTTCTGCTCTTTTTTCTGGTGTAGGAAGTCCTACCATCTTTAGCATTTCAATTGCCCTTTGTTTTGCTTCTCCTTTGGACATTTTTTGATGTTTTATAAGACCTTCCATTATCTGTTTTCCTACTTTCATAGTAGGGTTTAAAGAAGTCATGGGATCTTGGAAAACCATACTTATTTCTTTTCCTCTAACAGATTCCATCTTTTTATCACTGTACTGTAGTAAATCATTGCCATCAAAAAATATACTACCTCTTTTTATTTTTCCCGGTGGCATAGGTATTAATTGCATTATGGTTTGAGCAGTAACTGATTTACCACATCCTGATTCTCCTACTATAGCTAGTGTTTCCCCTTTATTCACATGGAAATTCACACCTCTAACTGCTTTAACTTCTCCTGCATAAGTATCAAAAGCTACATGTAAGTCCCTTACTTTTAGCAGCAATTTGTTTTCATTTAAGTTTTCCACTATATTCCCTCCTTACTGTCTTAGCCTTGGATCTAGGGAATCCCTAAGGCCATCTCCTAAAATATTAAAAGCAAGCATGGTGATAGAAATTAAAAGCGCAGGATAAAATAGTTGATAAGGGTGAATTAAAAGCATCTTTGTTCCCTTTTGTGCTAATGTACCCCAGCTAGCTGTAGGTTCAGGAATTCCGAGGCCTATGTAACTTAGCATAGCTTCTGTGAAGATAGCTCCAGGTACCTGGAAAGTTAAATTTATAATAATAGGGCCCATAGTATTAGGAATTAAATGTTTCCAAATAATCCTAGAAGTATCTGCTCCTAATGTTTGAGCTGCTAGAACAAACTCCATTTGCTTCAACTGGAGTACTTGCCCTCTTACTAACCTAGCCATTCCACCCCATCCTGTAATGGATATAGCTATAATTATAGTACCTAGCCCTTGACCAAGTACTACCATCAATAAAATTACCCATAAAAGTGTTGGTATAGAATAAATAATCTCTATAATACGCATCATAATCATATCTGTCTTTCCACCTACAAAACCAGATATTCCACCATATATAATTCCTATGGTTACATTTATAACTGTAGAAACTAGTGCTACGAATAGGGAAATTCTTGCTCCATCCCAAGCCCTTACAAATAAATCTCTTCCTAAGTCATCAGTTCCAAACCAATGTTTACTATCTGGTGCTTTGTTAATAACAGAAAAATCTTGATCATCATAACTCCAGGGTCTCATAAGAGGCCCTATAAAAGCCATAGCCACAACAATTATCAATATAATCAAGCTTATAATTGCTAATTTATTTTCTTTAAGTCTTCTCCATGCATCTGCCCAATAAGTAAGGCTAGGCCTGACTATTTTGTCATAAGCTTTTTCATCCTTTTTTACTTTTTTAAACATATCCTGAGTAAGTTCTAACTCTCCAATTGGTTCTGACTTAACTTCAGCCATTTCTTTCCCTCCTTTATTCAAGTCTAATTCTTGGATCAACAATACCATAAACTACATCTATAATAAACATCATTATAACTAGTATAATAGCATAGAATATTGTTGTACCCATGATTAATGTATAGTCTAGATGAGTTATACTTTGAACAAAATGCTTACCAATACCAGGTATAGCAAATATATCTTCTATAACAAAGGATCCTACTACTATTCCTGCAATAGAAACACCTAGTATAGTTACAATCGGAAGAATTGCATTCCTTATAGTATGTCTCCATGTTACTTGAATACTAGAAAGCCCCTTTGCTCTAGCAGTTCTTATATAATCTTGGTTTAATACATCAAGCATACTAGTCCTCATCATTCTAGCTATATAAGCTACATAACCTATACCTAGGGCAAGAACTGGCATTACATAATGGGCTGGTGTACCCCATCTAGCCACAGGGAATAATTTTAATTTAACTCCAAAGGTATATTGAAATAAAGCTGCAAATACAAAACTAGGTACAGAAACTCCAATTACTGCAAGTATTATAACTACAAAGTCGAAAGCTTTACCCCGATTTAGTCCAGCTATAATTCCAAACCCTATTCCTACTACAGCTGCAAATACTATAGCTAACATTCCTATTTTGAAAGATACCGGAAATCCTTCCTCTAATATAGTATTTACTGACCTATTTTTATACTTCATAGAATCTCCTAAGTCCCATCTAAGTAAATTTTTCATATATTTTCCATATTGAACTGGAAGAGGCTCATCAAGCCCATATTTCTTCTTAAGTTTTTCCATGATCTCTTCTGGAATTTTCTTTTCATCTGTAAAAGGGTCCCCAGGTATGGAGTTCATTAGAAAAAAAGTAATAGTTACTATAACCCATATAGTAAGAATTGCCATAAGACCCCTTTTCAAAGTGTACTTTAACATTTAAATCAACACCTCCATGTCAGAATTTTATGAATATTGCTCTTAGTACAATACACTCCTCCTCTCTTTAGAATTTTTAGAAAATTATTGCTTAATTTAAAGGGTTTCCTCATTTCTTTCAAATAAAATGAGCAAACCCTAGTTGTGAGCTTTTTGAATTGTAGTTTTCTGAAAGTTTTTGCTGTTGCCAATAATCGTTATTATTAAATATATTAAATATATACTAAAAATACAATTACAATTCAGTTAAGTTTTAATTAATTTTTCGTAACATTAGAATACATAATATCATTTTTCGTCAATTATTTCAAGTATTAATTTATTTGCCAATTGAGGATTAGCTTTTCCTCTTGTCTCTTTCATTACCTGCCCTACTAAAAATCCTAATGCCCTATTCTTTCCATTTTTATAATCCATTATTGATTGTTCATTATTCTTTATAACTTTTTCGACTATTTCTTTTAAAGCTCCTTCATCACTTATTTGAATAAGCCCTTTTTCTTTGACTATTGTACTTGGAGATTTTCCAGTATCAAACATATCTCTTAATACTTTCTTACCAATATTATTGCTTATTTTTCCATCTTCAATAAGCTTTAATAGTTCTCCCAAATCTTTTGAAGTAAATTTTAAATCTTTAATTTCTATTTCCTCATCATTAATCCTTCTTAATACATCTCCCATTATCCAGTTACTTACTTGCTTTGGATCATCAGAGTATTTAACTGTTTCTTCATAAAAAGCTGCCAAATATTTTGATTGAGTAAGAACTCCTGCATCATATTCAGGTATATCGTATTCTTTCATAAATCTTTCTTTTTTATCATGAGGTAACTCTGGTAAATTCTTTCTTATACTTTCAATCCATTCTTCTTCTATTTCTATTTTTACTAAATCTGGCTCAGGAAAATATCTATAGTCAGCAGCTCCTTCTTTAACTCTCATAACTATGGTTTCATTATTTACTTCGTCCCATCTTCTAGTTTCTTTTAAATTTTCTTTTCCTTCTTTCAATAGTTCTATATGTCTTTTTTCTTCATACTCTAAAGCTTTTACAACAGCTTTAAATGAATTCAAATTTTTCAATTCAGTAATACTAGTTTTTACACCAGTTTCTTCTTCGACTACATTTATATTTACATCACAGCGTAGGGAACCTTCTTCCATTTTTACGTCAGATACTTCAATATACTCAAGAGTAGCTTTTAACTTTTCTAAAAACTCTTTAACTTCCTCTGGAGAATTCATATCTGGCTCTGTAACTATTTCTATTAGTGGTACTCCGCTTCTGTTATAATCTAGTAAACTTCCTCCATCTTCTGAATGAACAGATTTTCCTGTATCTTCTTCTATATGAATTCTCCTAATCCTTATTTCCTTAGGACCATCTTCCTTTTCAACTTCTATAAATCCTCCACTACATAATGGGATATTGTCTTGAGATATTTGATATCCTTTAACTAAATCTGGATAAAAATAATTTTTCCTATCCATTTTAGTTTCTCTAGCTATATCTGAGTGAAAAGCAATTCCAGCTCTTATACCATATTCTACTACTTTCTTATTTATGACTGGCAATGCTCCAGGAAGGCCTAAGCATACAGGACAACAGTGTGTATTTATATCTCCACCAAATTCTGTAGTACAATTACAAAATATTTTAGAATTTGTCATAAGCTCTGAATGTATTTCAAGACCTATGATAGTTTTATAAGCCATTTTCTTCACTCCTTAGACTTGGCATTTCTATATCAATGCCTCTGTTTTGTTCATAATTATATGCAAGCTTTAGTATTTTCTCTTCTTCAAAGCTATCACCTATAATTTGAAGTCCTACTGGTAATCCTTCTACATATCCACAAGGTACTGACAAAGCACAAACTCCTGCTAAATTTACTGATACTGTTAGAACATCAGACATATACATAGATAATGGGTCCTCTATCTTATCACCTATATTAAAAGGTAATATTGGTGAAGTTGGAGCCAATATTATATCGTATTTTTCAAAAGTCTTTTTAAAATCATTTTTAATTAAAGTTCTTACTTGTTGAGCTTTTTTATAGTATTCATCATAATATCCGCTACTTAGTACATAAGTACCTACCATTATTCTTCTCTTTACTTCTTCTCCGAATCCTTCTGATCTAGTATTGGTATATAATTCTTCTAAATTTGAATAGTCATCTGTTCTGTATCCGAAATTAACTCCATCAAATCTGGATAAATTAGAACTAGCCTCTCCATTCGCTACTATATAATAACAAGCCAAAGCGTATTCTGTATAAGGCAGTGAAATTTCTTCAACTTCTGCTCCTAAACCCTTTAAAACTTCTACTGCTTCTAATATTTTTCCCTTAACTTTTTCATCTACATTTTCACTAAAATATTCCTTTGGAAGTCCTATTTTCATTCCTTTAATATCTTCATCTAATGCTTTCAAATAGTCTACTTTATCCTTTTTTATAGATGTAGAATCTTTTTCATCATATCCTGTTATTGCATTTAATAGTAGGGCTATACCTTCCACATCTTTTGCAAGTGGCCCTACTTGGTCTAATGATGAAGCGTAGGATACAACTCCATATCTAGATACTAGTCCATATGTAGGCTTTAATCCTACAACACCACAAAAACTTGCTGGTTGTCTAACAGATCCACCAGTTTCTGAGCCTAAAGCTAGTGGTACTTCACATGCAGCTATAGCCGCTGCTGAACCTCCACTAGAACCTCCTGAAACTTTATTTAAATCATATGGATTCTTGGTAGTTTTAAAATAAGAAGTTTCAGTGGAAGAACCCATTGCAAATTCATCCATATTGGTCTTACCAATTATAATTCCATCTTCTTTCTTTATATTTTCTATGACTGTAGCATCATATGGAGGTATATAATTTTCAAGCATCTTAGAACCACAAGTAGTTTTAAGTCCACTAGTTGAAATATTATCCTTTATAGCTATAGGAATCCCTGCAAGAACTCCTACCTTATCTCCATTCTCTATTTTTCTATCTACTTCCTCTGCAGCTTTCAAGGCTTCTTCTCTATCTAAAGTAATAAAAGCTTCTATATTATCTTCTATCTTTTCAATTCTATCTAAATAGCTTTCTACTACTTCTTTGCTACTTATTTCGCCATTAAGTATCTTTCTTCTCAATTCAGTAGCTGAAAGATTTATTAAATCCATAATATTTCACCCTTTCTAGTCTAGTATTTTAGGCAATTTAAAATAACCATATTGTTTATCTGGTGCATTTGAAAGTGCTTCTTCATTTGAAAAGCTTTCTAATACATTATCCTCTCTCATAAATTGGGTATTAGGATTTACCTGATAAGTAGTTTCTACACCTTTTGTATCTACCTCTTGCAATTTTTCTACATAATTAATTATCTCCGAAAACTTTTCAGCAAAACCCTCTATTTCATCCTTATTGAATTTCAATTTTGAAAGATTAGCTATATGTTCTATTTCCTTTTTAGAAATCATTTTTTTCCTCCTCCTTCTGATCTAACTAAATGAGACTATATCTTTATTTTACCATTTATTTAAATAAAAAATCAAATAACATATTATCTATTATATTTACCAAGTATCTGATAATCCTGTTCTTCTTTACTCATCTTTCTATATTTGTTTGCAATGAAAAAATATATTCCCATTCCTATAGAAATCCATGCCCCTAAAAATATCCATTCTGTAGGCCAAGATAGTGAAGATGGAAAATAGGGTATAAGGATTATACTTAATATAAATAGACATACAAAAGTAGCTATCTTTTTTATAAATAAATTTTCCTTCTCTAATTTGATAGCTGAAAGACTTATAGATAGCCAAGTTATTACAAAAGCCAATGCCCCTATGTTTACAGCAGGTATAAGACCAGGCTTTCCAATGAAAGGCCCTAATATAGAAATAAAACCTGTAAATAATACTGCTAAATATGGAGTATTATATTTTGGATGAACCTTTCCAAGTTTGCCAGGAAGCAACCCTCCTCTTCCCATAGCAAATAATATTCTTGTTCCTGCAAAAAAACAACCATTCCAAGTACTTAAAAGTCCTAAAATAGCACAGAACATAACTAGATTTTTAAACTTACTTCCAAAAGCATTAGTAAATGCATATAAGGTGGGCATAGAACTGTTTACAGTTTCCTGCCAAGGATTTATCAAAGAAGTGGCTAAAGTAGTTACACAATAAAATAAAACCCCAACAGCTATAGCTAGAATAATTATTGCTCTTATTTTTTTAATACTCCTATTATCTTTAGCTTCTTCTGCTGCCAATGGAATAGCATCAAAACCCGCTAAAAAAAATGGTGCCATACTTAAGACCTTAAATATAGAGATAAAATTATTTTCATCTAGTGCAAAATAAGGTCTTACATTATCCATATTTCCTTTGTGTATAGATAAAATTAAAAATACTATAACTAATACTATAATTGTAGTACTTACAACAGTTTGAAAAATCTTTCTAAACCTAACTCCCTTATAATTTAAATAAGTAAATAAAATGGAAAATGAAGTTCCAACTATTAAAGAAGGTAGATAAATAGTATATCCTTTTATTGTATATAATGGTAATACTTTAAAACTAGGAGACATATATTCAATAACTAAAGATACTGAAATAGCTTCATAAGGACATACTATAATATAAGCTAATGCTAAAAACCATCCCGTCATTGTCCCTATAAAAGGTCCAAAAGCTTTATAGGAAAAAGCAATTTCTCCTCCAGCTAAAGGCATCTTAGATGTAAGATCTCCATAGACAAGGCCTATAGGAATAAGTATTAGACCACAGATAACAAAACCTAATATTGAAGCTATAGGCCCATATTTAAGCCATCCTCCAAGAGTAGTTATCCAAGCTGCTCCTCCATATATACCAAAAGCTAAAAAGAAATAATCTTTAATTCCCATAGTTTTTTCTAGTTCTTTCCTATCCATCTTGTTCCTTCTTTCCATTTACTATATAATCGTTCTTAATTTTTCCTCATCTATTATTTCAATTTCTAAATCTAAAGCTTTTTCATATTTTGAACCTGGATTTTCTCCAACTATTACATAATCTGTGTTTTTACTTACACTTCCAGTTACTTTTCCACCCATACTTTCAACTATTTCCTTTAAATCTCTTCTTGAATATCCTTCTATAGTTCCTGTTATGACTACTGTTTTTTCATTAAAGAAAGAATTTTCAATAGTATTCTCTTCTTCATAAATAGGCTCTACCCCTTCACTTAGAAGTTTTTCTATTCCTTCTAATAATTTAGGATCATGGAAAAATTCTACAATACTTTCAGCTATTATATCCCCAATATCTGGAATAGTTATAAGTTCTTCATGTTTAGCATTCATTATATTCTCTAGAGATTTAAAATGATCTGCTAAATCTGATGCAGTCCTTCTTCCTACATTAGGTATTCCTAAAGCATATATAAAAGCATCTAATGTAGTTTTTTTGCTGTTTTCAATAGCATTTAGTAAATTATTAGTCTTTTTATCTCCAAATCGTTCTAATCCAATAAGATCCTCATATTTTAACTCATATATTTCTGGAATATCTACTAAATTTACTTCTTCAAATAGCTGTTCTGCAGTTTTCTCATTGAATCCTTCTATATTCATTGCATCCCTACTAGCAAAATGGACCATTCTAGACACAAGTTGTGGTTTACAGGTTAAAGAATTTAAACAAAACATATGAACTCCTTGGTGGACTAATTCACTGCCGCAAGCAGGACAGTATTCAGGCTTTCCTATTGGATAGGTTTCTTCTTCTGTATCCATAGTTCCCATTATTTCGGGAATAACATCATTGGACCTTCTAATTAAAACTCTGGAATTTAATCTTACCTTTTTTCTTAATATATCATCCCAGTTATTCAATGTAGCTCTTCTAACTGTTACTCCGCCAATTTCTACTGGCTCTAATATTGCTGTAGGTGTTACTTTACCAGTACGACCTACATTCCACTGGACTTTTAGCAATTTAGTAGTAGTTTCTTCTGCTTCGAATTTATAAGCAATTGCCCATCTTGGAAATTTCAAAGTATATCCTAAAACTTCTCTAGTTTTCATATCATTTATTTTAATAACTACACCATCAGTTAGTACATCTAGACTTTTCCTTTTTTCATTTACATATTCTATTTCTTTAATTACTTCATCAATAGAATTACAAATTTTTAAATAGTTATTCACAGGAAGCCTATTTTCTTTCAAAAAATCTATCATTTCTAAATGAGTTTCAAAACTTTTACCTTCTATATAACCAATATTATAAAAATAGGCTATAAGATTCCTTTCTTTTGTAACCTTAGGATCTAAATTTCTAAGAGCTCCAGCAGCAGCATTTCTAGCATTTTTTAGGGGTTCTTCATGAGTTTTATTGTATTCTTCTAATGCAGATAAAGGCATAAGGCCTTCACCTTGGATCTCCATTATTCCTTTAAATGGTATCTTAAGTGGTAAAGTTCTTATAGTCTTTACCTGAGGTAAGATAGCCTCTCCTATTATTCCATTTCCTCTAGTAGCTCCTTGAACAAGCTCACCATTTTCATAAGTAAGATTTATAGTTAGCCCATCAAACTTATATTCTGCAATATAAGTAGGTTGTGGAAGTTTATCTTCATTATCCCTATTATAATCATCGATCAATCTTCTGACTCTTTTATCCCAATTTTTTAGTTCTTCTATATTTTGACTTTTATCTAAACTCCATAGATTTCCTCTATGAATATATTTCTCAAATTTGTCAAGAGCCTCCCCACCTACTCTTTGAGTAGGTGAATAGGAATATACTATACCTGTATCTTTTTCAAGTTTTACTAATTCATCATAAAGCTTGTCGTATTCTTTATCGCTTACTTTTGGATCATCTAATGTGTAATAATAATAATTTAAATCATTTAATTTATCTATGAGTTCCTTCATTCTCTCTGTTTTTTTCATGAACACCACCTCTTTTAAAGTATTTCTACTGGAGCTATAGATAGAAGCAATTTCTTTATTCCCTTCTCTTTAAAGGCTACTACTATTTCTATATCTCCACTTCTTTCTTTAATTTGAACTACAGTGCCTATCCCCCATTTTTTATGCCTTACCTTAGAACCTATTTCTACTTCCTTTTTATTATCATTCATATTACTTAATCCATCTTTTTTATTTAACTTTTCTTCTTTATTTCCATCTTGAACAAGAGATTCAGGAATTTCCTTTAAAAATCTAGAAGATGCTGCATAAGTTGTATTTCCATATATAGTTCTTAAATTAGCATGAGTTATATACAATAGTTCTTCTGCCCTAGTTATAGCAACATAGCAAAGCCTTCTTTCTTCTTCTAGTTCAGATTCACTATCTAACGCTCTGCCCATAGGGAATAGTCCATCTTCCATGCCAACTAAAAATACTACTGGAAATTCTAACCCTTTAGCACTGTGAACAGTTAACATAGTTACAGATTCATCAGTTTCTTCCATATTGTCTACATCAGATAATAATGAGATACTAGATAAAAACTCTTCTAGACTACCTTCTTCTTCCATCATCTCAAAATCTACTGCTACAGAAATAAATTCTTTAAGGTTCTCTATTCTAGTTGTAGCTTCAATAGTATCTTCTTTTTCCAACTCACTTATATATCCTGTACTATTTACTACTTCTTCTATAAAGTCTTTTAAGCCTAAAATCTCTTTCATAGCCATAAATTTGTTTATCATATCAGTAAATTTAGTTAAATTATTTATTGCTCTTTTAGAAATTCCTGGTATATCTTCTACATCCAATATAGCACTATATAAGCTTTCTCCTGTTTTAGAAGCATAGTTTTCAATCTTTTCTATTGTGGCGGCACCTATACCTCTCTTAGGTACATTTATAATTCTTCTAAAAGAAATATCATCTACTGGGTTTTGTATAAGTCTTAAATAAGCGATTATATCCTTTATTTCTTTCCTATCATAGAACTTTAGTCCGCCAACTATTTTATAAGAAATATTTTTTCTCATAAATATTTCTTCAAAAGCACGAGATTGAGCATTAGTCCTATATAGTATAGCAAAATCTGATAATTTATATTTTCCTTCATTTACTAATTTTTCTATAGTGTCAGCTGCAAAGTTTGCTTCATCCTTTTCATCAAACCTTTTACTTAATATTACTGGACTTCCATTTGTATTGTCTGTCCAAAGTTTTTTATTTTTTCGTTCATTATTATTTTTAATAATAGAATTGGCAACAGTTAATATATTTTTTGTGGAACGATAATTTTGCTCTAGTTTAATTATTTTAGTATCTGGAAAATCCTTCTCAAAATCAAGAATATTCCTTATATCTGCTCCTCTCCATCCGTAGATAGAATTGTGTACTACTATTCCATTAGATATATATTGTCTAAAATGAGGTATTGAAATATCATAAACATTTCCTTCGTATTCCTCAATAGACACTTCTTTTACCACATCTTCAACTATTTCATTATTTTCAAATATGGCTATACTCATGGTTGGTTTAAGATGAGAAGCTGGCATATAATTAAAAAATTCATCCGCTGTCAATCTAGCTCTTTTAAACACTTCTAAATCATTAGATAATTTTTCAATATCTTTTATATATTCATTAGCTTCATCGTATTCTTTTCTTTCAGTTTCAATTCTCCAAGTATCACTCTTTCCATCTCTTACTGGAAAACCCGCCTCTATACACT
>CCEZ01000022.1 GCA_000751555.1 Anaerosalibacter massiliensis | reverse complement strand
ATTCCTATGGTTATAGGAATAGTATTTTTTTATTATTTCAAAATCCATATACATTTTCTATTAATTTTAATATTAGCAAGTATTCTATTATTTTTATTTTCTATTATATTTGGTTTTTTTAAAAGAGAATACTTAATCTTTATTTTTTTCATCATTGGTATATTTATAACTTATACGAGGTTTGAAAGTAGTGTATTAATAAAATTTGTTGATAAGAATATAGAACTAAAGGGAACTATAGAAGAAATTATATACAATGACGAAGATATGGACAAATATATTGTAAATGTGGAGAAGATAAAAAACTATAAATATAGTTTTTTTAACAATGAAAAAATGATTTTAAAAATTATTGGGAAAAAGGGATTTGAAATAGGTGATGAAGTTTCAGTTTTTGGAATATTAAAGGAACCTAAGAAAAATACAAATCCTAAACTTTTTAATTATAAATTATATCTTCAAACTAAGGGAATTTATACAACTATGACAGTTAAAGAACATGAAATAGAAAAATCAGGAGAAAAAGTTTTACCTTGGCATATGAAGATGAAATTAAACTTTAGAAATAATGTAGAATTAGTTTGCAATACATATTTAAAAAAACAAAATAGTTCTATTATGAAGGCTATATTATTAGGAGATTCTTCTTATTTAGAAGAAAGAGATTATAATAAATTTAGAGATTTAGGTTTGTCTCATATTATGGCAGTATCTGGACTACATATAGGTATTATTTCTATATTTTTAATTACATTTATTTCTTATATAGGGATAGAAAGAAGAGCAAATACAGTTTTAACTTTAATAATAATTTGGATTTATGGATTTTTAATTGGATATCCTCCTTCCGTTTTAAGAGCCCTGATAATGTTTACTATATTATTTTATTCTAAAATTGCTTTCAGAAGATATGATTCATTGAATACTTTTCTTTTTACTATGTTTATAGTTTTAGTTATAAACCCACTATGGCTCTTTGATATTGGTTTTAAGTTGTCTTTTGCAGCAACTTTTTTTATAACTTCTTTAACTCCAATATTTAGAAAAAAATTTTATCCCTATAATGGCAGGGTTATGACCTCTTTGTATGCAATATTGTCAGTACAAATAGGGTTAGCTCCAATACTTGTATATTATTTTAATAGTATATCTATAATTAGTATTTTAGGGAATTTTATACTAATCCCTTTATTATCAAAATCTGTAGTATTAGGATTTATATTACTATTGTTTTCATATTTTAGCAACGGAATTACATTATTTATTGGCAAATTATTAAATATATTATTAAATATAAATCATATTATATCAGAAGGGATATACGGACTTCCATTAGGTAAAATAAGACTTTTATCTCCTAGCATGACGGGAATAATTTCATATTATTTAATAATATTTTCTATGTTTAAAATAATTAAGTTAGATAAATTTAATTATTATATTAATAAAGTTATTATTGCTTATTTAATTTTTCTTATGCTATTTAATAGTGTTCTTCCCCTTGTAAATAACCAGATATACATTAGCTTTATAGATGTGGGGCAGGGGGATTGTATATTGATTGAAGATGGAAATAGTCATTATTTAATAGATACTGGAGGTAATGTTTTTGGTAATTTTGATATAGGAGAAAATATTTTATTGCCTTATTTAATTAAAAGAGGTATATTCACATTAGATGGAGTATTTGTAACCCATTTTCATGATGATCACTGTAAAAGTTTGCCTACGCTTATGGAAAATATAAATGTAAAAAAAGTATTTATAGGTCATGAAAATAAAGACAATAAATTATATAATAATATATTAGATGTTTCAAAGAAAGAATCTATTCCTATTTATAAATTAACTAAAAAGGATAAGATATATATAAATAAAAATTCATGTATAGAAGTTTTAGGTCCTACAGAAAAATTTTTGAAACAAAATGTAGGCGATGAAAACAATACTTCATTAGTACTTATGCTTAAAGCTTATGACAGAGAAGCTTTATTTACTGGAGATATTGAAGAAAAAGGAGAAATGCATTTATTAGAAAATAGTCAAAATAAAAAAGAAAAAATAGAATTTTTAAAAGTTCCCCATCATGGAAGTAATACTTCATCTAAAGAGGAGCTAATAAATTTTTTTAGTCCAGATTATGCTTTTATTCAAGTAGGTGAAAGTAATAGATTTAACCATCCTAGTGAGGAAGTTTTAGAAAGGTATGAAAAAAGAAATATTAAAATTTTTAGAACTGATGAATCAGGTCTTATTACTCTTAGTATAAGTCCTAAAAATTTTAATATATCTGTTTACAATAAAAATAAATTATCTATAGAAGATGTAATTCTAGAATATGGATTTGAAATTAATTATATCTTAATATATTTATTATTGAGTTATATTATTATAAAAAGAAATTCCTATTTATTTAAGGAGCTGAGTATAGATGAAATTTGAAGTTTTTTTAAAAGATATAAAGGAAGATAAATTAAAACCTGTTTATCTTTTTTATGGGGAAGAAGATTATTTAATGGACTATTCAATAGAAGCTTTAAAGCAGAAATATATTAATAAAGGGTTAGAAAGTTTAAATTATATATTATTGGATGGGGATATTATTGAAATGAAGGATATTTATGATGCTTGTGAAACATTGCCTTTCATGTCTGAAAAAAAGATAGTAATTATAAAGAATTTAGGTATATTCGGTAGTAAGACAAAAGGACAAGCAGCAGAATATTTTAATAATAAAAAAGATGAGTTGAAGAATTATATTCTAACATTAGAAGATTATATATGTCTTGTATTTTTAGAGAAGAATATCAATATTGATAAAAGAAAGGCTCTTATAAAAAGTATAAAGAAATCTGGAGAAATTATAGAATTTACAAAGCTTAAAGGCAGAGATTTAAATAATTGGATAAATAAAGCTTTCAAAAAGCATAAGAAGACTATATCATATCAAAATATAAATTATTTTATTCAACATTCTTCATATTTTGATAGGGATATGAAGAAGAGTTTATATGATTTAGAAAATGAAATAATTAAATTAGTTAATTTTACAGGAGATAGAAAAGAAATAACAGCAAAGGACATAGATGTAGTTATGGCTAAATCTTTAGATACGAATATATTTAATTTATTAAATAGTATTGGACAAAAAAATATAAATAATGCATTAATAGTTTTTAATGAAATGTGTATATCTAATGAACCAATACCTTTAATATTGCATATGATTATTAGGCAGCTAAGACTAATATTTATATTTAAATTATTAAAAGATAAAGGATATGATAGAAAGTCTACTATGGGTAAACTTAAAGTGGGTATTTATGAATATGAGAAGATTTCTAATCAAAGCAGGAACTTTTCTAATATTCAACTGGAAAAAGCATTGAAAATGTGCTTAGAATGTGATGAAAATATTAAAACTGGCATAATAGATGGAAAACTTGCTTTAGAAATGCTAATAGTAAAAATGTGTAGTTTATAAAATAAGATAAAAAAACTTCGGATCATAACCGAAGTTTTATATTACATAGCCTTATTTAATTTTTTTGTTAATTGACTGATTTTTCTAGAAGCAGTATTTTTATGGATAGTATTTTTATGAGTAGCTTTCTTTAATTTCTTATCCACAACTTTAAGTAATTTGCTAGCCTCTTCAAAATTGTTATTTTCTATTGCCTCATTAAATTTTTTGATATATGTTTTAATTTCTGTTTTTCTCATTTTATTTACTTCGGTTTTTCTTTGAGTAATACCAATTCTTTTCTTAGCAGATTTAATATTTGCCACAGTTTCACCTCCCAGCCTAACCAAAAATATTTTATCATGAAGATGGATAAAATGCAAGATAAAATAGTTTTTTAAATATTAGACATAATAAATATAATTAGGTTTTAAAGAGGAGGATGAAAAATGTTTCAAATAAGAACAGATTTAGCTATAGAATCTAGGGAACTTTATAAAGAAAAAACTAGTCAAGAAGTGCCAGGAGTTGAAGTAAATAAAGAAGAAAAAGATAATATTAGAATTACAAGAGTAAAAATATTGGATAAAATAGGAGCAGAAAAAATGGGTAAAGCTATAGGAAATTACATAACTATGGAAATACCTAAGCTAAAAAATCCAGATGAGGATTTAAAGGAAGAAGTAAGTATACAGTTAGCAAAGGAACTTAGAGATTTAATAAATAATGATAAAACGACTAAAACTTTAATAGTTGGATTGGGAAATTGGAATGTAACACCAGATGCACTAGGTCCTAAGGTAGTTGAAAGGGTTTTAGTTACAAGACATTTTTTTCTTGCATATAAGAAAGATGAAGATGAAACTATGGCAAATGTATCAGCTTTATCTCCAGGAGTTATGGGACTTACTGGAATAGAAACAGGAGAGATTATAAAAGGAGTTGTAGAAAAAACTAATCCAGATTTAATTATAGCTATAGATGCTCTAGCTTCTAGAAATATGGAGAGAGTTAGTACTACTATACAAATATCTGACACAGGAATAAATCCAGGTAGTGGTGTTGGGAATAAAAGACAAGGTTTAAATGAAGAATATTTAGGTGTTCCTGTGATAGCTATAGGTATTCCTACTGTAGTAGATGCAGCCACTATGGTAAATGACACTATGGATTTAATAATTAATTCTATGAAAAAAGAAGCAAAAATAGGTACTGAGTTTTATTCAATGCTGGAAGCATTGTCAGAAGATGAAAAATATGCTCTAATAAAAGAAGTATTAGAACCTTTTATGCCCAATACAATTGTTACTCCAAAAGAGATTGATGAACTTATAAACAATCTCTCAATAATAATAGCAAATGGATTAAATATATCTCTACATCCAGGAATAGATTTAAAAGATGTGAATAGATATATAAGGTAAGTCCTCAAGGGCTTACCTTATTTTAAATTTTTAAAAAACTTAAAAGCCGAGGAGTGCATTGATATGTGGGTGAAAACTCAAAAGACGAGAGTAGATTATTTAATATTTGCGTTATTATGTATGCTTATATTTTTTGTAGGTTCGACTATAGTTATGAAATTTGTAAAAAATAATAAGAAAAATTTAGCTTATAAAAATTTGGATAATGAAGAAGCAATTGAAGCTTTCAGTCAAGGGAAAGATATACTTAAAAATAAAGAAAAAGTTTTTTCAGCTATACTGTCTAATTCTAATTCTTCAATGGGTTTGCATTTTAAAGAAAATACTAAGAATAAAGAAGATATATCTTTCAATATAAAGGAAAATATTTCACAAATTTTTAATGTAGATGATTATATAAAGTCACAGTTTCCAGCTGCATTTACCTTTTTGGAAAAAGAAAAAGGTATATCTATGAAAGTTATGACAAAAATAGTTAGTAAGGATAAAGAAAAACCAGAAATTTTAGAAGATATTGTATTCATAGATGATATAATGGAAAAAGAAGAAGGAAAACTCCTAGAAGATGATAGTAAATTAAGTAAAAAGGATAAGGAAGGAATACCTGCTGCTGAGGGAATAAAGACTTTTAAAGTTAATAAAGAAGAGCCTTATATAGCAATATATCATACTCATGGAACAGAAGCATATTTGCCTATAAAAGAGAATCAATACCATACTCAAGATAAAAAATATAATGTTTTAACTATTGGAGAAATAATGGCTAATAATTTAGAAAAGAATGGACATAAAGTTTTACATATAGAAACTTTTCATGATATACCTTCTTATAATAAGTCTTATGCAAAATCATTAAATACTATAACTTCTAAAATGGAAGAACAGCAAAATTTAAAGGTAGTATTTGATGTTCATAGGGATGGAGTTTCAGATAATGCTAATTATAAAAATAAAGCTTTTTCTCAATCAAAAGTAAATATAGATGGAAAAGATGTAGCTACATTTTCATTAGTAATAGGACCTGAATCTCCAAATAAGGATGAAGTGCTAAAATTTGCTAAATATATAAAACAAGTTTCTGACAGCTTATATCCAGGTTTATGTAAAGGAATTATTGTGAAGCCTAAGGGAAAGTTTAATCAATTTGTATCAGATCATTCTGCATTGATAGAAGTGGGAAGCAATTTAAATACTATTGAAGAGGCAATGGAATCAGGAAATAAAATTGGAGAAATATTGAGTATAGTTATTGAGAATATTCAGGAATAGTTTTACTTTTTTAAAAAATGAAAAAGTGTTATAATATGATATACTGGATTTAGATTGGAGGTAATTTCATGGACGAAGATAAGAAAATGAAAGTAAAGAGGGAAGTTATGGAGTGGATAAAAAGTATAGTTTTTGCTATTATTGTAGCTGTTTTAATTAAAACCTTTATATTTAATACTACCTATGTTCTAGGAAATTCGATGTATCCTACCCTTCATGAAAGGGATAGACTTTTTACAAATAAAATAACTATGTATTTTTCTAGTCCAGGTAGAGGTGATATAATAGTGCTAAAGGCTCCAGATAATCCAGACAAAGACTATATAAAAAGAGTCATTGGTATAGAAGGGGATATAGTTGAAATTAAAAATGGTAAGGTATATTTAAATGGAAAATTGTTAGAAGAAAAATATATAGACAAAGATGCATATACCCATACCTATGATAAAAACTATTGGAGAGTAGAAAAGGGATATGTATTTGTATTAGGAGATAATAGGGAAGAAGGAGCAAGTAAAGATAGTAGAAGTTTTGGCATTGTTCCTGTAGAGACAATAAAAGGAAAGGCAAATTTTAGATATTATCCTTTCAGTTATAGATTTGGAAAGTTGAAATAGTATAAATTAGGAAAAATTGTTCATAATAATCATGGTGATTATTATGGAAACTAGAATGGAAAGAACAAAACGAAAGAAAAAGGAGAAAAGGAAAAGAATTTTTAAAAGATTAATTTTTTGCAGTTTATTTGTGCTACTTTATCTTGGACTAGTAGTAACGGAGAAATCAATTCAAGAATTGTCTGGTGAAAACAGTGGAAATATATTTTTTACTAAATTAAACAGTGGCGAATTTAATTTTAATTATTTCAAAAATATATTAAAAAAAATCTGTGAAAAATTGATTAAATGACCAGTTAAAACTGGTCATTTAATTTACATATGGTCGTTTTTTTGCTATAATTGTTTAAGATTATTTTCATACTCTAAGGAGGAAAATCATGCATAAAGATAAGCAGAAAAGAATAAGAAATTTTTCTATAGTAGCCCATATAGACCATGGAAAATCTACTTTAGCAGATAGATTAATAGAAAAAACAGGACTTATAACGGCTAGGGAAATTCATGAACAAATGTTGGACAATATGGAATTAGAAAAGGAAAGAGGAATAACAATTAAACTGAAAGCTATAAGGCTTATATATAAAGCTAAAGATGGAGAAGAGTATATTTTAAATCTAATAGATACTCCAGGACATGTGGACTTTAATTATGAAGTTTCTAGAAGTCTTGCAGCCTGTGAAGGTGCAGTTTTAGTTATTGATGCAACTCAGGGAATAGAAGCTCAAACATTAGCTAATGTTTATTTAGCATTAGATCAAGATTTAGAAATAGTTCCTATTATAAATAAAATAGATTTACCTAGTGCAAGGCCAGATGAAGTAAAAAATGAAGTTGAAGATGTAATAGGAATAGATTGCTCAGATGCTCCATTGATTTCAGCAAAAAATGGAATAAATATAGAAGATGTTTTAGAAAAAATAGTTTCAGATGTTCCAGCCCCAACAGGGGATATAGAAGGACCTCTTAAGGCGTTAATATTTGACTCATACTATGATAGTTATAAAGGGGTAGTAGCATATATAAGAGTATTTGAAGGTTCAATAGAGCCTGGTATGGACATAGAAATGATGTCTACTGGAAAAGTATATGAAGTTGTGGAAGTAGGTATTAATGCATCAAAACAAATATCGGTAGATAAATTAGAGGCAGGAGATGTAGGATATGTTACTGCAAGTATGAAGGATGTAAAAGATGCAAGAGTTGGAGATACTATTACAAGTCATAAAAATCCAGCAAATGCACCTCTTCCTGGCTATAAGGAAGTTGTACCCATGGTGTATTGTGGGATATATCCAGCAGAAGGAGAAGACTTTAATTCAGTAAGGGAAGCTTTAGAAAAACTACAGGTAAATGATGCAAGTCTCATATTTGAGCCAGAAACGTCTGTAGCTTTAGGTTTTGGTTTTAGATGTGGTTTTCTAGGGCTTCTTCATATGGAAATTATTCAAGAAAGATTGGAAAGAGAATTCAATTTAAATATTATAGCTACTGCACCAAGTGTAATATATAAAGTTAAAAAAAGTAATGGAGAAATATTGTCTATTCAAAACCCTACTAATCTTCCACCAGAATCAGAAATAGAATATATGGAGGAGCCTATTGTAGAAGCATCCATAATGACACCGTCAGATTATGTAGGTGCAGTAATGGAATTATGTCAAGATAGAAGGGGCACATTTAAGAATATGGAGTATTTAGAAGAAACAAGAGTGGTTATGCACTATGAGCTTCCGCTAAATGAAGTTATATACGATTTTTTTGATGCTTTGAAATCTAAAACAAGAGGATATGCATCTTTAGATTATGATCTAAAAGGATATGCACTATCAGAATTAGTTAAATTAGATATACTAATAAATGAGGAATTAGTAGATGCATTTTCAATTATAGTTCACAAAGACAAGGCTTATGAAAGAGGTAGAAGTATAGCTGAAAAATTAAAAGATGCAATACCAAGACATCAGTTTGCTGTACCTATTCAAGCGGCAATTGGCTCAAAAATAATAGCCAGAGAAACAGTGAGGGCATTAAGAAAAGATGTATTGGCTAAATGTTATGGTGGAGATATAAGTAGAAAGAAAAAGTTATTAGAAAAACAAAAAGAAGGCAAGAAACGAATGAGACAGATAGGAAGTGTAGAAGTACCTCAAGAAGCATTTCTATCTGTATTGAAATATGATGACAAGAAATGATGCACACAGCTTGTGTGCATTATATTTTGGAGGACTAGATATGGAAGAATTAGCGTTATATATTCATATCCCGTTTTGTAAAAGTAAATGTTATTATTGTGATTTCAATTCTTTTGCAAATAAGGACGAAATTATTTCAAAATATATAAAATACTTAATCAGAGAAATAAAATTATACTCAAGTACCATGAAAGATTATTATTTAAAGACTATATTCATTGGAGGAGGTACTCCATCTTTTATAGAAGGAAAATATATTTATGAGATACTAGAAGAAGTATATAAACATTTCAACATAGATAACTTAGAAGAATTGTCTATTGAGATAAATCCAAAAACAATAGATTTAGAAAAATTAAGAATATATAAGGATATAGGAATTAATAGAATAAGTGTAGGAGTTCAATCACTAAATAATAATATTCTTAAAAAAATAGGTAGAATTCACACAACAGAAGATTTTTTAAAAACTTATAAACTTTTAAGAAAGGTCGGATTTTCTAATATAAATGTAGATTTAATATCTGGATTACCAGATCAAACTGTAGAAAGTATCTTATCTAATTTAAAAATTGTAAACAATTTAGAAGTGGAGCATATATCTTTTTATAGTTTGATAATAGAAGAAGGGACTAAATTTTATACTTGGTATAATAAAGGTGAACTAATATTGCCAAATGAAGATGAAGAAAGAGATATGTATCACAAAGGAATTAAATATTTAAAATCTAAGGGTTATCATCATTATGAGATATCTAATTTATCAAAAGAGAAATATGAATGTATGCACAATTTGTTTTATTGGAAGCTAAAACCCTATATAGGTATAGGAATAGGAGCTCATTCTAATATTAGAGGATTAAGATATTGGAATACTGCAGATTTTAACAAGTATTTTGCTTATATAGATAAGGGGAGATTGCCTATAGAGGGAAATGAAACTATAGATAAAACTATGGAAATGGCAGAATATTTAATTTTAGGACTTAGATTAATAGATGGAGTATATAAAAAAGATTTTATCAATAGATTTAATATTTCTGTAGATGAAATATACGGAGAAGTTTTAAATAAACATTCAAATAATGGTCTTTTGACTATAGACGGAGATAATATAAGATTAACTGAGAAAGGCATAGATTTATCCAATCTAATCTTTGTTGATTTGCTTCCAGAATGAAAATAAATTTATAAAACCTATTGACAAAATTTAATAGTAATGGTAACTTTAAAACGTAAGCATTAGCACTCAACAAAGAAGAGTGCTAATAAAACCCTTTATTATAACTAAACCTTATTTAATTGGGGTGGTGAAATGTTAGATGAAAGGAAGTTAAAGGTTCTTAATGCTATAATAAATAGCTATATAATTAGTGCAGAACCTATTGGTTCTAGAACAATTTCTAAGAAATATGATCTTGGAGTTAGTTCAGCAACCATTAGAAATGAAATGTCAGATTTAGAAGATTTAGGTTATTTAAATAAACCTTATACATCTTCTGGGAGAGTTCCCTCAGATAAAGCTTATAGATTATACGTAGATACTTTGATAAATCAAATTAAATCTAAAAACTCATTAAATAATAATATAAGGATAAAAGTAAAGAAACATTTATTGAAAGAAGTAAGAGAAATAGATCAATTGATTCAAAATGCAGCAAAAATACTTTCAGGAATAACAAGTTATACTGCATTAGCTTTAGCACCACAGTTTAAGCAAAGTACTTTGAGACATATTCAACTTATATCTATAGATAACAATAAAGTATTAGTTGTTATAATAAGTGATTCTGGAATGGTTAAAAACACTATTTTTAGAGTAGAAAATAAAGTATCAGAAGAACAATTATCAATCATTTCTAATTTCTTAAATGACAAACTAAAAGGACTTACACTAGAAGAGATGAGTAATGAAATAGATACTGTAGTGTTTAAAGAAATATATGAATTTAAAAATATCATTAAAAATATTATACCTATTATCAATCAATCTATGGAGGAAATGGAAAGTGTAGAACTGTATGCAGATGGTATAACAAATATTTTTAATTTTCCAGAATACAGTGATCTAGCTAAAGCAAAGACTTTCTTATCATTTATAGAAGATAAAGATTCTGTAGCAAATATGATGTTAAATAATACATTTAAAGATTTTGAAATAAGTATAGGAAATGAAAATATTTGCGAAGAAATCAAGGATTGTAGTTTAATCACTGCTACTTATAAATTAAATGGTAAGACTATAGGAAAGATAGGTGTAATAGGCCCTACAAGAATGGACTATATTACGGTAATAAGTGCAGTTAAACTTCTTTCTATAAATTTAAATGAAATAATAGATAGTTTCTTTATGAAATAATAGGGTGTAAGTTTTCTTACACTCTATTTGGAGTTAAGAACTGAAAGTACATGAACAAAATTTTAATTATTAGTGCATAATAGTATGTAAGAGGTGATGAAATGGATATTAAAGAGGACAATCACAAGGAGGTATTAGAAGACGAAATAGAGCATGAAGAAAAAGATAATGAAAAAGATGAAGTAGTAGAAAATGATTATGAAAAAGAGTTAGAAAGTAAAGAAAAAGAAATAAAAGAACTAAATGACGGATATTTAAGGCTTCAAGCTGATTTTATTAACTATAAAAAGAGAATGGAAAAAGAGAGAGAATCAATATATTCTTATGCTTCAGAAGAGATTATTAATTCTCTTTTACCTATAGTTGATAATTTTGAAAGAGCTCTTTCAAGCAGAGAAGACAAAGAAGATGGATTTTATGAAGGAATGGATATGATATATAAACAGCTATTAGAAGTCCTTAAGGATAATGGATTGGAAGAAATAGAAGCCCTTCATTCTGAATTCGATCCTAATTATCATCATGCAGTATTACAAGAAGAATCTGAGGAATATGATGAAGGGGTAGTTATTGAAGTATTCCAAAAAGGATATAAATTGAATGACAAAGTCATAAGACCTAGTATGGTTAAAGTTTCTAAATAAAGCAAAATTCAAAATTAAGGAGGAATTTTACATGGGAAAAATTATAGGAATTGACTTAGGAACTACAAACTCATGCGTTTCTGTGATGGAAGGCGGAGAAGCTACAGTTATACCTAATGCGGAAGGAAATAGAACAACTCCATCTATAGTAGCCTTTACAAAAGATGGTGAAAGATTAGTTGGTGAAACTGCAAAAAGACAAGCGATTACTAACCCAGAAAGGACTATTATGTCTATTAAAAGAGAAATGGGTAGCGATACTAAAATAGAGATTGATGGAAAGAACTATACACCTCAAGATATTTCAGCAATGATTTTACAAAAGATGAAATCAGATGCAGAAAATTATTTAGGAGAAACAATAACAGATGCTGTAATTACTGTTCCAGCATATTTTACAGATGGTCAAAGACAAGCAACTAAAGATGCAGGGAAAATAGCAGGATTAAATGTTAAAAGAATTATAAATGAACCTACAGCTGCATCACTTGCTTATGGCATGGATAAAGAAGAAGCTCAACACAAGATAATGGTATTTGACTTAGGTGGAGGAACTTTTGATGTATCTATACTTGAATTAGGAGATGGAGTATTTGAAGTAATATCCACTAGAGGAAATAATAATTTAGGTGGAGATGATTTTGATCAAAAGTTAATAGATTATATGGCAGAAGAGTTCAAAAAAGAAAATGGTATAGATTTAAGAGATGATAAGATGGCTCTTCAAAGATTGAAAGAAGCAGCAGAAAAGGCTAAAAAAGAACTATCAAGTACTATGACTACAAATGTAAATCTACCATTTGTTACAGCTACACAAAGTGGACCATTACATTTAAATATGGATATTTCTAGAGCTAAATTTGAAGAGTTGACTTCAGATTTAGTTGAAAAAACCCTTGAACCAGTAAGATTAGCATTGAAGGATGCAGATCTGTCACCACAAAGCGTAGATAGAGTTATACTAGTAGGAGGTTCTACAAGAATTCCAGCAGTTCAAGAAGCGGTTAAAAGATTAATAGGAAAAGATCCTCATAAAGGGGTCAATCCTGATGAATCAATAGCTATAGGTGCTGCAATTCAAGCAGGGGTATTAAGTGGAGAAGTAAAGGATTTATTATTGCTTGATGTAACTCCATTATCTTTAGGTATTGAAACTCTTGGAGGAGTATCTACAAAATTAATTGAAAGAAATACTACAATACCTACAAGAAAGAGCCAAGTGTTTTCAACAGCAGAAAACAATCAAACAGCCGTTGACATACATGTACTACAGGGTGAAAGAGAAATGGCTCAAGACAATGTAACTTTAGGTAGATTCCAACTTACAGGTATTCCACCAGCACCAAGAGGAGTACCACAAATAGAAGTTACTTTTGATATAGATGCTAATGGTATAGTTAATGTTTCAGCTAAGGATTTAGGAACTGGAAAAGAACAAAAAATAACTATTACAGCTTCAACAAATTTAACTGATGAAGAAATTGATAAAAAAGTAAAAGAAGCAGAAAAGTTTGCAGAAGAAGATAAGAAGAAAAAAGAAGAAGTAGAAATAAGAAATAATGCAGATACAATGGTATATCAAACAGAAGATATACTAAAGCAAATGGAAGGAAAAATCTCAGATGATGAAAAATCTAAGGTTGAGGAAAAATTAGAAGCATTGAAAAAGTCACTTGAAGGTGATGATATAGAAGATATTAAAAAGAAAAATGAAGAATTGACAAATGAATTCCATACTATATCTCAAAAAATGTATGAACAAGCAGCACAACAACAAGCTAGTCAAGGAGATGCTAATACACAAGGTTCAAATAATAATGATGATGATGTAGTAGATGCAGACTATGAAGTTGTAGATGATGATAACAAATAAATTTAGAAAATCAAAGCTAAATGATATCATTTAGCTTTGATTTTTGATAATATATCCTTAATAGAGTTTGAAAGTTGGTGAAAGATTGTCAAAACAAGATTATTATGAAATTTTAAATTTGTCTAAAGATGCTACAGATGAAGATATAAAAAAAGCTTATAGAAGGTTAGCAAAAAAATATCATCCAGATTTAAATCAAGGAAACAAAGAAGAGGCAGAGCAGAAATTTAAAGAAATAAATGAAGCTTATGAAGTTTTAAGTAATCCAGAAAAGAGATCCAGATATGATAGATTTGGTCATGCAGGAGTAGATGGACAAACTGGAGGATTCAATGGTTTTGGAGATATATTTGATGACATATTTGATATATTTGGAGGGGGATTTTCTTCTTCTTCTTCAAGAAAACCTGGTCCAAGAAGAGGACCAGATATTAGATATGATATTGATTTGGAATTTGAAGAGGCTGTTTTTGGAGTTGAAAAAGAAGTACAAATAAGAAAGGTAGAAAATTGTTCTACTTGTAATGGCAGTGGAGTTAAACCAGGAAGTAGCAAAAGTACTTGTTCTAAATGTAATGGAACAGGAGAAGTAAGATATGCACAAAATACTCCATTTGGACAGTTTGTAAGAGTTGGAACTTGTGATGCTTGTAACGGAACTGGAGAGATTATAAAAGATAAATGCGATACTTGTCATGGAACAGGTAAAGTAAGAAAATCTAATAAGATAAAAGTAAAAATTCCAGCAGGAGTAAACAATGGTTCTATTATATCTCTAAAAGAAGAGGGACATGCAGGAGAAAGAGGAGGACCTTCTGGAGATTTGTATATTTATATAAGAGTAAAACCTCATGAATTCTTTGTGAGAGAGGGAAATAATATATACTGTGAAATTCCAATTACTTTTACTCAAGCGGCACTTGGCACAGATATAGAAATTCCTACATTGGAAGAACCAGTAAAATATCAAATTCCACCAGGCACTCAAACTGGCACTCAATTTAAGCTAAAAAATAAGGGAGTTCCAAATGTAAGAGGATATGGAAAAGGAGATTTTTACTTTAAAGTAAATGTAAAAGTTCCTAAGAAACTTAATGATAAACAAAAAGAACTTCTTAGAGAATTTGCTAAGGAAAGTGGAGAAGATACTACAGAAGTAAAAAAAGGATTTTTTGATAAATTTAAGGATGCTTTTAATTAAATAAGCAATCACTCGTTATTCAGAGTGATTGCTTATTTCAAAATATATGATTATTATTTAGTAAGGTAGACTAGTAGGGCTTTTTTAAAACTAGTTTATAGGGTATAATAGTGGAAGGTTGATTTTTATAAGGATGTGAATTACGGTGAAGTGGATAGAAGTTCAGATTAAAACTACAACAGAAGCAGAAGAAGCAGTATCAAATATATTATATGATTTAGGAGTTGGAGGTCTAGCTATTGAAGATTCAAATGATATATTGGCATTTACTAAAGATGAAAAAAATTGGGATTATATAGACCAAGATCTTTTAAAACAAGATTTTGAAGGTGTCATTATAAAAGGATATTTTCCAGAAAGTGAAGATTTAATAGACAAAATAGAATTAATTAAACAAAGTGTGGAAAAAATACCTAAGTATAATTTAGATAAAGGCCTTGGAGAAGTAACTGTAACGGAGGTATATGAAAAAGATTGGGCTGAATCTTGGAAAAAATACTATAAACCTAAAAAAGTAGGAAAAAAAATAATTATAAAGCCAACTTGGGAAGAGTATGAAGAAAAGAAAGGGGATATTATAATAGAGCTAGATCCTGGAATGGCTTTTGGAACTGGAACTCACGAAACAACATCTATGTGTATCAAAGAATTAGAAAAACATATTAAATCAGAAAATATAGTATTTGATATTGGTTGCGGTAGTGGTATATTAAGCATTGTGGCAGCAAAATTAGGTGCAGGAAAAGTTATAGGAGTAGATTTAGATGAATTACCTGTAAAAGTATCTAAAGAAAATGTAGCTTTAAATAAAGTCGAAAATGTTGTAGATATACGAAGAGGAAATCTACTAGATGTAGTAGAAGAAAAGGCGGATTTAATAGTATCTAATATTATTGCAGAAATAATAGTAGATTTGATTAAAGACTTGAGAAAATATTTGAATAGGGATGGAATATTTATATCTTCAGGTATAATATTGGAAAAAGTACCTTTAGTAGAAAATGCTCTTAAATATGAGGGATTTAATATTTTAAAAATATCTAAAATAAATGACTGGGCTTGTATAGTAGCTCAGCTGGAAATGGATGAATAGATATGAATAGATTTTTTATAGACAAAGAGAATATATCCAAAGAGTATATAACAATTGAAGGAGAAAATATAAAGCATATAAAAAATGTAATAAGACTTAAAGAAGGAGATAAAATAGAAATATCTTCTGAAGGAATTTTATATATATGTAATATATATAGAATTGAAAATAAAAAAGTGATAGCAAAAATCTTACATAGGGAATTTGGAAATCATGAGCCACCCATTTCTATAATTCTATATCAAGGGCTTCCCAAAAGTAGTAAAATGGATTTTATTGTTCAAAAAGCAACAGAAATTGGAGTGAAGGAAATATACCCAATTATAACAAATAGAACTGTTGTAAAAATAGATAACAATAAAAAAGAGAAAAATAAGGTTGATAGATGGAATAAAATATCTGAAGAAGCAGCAAAGCAAAGTAAAAGAGATATTATTCCAAAGGTTAATTCTGTACTTTCTTTTAAAGAAATGATAAATATTCTCAAAGATGAAGAGAATATATTAGTACCCTATGAAAATCAAGAAGGAATAGGTATAAAGGATATTATAAAGAAAATTTCAAACAAAAAAATTCATGTGATAATAGGTCCAGAAGGTGGCTTTGAAGAAGAGGAAATAGAAGAGTTGAAAGATATAGGAAGTAATACAGTTTCTTTAGGACCAAGGATACTTAGGACAGAAACTGCTGGTATAGTTGCTTTATCTATTTTATTATATGAACTTGGAGATATGTAGGAGTGGTAAATATGAAGACAGTAGCTTTTCATACTTTAGGCTGCAAAGTAAATCAGTATGAAACAGAGGCAATGGAAGAATTATTTGAAAAAGAAGGTTATAAAGTAGTAGAGCCTTCAGAAATTGCAGATATCTATGTAATAAATACATGTACAGTTACTAACTTGGGAGATAGAAAATCTAGACAGTTTATAAGAAGATCTAAAAAGCTTAATAAAGATTCTACTATAGCAGTAGTAGGTTGTTATGCACAAGTATCTCCTGATGAAATAGAAAAAATAGAAGGTGTAGATGTCATTATAGGAACTAGTGATAGAGAAAAAATTGTTCAGCTATGTCAAGAAGCTAAAAAAGACAATATAAAAATAAATAAAGTAAGAGATTTTAAAGAGTTAAAGGATTTTGAAGAATTAAAAATAGAAGATATAAAATTTAAAACCAGAGCTTATATGAAAATTCAAGAAGGATGTAATCAATATTGTTCATACTGTATAATACCTTATGCGAGAGGTCCTATAAGAAGTAGATCGTTGGAAAATATAATAAAAGAAGGAAAAAGGCTTTCTCAAGCAGGATTTAAAGAAATAATTCTTACAGGAATACATGTGGCATCTTATGGGAAAGATAGGGGAGATTATACTTTATTAGATGTAATAAAAGAAATAAATAAGATAGATGGAATTGAAAGAATAAGGCTAAGTTCTATAGAACCTACTTTAATAGATGAGAAATTCATGAAAACTGTATCTAATATGCCAAAAGTATGTGATCATTTCCATTTATCTTTACAAAGTGGAAGTGATAGCACTTTAAAGGATATGAATAGAAAGTATACTACTGATGAATATAGAAAGATAGTTTATTTAATAAGAGAATATATGCCTTATGCTGGTATTACAACAGATATTATTGTAGGATTTCCTGGAGAGGGAGATAAAGAATTTCAGGAAACTTATAATTTTGTAAGGGAAATAGAATTTTCTAGAATTCATGTGTTTAAATATTCTCCTAGAATTGGAACTCCTGCAAGTAGATTTAAAAATCAAGTCCATGGAAGTATAAAACATGAAAGAAGTGAAAGGTTAATACATCTTGGTGAAGAGCTAATGATAGAATTCAATAAAAAATTTATAAATAAAAAAATGCCAGTATTATTTGAAGAAGAATCAAAGATAGCTCCAGAATATATGGAAGGATATACTACAAATTATGTAAGAGTAAAGGCCTTAGGAGATTCAAAATTAGAAGGAAAGATAGTACCTGTAAAGATAATAGGAATAGATGGAGAAAATTTAATAGGTGAAATAGAGGAATTTTAATTCTTATGTAGAATATAGTTATTATAACTAATGTGTTTAAATGTGTATTAGGAGGTGAGTGGTATGAGTGATTGTATTTTTTGCAAAATAGTTAATGGAGAAATCCCTTCAGACAAAATATATGAAGATGATAAAGTATTTGTCTTCAATGATATAAGTCCACAATCTCCTGTCCATTTTTTAGTTATTCCTAAGGAACATATTTCTTCTATTAAATATATAGATGAGGAAAGTGTAGATATAATTAATCATATTATATTAGTCATTAACAAGATAGCAAAAGAAAAAGGATTGGATGACAAAGGCTATAGAATAGTGAATAATTGTGGTGAGTTTGGAGGACAAACAGTTGAACATCTCCATTTTCATGTACTAGGCGGAAGACAGTTAATGTGGCCACCAGGCTAAAATTCAGTTGCACAAATATTTTATATAATGTATAATATTTTAGTGCCTAGTTCCGCTTACTGCATATATTTGGGCAATATATATTTTGCAGTAGATGAGGGGAGGGAGAAATAAATGTCAGAAATCAAGGTAGGAGAAAATGAATCATTAGACAATGCACTTAGAAGATTTAAAAGACAATGTGCTCGCTCAGGTGTTCTACAAGAAGCTAGGAAAAGAGAACATTATGAAAAACCTAGTGTAAAACGTAAGAAAAAATCCGAAGCAGCTAGAAGAAAGAAGAAAAGAAGATATTAATAAGAAGGTGTATTTATGTCTCTTAAGAATAAGCTTATGGAAGATATGAAAACTTCCATGAAAAATAAAGATACTTTAAGAAAAAATACTATCACCATGATTAGAGCTAGTATCAAGCAAAAAGAAGTAGATGAAAGAATAGAACTTGACGACAAAGATATTATAGATATAATATCAAAACAACTAAAAGAAAAGAAAAATGTTATTGAAGAATTTGAAAAAGGCGGACGTCAAGATTTAGTAGAACAAACAGAAAAAGAAATTGAAATTTTATTAGAATATTTGCCAGAACAGCTAACAGAAGAAGAAATTGAAGAAATTGTTAAAGAAGTTATTGAAGAAGTAGATGCCAAATCTGTAAAAGATATGGGAATTATAATGAAAAATGTAATGCCAAAAATTAAAGGTAGGGCAGATGGTGGTGTAGTAAATAAAATAGTAAGGAAATACTTAAAATAAACCTAGGTTTAGCACCTAGGTTTTATTTTATAGAAAAAAATTGTAATTGTTGCATATAAATAATATAATATAAACACCACTTAATTTTTTAAAAAAGGAGGTGATTTAATGAAAAATAAAAGACGAATTTTATGTTTTTTAATATTATTTTTATTAGCAAGTTCCATTTCCTACTCAGAAAAAGAAGGAAATGTATATATAATTCCTATAAAGAGTGAAATAAATAAGGCTACATACCATTTTTTACAAAATGCTATTAATGATGCATTAAGTAAAAATCCAAAAGCTATTATATTTGAAATAGATACCTATGGTGGACTTATAAATGAAGCTGAAAAAATTAAAAATCTAATCATGGATATTAAAGTTCCTACTATTTCATTTGTAAATAATAAAGCTGAGTCTGCAGGAGTTCTATTAACTATATCTAGTGAGAAGGTTGTAATGGCAGAAAGTTCTACAATAGGTTCAGCGGAAACTATACCAAATGATGAGAAAACCATGTCTTTATGGCTAAGTTTCTTAAGGGATGTAGCAGAGATAAGAGGAAGAAATCCAGAAATAATTCAAGCCATGGCCGATAGAGATATAGAAATAGATGAGGTGGTTGAAGGTGGAAAACTTTTAAATCTAAATTCTAGAGAAGCTAAAGAACATGGTATATCCGATTTGGTTTCCAATAATTATGATGAAATTTTAGATTATTTTCATATTGAATATTCAGATATAGTGCATGTAGAAGAGGGAGTAGAAGTTAAAATAGCCAAATACTTATCTAATCCATATTTATCAACATTTTTACTTACATTAGGTTTTATCGGATTAGTTATTGAAATATTCACTCCAGGTTTTGGAATTGGAGGAACTTTAAGTATTGTTGCCTTTGCATTATTCTTTGGTGGAAATATACTGGCAGGAAATTCTGGATGGACAGCTTTGATATTATTTATTGCAGGACTTATACTTCTTATAATTGAAGGAATGATTCCAGGTTTTGGTCTTCCTGGAATAAGTGGTATAATTTTAGTTTCTGCTGGAGTTATATTGTCCATGAACACATTTTCCACTGCAATAATATCTTTAAGTATAGCTCTCATAGTTGCATTTTCATTAATTATAATTTTAATGAAATATGGATATAAAAGTCCAGTTCTTAACAAAATAGTATTGTCTACAGAACAGAAAAATGAGAAAGGATATACTAGTGCAAATCCACGCAAAGAGTATTTAAACAAAGAAGGAGTATCTATAACAGAACTAAGACCTAGTGGAGTAGTAGAAATAGAAAGTCAAAGAATAGATGCATTATCAGAAGGCGGATATATAGAAAGAAACAAAAAGGTAAAAGTAGTCAGAGTAGAAGGTTCAAAAATATTTGTAAGGAGGGTATAATATATGACAGGAGGAGCAGCTTTTACAATTGGAATTAGCATATTAATTATTGTATTAGTGATACTTTTTTTCACTTTTGTTCCAGTAGGATTATGGATAACAGCTCATTTTTCAGGCGTTAAAATAGGTATAGGCAATTTAATAGGAATGAGACTTAGAAGGGTAGTTCCATCTAGAATTGTAAATCCTATGATTAAAGCTACTAAAGCAGGACTAGACATAAGTGTAGATGAATTAGAAGCCCACTTTTTAGCTGGTGGTAATGTAAATGTACTGGTTGATGCTCTTATAGCAGCACAACGAGCTGATATACCATTAGAATTTGAAAGAGCAGCAGCTATAGACTTGGCTGGGAGAGATGTTTTAGAGGCAGTTCAAGTTAGTGTAAATCCTAAGGTAATAGAAACACCACAAATTTCAGCAGTAGCAAAGGATGGAATAGAAGTTATAGTTAAGGCAAGAGTTACAGTCAGAGCAAATATAGAAAGATTAGTTGGTGGAGCAGGAGAAGAAACTATTATTGCCAGAGTTGGTGAAGGAATTGTAACTACAGTAGGAAGTTCCGGAAGGCATAAAGATGTATTGGAAAACCCAGATAGTATATCAAAAACTGTACTAGATAAAGGTTTAGATTCAGGAACTGCTTTTGAGATACTTTCTATAGACATAGCAGATGTGGATGTAGGAAGAAATATAGGTGCAAAACTTCAAACTGATCAAGCAGATGCAGATAAGAGAATTGCTCAAGCTAAAGCAGAGGAAAGAAGAGCAATGGCTGTAGCTAGGGAACAAGAAATGATTGCAGAAGTTCAAGCGATGAAAGCAAAGGTAGTAGAAGCAGAAGCAGAAGTACCATTAGCAATATCCAAATCATTGAAGGATGGAAATATGGGATTTATGGATTATTATAATATGAAAAACTTATTGGCAGATACTGAAATGAGATCATCTATATCCCAAATGGGTGAAGATGGTGGAAAGATTGAAGAATAATTCTATCTTAGGGATGTGTTAAAATGCATATTCTAATTGTAATTTTAATATTATTAGGACCAGCAATTATTAAAAGCATTAAAGAAAAGAATAAAATTCAAGAAAAAAATAATTCTCAAGTTAGAAGAAAGTATACACCTAATAATGTGCCTATTGGAAGATTTAATGTAGAGGATAATACAGAAGTAAAAGAAGGAAAAAGAAAAGATACAGTAAGAACATATGAAATAGATAGTGGAATAGATAGAGCAAAAATAGAAACAGAATATGAAGAATTGAAATCAAGAGTGGAAGACATACCAGCATATAAGGAAAGAATAAAAAAGAAGGTTGAATCAAATAGGACTAAAAAAACTTCTTATACTTTAAATAAACTTACAAAAGAGGATATTTTAAGAGGAATAGTTTTAAAGGAAATACTTTCAGAACCAAAATCTATGCAAAATAGAATGAGATAAATAAAAGGGGCTGTTT
>CCEZ01000021.1 GCA_000751555.1 Anaerosalibacter massiliensis | reverse complement strand
GTAGAATGTAAATTTGTTTAACTCAATTTTCATATTCAATGTTTTGTTTCTTTAATGGGACTAGAATAGAGTGCAAAGTGGGGGCTTCATAAATGGTAGATTTCTTTACAGATGTCTTAAAATCCTTGAAATGATTTCTTTTTTTATCATTCTTAGAAATAATCATTCTTCTTAGGGTATTGCCATAATTTCATTATATAATATTTGCATCATATGATAATTATCTTAACATATAGTGTAAATACCGTATCCGATTCAGAATACAATCTATAATGTTCTTGAGTCAATTTTAATTATTATATTTTAAGATTACATAATATGATTAGAAATTAATAAGCTAATATAATTTGATTGTTTTGAGAAATTTAGATTAGTCTAAAGTACCAATGAACAATAAAAATTTCCTCTATAATCATTTTATTGTTTGGAATATAGGGGTTGAAATAAATCACTATTCTATTGTAGAATTTAGTAGAGAAGTTCTATATTAGAAGGTGAAGAATTGTTTGAGTTAATGAAAAATAGCCTTAATGATTTTAAAGATGGCATTAGAACTTATTTAGTCTTTGAGGTTATATATAAAATGATTACTAGTTTTATATTTATACCTTTAATAACATATATTTTTCATCTAATTATCAGAGTATTAGGCTCTAATTCATTATTAAATGGTCAAGTATTTAAAATAGGTTTAAATTATAAAGCTATTCCAGGTTTAATTCTTATGTTGTTTTTATCTACAATAGCAGTATTTATTGAATTTGGTACATTAGTTATTATATCTCAGAAAAAATATTTCAAAAAAGATATTTCCATATCAGATGCTTTTTTTACATCTATTAAAAAAGTACCTAAGATTTTTAGTTATGGATTATTGCAGTTAATGATATTATTTTTACTTATTATGCCTTTTATCAATGCACCATTATCTTTTAGATTAACAGAGAATATGACTATTCCTAAATTTGTCATGGATGAAATATATAAATCTAATATATTATCTATTTTGTATATAATAGGAATAATTTTAGTAATTTATGTTTTTTTAAGATGGGTTTTTACAATTCATTCTACAATAATTGAAGGTAAAAAAACTAAAAATGCAATAAAAAACAGTTTGGAGATGACAAAAAATAGAAAGATTAAAATTCTATTTGGATTAGTATTATTAAATATTATCTTTTTTTTAATAATTTTACTTATAACTTTTTCAATGGAATCATTGATAAGTTTAGTCATCTCATTATTAAAGTTAGATATTGAAACTAGATTTATGAAGATTTATTTATATAGATTTATGGGTGGAATTGTATTTGTACTTACATTACTTATTACACCAATGAATACTATATTTCTAACAAGATCATATTATAAGATTAAGAAGAATTGCAATATAGAAATTGTAGATAATTTAGGAATTTGTTCAAATGAAATACTAAACAAAATAGAGGAAAGTATTTCCAAGCTCCTTGTTAGAAAGAAGAAATTATTTATATTACTAGTATTTATAGCATTGATTATATTTTCAGCTATTAATTATTCAATAACAAGTCAAACTATACATTTAGGTAGAGATATAAAAATAGCAGGACATAGGGGAGATAGTATTGATTTTCCAGAGAACTCTATAGTTGGTATAATGTCAGCTGTGGAAAAAGGGGCAGATTTTGCTGAAATAGATGTCCAATTAACTAAGGATGGAATTGTTGTATTAAATCATGATAAGACATTTAAAAGAGTGGCCGGAATATCTTCCAGTGCAAAACATTTAAATTATGAAGATTTAGTAAACTTTGACATAGGTTCAAGAGTTTCAAAACGATATAAGGAAGAAAAAATTCCTAAACTTGAAGATGTTTTACAAGAAACAAAGGGAAAAATAAAACTAATCATTGACCTCAAATCCTACGATTCCAATAAAGAATTGGTAAAGGCAGTTGTTAATTTAATTGAAAAGTATGACATGGTTGAAGATTGCTATATTCAGTCTTTAAATTATGAAGAATTAAAGGAAGTAAGAAGATTAAATAAAAACATAAAAATCGGGCAGATAATTATTGTATCTGCAGGAGATATAACATCTCTTGATGTAGATTTTTATACAATAGAGCAGACCATATTATCTAATAAGTTTGTGAAAAGTCTCCATGAGGCAAATAAGGAAGTATGGGTATGGACAGTTAATGAAGAGAAAGATATAAATGAAGTTTTACAATATGATATAAATGGAATAATAACAGATTATCCTGAAAAAATAAAAAATATTATAAAATTAAAGTAAATTATCAATTATATATGGCTCTTATTAGGGCCATTTTTTATAATTTATTTTATTGATTTTCATGTTAAAATATGATAGTATAGTAAAAATTCAAAAAATTAGAAGGTTACATAAGAAAGAGGTGATAGTATGAACCAGATGCCTATTATTAAAACGGAAAGACTTATTTTACGCCCATTTAATCTTAGTGATGAAAATGAGGTGCAAAGACTTGCTGGAAATATAGTTATTGCAGAAATGACTTTAAATATACCTTATCCATATAAAGATGGGATAGCGGGAGAATGGATAAAAACTCATAAAGAAAAATATGAAGAAGGTAAGATGCTTAATCTAGCTATTACTGACAGAACTGATAATTATCTAATAGGGGCTATAGGATTAAGCATAAAAAAAGAGTATGATATAGGTGAACTTGGATATTGGATAGGAAAGCCTTATTGGAATAAAGGTTATTGTACGGAAGCGGCAGAGGCAATATTAGATTATGGTTTTAAAAAAATGCACTTAAATCGTATATATGCAACCTATTTAAAAAAGAATCCTGCGTCAGGAAAAGTTATGAAAAAAATAGGAATGAAGAAAGAAGGAATATTGAGGCAACATGTAAAAAAGTGGGGAGAATACGAGGATTTAGTTTATTATGGATTGTTAAAAAGTGAATTTATTAGATAAAGAATCAAAGTTTAAGGTTGCATTATGTTTTGGATTTTAGATTGAGAAGCTATAGTTTTGCAAAAATGGACCGAAAGGAGAATGTTGGTGAAATTATATCTAACAAGACATGGACAAACAGAATGGAATTTACAAAGAAGATTACAAGGTTGGAAGAATTCAAATCTTACTTCTAAAGGTAGAAAGGAAGCAGTGCTACTAGAAGAAAGATTAAAATCTGTTGATTTAGATATTATTTTTTCAAGTTCAAGTATGAGGGCAGTAGAAACAGCAGAGATAATTGCTAGAGATAGAGATATAGAAATAAAGCTAGAAGATAACCTTAGAGAAATACACTCAGGAAAATGGGAAGGTAATACCTTATCGGATATAGAAAAGTTATTTCCCGAGGAATATTATATATATCAAAATGCCCCCCATTTATATGAAGCAAATAATGGTGGGGAGACTTTTTTTCAGGTTCAAAAGAGGGCAATTTCCGTTATAAATAGAATAATTTATGAAGATAAATATGAAAATGTTTTGATTATAACTCATGGTGTAACTGTAAGAGTTATTATGGCATATTTTGAAAATTATCCTATGAAAAAATTATGGGAAACACCACATATTAATAATACTAGTCTAACTTTAATAGAAATAGATGAAAAAAACATAAATATACCTTTATATGGAGATATTTCACATCTAAAAATAGATTAACTTTGTTTCAAATTTCAATATATGGATTATGCAGAGTTATATTTTGTTTTTTGAAAAAAGTAGGTGATTTTAAAATGATAAAAAGGTGTATTATGATTTTTCCTGAATTTGAAAATGGATATGTTATCGATAATATAAGAAATAAGTATGATCCATTATCTAATTTTGTTAAGCCACATATTACTTTAGTTTTTCCGTTTGATAGCAATATAAAAACTCAAGAGTTAGAAAAGCATATATCTCAGGTCTTAAATAAGTTCAAACCTTTTAATATGACTCTTAGTGGAGTAGGGACTAATGATTCTTTCAAAGATGAGTACTTATTTTTAAATGTAAGAGAGGGAAAAGAAGATATAATAAAAATCCACCAAAAATTGTATAGTGGAATATTAGAGAGTTACTATCCAGATTTTCTTAAAAAGACTAGTTATTTACCACATTTAACCATAGGAAGTTTTAATAATGTGCATGATTTCAAAGTTGCTTTAGAAGATACAAGGAATATAAATGATGTTTTTAAAACAAGAGTTACTCAAATAGATGTTGAAATTATAGGTGAAAAGGGAGAGTCTACAATAGAATTTGGATTTAAATTAACTTAATGGGTATGTAGAGAGGGGATTCATTATGATTAAACCAGAGAAATTAAATAAATGAGATAAAGTAGCAATAGTCAGTCTATCTAATGGAATGGCTGGCGATGAATTATTTAGACACAGATATGAGATAGGGAAAAAGAGAATTGAAGAAATATTTGGACTTGAAGTAGTGGAAATGAAAAATACATTAAAAGGTTCAGAATATCTATATAAACATCCAGAAGCTAGGGCAGAAGATATGATGGAAGCTTTTTAATAATGAGAAAATAAAAGCTATATTTTCAAATATAGGTGGAGAGGATACAATAAGACTATTGCCATATATAGATTTTGACGTTATAAGGAATAATCCTAAAATATTTATGGGATATTCTGATACTACAGTTAACCATTTTATGTGTTATAAAGCAGGGTTAGTTTCCTTTTACGGACCGAGTGTATTAGGAGAATTTGCAGAAAATGTTTCAATGCATGATTATACTAAAAAGTGGATTGATAAAGTATTGTTCCAATCTAAAACAATAGGTGAGATTGAATCAAGTGATAAATGGACTAGTGAATATTTAGAGTGGTCAGAAGAGAGAAATAATAGCATTGAAAGGAATATGAAAAAAATAAAGGATATGAAATATTACAAGGTGAAGGAAGAGTTCGCGGTAAATTAATAGGTGGTTGCATGGAAGTATTAGAATTTATTAAGGGAACAGAATTGTGGCCAAATTTAGAGGAATGGGAAAATGCAGTTTTGTTTTTAGAAACCAGTGAAAATAAACCAGAGCCAGAATATATAAAACGGTGGTTGAGAAATTATGTAGCACAAGGAATTATAGACAGGATAAATGGAATTATAATTGGGAAACCAAAAGATGAAACTTATTATGAAGAATATAAAGAAATGTATATAAAAGTTATAAGAGAAGAATCTGATAGAAAAGATTTACCCATATTATACAATATGAATTTTGGTCATACTTCTCCTATATGCATTATTCCGTTAGGTATTGAAGCTGAAATTGACTGTGATAATAGAATATTTACAATACTTGAATCAGGAGTTGTAGAATAGAGGAAGGTTAATTTTTAATACTAAAAAATAACAAAATATTTTCAAAATATAGTTGCAAAGATTTATATATAATGGTATAATGAGTTAGCTTTAATTCACAAGAGATATTTTGTTTTAAAAATTCATGATGAAATTATTTTCTACATCTTTGCTTGTTTTGCTGAATATGATAATTTCGGAGATTTTTATACATAAATTGCTTCAGGAGGAATTAAAGGAATAAAATTTTGGAGGTTTTTTACATGACTAAAGGTACAGTAAAATGGTTTAATGCAGAAAAAGGATTTGGATTTATTACAGCAGAAGATGGAAATGATGTTTTTGTTCATTTTTCTCAAATTAACAAAGAAGGCTTCAAGACTTTAGAAGAAGGTCAAGAAGTTGAATTTGAAATTGTTGAAGGACAAAAAGGACCACAAGCAGCGAATGTAACTATTATTTAATATAAAGACGAAAAAAATTGGATAACCTATAAAAAAGGCCTGAAGAGCATATTCTTCAGGTCTTTTTATAAAATCAAGCAAAGGGGAGATTATTGATAGCATATGAAATATGAAAGTGGTGAGTTTTTAATAATTAGTGATTTTGAAATAAGAACATTAAGAGAAGGTATTGATGATATAGATTTATTTATTCCTATGAACATGAGGACTCTCAACTTATATATTGAAGATTTGCCAGCGTATATTAAAGGAAGGCTTCAATTTACTCAAATTAGAAATCTTATAATACGTTTTTCCATGAATCAAGAAGAAAAACTATGTACAATTCATTTATTAAAGGATATAGACCTTCAATCAGCTGAAGTTAATTTTGAGATGAAGTACAAAGATTATTATATAATATTAAGAGAAAACAAGTATTTTAATGAAATGTATTTAAAAAAGAAATAATTTTAGTGAGGTGATTTTATGGGAAATGTAGCTGCATTTTTTGATATAGATGGTACTCTTTATAGAAATTCTCTAATGATACAACATTTTAAAAAACTAATTAAATATGAAGTCATAGATCCAGTAGTATGGCATAATCATGTAAAGCATACCTATTGTGAATGGGAAAAAAGATATGGAGATTTTGAAGATTATTTAGAAGAACTTGCAGACTATTATGTTAAAGAACTTAAAGGAATAAATAAAGATTATATAAGTTTTATAGCTAATCAAGTAATAAAAATAAATGGAGACAAAGTTTATAGATATACTAGATCTAGAATAGAATGGCACAAGAAAATGGGACATAAAGTATTTTTCATTTCTGGAAGTCCAGATTTTTTAGTAGAAAAAATGGCTGAAAAATATGGGGTAACAGAATATAGGGGAAGTGAGTATGTAGTAGATAATAATAATAATTTTACTGGTAATATTATTAGAATGTGGGATTCTCAAAACAAGCAAAGAACTATTGATGAATTTGTAAATAGATATAATGTAGATTTGAATTTAAGTTATTCTTATGGAGATACAGTAGGAGATTTATCAATGCTTAAGATGGTAGGCAATCCTATAGCTATAAATCCTAATAAAGATTTATTAAAAGTTATAAAAACAGATGAGAAATTATATAAAAATGTTCTTATTATAGTGGAAAGAAAAGATTTGATATATAGATTAAAGCCAAATGTAGATATAATAGATATTTAATATTTCTTAAACTTAGAAAGGGTGATTTATTGATGCAGAAAATGAATCCAGTAAAAAGGTACAGTCAGAATTGCATGTTATGTGGTAGTGAGTTATTATATAGTCAAGATTATAGAGAGAGAGAGTGCGTTTATTGTCATAGTAAGTTTAGAACAAATGTAGCATGTAAAAATGGTCACTATGTTTGTGACAAATGCCATGGTACTAGTGCAATGGATATTATAGAACAATATTGTAAATCTACAGATAAAACAAATCCTATAGAAATGGCAAATGAAATTATGAAACATCATAAAATAAATATGCATGGACCAGAACATCATTATTTAGTGCCTGCAGTATTAATAAGCTCTTTTTATAATTTAAATGGAGAAAAATATATTAAAAGTGAGAAATTAAAAATTGCTAAAGAAAGGGCAAAAAAAGTTCCTGGAGGTTTTTGTGGTTTTTATGGAAGTTGTGGTGCAGCAGTAGGTACAGGTATATTTATGAGTATTATTACAGAATCAACCCCTCTATCTAAAGAAGGGTGGGGATTAGCAAATCAAATGACTGGAAGGGCTTTGATAGCTATTGGTAAAGTGGGAGGTCCCCGTTGCTGTAAGAGAGATAGCTTTATAGCTATTAAAGAGGCAGTGATTTTTGTAGAAGAACATTTTAAACTAAAGATGTATGACTATGAAAATTATGATATAATTTGTAAATTTTCAAATATGAATAAACAATGTTTAGGAAAAGATTGTTATTTCAATATAATAAATATAGAGAAATAATCTAATTAGATTGCATCTGGGTATTATTTAGCCAATTAGTATTTAATATAAAAATATCCTTTAGGCTAACTTGAAGGATATTTTTTAATGTTATAAAATTAAATAATCATCTTAAAATATAATTCGGAATAGGGGGACAAGTATGGACAGAGAAATTAAACTTACAGAAGGTAATATAACTAAAACATTAATCAAATTAGCAATTCCAATTATGGCTACTTCTTTTGTTCAAATGGCATATAATATGATGGATATGATATGGCTTGGGAGAGTAAGTACTAATGCAGTAGCAGCAGCAGGAACTGCAGGTTTTTTTACTTGGTTTGGTTCTTCATTATTTTTAATACCTAAAATAGGAGCAGAAATAGGAGTTGCTCAATCCTATGGCAAAGATGATATGGAAGCTGCTAGAAACTATGTTTTTCATACTATACAGATAGATATAATTGTTGGGCTATTATACACTTTATTTCTCATATTATTTAGGTATAATCTTATAAAATTTTTTAATTTAGGAGATAGTGAAGTAATAAAGATGTCCACAGACTATTTAGTCATAGTTTCTTTTGGTATGGTGTTTTATTTTTTAAATCCAGTTTTCTCCGGGATATTTAATGGTTCTGGAAATAGTACAACACCTTTTATAGTAAATGCCATTGGATTAGGATTAAATGTAGTTCTTGATCCTATGATGATTTTAGGATTAGGACCTTTTCCAGAAATGGGTATAAAAGGAGCAGCATTAGCTACAATAATTTCTCAATTTATAGCTACTCTTATTTTTATCAAAATAAGTAGAGATAAATTAACATTATTTTGTGGTTTAAATATATTTAGGATTCCAGATAAAAATTATATTAAAAAAATATTTAAACTTGGATTTCCAGCCTCACTACAAAATGGACTGTTTGCTATGATAGCTATGGTCATAGCAAAAATAATAGCACAGTGGGGACCTATTCCTATAGCAGTGCAAAAGGTAGGATCTCAAATAGAGTCTATTTCTTGGTTAACAGCAGGAGGATTTTCTACTGCTTTAAGTGCCTTTGTAGGTCAAAACTATGGAGCAGAAGAATGGGACAGGATACATGAAGGGTACAAAAAGGGGTTGCTTATAGTAGGGGCTATAGGTATATTTGCAACTTGTCTCCTTATATTTGGTGCAAGGCCTATTTTTAGATTGTTTATTCCTAATGATGAGGAGGCTATAAAAGAAGGAATAATATATTTGAGAATTTTAGGATTATCTCAGCTTTTTATGACCATAGAAATAGCAACTGGAGGAGCTTTTAACGGATTAGGAAAAACAGTGCCACCTTCAGTAGTAGGTATAATATTTAATGGACTTAGAATACCAGCTTCTCTAATACTCTCATCTTATACATCTTTAGGCTTAACTGGAGTATGGTGGAGTATTAGCATGAGCAGTGTATTTAAAGGAATCATATTAACTCTTTGGTTTGTAAATATACTTAGAAAGATCGGAGAATAAAAAACATCCTTCAACTTAGTGAAGGATGTTTTTTATTGTATTTGTGGCAAATAATATTATATTGGGTATATATTATATAGCGGATTTTAATGAGATGATTTTAAAACTCAAAATTGCATAAATTATATAGTATAAAATTCATATACATATGTAATATAAGATTTATAGGAAGGGTGGATTTAAAATGAAAAAGTGGACTATGTTAGTGTTAGTTATAATAATTTCAATTAGTTTAATTGGTTGCGGAAATAACCAAAATGTTAAGAGGGATTCTGGAAAATTAAATGTAGTAACAACAACTACTATATTGGCAGATATAGTTAAAAATATAGGTGGAGATAAATTAGAAGTAGAGGCCTTAATGGGACCGGGGATAGATCCTCATCTCTATAAAGCAAGTGCTGGAGATGTTCAAAAAATGATAAATGCTGATTTTATAATATTTAACGGACTTCATCTTGAGGGAAAAATGTCAGATGTATTTGAGAAACTAAATAAAAGCGACGTAAAAACTATAGCGGCTGCTGACGTACTTGATAATTCTAAGTTAATAGAATCAGAAGAGTTTGAGGGAAACTACGATCCTCATATATGGTTTGATGTAAAGCTTTGGATGGAAATAGTAGATGTTATAAAAGATAATCTTATAGAATTAGATAGTGAAAATAAAGACATCTATATATCAAACTCTGAAAAATATAAAGATGAACTTAAAAAATTAGATGAGTATGTAATTAGCAGGGCTAAGGAACTTCCAGATGATAAAAGAATACTTATAACAGCTCATGATGCTTTTAGTTACTTTGGTAAGGCTTATGGCTTTCAGGTAAAGGGTTTACAAGGGATAAGTACAGCTGCTGAGGCTGGAACATTAGATGTAAAAGAGCTAGCAGATTTTATATCAGAAAAAGAAATACCTGCAATATTTATTGAGTCTTCTGTTCCAACAAAAAATATTGAGGCATTACAAGCGGCGGTAAAAGACAGAGGGTTTAATGTAGAAATAGGTGGAGAGCTATTTTCAGATTCTCTAGGAGATCCAGGGACAGAAGAAGGAACTTATATAGGAACTGTAAAGTTTAATATAGATACTATTGTAGATGCTTTACTTAAAGGAGTGAATTAATATGAATTATGTGGTAATAGCTAATGATTTAACAGTTGCGTACCATAAAAAACCAGTATTATGGGATATAGATTTAGAAATACCAGGTGGAGTTTTAATGGCAATAGTTGGACCAAATGGAGCGGGAAAATCTACTCTTATAAAAACTATGCTTAATATGATAGAACCTGTAACAGGAGATACTAAATTTTGGGGTGAAAGTTATGAAAAACAGAGAAAGAAAATAGGATATGTGCCTCAAAGAGGAAGTGTTGATTGGGATTTCCCTACTAATGTATTAGATGTTGTAACTATGGGAACCTATGGAAAACTAGGTTGGATAAAAAGACCAGGAAAGAAAGAGAAAGAAAAAGCTATAGAAGCTCTTGAAAAAGTAGATATGTTATCTTTTGCAGATAGACAAATAAGCCAACTTTCAGGTGGACAACAACAGAGAGTATTTTTAGCTAGAGCACTTGTTCAAAATGCTGATATTTATTTTATGGATGAGCCATTCCAAGGAGTGGATGCTAAAACTGAAAGAGCTATAATAAACATATTAAGAGAATTGCGTAGTATGGGGAAAACTGTTGTTGTAGTTCATCATGATTTACAGACAGTACAAGAATATTTTGATTGGGTTACACTTTTAAATAAAGTAATAATAGATAGTGGACCAGTAGAAAAGGTATTTAATGAAGAAAATTTAATGAAGGCATATAAAAGTAAAGTAGATAAATTATTGAAATAGGATTGGAGGGATATTATGGGCTTAATCAATATATTTTCAGATTATACTCTTAGAACAGTAGCTTTAGGTTCTGCTTTACTTGGTGCTATTAGTGGTGCAATAGGTTCTTATGCAGTATTGCGAAAGCAAGGTCTTATAGGGGATGCTGTTTCTCACGCAGCATTGCCAGGAATAGGGGTAGCCTTTCTTTTAACTGGTTCAAAAAATATTGAGTGGCTTTTATTAGGTGCTTTTATATCAGGCTGGATTGCTATATATATAGTTAATAATATAACTAAACATAGTAGGACCAAATATGATAGTGCATTAGGAACTATGCTATCAGTATTTTTCGGATTAGGTTTAGTTATTTTAACGTATATACAAAAAATACCAGATTCTAATCAAGCTGGACTTGAGGGATTTTTATTTGGTCAGGCTTCAACTCTTTTAAAGAGAGATATTATAGTAATGGCTATAGTTGGTGGAGGGATTATATTTATAATTACATTACTATGGAAAGAATTTAAATTGCTTTCCTTTGATCCAGAATTTTGCCAAGTTTCTGGGTTTCCTATAGATAAATTAGATTTAATCCTTACAACCTTAATAGTTATAGCAATAGTTACAGGTCTTCAAACAGTAGGTGTAGTTCTTATGAGTGCTATGATTATAGCACCTGCTGTAGCAGCACGTCAATGGACAGACAAATTAAGTATTATGGTTATTATAGCTGCAATATTTGGAGCTATTTCAGGGATAATAGGCACTTTAATAAGCTCTTCTACAAGAAATTTGCCTACTGGACCAGTAATAGTGGTAATAATAAGTTCTATAGCTATTATATCCTTATTTATTGCACCAGGTAGAGGGATTATATGGAGAAAAATAAGAGATAAGAACAATAAAAAGCAATTAAATAGAAATATAGTTTTAAATAATCTTTATAATTTAAATAAAAGCAGTAATAAATCTTCAGGATATAAAATAGAAGATTTATCCATATCCCAACATGAATATAGTTTTTCTATAAAAACTATAGAAGAAGAATTAAGAAAATTAGAGGTATTAGGATTAGCAGAGAAAAATAATAACAATTGGAATATAACAAGAAAAGGTATGAATGAAATAGAAGAGTTGAGGGGAGGTTTAGAGGAATGAGTGTACAAATGGAAATACAAATTATAGCTATAGTTGTAGCCTTGGCTTGCTCAACATTAGGAGCATTCCTTATACTAAGAAAAATGGCAATGATGGCTGATGCTATAGGGCATACTATATTATTTGGGATTGTAATTGCATTTTTTATAACCCATGATTTAAATTCTCCATTGTTAATAGTAGGAGCAGCTTTAACTGGAACTTTAACAGTTTTCTTAGTAGAATCTATAAATAAAACTAAATTAGTAAGTGAAGATTCCTCTATTGGGCTTATATTTCCCCTGCTTTTTAGTATTGGAATAATACTTATAAGTCTATATGCAGGAGATGTACATTTAGATACAGATGCAGTTTTATTAGGAGAAATAGCCTTTGCACCCTTTGATAGGTTTGTAGTTAATGGAGTAGATATTGGACCTAAATCACTTTATATTATGGGAACAATATTACTTATAAACATAATATATGTTTCAGTATTTTATAAAGAACTGAAGATATCTACTTTTGATCCTAACCTTGCTATGGTTTTAGGAATATCGCCAGGTATTATGCACTATTCTCTTATGACCCTTGTATCTTTAACTTCAGTAGGAGCTTTTGATGCAGTAGGAGCTATATTAGTAGTAGCATTCATGGTTGGTCCTCCTGCAGCAGCTTATATTTTGACAGATGATTTAAAAAGGATGATATTTTTAAGTGGAGTTATTGGAATAATTTCTGCTATATCAGGATATTGGATATCCCATATTTTAGATGTAGCTATTGCAGGAATGATGGCGGTTATGGTAGGAATTATTTTCTTGTTAGTTTTCTTCTTTGCTCCAGATAAAGGTCTTATTTCTATAATGAGAAGGAAGAAAAGACAGAAATATGATTTTGCTAAAATATCTTTCTTAATGCATGTGATAAATCATGAAGGAGAAGATGATGAAAAAGAAGAGCTAGGTATAGATACAATTCATAAACATTTAAAATGGGAAAAAGGCTTTATTAAAGATATAATAAATAGTCTTAATAGGAGTAACTTAGTATATATAGAAGATAATATTGTCAAAGTTACAGATGAAGGCAGAAATTTAGCTATTTCTAATGCTGAAGAGATAGTTAACGGAATATAAAAATGAATGTTAAATAAAAAAATGGGGCTGTTTCATAACTG
>CCEZ01000020.1 GCA_000751555.1 Anaerosalibacter massiliensis | reverse complement strand
TTTATTTTGAAACAGCCCCTATATTTGTTAGACAATTCGGTTTCATCCTTATTGGCACAAATAGAGCAGTATTTTAAAGTTCAATATATTTAATTTTACTTTATACATATCTATTTGGACATGAATTTTAAAATTCCTTCTTTTTTAAATAAAAAAAGGTAGCTAACCTTTGTTAACTACCTTATACACTCATGAATACTTCTTCAAACTCTTTTGCATCAAGGGTTTCTTTTTCAAGAAGGGCCTCTGATACTTTATGCAATCTATCTATATTTTCTTTTAGTATTTCTTCAGCTTTTTGATAAGCTCTATCTATAATAGTTCTCATTTCTTTATCTATTGCTGCCGCTACTTCTTCACTATAATTTCTTGCTCTTCCAAAATCTCTGCCTATGAAAACTTCTTCATCATCTGTTCCATAAGTCATAGGCCCTAAGTTATTGCTCATTCCATAATGAGTTACCATTCTTCTTGCTAGTTTAGTAGCTCTTTCTATATCATTTTGTGCGCCTGTACTTATATCTCCAAGAACTAAGGCTTCTGCAACCCTTCCTCCTAGCATTTGGACTATTTCATCTTCCATTTGTCTCTTTGTCATATATTGTCTATCTTCTTCTGGAAGATAAGCAGTAAATCCTCCTGCCATACCTCTAGGCACAATAGTTACCATGTGGACAGGATCTGCATTCGGTAACATTCTAGCTGTTATAGCATGCCCTGCTTCATGATAAGCTGTAAGTCTTCTTTCTTTTTCACTTATTATTCTACTCTTTTTCTCTGGACCTGCTAAAACTTTAATAGAAGCTTCCTCAATAATATTCATTGGTATTTCTTTTAAATTTTCTCTCGCTGTAAGAAGAGCAGCTTCATTAACTAGATTTTCTAAATCTGCTGGTGTAAATCCTGGTGTTCTCTTTGCAACTACATTTAAGTCTACATCTTCTGCTAGTGGCTTGTTACGGGTATGAATTCTTAAAATTGCTTCCCTGCCTCTAACATCTGGTGCTCCAACATATACTGTTCTATCAAATCTACCTGGTCTCAAAATTGCTGGGTCAAGGATATCTGGTCTATTAGTTGCCGCCATGAGTATAATACCTTCATTGGTACCAAAACCATCCATTTCTACTAAAAGTTGATTTAATGTTTGCTCTCTTTCGTCATGGCCTCCACCAAGACCTGCCCCTCTTTTTCTACCTACAGCATCTATCTCATCTATGAAAATTATACATGGAGAATTCTTTTTTGCTTGTTCAAATAAATCTCTAACTCTACTAGCTCCAACTCCTACAAACATTTCTACAAAATCAGAACCACTTATGCTGAAAAAAGGCACTCCTGCCTCACCAGCAACCGCTTTACTTAAATAAGTTTTACCTGTTCCTGGAGGACCTACAAGTAATATACCCTTAGGTATTCTTGCACCTAATTCAATATATTTTCTTGGACTCTTTAAAAAGTCCACTATTTCCTTTAATTCTTCTTTTTCCTCTTCAAGACCTGCAACATCTTTAAAAGTTACTTTCTCACTTTCATCTTCTTTATGCATTTTTGCTTTACTTTTTCCAAAAGACATTACTCTATTTCCGCCACCCTGAGATTGTTGCATAAATACAAACCATATTACAACAACTATAAGTATAGCAAAAATAGTTGGCAATGCCCCAACAATCCAAGGTGTACTTGGTTCTTCCTCACCTTTATATCTAATTTCTTTATTATCTAATAGAGGCTTCACATAATCCTTATAGAAGTCTTCCTTCATTTCTTGAGGTAATACAGTACTAAACTCAGTTCCATTTTTCAACTTGCCTTTTAAAACTTTTCCTCCCACACTTTTCAAACTTTCTACTTCTTTGTTTTTTAAATGTCCTACTAGTTCTGTTGCGTCCATTTCAACTACTGGTTCTACATCTTTACCTACCACTTGTACGACCAGAACTATAATAATGAGTATAAGCAAATAGAAGCTCACACCCCTAAAGAATTTTCTCAACCTAAGTCCTCCCTTCTAGAACTGGCAAGATTGTATATTTTCAAATTATAACATATTTCATCCTAAAAAACAACAATCTAACCAAAGTCAATTTTCATATATTTTAATCACATTTCTTCTCTTTTAATGAGAATATATCTGGTAGGTTTCTATACTTTTCAGCATAGTCTATACCATAACCTATAACAAATTCATCAGGTATGACGAACCCTCTATAATCAACAGGTACATCTACTTTTCTTCTCTCAGGCTTGTCTAGAAGAGTACATATTTTTACACTACTTGCTCCTCTTTTATTAAGATTATCTGTTATATAATTAAGTGTAAGTCCTGTATCTATTATATCTTCCACTATGAGAATATGTTTACCTTCTATATTGGAGTCCAAATCTTTTATGATTCTAACTACTCCTGAGGATTTAGTAGAACTTCCATAACTAGATACAGCCATGAAATCCATAGTAACTGGTATTTCAATACTTCTTGCTAAATCTGCCATAAATATTGCTGCCCCTTTTAATATTCCTACTAACATTAGCTCCTTTCCTTTATAATCTTCTGTAATTTCTTTTCCTATTTCCTTTACTTTTTGTTCGATTTGTTCTGAAGAAACAAGTATCTTTTTTGTAAACTCCTCCATTTTTATCCTCCTTATATTTCTAAGCTTTTACATATTTTATTATTAGAACATTTTTTGTACTAGAAGTTATTTTGTGTTTTTCACTAATTCTAAAGCCTACTACCCAAATAATATTTTTATCATCTGTTACTATAGGTATAGTCTCCCTTTTGTTTAGCGGTACTTTTTCATCTATGAATAAATCTTTTACTTTTTTCATTCCGTTCATGCCTAAAGGAATAAACTTATCTCCTCTTAGTCTATTTCTTACACACAAACCGCCTTCTATTTTATCATAATCAAAATACTTAATAAACCTATCTTTAAAATTTATTTCAGCTTCAGACCTAGGTAAAATTTTAGCTTCAATAAAAAAGTTTGTCTCTTCAATATATATAGGTTTTCCTAAGGAAATATTATAATTATAACTTATTCTATCTTCACTATTACCCAGTCTTATAACAATATCATCATAGCTTGTCTCAGCTACTATATTATTTATTAAATTTATGCTTTTTCCCGTTTCTCCCTTGTCAAAAAGTTCAACTATATCTAAAATATGTTTACTAGTAATCCCTTTAAGACTTCCTGTTAAATCATTTATACTATGCCTTATAATTCTCTTTTTTATAGCATCGTCTTCTTTAATAAATTCATTTCTATCTAAGATTATACTATCTTTTTTCTTAATTTTCATATATTCTTTATATTTATTTAATGAATATTTATTTAGAAAATTACTATCCTCAGACATTATATTAGAGGTCCTCCACAATGTATCAATTATATTTGGGTTAAAATTTTTTTCTATATATGGAATGGCTTCTAATCTAATTTTATTTCTATTGTATATAGGTATTAAATTAGTTTTGTCTAATCGGGTTTTTATTCTGTTCTTTTCTATGTAATTCTCTATCTCATCCCTAGATATATCCAATAATGGTCTAATAATATTTCCTGATTTATATTCCATACCTCCTAAACCATCTATACCAGTACCCCTTAAAAATCTCATAATTAATGTCTCTGCCTGATCATTTTTATTATGAGCTACTGCTATCTTTCCTCCACCTATTTTTGACAATACTTCTCTAAAAAAACCATATCTCAGCTTTCTACCTGCATCTTCTGAAGACATTTTATGTAGTTTAGCATAACCCTCCATATCTATTTTCGTGGAATAATAAGGAATATTTAAATCCTTAGATAATTCCTCTACAAACTTCTCATCTTCATCTGCATCTTTCCCTCTAACACCATGATTTACATGGGCAATATAAATTAAAAAAGGAATCTTCTCTTTAATTTCTAAAAGAGCATAGAGAAGAGCCATAGAATCTGGTCCACCAGACAATCCTATCAAAATATTATCTCTTTCTTCAATTAAACTATGTTCTGTAATAGTTGATAACATAATTCCCTTAAGTTCCAATATATAACACCACCTATAATAATCTCTAAAACACAAATCTACTTTACCTATTAATTATATGATAATTTTTAATTTTTTGTTTAGATATTATACCCCTTACTTATAATATACCAGAAAAATAAGCTGTACTACAATTATTTAAATTATTTTAATACAGCTTTTAAAAAATTAATTGTTTTAAATTCCTAATATCAAAAAATTAAGCAAATAGAAAGAAATCCCTCCTTCCTATTTGCTAAAAGCATATAGATTAAAAATCATCAATTCCCCCATAGTCATATTTTCAATTTACCTTCCAAATTTTTGTAGCTAATACTGTCATATCATCTTTTATTTTTCCATTAGAAACCTTTTTAGCTTCCTTCATTATCATATTGGCAATTGTTTGAGGATTAAAACTATCAATATCTTTAATAGTATCCTTCATCCACTTTTCTTTATTTGCTACTTCTTCATTAGCTTCTAGTACTCCATCTGACATCATAATAATAAAATCTCCATCTTCTAAAAACTCCTCATATATTTGAAAATCTAAATCTTTTATCATTCCTACAGGTAGTGAATTAGAATTTATAACTTCTACCCTATCTTTTTTCTTGATAAAAGTAGGTGCTGCCCCTGTTTTTATTGCCTGTAATTTGCCAGAATATAAATCTATAGTAGAAATATCTAATGTGGTAAATATCTCTTCTTCTGATTTCAACATTAGAAGGGAATTTATAGTGTTTAATGCTATTTCCTCATTAAAACCTGCTTCTAAAAACTTTTCTAATAAGGTTATAGCTATACTACTTTCATAATTTGCTTTCTTTCCCATTCCCATTCCATCACTTAAGGCTACAAAATACCCATCATCTATATCTCCAAATGTATAACTATCTCCTGATATATAATTTGAAAGTTGACTATTTACTGATACCTTAGTCATAGTACCAAATTTATTGGCCTTTTTAAATTTATATTTATTTCTTTCTTCGGTCTTTTCATTACTATTTACTGTGAATTCTCCTTTTAATGGTAGATCTATTGCCTCTGAAACAATAGCTTTTACATTTTCCAAACTATTATTGTTTTTGAAGCATTTATCCACTTCTATATATATTTCAAAATCATCTTCACCATATTCAGCAACTATTACATCTAATATATCTATATCATTAATTTTCAAAGCAGTAAATATATCTGCTTCTACATCTTCTTTAAAACTTATCTCCCTATCTATATTATCCATAAGATTTCCTATTATATCTGAAATACCATTTAGCTGTTCTGCTACTAACTTTCTATTTTCACACATTTTCTTTTCCCATATATAGTTTATTTTATATACATCAAAAAGCCTATAAATTTTCTCTATTATATTTTCTGTATTTATGCATGTAGATTTAAAAAGATCCGGCATATATTCTTCTTCTATTTCTCCTGTCATTTCCATCATAGTTATGAGATTGAACATAGAATAATATGTTGTATAAAAATCATCTTGCCAACAGAATTTATTCATAGAACAATTTTTACACATATCTTCTGCTACCTCATCAATAAAAACAGATACATTATCAGTACAAATCTCCTTATCTTCTGAAACCTTTACAAATATTTTACTTAATTCATCAAATACTCCTGAAACTTCCCTTAGTCTCTCTTTTGTCAATTCTTTAATTCTTTCATCATGTGAACTATTTTCATCTACTCTCAAAGTTATAGAAAGAAAATGCAATATATTTTCCTCTATATATTTAAACCCTAAAGCAAAAACACCACTACTAATTCCTAGTTCATAATAATTTAAAAAGCTTGTACCAAATCCATTTATATAAAAACTCATGATACTATTTCCTAATATAAATCCTAGTATGGAACCTATTTTCCCTAAATCCCTAAATACTCCTGAAAATAGACCAGAAAGTCCATATATGGAAATTAAAAATGGCATATCAGGTTGGGATAAATAAGCAACCATTCCTAGAGTAATGCCTATACCTGCACCTAATGGTGCTCCATATGCATATCCTATTACTAGTATAAATAAAATACTAAGTATATTTTTAATAGAGATACCTAATACGCTAAAACTACCTAATCCTGAAAGTGCTAATGAAAACATAATAAAGATACATATTATTTCTTCATTAGTAAACTTGCTCTTTTCTCTTATTCTATGAGGGAAACTATAGGAGAATATATATGTCATAGTAAAAATAACTACTCCTTCAAATACTACCATCATAAAATCATAAATATAATAATCTTTTAATAATAGTAGTCTTAAGAAATCTACTGCTATAAATATAATAGATGAAACTAAAGATATCTTTATTATTGGTATTTCTTTATCCTTATTTCTAATACCAAAAATAGTATATATAATCCCTGCTACAATTAAATAATTATACCCTTTGATACCATGAAAACTTAATAATCCTATTATTACTGATATTAAACTTATAAATGGAAAACTACTAATACTGCTAGCTGCTAAAAAAGATATTCCAAATGGAGTCAACCCATTTACAATGGAGGTTCTAGATATAAAAATTCCTAACACTCCAATGAGAACCCCCATTTTGTCAAAAATTATTTTCTTATTAAAAGTCCTCTTTTTATCTAAAGATACAGTCCCCATTCTTTCAGCCATTGCTAACCACCCCTATTTATATTTTCGTATTTACAATTTATAATAACAGAAGTTTTCTGAAATATTTGTCAATACTAGTTATATAAATAAAAAATCTTTAGACATATTCAAATACCAAATATCAAAAAAACAATAGTTTTTTTTAATCTAATATTACTAACATTATATCTGTAATAAGAATAATTAAGGGTGTATAGCTTAAAAAAATAAAATTAATATCTAATGTATAATAATGTATTTTTTTTGTAAAACAAAACAAATAAAAAGGACTGTTTATTTGTTAAACTTAGTAACAGTCTACGGATTTTAAGTTAATAAGCTTGGCACTTTCTTTTAACATAATACCAATTTCTGCAAATACAGTTAAAAATAAGAAGATATCTCTAAGTTAAAATAAAACCAAAAGAAACCATCAATAATATCTTAAAATAATAAAAAACCGGATTAATCCGGTTTTAATAGTCAGCATTTTTACTGCCGCCTCTTTGCCCCTTTCTAGATTCTCTACTTTTTAATTGATCTTGCCTCTCATTGCTTTCCTTCATGAACTTAGAAAGCTTATCTTCAAAGGACATATGCTTTTGTCTATCATCAGTTCTACCCCAATCAATTTCAATTGGTTCACTAGTCTTAGGTTTAGCTTGTCTTATAGAAAGGCTTATTTTGCCTTCTTTATTTATGGATAAGACCTTTACCTTAACTTTTTGATTTCTCTTTAAATAATCACTCACCTTTTCCACATAATCATCTGATATCTCAGAAATATGAACTAACCCAGTCTTTCCCTCCTGCAATTGAACAAAAGCACCAAAATTTGTTATTCCTGTAACAGTGCCTTCAACTACCTTTCCTACAGCAATGCCCATAAATAAATAATTCCTCCTTACAAAATAATCTGTTGTCTTTAAATATTAGTATATATTAGAAAACAAAATATGTCAATCTAGGCTAATTGTCTCCTTTCATTAAGAATGGATTTTTATTTTTATTTTTGTCTATATAGATAATTTCTCTAGGTTTTACCATTCTAAATTCTTCCCTTGCAGTTTTTTCAATAAACTTTAGAGAGTCCTTGTTTTTAATTTCAGTATTAATTCTATCTATATCTGATTTCAACTCTTCCATATCTTTCTCAGTGCTGGCTTTCTCTTTCTTTAGTCCATTTATCATAACCCTCTGATTATATAATGTAGAACATATATATATAATAAACAGAAATAAAAGTAAATGTCTTATCTTAAATTTTCTCTTCCTCTTTTTACCTTCATTTGCCTTTTTATTCATGTTAACCACCTCATATTATTTATTCTACAAATTGTCATAAAATCCTTTATTTCTTTTTAGAAAATATTTTTATATATTTATTTGTATCTTTTAACATCTGTTTTGAGACATTATTTGCTTTTTTAATCTTTTTAAATATAGGCGATAACATTTTTCTAACCATATTAAAAGGCCACAATATGATCATAAACAATTTACTTAATATTAAATAAATTAATCTCAATAATTTTAAAAGAATAGGATATATTAATTTGCTTAAAGTTTTTAAATAAAGATAAATTCCCAAAAATAATCCTATAAATATATATCCTCTTAACTCTCCCCAATTGCTTTTTATAAGAATAAAAAATACAATTAAAGTTATTATAATCCAAAATACTAAATCCTCAACAAATGTAGCAATCCTTGTGGGATTGAGATAAGATCTAAGCCCTCTATATATATCATATATGAAGCCCACTATTAAACCACCATAGAAAACCGTAAAAAATATATAGGCTTGAACCTTTACAGAATTGTCCATATTTTTCCCCTCATTATCACTTAAACATTTTACCTAATATATTTCCCTTTGAACTTGAAGATTTATTAGTATATAAGACTCCATTTATCATTCCATCTATTTTTACATTTCCATCTTCTAAATTCAACTTACTAATATTAAGTTCTTCTCCCTTTATTGTTAGCCCTCCTTTTACTGTAAATAATATTATAGTATTGTCATTAAAACTCTCTACCTGTTTCACTCCAGTAATAGATAATTTCCTTCTATCCTCCAAATATAAATTTTGATTTTTAAATCCTAATTTATCATCATTTACATTCACTACATTCACCACCTTAATACCCTCATATTAAATAATATGAATTTTAAAAAACTTTATGACTTAAGATTTAAAATAAGACAAAAAAAGAAGGCCTTATTTAAAAGCCTTTCAAATGTTTATAAAGTTCTTCTGATTGATTTTTAGCTACATTATCCTTTATACTTAATACTTCAACTTTAGTAGAGCCTGTACCTAATTTGATTTCTATAATATCTCCTGGTTTTACTTCGTCTCCTGGTTTTGCAATTTTTTCATTTATAATTACTCTACCTTGTTCACAGGCCTTTTTAGCCATAGTTCTTCTCTTAATAAGCCTTGAATTTTTTAAATACTTGTCTACTCTCATAGCACGCTTCCTCCTTAGTAAAAAAATCAGGTCGTTGACCTGATTTTTTTACTTATTTACAGATTCTTTTAAAGCTTTACCAGCCTTGAAAACTGGAGCCTTAGAAGCTGGAATATGAATAACTTCTTCAGGATTTCTTGGATTTCTTCCTTCTCTTGCTTTTCTTTGTCTAACTTCGAAAGTACCAAATCCAACAAGTTGAACTTTGTCTCCTTCTACTAATGCTTCCTCAACAGATTTCATAAATGCATTTAAAGCACTCTCTGCATCTTTTTTCGTTAAATTACTTTTTTCAGCTATACTAGTAACTAATTCTGCTTTATTCATAATTAATTCCTCCTCATACAATGTATATAGTTTGCCTATATCTTCTTATTCTATCTTGTTTTAAAAATTCCTTCTTATTTGTAATCCTTTTTTTATTATATCGATGACTTTATGTATTCTTTATTTCATCCCATAGTGCATCCATTTCATCTAAAGTCATACTTTTTAAATCTTTACCAAGTTCATTGCTTTTTATTTCCATTTTTTCAAACCTTTTAATAAATTTGTTAATGGCTTTATTTAATGCTATTTCTGGATTTACCTTTGAAAATCTACACATATTTACAACTGAAAATAATAAATCTCCTATCTCTTCTTCTACTTTTTCCATATCACCACCTTTACAAAGATTTAATGCTTCAATTACTTCAAAATACTCTTCTTTAACTTTATCAATTGTACCATAAATATCATCCCAGTCAAATCCAATGTCAGCTGCTCTTTTTTGAACTTTATAACTTCTCATAAGTGATGGAAGTTTTGGAATATCTTTTAATCTTCCTGTGTAGTTTTCAATCTTTCTGTCCTTAAACTTTATTTCATCCCAATTATATACTACTTCATTAGATTTTTCTACTTTTTTTTGTTTAAAAACATGAGGATGTCTTAAAATTAGTTTGTCACACACATTTGTAGTTACATCTATTATATTAAAATATCCTGCCTCACTGGCAATCTGACTATGAAATACAACTTGGAGAAGCAAATCACCTAACTCTTCTTCTAGATTATCTATATCGCCATTATCTATAGCATCTAAGACTTCATAGGCCTCCTCTATGACATATTCCCTTAAAGAAGAATGGGATTGTTCTATATCCCAAGGGCATCCTCCCTCTCCTCTTAAGATATCCATTATATCTAAAAGGTTGTTTATATCATAAATTTTTGTATTTATTTTATCCACTTTAGGAATATATATACTAGTTAAATCTGTTATTTGATCATATCTATCTAATTCATATATAGGCATTTTAATAACTTTTTCCTTACCTATTATTCCTGCATTATTTATTATATATACTTCATACTCATCTCCATATATTTCAGATATATATAATTTTATAGAGGAAGCAATATTTTTATTGAATACTTGAGTAATAATATTTGCCGTATTTATATCAACCTTTTGTTCTTCAATCTTTAATCCATCTAAAATTTTTAGTCCATTTATAGGGTCATGGTTTACAGCTACTAACATAGGATCAATAAAACTCATTCCTGTGATTATCTCAAGTTCTATATTCTTTTTTTCCCTACAATCTAATAAAATTTCTACAGCTTTTTCAGCCACTAATGGATTTCCTGGTACAAAATAATTAACTACTTTATATTTATAGGCCTTTTCAATTAAATCCTCTACTATATAATTATAAACCTGTTCAAAATTTTCTTTTTCTTCATATACAAAATCATAGGATATATATGGTATGTTTTTTTCTTTTAGATAAGATACTGTAGGATGCTTTTCTGTTCTCAATATGTTTTTATATCCACTATTTAGTCTTTCCAATGCTCCTAATGTTAAACAATTTATATCCCCAGGACCTAATCCTATTATATATATTTTACTCATGTATATCTTCTCCCTGTTTTATCTATTTAACTAAATTTTTAATAATTTAAGTTTAACGAGAGTCTTTGCTATTTTATCTCCCTTTGGCAATAATTTAAAATCTTCATAAGTTATAGACCCTGTTCTTATAAGCAATAAGAAATAGATTACTGCCCCTACAATTATGGCTAATATGGTAGCCAATCTATCTCCTATAACAGAATTCAAGGCTATATGACTTAGTCTTGCCATAATTGCCATTCCTATAGCCGAAATTAAAGGTTTAACAAAAACCTCTCCTGTCTCAAATTCCATCTTCGCATATTTTCTCACACTTATCAAGTCCAAAGTACTTGCAATTAAATAAGCAACTACTGTACTTATTGCTGCTCCCTTCACATTAATCCTTGGTATACCAGTTAAAATATAAGTAAGTATAGTCTTTGCAATAGCACCTATTAATAAATTTCTCACTGGAATAATTGGGTTTCCTAGTCCTTGAAGTATAGCTGTAAGAGATTGAACTAGAGTTAGGAAAATCACTCCAAAAGAAAGATATTGAAGTATTTCTCCTGTGCTATTTAATGCTTCTAAAGAGTTCTTAAAATAAAGCAATCTAATAATAGGTTTCCCCAAAACAAAGAGTCCTAAAGCACAAGGCAATCCTATAAGTAAAGTAACCCTTACTCCAGAGGATATTATACTTTTCATTTCGCCCCTTTTCTTTCTAGCATATGCATCTGAAATAGCTGGGACTAAACTTATAGCCAATGCCATTGAAAATACTTGAGGCAAATTTATTAAGGTTTGGGCAAGTCCTTTTAATTGTCCATAGAGATCATTTGCTTGGAACTCACTAAATCCAACATATTGAAGTCTCCTCATAACTATAGCTGCATCAATAGTATCCATTATAGGTGCAATAGCTGAACCTATAGTTATTGGGATAGCTATTGCCAATAAATCTTTAACAATTTTCCCAGTAGTTTCTTCCTCATATCCTTCAGTCATCTTTATTTCTTTACCAATATCTTTTCTTTTAAACAAGTATATTAAAACCATAGCTAATGTTCCTGAAATAGCTCCTATAGAGCCTCCAAAAGAAGCTCCTCCTGCTGCAATTGGAATCCCTCTATCTAATAGATAATAGGTTAGAAATAAACCTGAACCCACTCTAAATGCCTGCTCTGAAATTTGAGAAATCGCTGTAGGTCCCATTGACTGCCTTCCTTGAAAATATCCTCTAAAAGCAGACATCATTGGTACAAAAAATAATGCTGGTACCAATGCTATTAGCGAGAAATAAGCATTAGTATTTCCTAATGCTTTAACAATGTTTTCTGCTGATAAAAATACAAATAAACTAGTTAAAATACCACATATAAAAAGTCCTGCTAAAGCTACTTTAAATACTTTATGAGCTCCTCTATAATCTCCTAAGGCTCTTTTTTCTGAAACTAATTTAGCAATAGCCACAGGGAATCCTGAAGTTGAAATAGTTAGGAGCAGGACATATAGAGGATAGGCTGTTTGATAATATCCCATGCCTTCTGTCTTTATTATATTGCTAATAGGTATTCTATAAAATGCCCCTAAAATTTTAACTATGACCCCTGCAATACCTAGAATAGCCGCACCTTTTAAAAAATTTTCTCTGGTCATTATAATTCCTGGTCTAAAATCTGCATTTTTTTAAAAACCAGGCAATTCACCACCTTTCACATATTCTATGGTTTATAATTTACTAAACTCCATTATTCCTAATTGTACATTAAACTAATGTAAATTCCAATCTTATTTATACTATATTTTAAAATTTGTAAATTAAATATGCTATATGGAAAAGATATTTTATGAAAAAAAGATTTATTACAGAATAAATAAAAGAGCTATCTTAAAATTTTTTAAGTTTTTAAGATAGCTCTTTTTATTAACTCTCCATTTGTTTTGATAAAAATCCTGCTGCTGTTTCTCCTAATTTCACTTCTAGTTCCCCCATTGTAACATCTGAATCTTTTGATATAAAGATTATTGCACCTATTGGATCTCCTTGCATTACTATGGGAACTACTATTTGTGATGTGTATTCATCTAAATTTTCATCTTCATAAAAAAGTCTAATTGGTTTATTAGTATCATTTGATATATAGACTTCTCTATCTTCCATTATTTTTTCTAAACTTTGGCTTACTCTTTTATCTAAATATTCTTTCTTTGAACCTCCTGCAATAGCTATAATAGTATCTCTATCAGTTATAACAACAGTATGATTAATTGTTTCATACAATGATTCACAATATTCTGTTGCAAATTCATTTAGTTCTCCAATAGGAGAATATTTCTTAAGTATAACCTCTCCTTCTCTATCTGTAAATATTTCTAAAGGATCGCCTTCTCTTATTCTTAATGTCCTCCTAATCTCTTTTGGAATAACTACTCTACCTAAATCATCAATTCTTCTAACTATTCCAGTAGCCTTCATGTTTTCCCTCCTAAAATGTAATTTTCTTGTATATTTATTATTTTACTTATATAAACATTTTATACATGAATGGTAAAGTTAAGATAAAGTATTATATATATAAAGAAACTTTACAGTTTAAACTGTAAAGTTTCTTTACTATTTGGATTTCTTTTCCTCTTTATTATTTCCTTTATTATTTTCTTTATTGTTATCTTTATCAGCTTTCTTATCTGACTCTTTATCCTCTTTCATATAAATCTTTATATCTGCTTCTTCCCTCAATTTATCTAAATGTTCCTGAAGTTTTTTACCTTTCACATTTTGAATAATTGATTTTTTTCCTTCATCCGTCATCTTCTCATATTTATCTATTTTATTCTCTACTTTTATAATATGATATCCATGGTTGCTTTTAACTATTTCACTTATTTCTCCTGGTTTTAGTGAGAAAGCAACTTTAGAAAATTCTGGTACCATTTTTTCTCTTGTAAAATATCCTAAACTTCCTCCTTCTTTAGCACTTCCCTCATCCTTTGATTTAGCTTTTGCTAAAGCTTTGAAATCTCCTCCATTCTTAATTTCTTCTAGTACTTTTTTTGCATCTTCCTCTTTTTCTAATAATATATGGCTAGCCTCTACCATTTCAAAAGATTCTTTATTATCTTCAAAAAATTTTCTTGCTTCTTCATCTGTTGCTTTTGCTTTATTTATATAATCCTCTCTGTATTTTTCAATTGTTATTTCTTTTTTAACCATTTCCTTAAAGTAAGCTTCATCTACAAAATTATCCTTTAAAAATTCTTTATATTTTTTTTCACCGCCAAGTTTTTCTTTATATTGTTTAATTAATTCATTTACCTCTTCATCAGTAGTAGATATTTTATTATTTTTAGCCTCTTTAAGCTCTATCTTCTCCATAATTAAAGCATCTAGAATATTTTTTCTTATCATCTTCTCAAAAGTTTCACCATTCTCACCTTCTTGTTTCAAAATATCTGGTCCAAACTGTGCTTCATATCCTTTTTTTACCATTCCAAAAGTTTTATCAAATTCTGTTTTAGAAATATAATCTCCATTAACTTTTGCCACCGAATCTTTAGGAGCTGTTTGACAACCAGCTAAAACCATTATTGCTAGTCCCAAAACCAATGAAGCTTTTAAAATTTTTCCATTAGATTTAATCAATTAAAACATCCTTTCTTTAATCTCAAGTTTAATCAGTGAATCAATATTCACTTTTTATTTAAGAGAATTATTTATTTTTTCTACTAATACCTTCAATTTATCTAGAACTTTAATACCTGGTCTAAATTTAAAGGTAGGCTTATCTGATAGATCAAATTGCAATCTTCTTTTATAATCACTGGATAATTCATGTATAAGCTTTGGCTTAATATAGGATGATGAACTAAATTGTATCTCTATAAAATCTTTATTTTGTACTATGCTTGTTATATATGAACGACTGGATATATTTTTAATATAAGATATTTTCATTAAATTGTCTACCTCTATAGGTATATCTCCAAATCTATCTATAAGCTCCTCTACTAAATCATGATAATCTTCTTCAGTTTGAATACTTGCAATCTTCTTATATATTTCAATTTTTATCTCTTCATCAGAAATATATTTATCTGGTATATACCCATCTATTTTAAGTTCTATAGTAGTCTCTACTATATCTTCTACTTCATCACCTTTAAATCTCTTTATAGTATCATTTAAGAACTTCACATATAAATCATAACCTATTGCTTCAATATGACCATGTTGTTCCATTCCTAATAAATTTCCTGCCCCTCTAATTTCTAAGTCCCTCATAGCTATTTTAAACCCTGAACCAAATTCTGTAAACTCCTTTATTGCCTTTAATCTTTTTTCCGCTACTTCTGACAACACTTTATCTCTTTCATACATAAGATAAGCAAAAGCCAATCTATTAGTCCTTCCAACTCTTCCTCTTAACTGATATAGTTGAGATAGTCCCATTTTATCAGAATCATATACTACTATAGTATTTACATTTGGAATATCTAAACCAGTCTCTATGATAGTAGTACATACTAGAACATTATATTCCTTGTTTAAGAATTTAATCATTACTTTTTCCAATTCTCTTTCACTCATCTGACCATGGCCTATTGCAATATTAGCTTCAGGAACTATTTTTTTCAATCTAGATGCCATTCTATCTATTGTTTCAACTCTATTATATACGAAATAAACTTGACCACCTCTATTTATCTCTTTAATAATGGCATCTCTTGCTAATTGCTCATTATATTCTACTACATAAGTTTGAATTGGGTATCTTTCTTCCGGTGGTTCATCTATAATGCTCATATCTCTTATACCTATTAAAGACATATGAAGAGTTCTTGGAATAGGTGTAGCTGTAAGAGTGAGTACATCTACATTTTCCTTAATTTGCTTCAATTTTTCCTTATGTTTAACTCCAAAACGTTGTTCTTCATCAACTATTAAAAGTCCTAGATCACTAAACTTTACATCTTTAGACAGTAATCTATGAGTACCAACTATTATATCTATATTTCCATTTCTTAGATCTTCAATAATCTTTTTCTGTTCAGCAGGAGTTTTAAACCTACTTAAGATGCCTACTTTAATTGGAAATTCATTAAATCTACTTATTATAGTATTATAATGTTGTTGGGCTAAAATAGTGGTAGGTACTAAGAAAGCTACTTGTTTACTATCCATAATTGCCTTAAAAGCTGCTCTTAAAGCCACTTCTGTTTTCCCATATCCAACGTCACCACATAAAAGCCTATCCATCGGCCTAGGCTTTTCCATATCTTTTTTAATCTCTTCAATACTCCTCCCTTGCGATTCAGTTTCCTTATATGGAAACATATCTTCAAACTCTCTTTGCCATGGATTATCAGAACTAAATGCAAAGCCCTTTTCACTTTGTCTTTTTGCATATAGTTCAAGTAAATCTTTTGCCATATCTTCAATAGCTCTTTTTGCTTTTGCCTTAGTTTTTCCCCACTCAGAACTACTTAGTTTGTTTATTTTGGGTTTAGATTTGTCTGCTCCTACATACTTTTGAATTAGATTCATCTGATCTACAGGTACATAGAGTTTATCTTTTCCCTTGTATTTAATAGTTAAATAATCCTTTTTAATCCCTTGAATGTCTAATTGTTCTACCCCTAAATACTGACCTATTCCATGATTTTCATGCACAACATAACTTCCAATTTTTAAGTCAGAAAAATCTGTTACCTTCTTCGTATTCTTTTTAAAAGGTTTAGATGCTTGCTTTCTATTCGTTCCAAATACTTCTTTATCGCTTATTAATACGAATTTTATAGCTGAGTACTCAAATCCTTTATTTATACTACCTGATATAATAAATACTTGACTAGATTTTATAGCACGTTCATTATCATAAATATATATACATTCTATACCCTTTTCTTTTAAAGCCTCTTCTAATCTTTTACCCCTGTCTTCAGTTCCTGAAAAAATTATAGTTTTATACCCTCTATATTTATAGTGATTTAATTCCTCCACTAAGAAATCAATTTTATTGTGAAATGACTGCATGCCCTTAGTAGTAATATTTAAAATTGATTTGGGAGGATATTTTTCATCAGTTTTTAAGAATGTAGTTATGGTCAAGCATATATAATCTTTAATTTTTTTAGATATTTTTTCATAATCGAAATATATTCTTTCATGACTAGGCAACACTTCACCTTGTTGGAATACATCAGTAAATTTAAATACAAAATCATTGTAGATTTCTTTAATTCTCTCTTCAATCCTTTTTGGATCATCTAGTAAAACTAAACTATCCCTACATAAATAGTCTATGAGACTTCCTAATTTGTCATCTGGAATATATGGAGTTACCATATCTACATTAGATATACTTAAATCTTCCCTTAATGCTTCTATATACTTTGAAAATTTTTCATCTAATAAATCTTTTGATTTAGAATCATCACTAATCTTTCTCAACCCTCTATTAAAATCCTCATTGAGGTTTAAAATAATTTCCTCCTTAAAATCATCTAAAATTAAAATTTCTTTAGTAGGAGGTATTGATATTTCATCAACTTTTTCAATAGATCTTTGAGTTCCTATGTCAAATATTCTTATAGAATCTACTTCATCATCAAATAGTTCTATTCTATAAGGATGATTGTTATCTGGTGGAAAGAAATCAATAATACCTCCTCTTATACTAAATTGTCCCTTTCCTTCCAACATATTTACTCTTTCATATCCTTTAGTTACAAAGTTTGCAATTAATTTCTCAAGTTCAATTGTTTCACCATATTTTATACTTTCAGTATACTCCTTAAATATTTCTCTACTCATTATTTTATTTAACAATGCTTCTACATATGTTACTACAACTAGATTTTCTCCATTGTTTAATTTAGATAAAATCTTTAATCTTGAATGAATAGTTTCATAACTAAAAGCTTCAATATCATATAGCACTAGTTCTCTTGAATCATATAGTTCCACAGGAATATGAAAATTTTTTAAATCCTCATATATTTCTTTTGCCTTTGTTTCATCAGATGTTACTACTAATATTTGCTTATGGGTATCCTCATTTAGAGCATAGGTAATATGACCTAAACTTTCACTGCTTAGACCATGAATGGCTATAGGGCTAGTTCTTCTTCCTATTTCTTCTAATAATTTTTCGTAGGAAGGTAAATTTTTTAATGGATCTATGAAAATATTTTGCGGCATTTAATCAACTCCTTAACCAAATACCTTAAGCCCAGGTTATGTTCCTGGGCTTTCTTTTTAATTAAATTTGTTCATTGCTATATCTATATTTTTTCTTATAATTGTTTCAATTGCTTCACAAGCTATTTCAACTGCTTCTTGAATAAGTTTTTCTTCTTTTTTTTGAAATTTACTTGTTACGAAATCAGCTAAATCCCATTCTGGAGGCGGACTACCTATTCCAATCTTTATCCTAGGAAAATCGTCTCTTTCAAGATGATATATAATTGACTTTAAGCCATTATGGGTTCCTGCACTTCCTTTTCTTTTAATTCTTATATCAGCAAAATCTATATCTATATCATCTACTATTACTAATATATTCTCTATAGGAATTTTATAGTATTTATATAGTTCAAGTATAGAAATTCCACTATTATTCATATAGGTTTGAGGCTTAACTAATAAAACATTTTCATTTCCTATCTGTCCTCTACCATAAACACTTTTAAATTTAATCTTATTTATTTCTATACTATTTCTACTAGCTAATAAATCTACTGTATTAAATCCTATATTATGCCTAGTCTTTTCATATTTTTTCCCTGGATTTCCTAGCCCTATTACTGCATACAAACATATCAGCTCCTTAAATTAGTCAAATAGCTTACTCACAGATTCATTTTTGTGTATTCTCATAATAGCTTCAGCAAAAATAGATGCAACACTTACTACTTCAATTTTATCTATTAGCTTTTCTTCTGACAATGGAACTGTGTCTGTAACTATAAACTTCTCTATTTCTGAATTCTCAATTCTTTCTACAGCTGGTCCAGAAAGAATTGGATGAGTTGCACATGCATAAACATCTAATGCACCAAAATTCTTTAACACTTTTGCAGCTTTAGTTATAGTTCCTGCTGTATCTATAATATCATCTACTATTATTACATCTTTTCCTTCAATATCTCCAATTACATTCATTACTTCTGAAACATTGGCTTTAGGTCTTCTTTTTTCTATTATTGCAATAGGTAGATCTAGTAAATTAGCAAAATTTCTTGCCCTTGTAACTCCACCTAAATCTGGTGAAACTACTACAGTCTCTCTATTAACAACTCCTCTAAAATAATCAGCTAAAATAGGTACTCCAAGTAAATGATCTACTGGAATATTAAAATATCCTTGAATTTGACCAGCATGTAAATCCATACTTAAAACTCTATCTGCTCCTGCAGTAGTTAACAAATCTGCTATTAATTTAGCTGTTATTGGCTCTCTTGCCTTAGTCTTTCTATCTTGTCTTGCATAGCCATAGTATGGTATCACTGCATTAATTCTGCCTGCTGAAGCTCTTTTAAAGCCGTCCATTAGTATTAATGTTTCCATTAAATTATTATTTACTGGAGGACATGTTGGTTGTATAAGAAATACATCATATCCTCTCACCGTCTCATTAATATTTGCTGATATTTCTCCATCACTGAAAGTCCCAACCTCACAATCTCCTAGAGGAACTCCTAATTCTTTGCATATTTTTTCTGCTAATGTTTTGTTTGCGTTTCCACTAAATACTTTGATGCCACTTCCAGTTATGTTCATAACTATAATCCTCCTATTTATTTATTATCTTTTGTAAATCCCTTCTTAAATACCCAGTCTGCTTTAGAAACTTGTCTAGCTCTAGCAATAGCTAAATTGCCTTTATCTACTTCATCCGTAATTGTAGAGCCTGCTGCTATATAGCCCCAATCCTTTACAACTACTGGTGCAACTAAATTAGAATTGCTACCTATAAAAGCATTGTCTCCTACAGTAGTTCTATTTTTAGTTTTTCCATTATAATTTACAAATACTACTCCACACCCAATATTTACATTTTTGCCTACATCTGCATCTCCTACATAAGAAAGATGGCTAGCTTTTGTATTATCACCTACATTTGAATTTTTGACTTCTACAAAATCTCCAATTTTTACATTTTTACCAATATGACTATTTGGTCTTAAATAAGCATAAGGTCCTATTTTACTTCCTTCATTGATAGTACTATCCAATATGGTGGAGATCTGTATTTCTACTTTATTGTCTATAATGCTATTAACTATCCTACTATTTTGTCCTATTATACAATCTTTTCCTATCTCTGTATTTCCCTCCAGAATTGTCCCAGGATATATTATAGTATCTCTACCTATGTGAACTTCATTTCCTATGTAAGTAGAATCAGGATCAATTAAAGTAACACCATTTTCCATATGTCTTTCATTAATTCTTCTTCTCATTAACTTTTCAGCATAAGCTAATTGAACCCTAGAATTAATACCATATATCTCTGTAGAATCATCTATTTTATAAGCCCCTACTCTAAGACCTTCATCTTTAAAAATCTTCACTGCATCTGTAATATAATATTCGCCCTGAGCATTTTTATTATCAATTTTATCTAACGCAAATTTTAAATACTTCCCCTTAAAACAATACATTCCTGAATTAATTTCTTTTATTTTCTTTTCTTTATCTCTAGCATCTTTTTCTTCCACTATAGAAAGAATATTTCCATCTCCATCTCTAATTATTCTGCCATATCCTTTAGGATTATCAAATTCTGCAGTTAGCACAGTACAGGCATTATCACTTGAATTATGATATTCCACAAGCTTATTTAGGGTATCCCCAGAAATCAAAGGAGTGTCTCCATATAAAATTATAACACAACTATCATCTTTAATATAGCTTCTAGCCTGCATAACTGCAAACCCTGTTCCATAAGGAAGCTCATCACCTATAGGCTGCTTTGCAAAAGTGATATCTTCACCTTTTATATTGTCTATTATTTTTTCTCCTTCATGACCTACTACTACTATATTATTTTCCACTTTTGCTTCTCTACTTGCCTGTATTACATAGCTTAATAGCGGTTTACCGCAAATATTATGCAATACCTTTGGCTTACTTGATTTCATTCTAGTTCCTTCTCCAGCAGCAAGTATAATTGAAATCGTCATAAAAAACACCTCTATCTTTTGTATTTCTCCACCCAATAATATTTTATACGATTTCTCATATAAGTCCACACCTAATTTATCCATTAATACATAATATTCATTTAAAATAGTAAAAAAGGACCTAACTTGGTCCTTTTACTTTATACGTCTATTATGTTTTTTTCATATTCCTTAAATATTGCATCCTGTATCTTACTTCTAGTTTCTGAATTAATTGGATGGGCAATATCTCTAAATTCTCCGTCCGCCATTTTCCTACTTGGCATTGCAATAAAAAGTCCATTTTGACCTTCTATTATTTTTATGTCATGAACTACAAATTCCTCATCAAAAGTGACAGAAACTATAGCTTTCATTTTACCTTCGTCGGTGATTTTCCTAATTCTTACATCTGTGACTTGCATTCTAATTCACCACCTTCCCAGAAGTCCTATAAAATAATATGTTATTAAATATTCATTATATTCTCTAAATTTTAAGGAAATCCTTCTTTTATTGTAATCTTTTTGATTTTTATTAAAATTGTCCTAAAGATTCAAATTTTGAATTTAAATATATCTTCCCATTTTGCTCATCAATGCCTTCTAATTCTATAAGAGAAGTATAGTCCTTAACTAATTTTTTCTCTGGATTTTTAGTGGAAAGAAATATTCCAACTCCTACTACTTGGGCACCAAATTCATACATCATTTCATTTATCCCTTTCACAGTTCCTCCAGCTTTCATAAAATCGTCTATAATTAGAACTTTTGAATTCTCCCTTATAGCTTTTTTTGAAAGAGACATAGTTTGAATAGCCCTAGTAGAGCCAGATACATAGTTTATATTTACAGTTGGACCTTCAGTTATCTTTATATTCTTTCTTATGACAATCAAAGGTACATTTAAAATATCTGCAGTCATAAGAGCAATAGGTATACCTTTAGTCTCAACTGTTACAACATAATCTATTTCTTTATGAATAAATTCATTTGCAAATATTTTTCCTATATTTCTTATTATGCTGGGGGTATATAAAATATCCATTGTATATATAAATCCTCCAGGAATAATCCTCTTGCTATGAGATAATTTTTTGCATAAGTTTTCTAAAAGCTCTTTAGTCTCATCTTTCCTAGATTTTGGTAAAAATTTCACTCCACCACTAGCCCCTGAAATAGTTTCAATTTTACCTATATCTAACTTTTTTACAATCCCCTTCATTATGGATATATCTCCACTAATACTAGGTTTTTTTACGTTAAACATTTCAGAAAAATAATTATATGTAAAAATTTCATTTGGTCTACTTGTAAGTATGTACATAATAGCTCCTATTCTTTCGTTTCTTCTATATTGTTCCATATAAATCACCCTATATTAAGTATTTTCTGTATATACTACCTATTTTATTTCTTTATATAGTATAATTCAATATAAATGTAAGTTTTCCTTTTTATATATACACCTTTATGATATAATTTATCAATGACAAAATGAAACATTATAAAGTATGATAATAATTTTTTTGGTAATAATGAATGTAGATATATTATATATTTTTTTAGGAGGTAATTGTATATGGTTTCACATGTTCATCTTATAGGTATTGGCGGCATAAGCATGAGTGGATTGGCAGAAATACTTTTAAAAGAAGGATATACTGTTTCTGGTTCTGATATGAAGGAATCATTAATAGTTAATAAACTAGAAAATCAAGGTGCAAAAATTTACATAGGTCATAAAAGCGAAAATATTCTTGGAGCTGATTTAATAATATATACAGATGCTATATCTAATGACAATCCTGAATTATTGGAAGCTAAAAAAAATGGTATTGAAACTTTAGATAGAGGGACTTTTTTAGGAAAACTTATGAAAAAGTATAAAAAATCCATTGCTGTTTCAGGTACTCATGGGAAAACTACTACTACTAGCATGTTAGCAACAGTATTGAATGATTCTCCTTTAGAACCTACTATACTTTTAGGTGGGGAATTAGATACAATAGGTGGCAATGTAATGATAGGTAGTCAAGATCTAATTCTAACTGAAGCCTGTGAATATAAAGGAAATATACTTAAATATCAACCTACAATGGCTATAATTTTAAACATAGAAGAAGATCATTTAGATTATTTTAAAAACATGGATCATATAATAAAAACTTTTAAAGATTATGCTAATAAATTAAATGAAAATGGACATTTAATTATAAATATTGATGATGAAAATGCAGAAAATATTATAAAAGATACTAAGGCCAATATTATTACATTTGGTATAAATAACCATGGAGATTATACTGCAGAGAATATTTCCTTTACAAATGCAGGATATCCACAATTTACACTTAATATAAAAGACAAGGGTAAGTTTCCTGTTACCTTAAATGTAATGGGCATACACAATGTATATAATGCACTTGCTAGTATTGCTGCAGCCCATACTTATAATATACCAATAGATTTTATAATTGAATCTATAAAGCATTATAAAGGTTCTCATAGAAGGCTAGAAACAAAAGGATATGTAAATGGAGTAAAGGTAATGGATGATTATGCTCATCATCCAACAGAGATAAAAGCAGCTCTCAGTGCTTTAAGAAAAAGCACAACAAATGATCTTTGGTGTATATTCCAGCCCCATACTTATTCTAGAACTAAACTCCTTTTAAATGGATTTTCCGAGTCTTTTTATGATGCTGATAAGGTTATAATAACTGATATATATGCGGCTAGAGAAAAAGATACAGGTGTAATACACTCTAAAAATTTAGTTAATTTACTTAAAGAAAAAGATGTAGATGCTATATATTTAAAATCCTTTGAAGAAATTAAAAACTATATTTTATCCAATATAGAAGATGGAGATACTATAGTAACTATGGGTGCAGGAGATATTTATAAACTAGGAGAATTAATAATTGAAAATAGTAAAAAAGAGGCAATTTAAAGTCCCTACTCTACAGGGACTTTTTTTGATGCTTTATAAATCTTCTCCATTAATTCCTTAGTCTTTACCTCATCTTGAATATAATATGATAAAGTTTTTCCTTCAAAAGTCCTATAACTTGCTACTCCAGGCAATATAAATAAATTGAAATCCTCCTCTTCCATTTCTAGTATTTCTTTTCCATATTTTAAAGCCTCATTTAATCCCATATCTGTCTCTATTTCTTTGAAACTATTCTTTATAACTAAAGGCAATCTTATACCTAAAGATTTTTTAAAAAAAGAAAATACAAATTCTTGTTGTGCTTTTATTCTGCCTAAATCTCCTTCTGCATAGCCTTCCTTATTGTTACTCCCTTTTCTATATCTTAAGAATTGGACAGATTTTTCTCCATTTAAAACTTGGACTCCTTTTGGAATATCTATATATAATGGCGGATTTGCTGTAGGGTCTTCATATTTCATATGAAAAGGTATATTTACTTCAACTCCGCCTACAGAATCTATTATATTTTCCACTCCTTTATAGTCTAAAATAATATAATGATCAATAGGTGTTTCTCCAAGAATAAAATATAAAGCTTCTTTTACTCCTTCTACGCCATGATCTCCATATACAGAATTTATCTTTCTTTGCTCTGCCTTTTCATATCCTTTCCTATAAAGATAGGTATCCCTTGGTATGGAAATCAAATCTACTGTTTTAAGTTTTCTATCAAAGGAAATAAATAAAATACTATCTGTTCTGAGATCATCTTTTCCTAATAATATAAAATTAACTCTACCTTTTTCTTCCTCCCCTTTTTCTAGATTATCTTTTAGTTTTTCCCCTTCTTTTATCTTTCCTTCGTGAGAACCTATATCATTCTCATTATTTGCATTCATTTTCAAAAAAGTATGAGTTCCTAATAAAAAAGCCATAAAAAAGCATATGAAAGCTAGACTAAAATACTTTAAAAAAGTTTTCATTTAAAATTACAATTTTCTACCTCCCTTCATTCATATATGCTTATATCTTATACAATACTTAAATTTTTACTCTTATTTTAAATTATAATAATTTAAATAATTAGCTAGTTTTTTGTTAAAAAATAAATTTTTACAAAAAATTAAAAGTTCCTAGTAAAATTTTACTAGGAACTTTTTTATCTTTTATTTTATCTTGAATAATCGTAGAATCCTTTACCTGTCTTTCTACCTAAACGTCCACCTCTAACCATTTTTCTTAGTAGTGGATGAGCCCTATACTTTGAATCACCAAATTCAGTATATAGTACATCCATAATAGCTAAGCAAACATCTAATCCAATTAAATCTCCTAAAGCCAAAGGTCCTATTGGATGATTTGCACCAAGTTGCATTGCTTGGTCAATATCCTCAGCTTTTGCTACTCCATCACCTAATATTCCAACAGCTTCATTAATCATTGGAATAAGTATTCTATTTACAACAAATCCTGGAGCTTCCTCAACTTCAACAGGAGTCTTTCCTAATTTTTCTGATAGCTCAAATACTGCATCTCTAGTTTCTTCACTAGTTGCAATTCCTTTAATAACTTCAATTAGTTTCATAACTGGAACTGGATTAAAGAAATGCATTCCAATTACCTTTTCAGGTCTATTAGTAACACTTGCAATTTCAGTTATTGATAAAGAAGAAGTATTAGTTGCTAGTATTGCATCTTCTTTACAAACTTCATCTAATTTAACAAAAGTTTTTCTCTTAATATCCATATCTTCAGCAATAGCTTCAATTACTAAATCACAATCATTTAAATCTTCATATTTTGTAGTAATTTCTATTTTTCCTAATAATTTGTTCTTATCATCTTCAGTAATTTTTTCTTTCTTAACTAATCTACTTAACCCTTTATCAACGTGTTTTGCACTTGCTCTTGGAGCATCTGGATCAATATTTCTAACCCACATAACAACATCATAGTCATTTTGAACTAAAACTTGAACAATTCCTGAAGCCATTGTACCTCTTCCAAGTATTCCAACCTTTTTCATAAAAGCACCTCCAAAATATTTTATTAAATTATCTTAATTTATAATTTGGTTTGCGTTTTTCTAAAAACGCTCCCATGCCTTCTTTTTGATCCTCTGTAGTAAAACAAAGTCCAAATAAATCTCTTTCGATTGCCATCCCAGTTTCAATATCAGTTTCAATACCTCTATTTATAGCATTTTTTGCAAACCTGACTGCTAATTGTCCTTTTGATAAAATATTCTTGGCTAATTTTATAGCTTCCTCAATCAAATCATCTTGGGGTACTACCTTATTTACTAATCCTATTCTATATGCTTCATCAGCATCTATCATATCTGCAGTAAAGATCAATTCCTTTGCTCTTCCCATTCCTACCAATCGACTTAGTCTTTGAGTTCCTGCAAATCCAGGAATTATTCCAAGACCTGTCTCTGGTTGTCCAAATTTAGCTTTATCTGAAGCCAACCTAATATCACAGCACATTGACAGTTCACATCCACCACCTAGTGCGAAGCCATTTACTGCAGCTATAACAGGCTTTTCCATTAATTCAATTTTTCTAAACACTTCTAATCCATTCTTTGCAAATTCTCTTGCTTCCTTAGAACCCATGGATTTCATTTCAGCTATATCTGCACCTGCTACAAAAGCTCTTCCTTCTCCTGTTAGTACAACAATATGTACTTCATCATTTTTTTCTATTATATCTATTGCTTCATCTAGTTCTTTCAATACTTGAGTATTGAGGGCATTTAATGCTTTGGGTCTATTAATTGATAATATACCTATATTTCCTTCCTGTTTGAAAACCAAATTTTCAAAGTTCAAATTATCCCTCCTAATAATCATTCTACTCTTTTTCCTACTTGTCTATACTTTACCAAATATCTGAAAATAAAGCAATAGAGCAATTGATAAATTCTTAACAATCATTGCCTCTTAATATAAGATTTATATAGATTTCTTCATCTATCTATATTATTCTTCAATTTACTCTATTTTTCAGTTCTTTTCCTTTAAAAACAAAGGTTTTATCAATTATTTGCCTATATATATTTTTCTGTAATTATGTTGATAAAGATTTTGGCTATAGTAAAATATATACATAATATGATAATATTATGCCAAACTTTATTTATAAAAAAGCATAAAAAATAGAATAGGCATAATAATACTCCCCCTAAGGTATCAGATTTTTATTTTTTAATCTGTCTACTTTAAGGAGAGCATATCAATTTAAATGCCTATTCTATTTTTTATTTTCTATATCTTTATAAACTCTACTTCCTGTTGCTTTTCTTTGTTTTTGATATTTTCCATCATATGGGTTTATTGCTTCTTCATCCATAAGTGCAAATACTAATTGGCAAATCCTTCTACCAGAAATAAGTTTTATAGGAAGTCTGTTCGCATTATATAACTCAAGGGTTATTTCTCCTTCAAATCCTGGATCAACCCATCCTGCATTTTGAATAAAAAGACCCATTCTACCTATAGAACTTCTTCCTTCTACAAAAGCTGTAAGATAATTAGGCAATTTTATATATTCCATAGTAGTTGCAAGTAAAAAAGAATTTGGCGGAATAATTATCTCATCACTTTCAATTTCTATATACTTTATCTCCTCTTGAAGACACATGGACTCAACTCTATTTTCATCAACCTTTAAAAAATGTCTTCCCAATCTTATATCTACACTGGCTGGCTGAATTTGTGAATCTTCCTCAATTGGATTTATTAGAAGCTCTTCATCTTTTAACATTTTCTTAATAGTTTTATCTGATAAAATCAATCTTTTTTCTCCCCTTTTAATATCCTGGTTTTCCTATTAGTTTAAACATATTCTTTTTATATTCTTCAACTCCTGGTTGATCAAAAGGATTCACTCCCATTAGATAACCACTAATTGCACAACTTTTTTGAAAAAAATAAATTAATTTTCCAAAATATTTTTCATTCATTTCAGGAATATTTATAATTATATTGGGAACTCCTCCTTTAGTATGAGCAAGAAGAGTACCCTCAAAAGCCTTTTTATTTACAAAATCTATAGTCTTTCCCGATAAGAAATTTAGCCCATCTAGATCCTCTTGTTCTTTTTTTATCTCAATATCTTTTCTAACTTTTTCAATATTTATAGTAGTTTCAAATATATTTCTTTTACCATCCTGTATAAGTTGACCTAATGAATGTAAATCAGTGGTGAAATTTGCTGATGAAGGATATATTCCTTTAAGATCTTTACCTTCACTTTCTCCAAATAACTGTTTCCACCATTCTTGAAAATAGTGCAAACTAGGTTCATAACTTGCTAGTATTTCTATGTCTTTACCTTTTCTATAAAGAATATTTCTTAAAAGTGCATATTGATAAGAATAGTTTTTATCTATATCCAATGCAGAATATTCCTCCATTCCCTCTTTAGCACCTTCCATTAGCATATCTATATCAATGCCTGCTACTGCAATAGGAAGTAATCCTACAGACGTAAGTACTGAATACCTACCACCAATACTATCTGGTACTGTAAACGTTTCATATCCTTCATTTTTAGACATTTCTTTCAATATTCCCTTTTCTTTATCTGTAGTTATATAAATTCTATCCTTAGCTTCCTTCCCGTATTTATTATTCATATATTCTCTAAATATTCTAAAGGCAATAGCTGGTTCTGTAGTAGTTCCAGACTTGGATATTACATTTATACTTAAACTTTTATCCTCTATGAGCTCTAAAAGTTCAAATATATAAGTACTGCTTACATTATTTCCTACAAAATATATTTCTGGTCCATTCCTTTTTTCTGAACACAATTGATTATAAAAAGAGTGATTCAACCCCTCTATACAAGCTCTAGACCCTAAATAAGAGCCTCCTATTCCTATAACAATAAAAACTTCTGAATTTTTTCTTATATTTAAAGCAGTTTCTTTAACTTTTTTAAATTCTTCTATATCATAATTTTTAGGATAATCTAACCACCCTAAATATTCTGAACCAGCACCCTTTTTTTCATGTAAAATATGATGAGCTAAAGATATGTATTCTTCTAAATGTCTTAGCTCATGCTCTCTAACAAAACTATTCGAATAGTCCAAGCTAATATTTTCCAACTAAATCCCTCCTGCTTTTTTCTTTATCATACCACATTTTTTTTAAAATAAATCCTAGAAGCTTAAGCTTCTAGGATTTATTTAATTATCTCCATAAGAACTACTGCAAGATCATCATCTTGAGTCCCCCAATTAAATCTATTGGTTTTTTCTTCCAATCTTTTTATCACATCTACAGTGCCTTCTTTTATTACTTCTACCACACCTTCTAATCCAAACTCTTCCTTATCTTTATTCTGAATTTCTGTTATACCATCTGTATAAAATAGTATTTCATCAGATTTATTCAATTTTATAGACTCTTCCTTATAGTATATCTCATTAAAAATATATGAGATAGGAAATCCTCTAACTTTAAGAAGCTTTATCTCTTTTTCATTAAACAATATTGGAACACAATTATGACCTGCATTAGAATATTTAAATTCATTAGTAGTAGTATTTATAACGCCATAGAACATGGTAAAATATTTATCATCATCTAAGTCCAAATCTATAAATCTTTTGTGGAGTTCTGTAAGGGCTTTTGACGGACTCTTGATTTCATCTTTTATTGCTCTCATAGTTTGTCTAACAAACATAGTCATCATAGAAGCCGTTATTCCATGGCCTGCTACATCAGATATATACATACCAATATGTTCATCATCAATATAAAATATATCAAACATATCTCCACTTAACATTTCACAAGGCTTGTACAAAAAATCTATTTTTACATTTTTATATATTCCTCTTTGAGGAAGTATTTTTCTTTGAAGAGTTTTAGCAAATCCTAAATCTTTGCTCATTTTTTTATTTTTTTGTTTTATCTCTCTTTCCAGTTTTCTTTCCCTTGTAACATCTCTAAAAACTTCTACTGCTGCATATATATTACCTTCCGAATCTGCTACAGGAGAACTTTTAACTGAAAAAACTTTATCTCCTACAATCTCTTCTTTTTGAACTATATCACCAGTTGCAATACTTCTTTCTGTAATACAAAAAGTACATGGTCTTATTTTGCCAATAGCTTCATAGCATTTTCTTCCCTCTAAATCTTGTCCTAGACTTTCTTTCATAGTCTTATTTGCATATATAATAGTACCTTCTTTGTCAATGACTCGTACCCAATCAGCCATTCCTTCCAAAACATGATAATTCAACATGCTATGATTTTTATATTCTTTCATCTTTTCTTCAATGAAACTAAATTTCTCTTTATTTATCATATTTCTCACCCATATTTTTCAAATTAAGGTTCTTAACAATATCATACCATAGCTTATATCTAAAAAAAAGCTTTATTTAAAATCATTAAAAAATTTAAATTATAGAACTAATATCTAAAGTTGAAAAATCATCTATGATTAAATCTGCTTTGGATATATCTTGTTCCCCTGAGTTTTCGTTTCTATATCCAAGGCATTTCATTCCAGCTCTTTTAGCTGCCAATACACCATTTTTTGAATCTTCTATTACAAGACATTCTTTAGGGTTCAATTTTAGGAATTTAGCTGCATTTAAAAATATGCCTGGATGAGGCTTCCCTTGCTCTAAATCTTCTCCACTTATTCTTATATCAAAATATGTCTCTATATTAAACAGGTCTAAAACTTTGTCTATATTCATATAAGGTGCACTAGAAGCTAAGGCAAGTTTATATCCTCTATTGTGAAATTCTATAATTAATTCTTTAACTCCCTTGATAGGTTCAATATCCTTTTTCATGTCCAATATTTCCATAAATCTATCCTGATGCTCTTTTATTAAATAATCTAAATCTTCTTTTAGATTATACTTTTCCTTAAATGCACTATAAATAGCTTCATCTGTAGATCCTACATATTTATTATAATCTTCAAAACTACTTTCTATGCCATGTTTTCTTGATACATCCATGAATACTTCATAGTGAATAATTTCACTGTCTATTATAACTCCATCCATATCAAATATTATACCTTTAATCATCGAAATACCTCCTCGCCCATTAGTATATATAAAACTTTGTTTCCTGTCTATATTTATATATTAACATTAATATACTTTAATTGATATTATATTAGTTAAATGATAATATAATATGAAAATTTATAGAAAAACTTTTCCAGTAAAAAGAATGGATTTTATGTGAATAGATCATTAGATGAATATGATGTAGATACAAAAAATTTAAAAGATTTTAAATGAAAAGAGAAATAAAATATTATGGGAAATCTAAAATTTTAATAAATGTGAAAAATATAGGCATCAAATAGTCTAAATCCTTCTAAAAAAGGCTATTTGACACCTATTTAAAAATTTCTAAAATTATTTATTAATTTTTAAAATTTACCTTTTCTTCTTTCGCCTCTACTACTCTAGCTATTGCATATATTAAATCTGCTAATCTATTTACATATTTTATTACATGAGGGTTTATATCTACACTATTTGATAATGTAATAATTCTTCTCTCTGCTCTTCTACATATGGTTCTAGAAACATGAAGATAAGCAGATGCCTTTCCAGAACCGGGTATTACAAATCCTGTAGGTTTATTTACCTTTGCCATACATTCATCTATATTTTGTTCTAAGAATTTTATATCTTCTTCCTTTATACTATAGGGTAGTTTAGTTGTATCTTCTGTTGCAAGAGTTGCTGCTACTGTGAACAATTTATTTTGTATTTCTGTAATTAAATCATAGATTTTTTCATCATCTACATAATTTTTAGCCAGACCTAAAAAAGCTACTAATTCATCAACAGTTCCATAGCTTTCAACTCTAATGGAATCTTTAGAAACCCTTTTATTGTCAAATAAGCTAGTCTTTCCTTTATCCCCAGTCTTTGTATATATATTCATAAAAATTCCTCCCGAAATAAATATTCTTTATTATATATATACTCAATTTCTAAATAATCAAACTGTGAACTTCTTCGTTAATAAACATAAATTAACTTATTTCTTTGAAGGTCTTGGTCCATAATATTGGTAATAATCTACTCTTATTCTACCATTATATAATTTTCTTCTTCTGCTAGCTTTTTTACCATATAGTTTTTCAAATTCAGTGTTAGATGTAAGTATATAGATAGACCAAGTATCTAGTTTATTAAATTTTTTCCCCATTTCTCTATATAATTTTTCTACTTCTTTTTTCTCTCCTATTCTTTCTCCATAAGGTGGATTTGATATTATAACTCCGTATTCTTCTTTTATATTTAAATCTAATACATCCTTAGTGTTAAATTCTATACAATCATCTACCCCTATTTCAAAAGCATTTTCTTTAGCAATTTCTATTGCATTTTCATCTATATCCGTTGCTACTATATTTAATTCTCTATCTTGCAATATTGCTTTTCTTGCAGAGATACGTTCTTCTTTCCAATACTCTTCTTTAACTCTAGGCCAATTTTCAGAAGCGAAGTTTCTCTGAATTCCTGGTGCAATATTTTTTCCTATCATAGCAGCTTCTATAGGGATTGTTCCTGAACCACAAAATGGATCTATAAGAATTCTTTCATGATTCCAAAAACTTAATTGTACCAATGCCGCTGCTAAAGTTTCTTTAATAGGTGCTTCTACACTATCTAATCTATATCCTCTTTTATGTAATCCTTCTCCACTAGTATCTATAGTTAATGTAGCAATATCCTTCAATATAGATACTTGAATTGTAAATTTAGCACCTGTTTCTTTAAACCAATCTACATTATATTTTGTCCTAAGCTTTTCAACTACTGCTTTTTTAACAATAGCTTGACAATCTGGTACACTCATAAGCTTAGAATCTACAGCTTTACCTACAACTGTAAATTCTCCATCTTCTGTTATCCAATCCTCCCATGGAAGATCTTTTGTTTTTTCAAAAAGTTCCTCAAATGTAGTAGCCTTAAATTCACCCATCTTTAAAAGTACTCTATCAGCAGTTCTTAGCCATATATTTAATTTTGGAATAGCTTTTTCATCAGCTTTAAAATTTACTTTTCCATTTTCTACTTTTATATCTTCATATCCTAATTTTAAAACTTCTCTTTTCACTACAGATTCTAAACCAAAAGTAGAGGTAGCTATTAATTCTATCTGCCCCATTTTATCTCTCCTTTAATCATAAACTATTTTATATTATACTCTAATTTTAAAATAATTACTTAAAAATACTTATTTTATGTGTATTTTTTTCATGAGGTGGGTATATATTTAAACAAGCAAGTAAAAGATTTTTATAAGGGTATTAATAAATTCAAGGAGGATAATAAATATGAAAACTATAGGAACAATGTTGCAAAGTGGAGATTGGAAAGGTGAAAAACATGTACCTGTTATACATGTACCTGAAAAAGTTAAAAAAGGTGAGGCTTTTGAAGTAAAAGTACTTATTGGAGAGGAAATTCCACATCCAAATACTTTAGAACATCATATTTCATGGATTAGAGTATATTTCCATCCAGAAGGAGCTAAATTCCCTATTGAAATAGGAAGTTCTGAATTTTCAGCTCATGGTGAAGGTGAAGTATTTAATGAACCTTATTTAACATTAAAAGTTAAGGTTGATAAACCTGGAACTATTCACGCTGTAAGTTACTGTAATATTCATGGACTTTGGGAAAATAGTGAAGAACTTAATGTAGAGGGCTAATTAGTCCTCTCTTATTTTTTCTTTTTTGTCCTTGACAAATATATGTGCTTTGTAATAACATATATTTTAACTATATATTAAAACAATGAGAGATTTAGTAACCCTTTATGGTTAAAGGACAGAGAATAGACTATAGCTGAGAGGTCTATAACCTATAAATAAGGTGAAATACAATCTGGAGTTTCAATGGGAAACCATTGCGTTTATCATACGATAAAATGATTTAAGGCTATATGCAAATTAAGGTGGTACCACGGGTATTTCTCGTCCTTTTATGAGAAAATACCCTTTTTTTATACAAAAAATTATTAGTTATTAATATAAATTTCAAGGAGGTTAGAATTATGGCAAATGTATTTGATATCCTTCAAGAAAGAGGATATATTGATCAAGCCACATATGAAGATGAACTTAGAGAATTATTAGATAAGGAACCTATAACATTTTATATTGGTTTTGATGCTACAGCCGACAGTTTAACTCTTGGACATTTTGTTCAAATAATGGTAATGAAACATATGCAAAATGCTGGTCATAAGCCTATAGCTCTATTAGGCGGGGGTACTACTATGGTTGGAGACCCTAGTGGAAAATCTGATATGAGAAAGATGATGACTAAAGAACAAATTGATTATAATGCAAATAAGTTTAAAGAACAACTTTCAAGATTTATTGATTTTGATGATAATAAAGCAATGGTAGTAAATAATGCGGATTGGTTATTAGATTTAAACTTCTTAAATTTCATGAGAGAAACTGGAGTACATTTCTCTGTAAATAGAATGCTTTCTTTTGACTGCTATAAAAATAGATTAGATAAAGGATTAACTTTCTTTGAATTTAGCTATATGTTAATGCAGTCTTATGACTATTTAAAACTATATAGAGAACATAATTGTCGCCTTCAAGTAGGTGGAAGTGACCAATGGTCTAATATATTAAGTGGATATGAGTTAGTTAGAAAATTAGAAAATGCTAAAGTATATGCTATGACCTTTAAACTTCTAACTACTGCTGCTGGAACTAAAATGGGGAAAACAGAAGCTGGCACTATATGGCTAGACTCTGAAAAAACTCCACCTTATGAATTATACCAATATCTAAGAAATGTAGATGACAGAGATGTAGAAAATTTCTTATCTGTTTTAACTTTCTTACCTATGGAGGAAGTAAAAAGACTAGGTTCTTTAGAAGGGGCAGAAATCAATAAAGGAAAAGAAGCTCTAGCTTTTGAAGTAACTAAAATGGTACATGGAGAAGATGAAGCAATAAAAGCTCAAAAAGCTGCTAAATCACTATTTGAAGGTGGAATAAAATCTGACTCTATACCTAATACAGAAATATCTAAAGCTAAAATAAAAGAAGGTATAGGAATACTAAATTTATTAACAGAAATAGGCCTTACTAAATCTAATGGTGAAGCAAGACGTTTAATAAAACAAGGTGGATTATATATGGAAGATAAAAGAATTAGTGATCCAAATAAAATAATAAATGTTGAAGACTTTATTGACAATAAATTGTTATTAAGGAAAGGAAAGAAAGTTTATCATCTAATAAAACTAGTCTAAACTATATAATTTATCACCAATTTTAAGGTTCTGCATAATTTTGCAGAACTTTTTATTTTATTCCCTCACTGCCTTCTTATGGTCCACTCCCCATATTTTAAGGGTTTATATTGAAAAATCTTAATGTTATACTTTTAAAAAATGATTCTTAGGAAGGAGGGCTGGAAAAAAGTTTTCTAAAAATAAAAGGAGGCAATATAAAATGAAAAATAATATAAAAAAATGTCTATTATCATTAACTGTTGCTGCATTTCTTATTTCACCAATAAGCTTAGCCCATGCGGCAAACTCAACAACTGGAAAATCCTGTCCTACAACTAGGTGTAACTATAAAACAAATATTAACTTGAAAAACTGCTTGACAAAATATACATGTGGCGATAACTATACACAAAAATTAGACCAATGTAAAAATTCTAAGGAAGATAAAGTTTCCACTGAAGAAAATAATACTACTAAACCTGTAGAAAAAGAAACAAATGAAAATATACAAACTAGTGCAAATGCCGAAGAATTAGAAGTTGTTAAACTAGTAAATATAGAGAGAAAGAAAGCAGGTTTGTCCCCACTTACTCATAGTGATGAACTTTCAAAGGTAGCTCGTGTAAAATCCCAGGATATGGCGGACAAAAACTACTTTGATCATAACTCTCCCACTTATAAAGATCCTTTTACAATGATGAAAAATTTTGGAATAAAATATAGACAAGCTGGAGAAAATATTGCTAAAGGATATTCTAGTGCAGATTCTGTAGTAAAGGGTTGGATGAATTCACCAGGTCATCGTGCAAATATTTTAAATCCAAATTTCAATAAAATTGGTGTAGGATATGTGAATAAAGGTGGAACTACTTATTGGACACAAATGTTTACAGATTAGTTCTTGACTTTTAATAGATAGCTGTTATAATGGATAGTTAGAATTCTTACTATAAGAATTCTAACTATCCATTTTTTATTTGGAGTGATATTATGAATAATGATCTTGTATATGAAAATATAAGACATGATTTAATTGAATTTATGTCTCTATTTCATAAACTATTTAGACCTACTTTTAAGAAAGAAACTGATGACAAATATAAATGCAATAAAAATCAAATAAGAGCAATAATGATTATTGGAAAATACGGAAAAATTTCCCCTAGTGTTTTATGTAAATATATGGACATGGAAAAAGGCAGTATTACAACTTTAATTGATTCTATAGAAAATATGGGCTTAGTAATAAGAAAAAATGATCCAAATGATAAAAGAAAGATATGGATACAATTGACTAAAGAAGGAGAGAAAAGTTTTGTAGAACATGAGAAAAAATTCATCTCTCAAATAGAAGAACTTTTTAGTACATTACCAAAAGATGAAGTATATAAATTTAGCCATAATCTAAATACTATAGTAAAAATATTAAATAAAGTAAAGGAGGCGTAATATGAATCGTTCTAAACAACTTGGTGAAGGAAATATAAAAGAACTACTTGTTGAATTTTCTATTCCTGCCATTGTGGGTATGCTTGTAAATGCACTATACAATATTGTAGACAGAATATTTATAGGTAAAGGTGTGGGTAGCATAGGAATTGCAGGTATATTTGTAGGTTATCCCATTTCACTAATACTTATGGCATTCGCAATGCTTATCGGACTTGGTGGAAACGCATTAGTTTCTATAAAACTAGGACAGAAAAAAGAAGAGGAAGCAGAGAAAATATTAGGAAATTCATTTACTTTACTTCTTTTAATTTCTATAATTGTTGGAGTTATAGGACTTTTAACTTTAGAACCTCTTTTAAAAGTTTTTGGTGCTAGTAAAACTATTCTACCTTATTCTGTAGATTATATGAGAATAATTTTATTTGGGGCGCCATTACAAGCCGTAGGATTTGGGTTAAATAACTTTATTAGAGGAGAAGGAAATCCTAAAATGGCTATGGGCACTATGCTTATAGGTGCAATACTTAATACAATTTTAGATCCTATATTTATATTTGTATTTAATATGGGAATTAAAGGTGCTGCTATTGCAACTATTATATCTCAAGGTGCTTCTAGTATATGGGTTTTAAGTTATTTCTTTAAAAAGAAAGGTCTTCTAAAACTAAAGAGGGAAAATTTGAAATTAAAGAAGTATATAGTTAAAGAGATTATATCTATTGGATTAGCTCCATTTAGTATGCAGATTGCAGCAAGTATGGTAACAGTTCTTTTAAATAATAATCTTCAGCGCTACGGTGGAGATATAGCTACATCCAGTATGGCAGTCATAAACAGCATTACTATGTTAATACTTATGCCTATATTTGGAATCAATCAAGGAGCACAACCAATAATAGGATATAATTATGGTGCCGAAAAATATGATAGAGTGAAGGAAACTTTAAAATGGGCAATATTATTTGCAACTATTATAGTTACAATAGGATTTGTGTTTACTCAAGCAATCCCAGGAAAATTAGTTAGTTTATTTGGCAAAAATGAAAAAGAATTAATAAAAGTTGCATCTAGAGCTATGAGAATTAACTTATCTATGTTACCTATAATAGGGTTTCAGGTCATAAGTGCTAACTATTTTCAAGCTACTGGCAAGCCAAAGCAAGCTATGTTTCTAAGTCTTTCAAGACAAGTTTTAGTTCTTATACCAGCCTTAATAATACTTCCAAAGATTTTTCAATTGACTGGAGTATGGCTATCCGGCCCTGTGTCAGATATAATTGCATCAATAATTACGGCACAATTCCTTTTTAAAGACTTAAAACACCTAGGAGAAGAATCTACTAACCCGAATCCAAGAATAAATGAAAGTTAAAAGCTAATATAAGTTTTTCACTTATATTAGCTTTTTATTATATCTATAAAATTTTTAGTTATCTTGGCAGTCATTCCCCAAATAATATAATTATTGTACTCATAAAAATAAACTGGATATTTACCTTTATCCCAGTTGTACTCTCTTCCATTTGGAATTTTATCATAAGGAAAATTTTCTTCTATAATAGTTTCTAAATCTATATAATAAACCTTAGGTTCTCTTTTTATAAAAAAATTTAAGGGCACAGTAAAAATATGATCTACTTCATCTCTACTATAGTAAATATCTTCATATTTTATATTTTCTAAAACCCCTAAAAAGGGATGAATAGATATATTGGCATGGGAAATTAAATAATCTAATTTACCAATAACTTTTATATTTTTCTCTTTTAAATTAAGCTCTTCACAAGTCTCCCTTATGGCTGCTTCTTCAAAGGACTCACCAAATTCTAATTCCCCTCCAGGAAAAGATATTTCTCCTGGCTGTCTTTTTAAATCTTTAGCCCTAACTTCATAAACTAATTCAAGATTTTTATCTCTCTCTATAATAGGGACTAGTACTCCATAATTATACATTATATCTAGTGGCTTAGGATTTCTATCTTTTATTTTTTGCTGAATCTTATCTATTTCCATTCTCCAATACACCTCTAAATACTTTTTATTTTTTATAATACATTCTCAACTTTAAGTATATATGAATTTTTCATATATCTCAATATAATACTTATAAACTACTATAACAAAATTAAGCGATCATATATGATCGCTTAATTTAAAATTTATTGCTACTTAAGTTTATCCTTCTAATAAGTCTTCTCCTTCTTCCCAACCTATTGGGCAAAGTCCACCTGTTTGCAATGCCTTCAATACTCTTAATGTTTCATCTACACTTCTACCTACATTAAGATCATGTACTACAGAGTAACGAACTACTCCTTCAGGATCTATAATAAATAAACCTCTTAGTGCTACTCCATCCTCTTCAATTAAAATTCCAAAATCATTAGCTACTTTTTTAGTCATATCTGCAGCTATTGGAAACTTAATTTTTCCTAAATCTCCTTTTATCCAAGCTTTATGTGAGTGTTCACTGTCAACACTTACTGCAAGAACTTCTGCTCCTGCTTTTTTGAAATCTTCATATCTATCACTATATCCTGTAATTTCAGTTGGGCAAACAAATGTAAAATCTGCTGGATAGAAAAACATTACAAGCCATTTACCTTTATAATCATCTAAACTTACAGTTTTAAATTCTTCACCATCACCTGTAACTGCATTCATTTTAAAATTTGGTGATTCCATTCCCACTAATCTTTCCATTGTATATATTACCTCCTAATTTTCTATATTATCATCTCATTATTATATATTCCCAAAAAGGTATACTTTAAACATACCTTTATATAAAAATTTTATATTATTCTAACTTAGTCCTACTAAAGTACCGGCAATAACAAATATAGAAGCTAATATAAATAGAAATAACTGAAACTTAATTTGGAATTTAGCCCATTTATTCCAATCAAGTCTTGCAACCCCTAATACACCCATTAAGCAACCAGAAGTTGGTACAATCAAATTAGTCAACCCATCTCCTAATTGAAAAGCTAATACAGCTATTTGTTTATTTAAACCTACAATATCTGAAATAGGAGCCATAAGAGGCATAGTTATAGCTGCTTGTCCTGAACCAGATACTACAAAGAAATTGAATACAGATTGAAATACAAACATAAGCCATCCAGTTAAAGCAGTTGGCAATCCTATGAGAACTCTGCTCATTCCATATAATATAGTATTTAAAACTGAGTCTACAAAAGGTGAAGAATCTCCTAAAATCAATACAATTCCTTGAGCCATTCCAACTACTAAAGCAGCTCCCACTAAATCACTTGCTCCTTTTCTAAAAGAGTCTGCAATATCATTTATAGTCATATTATTTAAATTAAATATTGTCCCTATAATTCCTGATATTAAGCCTATTGTAAAAAATATTGTAGCTATTTCAGGTATATAATATCCATGTTTAGTTACTCCCCATATAATCCATATAATCCCTATAAAAATTGTTAAAATTACTAATCTATCTCCAAACTTAAACTCTACTTTTCTTATTTCTTCAGGATTGAAATTTTCTCTATAATATCTATCAGATTTATAGGACACAGATAATTTTGGATCTTTCTTTATCTTCTTAGCATATATAGTTAAAAATACAATTCCCAATATATTAAATATAATATACATAAAAATTCTAAATCCTGCTCCAGACATAATAGGAATACCAGCAATACCTTGAGCTATAGCAATACTAAAAGGATTCATCCATGAAGTAGCAAAGCCAATTTGAGTTGCACCATATGTTATCATTATACCTACAATAGCATCATATCCCATAGCTATAACCAATGGAACTATTATCATAGAAAAAGGTATAGCTTCCTCACCCATTCCAAATATTGCTCCACCTAAGGAAAAAAGCAAGAATAATATTGGAACTATAGCTATTTCCTTTCCTTGAGTTTTAGAAATTACATTCCCTATAGCTGCTTCTACAGCTCCAGTTTTTAAAATTATACCAAAGGCCCCTCCAACTACTAATATAAATGCAACTATACCGACAGCGGAACCCCATTTATCACCCTTTACTAATCCTTCAAACATATAATTTAAAAATCCTATATCTCCTCCACTTTTAAATAGCTTTATTCCATTCCTTTTTCCACTATTTAAAAACTTCCCATACTCTTGAACTATTCTAAATTTATTAAATTCTAATGCTTTCGCTTTAGTCTTTTCTATACTACCAATAGATTTTTCCTGACCTTTCTGAATTAAAATAGCTTCCTCTTCTCCTGTAGAATCGAATACAAATTCTTTTCCATCTACTATAAAGCTATCACTTTCCCCATCTTTAATCTCTGTTAAAATATTGTTGCTTGAATCATACACTTTATATATTACTTCAAATCTTCCCACAGGAATTACATGGGTTAAAATTGTAGCTAATAATATTATAAAGAATATTATTACATAAGTATCTGGAACTTTAATAGACTTCTTTTCCTTCTTTTCCTTTATTTCCTTGTTCATTTATAATTCCTCACTTTCTTATAAATATATGTTATAAAAAAACTTTAACTATTTTTATTCAAAAGTACCTTTAATTATTGGCTTACCTTCAGAAATCATTATTTTACCTTTAGCAATGACACTTTCAATCTTTAAATTTTCCTTATTTAATAATACTATATCTGCATCTCTTCCCTTTTGAATATATCCCTTCATAGGTAATTTTAATATATCAGCTGGATTTGCAGTAATTACACTCAAAGCCTTATCTATTGGAACATTTTCATTTATTATAGCATCTCTTACTTCACTATATAGTGAAGTAACTTTTCCTATGCCTATTCCTATAAATCTACCATGTTCATCAAAATCTGGTAGACTTCCTTGTCCATCTGATGAAAATGTAATATTATTAGACTTAACCCCATGTTCCAATAAAATTCTTAAAGCATTACTGCATTTTACTTCTCCCTCTTCTAGAAATTTTTTATTAGTACTTGTAGTGAAATCAACTATTCCACCTTTTTTAGCATATGAAATAGATCTTTGAAACAAACTTTGATTCCTATTCATATGTGTTGGTAAAAATTGTGTTATAGGTATTTCTGTGTTTTCTACAATATTTTCAATAAAATCAATTTTTCTTTCTCCATCTCCTACATGAATATTTACTACTCCTGCTTTACCTGATAGTATCCCTCCCACCCTCGCTTCTGATGCTAACTTAGCAAAATCTTCTACAGTAGGTTGACTTGAACGATGGTCTGACATGGCTACTTCTCCAACACCTATTATTTTGTCAATTAATATAATATCATCTTGTATACTTCCAGTTAAAGTTCTAACAGGAACTTGGTAAGAGCCAGTATATACATATGTTGTAATTCCCTCTTCTTCAAGCCCCCTTGCTTTAGCTATTAAATTCTCCATACTTCTAGTAGTTCCATCAGTACCTAATACTCCTATTACAGTTGTTACTCCACCTTTAGTAATATCTGTAAGTTGTATTTCAGGAGTTCTAGTCCTAAAACTTCCCTCACCTCCACCTCCTGTTATATGAACATGGGAATCTATAAAACCTGGAACTATATAATTCCCACTAGCATCTATTATATCTATATCCACAAATTTTCTTGGTACTGTTATATTTTCCTTGATAAATCCTATCTTGTCTCCAGCTATTAATATATCTTTCTTTCCTAAATAATTTGGAGCATAAACCTCTCCATTTTTTATTATTTTTATCATATTTGCACCTCCAGATTATAATTATACAACAAATTTATTGTAAAATATAAAATATCCTAGAGAATTCTCTAGGATATTTTATATTATTTATTTTTCTTCTTGAATAAGTTTTTAATCCAGTTAATAAATCCACCTTTTTCTTTCTGTCCTTCTTGCTTTTTAGTTTCAATATCTGATTCTTCATCATTATCTTTAGCTTTTATTTCTTCAGTTCTCATAACAAATTTAACACTGCCATCCATTTCTTCGTTTAAACCTGTAAAGCTTTTATATTCTTTAGATAGATTTATTAGCTCATCTTTAGTTTCCATTATAGTATCTATATCAAGATCACTTTCATCTATTCTCTTACTTATTTCAGATATTCCTTCCTTATGGAATTTTGTCATGCCTTCATCTAATTGTTTTGCTCCATCTTTTAATTGATTAGAACCATCTTGCAATTTATTGCCATTTTGTGAAAGTTCACCTGTTCCTTTAGAAAGAGCATCTGCCCCATTATAAATTTGTCCTACTCCATTATTTAGTTGACCTAGACCATTAGTTAATTGACCTGCTCCATTGGATAATTCTTTTGAACCATTGGAAAGTTGTTTTGTACCATTATTTGCTTGACTGGCACCTGTATTTAAATCATTTGCACCTTTAGCTAATTGTTTTCCACCTTCATTAAGTTGGCTAGTAGCCTCCTTTAAAACCTTTGAACCTTTCCTAAGTTCACCTGTTCCAGCAGATATATCTTTTTGTCCATTGTTTACTTTTCCTAATCCTTCACTTAATTGTCCTGATGCATCTTGAGCTTCTTTAATTCCTTTTTCTACTTCGTTTATACCTTCTATAAGTTCATTGCCAGATCCTTGCAAACCTTCTAATGCCATCCTTTGTTTTTGTAATCCCCCACTAAGCTTTTCTGCAATACCTGCAGCTCCTGGTACTTTTCCAAGTCCTGCTACTCCTGCATCTAAACCATCCATTCCTTTTAACAACATTCCTATTATTTCTAATTCTTTTTGTTTTCCTGCTTTAATTTTTTCTAACCCTTCTACACTTTTGCCTAACCCTTCTGTTAGTTGTTTTTGACCTTTACTTATTTCTTCTGTTTTTTCTACTATTGCTTTCATGCCATTATCTAAGTCTTCTGCTTGTTTTGGCATATATTTTACTTTATTATCAAGTTGAGAAAGACCATTTGATAGGTCATTTGCACCCTTACGATTTAGTTCTGTACCATTTTGTAATTGTTGAGTTCCCTTTCCTAACTGACTAGCACCTTTGGATAATGCTCCTACTCCTTTGCTTATTTCTTGACTTCCTTTATATGAAGCATCTACACCATCTTTTAGTTGTTTAGTTCCATCTCTTAAAGTATTAGCTCCTGTATTTACTTTGCCTACTCCATTTATAAATTCACCTATACCACTATTCAAATCTACTTGACCTGTATAAAGCTTTCCTGTAGCTTCACTTAACTTTTCACTAGCATCTTTTATCTTTTCTATTCCATCAATTAATTTATCTATATCATCTGCACCCTTTAAATCATCTATTTCTGGAACCTCACTAGTAGTTGTAACAACTATTGGACTCATTTCAAAATCCTTAACATCAGCTTTAACTTCTAAATAATCTTCTCTATTTATTACGTTATTACTTATACCTAAACTTTCTTCAAGTCCTGGCAATGATACATAAGTTAAAACTTGGTTATTTCCATCAGAAACTATTTTTCCATTATTAGTATTTATATTTTCAAATTTATCTAAAGGCATATTCATAACTACTACTGTAGCAAATGGTGTATATAATGTTTTTTTATTTCCATTTTTAAGGCTTATAACATGACTATCTTTATTTTTAACTTCTAAATTAATTTTAACTCTTCCTGATTTACCTGCCATATCTTTAGGGTTCATTTCTTTTCCATTTAAGTAATATTTTACGTTTAAATCTATGGGTAAGTCCTTGTTAGACTTTCCTTGATAAAATATATCTTTTTCATCGGTATTCCATATTATTCTATCCCCATTTATATTTGGTTCTTCTTCACCTTTTACATTTTTTATATCTTTTAAAGTACTTTTATCTTCCACTTTCCCCAAAGATGTATCTGAATGTAACCATATACTAGAAGTTTTTTCTATAGGTTTTCCTTTCTCATTTAAATTTATATATACAGTTTCCTCTTTTGATACTTTCCCTTCAGCAAAGGAAAAACTAGGTATTATCATAGCAACAATCATTACTATACTTAATATTTTTATAATTTTATTATTTATTTTCATATATAAACCTTCCTTTCTCAACAGTATCTTTAGAACTTTTGCTCCAATTTTTAGATGTAACTCTTATAAATGATTCGCTAGCTAATAATATTCCTGGCAAAATAAATAGTATAACACCTGTACTTATTAATGCTCCTCTAGCTATCATAGCACTTAAACTCTTAACTATCTCCATATCTGATATAATTGCTACTCCAACTGTAGAACCAAAAAATGTTAGACCACTAGTAACAATAGATTTGGCAGATTCTCTTACTGAAATCTCCATTGCTTCAAATTTATCATGTCCATTATTTATTTCTTCTCTAAACCTAGTTGTCAAAAGTATAGCATAATCAACTGTAGCTCCTAATTGTATTGATCCAATAACTATAGATGAAATAAATGGTATTGAGTGATTAAGATAGAATGGTACAGCCATGTTTATAAATATAGCCAATTCTATTATCAATACTAGAAATATTGGAATTGATATAGATGTAAATACTAAAAGTATAATGAAAAATACTGCAATTATAGATGTAATATTTACACGTTTAAAATCTTCATCTGCAATACTAACCAAATCTTTTGTTAATACTCCTTCACCTGTGATTATAGTCCTTCTATCATATTTCTTAGTTATCTCATTAATAGCTTCTACCTGTTTATTCTCCTCATCTGTTGCAGCTTTAAAACTAGAATTGACAAGTACTAATTTATAGCCACCTTGTTCAAATTTATCTTTTACCTCTTGCGGAATAAAACTCTCTGGAATACCAGGTCCTACAAATTTATCATATCCTATAACTTTCTCTATACCATCTAATTTTTCAATATCATCTAACATATTTTTTACCTTATGACTTGGCACATCACTAGGTACTAAAATCATATGAGTAGTCATCATATTGTACTCATTTTTTAATTTAGAAAATCCTACTATAGAATCCATATCTCTTGGCAATGATTCATCTAAATTGTAGTAAACTTCATTATTTCTCTCACCATAAAAAGCTGGCAAGAATATTAATATAGCTATTATAATAAATAATTTATAATGTTTAGTTACTAATTTAGATAATCCATTAAATTCTGGAAGTACAGTTCCGTGACTAAATCTATGAATTAATTTATCAAAGAACAATATCAATGCTGGCAATACTGTTATAACTGATATAACTCCTAGAAAAACTCCCTTAGCCATTACAAAACCTATGTCTTTTCCAATAGTAAGCTCCATAAATGCTATAGCTAAAAATCCCGCTATAGTAGTTAATGAACTTCCCATAATGGATGAGGCAGTTTTTTCAACAGCATTTGCCATTGCTTGTTCTTTATCATCTACCTTTTTTCTTTCTTCTTCAAATCTGTGAAGTAAGAAAATAGAATAGTCCATTGTAACTCCTAGTTGCAATACTGCCGCTAAAGATTTAGTTATATAGGATATTTCTCCAAATATAATATTTGTTCCAAAATTATACATTATAGCATATCCAATACTTATAAGTATTACAAAGGGTATTATAGTTGACTCTAATGTTAGTAATAATACTACTACAGCTAATGCAACAGCCAATCCTACATATATTGGTGTTTGTTTATCCGCTAATTCTACAGTATCTTTAAGTACTGCAGCCATTCCGCTTAAGAAACATTGCTTATTTAATACTCCCCTAATTTCAGATATAGCATCTTGTGTAACATCTGAAGAAGATTCTTCACTAAATTGAATCATCAATAGGGTGGAATTTTCTCTGTAGAATGTATTTTTCAATTCTTCTGGCAATATTTCTTTAGGTATAGCAGTATCTACAAAATCATCAATCCATATAACTTTTTCTACACCTTTTACATCTGAAATTTTATTTTTTATCTTTGATACATCTTTTGAATCCATGTTTTCTATAACCAGAAAAGATGTCCCCGAGTTTTCAAATACATTATTTAATATATCTTGCCCTTTAACGGATTCTAACTTTTTTGGTAAATAGGTTAAAATATCATAGTTTATCTTTGTCTTAGCCATTCCATATAAGGATGGTAACAATAAAAATGTTGCAAACACAAGCACTAATTTCCTATGCTTTGCTATAAAAAGTCCAAATTTATTCACAGAATCATCTCCCATATCTTTTATATTATTTTCTTTATCGTATTAAACAGTATAGGCTTCATCTTGTCTATATCTGCTGGTTCATTAAGGACAATACAGTTATAGCAAACTGAACCTGTAAGCTCTATAATCATGAAAAGTACTTTTTCAATATCCTCTTTATCCAAGTTTGAATCTTTAAACCCCTCTTCAAACATTCCAAATATTTCATTTATTTCCTTATAGTCTTTATAAGCTTTTTTTATAACCCCCCAGGAAAGATCTTTATAAATTAATTTTAATAACAATTTATTTTCTTTTAAGTATTCAATAATATAATCTATAAAATAAAGAAGTTTTCCCTCAAAATTTAAAAATTCCTCCGAATTAGTTTTTTTAATTGCAATACTTAATATTTCAGTACTTTTATTAAGAATAATTTTATCTAAAACATCGTATTTATCCTTAAAATAAAGATAAAAAGTTCCCTTGGCAACTCCTGCTTTTTTAACTATGTCACTTATTGCTGTATTATGAATGCCTTTTGTAGTAAATAAATCATAGGCTGCAGTATAAAGGGAATCTTCCTTCTCTTTTTTATTCTTTTGAACCTTTGACATTTAAATATATATCCACCTCCTCAAAAACAAATAATGACCATCGGTCAGTAGTTATTATTATAATACTATAATGACCAATGGTCAACTTTATTATTCATTTTTTTATTAATTTTTTTTTAATTATTTCTTGATTTCCTTGGGAAAAGGTTTTACTTTATCAATTTATATATTGATATTATTTATTTCACCTTGTTAGTCATTTAACACTCTTTTTCTAATTATATCCCCAATACCTTTGTTTTCCTTTTCTATATTCTCTATATAACTATGCACATCTCCATTAAAAGGTATATCTTTGTTAAAGATTATTAATTCTAATGCTCTTCTAGTCTTATTTACTACAAACCTTTCATCAGTTTCTATTCCATATTTTAAATAATCATCTATTATCAATATCAATGCTTCTATTACTTTATCTATATTAAAACTTTTATTTATAAATTTATTAAAATCTACATCTCCATCTAAATAATAGCACTCTTCTTTTTTAGCCTTTTCCAGTATTTCCTTTGTAAATCCTATTATACATTTTTCTCCCATACACATGCCACAAGTTTCTTCTCCTAAGCATATATCATCTACTGCTTTTTTAAGCTCTTTGGTTTGCGTATATAATGTAGCAGCTACTTCCCTCATAGCTGATTTTTGACCAGATTTCCTTAAATATATTAGCTTCTTTATAGATATAAATATTATAGCTGATAGTATAACAAAATAAGTTATTATATTTAAGTCTGTTAAGTACTCCTTTGGTAACACCTGGAACAATTTTAAAGTACCAAATATTAAAAATACTGAAGATGATATTATTTTTATCAGTATATCTGGTATTTTTTCACCTATCCTACTGCCAACAAAAATTCCTAATCCACTAGTACCTAACATTCCTAATGTAGTTCCAAATAAAATAAATATAGGATAATTCCCTTCCGCAGCTAAAGTCATAGCTGTAAGTTGAGTCTTATCTCCTAATTCACCTATAAAAAATGCTAAAGCTACAGTTATTATAGGACTAAAGTTTCTCTTAGAATATCCACTTTCTTCTTCCTCTTCAACTCTTAATGCTAGAATACCAAATATAACAAATAATACTCCAGCCATAATTTGAACTAAATCTAATGGTACTACTTTTGAAAGATATTTCCCTAAGATAATGGCTATACCATGATTTAAAAACACTCCAATTAGTACTCCAAATAATACTTCTTTCACTTTGTATTGAGTGGCAAAAGTCATAGCTATAATTTGAGTTTTATCTCCCATTTCAGCAATAAATATTAGAAAAAATGCTCTTAACAATTCTTTTAACAAGTTTTTTCCTCCTTTGCTTTTCCATAAAAAAAGACTTTTAGTTTAATAAGTTTATTATTCCCTATTAAACTAAAAGTCTCGCTCCTCTTTTTTTATTAAGAGTAAATAGGACCAGGTATTTCTACCAGCATGTTGACCCTATTTGCAAAATATATGCAGCTACTCCCTTTTAGCAAATGCTATTTATTTCATATATTATACACTATATATTATTTATCTTCAACTATCTTAGCCATTCTCTTTCTGTTTACTTCCATTATTTTATTATTTATATAATCATAGCCTTTTGGCGAATGAGGTATAAGACAGTTTGTACAGTCTTTAATTCCTTTATGATCTTGATAATTTCCTCCACATTCTTCTAAAAAATAAAGTGGACAATAACAAAATAAACAATTAAATTCTTCTTCATTTTTTACTTTATGACAAGGCAAATACTTACAAGCAGTATTTCTATAAAATTTATATGAATTTTCCAATTACTATTCTCCTTTCATATTATAATTTCTAATAAATCTTTCTATTTCCTCTAAACTTTCTATTCCTTCCTCTTCATACCTTCCTATAACTACTGGGGTTATGCCAAGCTCCTTGCAAGCTTCTATACGTTCCAATACTCCACCCTTTTTGCCACTATCTTTCATAACTACATAATCCGCAGTATATTCCCTAAACATGGCCTTATTAAATTCCTTGGAAAAAGGACCTAGAATAGCTACAATGTCTTTCATATGAATATTATATTTTTTACATTCTTCTATACTTTCTAAGGCTGGCAATATTCTATATACAAATCTGTTTTTTCCTCTTACTTTCTCAAAATCTCCTATATTTTTAGAACCTGTAGTAAAAAATACATTTCCAGAAATAGTTCTTAAATAAGATATACATTCACTATAATCTTTTAAATATACTGCCCAAGAAGGTATATTTGTCTTACATCTAATATATCTAATATATTTTATATTTTTAGTCTTAGAGGCTTCCTTTGCATTTTTACTTACCACTTTTGCATAAGGATGGGAAAGATCTATTATAAGATTTATATTTTTATCTTCTATAAATTGGAGCATTTTATCTAAAGCCATTCTTCCTACTACTAATTTAGATGAATTTATAAATTGTCTTTCACTCTCTGTTGCACTAGTTATAATAAAATCTTCTATATCTTCTATATTATCTATAAGTTCTCTAGCTTCACTAGTTCCCCCTATTATCCATATCAAAGATCATACCCCCTGGGCGTTATCATATGATCGTTTTCTATATAGGTCATACTATTTCCTATTATCAATACACAAAGCATGTCTATTTTTTTATAGTCTATATTACCTAAAGTTGTAATAATCTGTTCTTGTCCATCTCTTCCTGAATTTTTAACAATTCCTACAGGTGTAGAAGGTGATTTATATTTAAGCATTATTTCTACTGCTTTTTCAATATGTTTTTTTCTGCCTTTACTTCTAGGATTATATATAGTTATAACAAAATCTGCTGCAGCTGCATTTTCAATTCTCTTCTCTATTAAGCTCCAAGGGGTTAGAAGATCACTTAAGCTAATAGAGCAAAAGTCATGCATAATAGGAGAACCTAATTCACCTGCCGCAGAAAAAGCTGCTGTTACTCCTGGTACAATTTCTACCTCTATATCTTTTGCCAATTCTAAAATAGGGCCTGCCATTCCATAAAGGCCTGCATCACCTGTGCTTACAATAGAAGTATTTTTCCCTTCCCTTACGGATTCAATAGCTAGTTTACATCTTTCTATTTCTCCCTTCATTCCTGTAGATATTATTTCTTTTCCCTCTACAAGTTCTTCTAAGTATTCTATATAAGGGGTGTATCCTACTATTACTTCAGACTTTATTAAAGCGTTTATAGCTCTTAAAGTCATATTTTCTCTTCTCCCCGGACCTATTCCTATCACATATAATTTAGCCATGGTTCTCCTCCTTCGATATTGCTATTGTAATACCATTGCATCTAGTTTTTTCTACTATTATTTCTCCTCCTGAAAGATATGCACAGGGCTCACTTACAGAAAAAACACCTATGGTTTTTTTAACAAAATCACTTTTTCCAAATTTATCTTCCACTTTTTCTATCTCATCTATAGTAAAAATATTGAGAGGACAGTTAAAATATTTGCTAGTTTCTATAATTCCACTTTCATACTTTTTTATTTCTACTGTTCCAATAGATTTTATTGACCTTTCAGAAAGATTATTTTTATTTAAAATATTCAGTACAGATTCAACTATTCTACCTTCTTCAACACCTTTTCTACAGCCTATTCCTATATTTAAGTTTTTAGGTCTTAAAATAGTATGAGGAGTATCTAAATCTATACTTTTAACAGAAGTTATTAGTATAAAACCATCTACCTCATCTTTAACATCTTCTATATCTTCAAATTTATTTATAACTACTATATTGTCATACGAAATAATTTTTTCGTCTTCAGAATAAAAGCCAATTTTTTTCCCATTTACCATCATTGCTGTAATATCCTTTATAGACTCCATATCTTCCATGAAATAATCCATTTTCATGCTAAATGCATCTATAGCTTCTATTCCCCTATTGTCTGAAGCAGTTGTTATGACTGGCCTTGCTCCTAATATACTAGCTACCTGCTTACATAGGAAATTTCCTCTGCCTATATGCCCAGATAATAAACTTATAGAAAATCTTCCTAAATCATCAACTACTATTATTGCTGGATCTACAGTCTTATCTATTATATATGGGCTTATCATTCTAACTGCTATTCCTGTAGCAGAAATAAAAATTATACCATCATAATTTTCTACGATATCTTTAATAATACTCTTAATACCACCTTCAATATTAGAATTTACATAATGGACAATTTGAATATCTTTGCCTTTATAATTATATAATCGTTCACCTATTTCTCTGCCACTGTCTGTAAATGATAAACAGGCTACTTTCATTTAGATGCTCTCCTATACTCATGGGTAAATTCTGGATTATAAAGCTTTGATCTTTCATAATCTCCTGATATAAAATCTCCTACAAGTATTTGAGCAGTTTTTTTAATTCCTTCCTCTTTAACTTTTTCACTAATATTCTCTAATGTACCTAAAACTATCTTTTCATCTTCCCAAGTAGCCTTATAAACTACCGCAATTGGCACATTTTCTCTCTTATATCCGTCTTTTAACTTTTCTACTACATTGTCTATCTGTTGTACTGAAAGAAATATAGCCATAGAAGCACCATAAGAAGCTAATTTTTCTAAATCTTCATTTTCTGGCACACTAGTCCTGCCTTCTATTCTAGTAAGAATAACTGTTTGACTTACTTCTGGAAGAGTAAACTCTTTTTTTATAGCTGAACAAGCCGCAGTAAAAGAGCTAACACCAGGAATTACCTCATAGGAAATTTTCTTCTCATCTAAAATATCCATTTGTTCTTTTATAGCACCGTATATAGTTGGATCTCCCGTATGGAGCCTTACTATATTCAAACCTTTATTTATTCCATCTTCCATTATATTTATTACTTCTTCTAAAGTCATAGATGCACTATTATAAAATTTGCATCCTTTTTTACAGAAACTCAAATGTTCTTTAGATACTAAACTTCCTGCATATATAACAATATCTGCTCTTTCCAGAAGTTTTCTTCCTTTAATAGTTATTAAATCAACATCTCCTGGTCCTGCCCCTACAAAACTAATCATTTTCCTTCCTCCTTCCAAGTATGAATGATATATAATCTTTATCTTCTAGTATTTCCTCTTTATTTTTCAATACCTTTTCTCCTTCAAGGCTACATCTTTTAATATAGGTATAAGAAAATCTATTTTTTTCAAGTAAATTTATAACATCTTCTTTATTTTTAGTAGTTTTTAAAATACATATAGAATCAGTTTCTGCTAATACATCCTCATCTACTATATCATCAACTAATAAAAATCTATCCCCTTTTACAGTAATAGGAATTTTTATTTTTGCAGCTCCTGCTAAAAAGGAAGTTATACCAGGAACTACTTCTACTTCTACTCCCAACTCTTCTATATTCTCCATCAAATATATAAAGGTACTATAAATCATAGGATCACCTATAGTTAAAAATACTCCTGATTTTCCATCTGAAATTTCTTTTTTGATTAACTCTGCCGCTTTTTTATAATCTTTTTTCTTAACTTTTCCCATAGGAAAATCTATTAAGACTATTTTCTTCTCTTCAATAAAATCTTTAGCTGTATCTAATGCCATGTTTTTTCCATTATTATTAGGAGCAAATATTACATCTGCATTTTCCATAGCCTTTACTGCTTTCAATGTTAAATATTCCTTATCTCCTGGACCTGTCCCTACTCCAAATAATTTTTTCACCTTTTCACACCCTTTACTAAAAATATTGGATTATTCCCTTTTATAAGACCTATTTTATTTGTTTGAGCTGATTGAATAAGCTTTGTTTCAATATTCCTATAGTTATATTTCTCCAATAGCTCTATAAACTCATTTAAATTTTTTAATGTAATAAAATTGGCACAAACTACACCTTCACTTTCTAGATTTTCTTCTAAATATTCAAATATATAACTTAATCTACCACCACTTCCACCTATAAAACATTTGTTAAATTTTAAAGATGGTATACAATCTGGAGCCTGTCCCTCAACTATTTTTATATCTACATTAAACTTATTTTTATTCTTTTTAATTAGTTCTATTCCTTCTTTTTCCCTTTCCACCGCACAAACCTTTGCTCCTTGAAGGGCTCCCTCTATAGATATAGAACCAGTTCCTGCTCCTATATCTAAAAATACATCTCCCTCTTCTATAGAAAGAAAAGCTACAGCCAAAACTCTTATATCAAATTTAGTCATAGGAATATTTCCTCTTATAAATTCCTCATCTCTAATCCATCTCATTTTCTACCACCACCACTGCTAAAGAAGATATGTCTTCTATATCATCTCCTATATTAACTAAAACAATTTTTTCATCGCTATAGGATAAATTAAATCCTGCATATATCTTCCCTTTTAACCCTAATTTATGAAGAGACTTTGATATTTTTGATGGAGTATTATTTTTATCTGTAAGTATTATTGTAAGAGGGCTATTATTTACATTTTCCAACTTATTATACCTACCATGAAGAGACAAAAAACTCGCTCTATTCCAGCTTTTCTTTAGCCTTCCCATCATGTACTGAAAAGAAGATATTCCTGGAAGCACATTATCTATATTTACATCTTTCTTCTTTAAATATTCTAATATACCATAGAAACAAGGATCACCAGAAGCTAATATTAGTACATTTTCCTTTTCAGACAAAATATTTAATATTTCATTTACACTTTTTACTTTTATATAGTCCTTTCTTAAATCTTTAAGTGATTCAGAAACTCTTCCAAATGCTATTACAGATTCGGCATCTATTATAGCCTCTTTTACCTCTTCTGTAATAAGTTTTGGATTTCCTGGCCCTATGCCAGCTACTGTTATCAAATAAAAGCACCTCTTTCCATAGAATATATAATTACATCTACTGAATAATTTTCATCTTTTAAATACTTTTTAATTCTCTCTTCACATCCACTTTCCATATCATAGACTACTTCGCTATAACCTTCTTCTATGCAAATGTTTAGAGCTTCTTCAGCTGTTATTGCATTTTTTATTCTTTCAATAACTTTCATATCTGCCCCTCTTAAAGCTAAATAATATATGAAAGCCTCCATTCTTCCATCACAAACCTTGCTATGAGTATTAAATACTCCTATAGATAATTTAGCAAATTTACCTATATGTCCTATAAGAGTCATAGATTTAAAACCCTTGTTGTACATATAAAGAATGCTATCGCCTATATAATTAGAAATCTTTACTTTTCCACCTTTAAAATTAAGAGAATCTGCTATTTTTTCTCCATAATTTCCTGGTACTAAAATTATATTATCCTTTCCTTCTTTTTCCATTACTGCATCTGCCTCAAGATAGATAGTCTTTATAAGGGCATCTTCTGACATAGGATATACTATACCTTTTGTACCTATAATAGAAATACCGCCTTCTACTCCTATATTTTTGTTGTAAGTTTTTTTAGCAATTTTTTTTCCCATGGGAGCATATATTATTACATCATAACCAGAATCTGAGACAGTTCTAATCTCTTTTTCTATCATTTTTCTAGGTATTGGATTTATAGCTGCTGATCCTATTTCGCCAAATAGTCCTTTTCTTTTTATTCTGCCTATCCCTTCTCCTCCATCTATGAAAACTTTCCCATCTTTTCTCTTTCTCACTTTAGCATATATATCCATTCCATCAGTTACATCTGGGTCATCTCCAGCATCTTTCACAATACAACAAGATGCCCATTCATTTTCTATTTGTGGGTTTTTTATTTCGAGCTTCAATTCTATTCCTGCAGGAGTACCTATTTCTACAAAAGATAATTCTTTTTCTTCAAGAAGAAAAGCTGCTCCTTTAGCTGCTCCAGCAGCACAACTTCCTGTAGTATAACCACATCTTAATTTTTTACCTTCTCTAATTACATACATTTCTCCATCATTCATCTTCCTACCACCATGTATAAAAGAGCGTTTACAATTGAAGCGGCTACATTGCTACCACCTTTTGTACCTACAGTAGATATAGATGGTATATTATACTTCCTTAACTCTTCCCTTGATTCCTTAGCCCCTACAAATCCTACTGGTACTCCTATTATAAACTTAGGACTAACCTTTCCTTCATCTACAAGTTCTAAAAGTCTAAAAAGTGCAGTAGGAGCATTTCCTATAGCAAACATGTCTATGCCTTCAGATACTGCTAAATCTATGGCACAAGCAGATCTTGTTGTTCTTAATTCTTTTGAAAGTTTTCTTGCTCTTTCATCATCTATAAAATACTTTAAATTGCAATTTGTTTTAGATAGTGCATTTTTATTTATTCCTGAATAAGCCATTTTAGTATCTGTATATATAATTCCTCCACCTTTAATTCCTTCTATAGCATTATTTAAAAAATCACCTTTAAACTCTACTATATTCTTATAATCAAAATCTCCAGTAGTATGAATCATTCTTTTAACAATAACCTTTTCTTCAAAAGAAAAATTAGTATCTTCCATTACTTCTTCTATAATATCCATACTTTTATTTTCTATATCCATAGGTTTTTTAATATACATTTATATACCTACCTTTCTCTACTGTTTTCCACCTTATCCATTAGCCAATTGAAAGATTCCATATTACCTAAAAAATTTATATGTGGGTATCCTCCTAATACATTTTTATATGTATGGCCACATCTCCAAGTTTTCTTGCTCATTGGCTTTGTAATATTATATATATCCTCATCATCTATATCTACAGTGGTTTTATGAAATTCATGACCAGTTAAAATATCTCCTTTTCTTCCTAGTACACAATCCTTCAAAAGTTCTACGTTTATATATCCAAATCTCTCAAGTTTATCTGTCATAGTACCATTACCTTTAAGTACATTGCACATTTTGCTACCCTCTATGTTTTCTAAGAGATATAAAAACCCACCAGATTCTCCATAAATATATCCATCCTTTTCTACAAAATCCCTTATAGATATTAGCATACTTTTATTTTTTGAAAGCTCATCTTTGAAAATTTCTGGATATCCTCCACCTATATATACTAAATCACAAATTGGCAATTTTTCATCTTCTAGTGGAGAAAAATATTCTACATTACAGGTTTTTTCTAAAAGTTTTAAATTCTCCATATAGTAGAAAGAAAAGGCTTTGTCATAAGCTATAGCTATTTTGATATTTCTTTTTTCAGGATAGATAAATCTAGGCGTTTTTACTTCTTTCATAAGTTTTATAATTTCCTCTATATCTATATTTTCCTCTATAATTGTAGAAGCTTTTTCTATAGTATGCTCAATATTTTCTAATTCTTCAGTTTGAATTAGTCCTAAATGTCTGCTTTCTATTTCTAAAGCCTTGTCTTCTTCTATAAAACCTAAGACCTTTATTCCTATATATTTCTCTATTTGACTTTTAAGTAGCATGTACATACTTTTGTTTACTTTATTTAGAATAACTCCTTTAATCTTAGAGCCTTCAAAATCTACCATACCCTTTATTTTGGGAATTGCAGAAAACATCTCTCCTTTAGGGGTATATACTAGTATAGAATTTATATCTAATTTGTTTGAAATTTGAAAAGATGAATTTTCAAAAGTATTGTATATTCCATCAAAGTATCCCATAGCTCCTTCTACTACTGCATACTCTCCTTCCCCCATTGCAATAGCTTTTTTTATTCCATCCACTCCCATAAGATGGATATCTAAATTTCCTGGTCTCTTGCCTGAAGCCTTTCCCAAAAATTTTGTATCTATATAATCTGGGCCTGTTTTATATCCACATATATTCATTCCTTTTTTTTTCAATGCTCTAATAATACCTAATGTTACTAAAGTTTTCCCACTGCCACTAGAAGGTGCTGTAACCATTATCATTTTCATACTATATCCTCTCCAGTTTTTTTAAAAGATTCAATAAGTCTTAGGTTTTTATCCCTATCCTTAATAGCTACTCGAATATGATTTTCACCTAAACCATCAAAACTAGAACATTTTCTTATAACTAATCCATCTTTAAGAAACTTATGAAATACAAATTCTTCATCCCATTTTAAAAGTTGTATAAGTATATAATTCGTGTGGGTAGTATATACTTTTATTCCATTTATTTTTGAAAGTTCATCTAATAGGAATTTTCTTTCTTGATTTATATAATCTTTGCTCTTAACTATATAATCTTTGGAACTAAATATATATCTTCCTGCACAATCAGCTAAAGCATTAACACTCCAAGGAAGTTCTATCTTTTTATATTCTTCTATCATATTATCTGGAATACAAGCATATCCCAATCTTATTCCTGGAAGAGCAAAGAACTTAGTTGCAGCCCTTATAATTCCCACCTTTTTAAACTTTTCATCTCTAAAAATCTCTATACTATCATAATCCTCTGGACAAAACTCAAAAAATGCTTCATCTAAAAGTAAAAAACCACCTTTATTTTCTACTATTTCATAAGTTTTAATTAGTTCTTCTTTTTTAATTCTAAGACCAGTAGGATTATTGGGATTTCCTAATATCAACAAGTCCCCTTTTTTCATATTTTCTTTTAGTTTTTTTAAATCTAAAGAAAAATCTTCTAAATAGTTTATCTTTAAGATTTCCTTTCCAAAAACCTTAGCCCTACTCTCATATTCTGAGAAAGAAGGAATGAATACAATTACCCTTTTAAATAAATGAATTATATTATTTATTATTTCAACAGCTCCATTGCCCACAACTACATTTTTCTCATTGCATTTTAAATATTTAGATATACTTTTCTTTAGATACCTATATTGGATATCTGGATAACTTGCAAGAGTATTGAAAGAATCCATAAGTAATTCATTTAATCCCTTAGGAGGACCTAATGGATTTATATTGCTACTAAAATCTATAAGTTCTCCTTGATAATAATCAGCATAGCTAATTAAATCTCCACCATGTTCCATTTTTTTCCTCCTCCTTAAATTAAATTAATAATTGTATATATGACTAATAAAAGTAACTCTCCTCTGTACATTATTTCAACAGTATTTTTTATATCTTCTTTTTCTATAACTTTATTTTCATCTCCAATAGTTGGCTTTTCTATTAATTTCCCAAAATAATAATTGCTTCCGCCAAGCTGTATATTCAAAAGTCCTGCTACAGCCCCTTCTGGATAAGCACTATTAGGACTTTTATGATTTTTTCTATCTCTTATCATTATCTTAAATCCATTCTTTACATCATATCTAAATATAGAAGAAATACACATTAATACTCCTGATAGTCTTGCTGGAATATAATTAAATAAATCATCTATTTTAGCTGGAAAATATCCTAAATCTATATATTTTTCATTAGTATATCCTAACATAGAGTCCATAGTGTTTATCATTTTATACATTAGTCCTCCTGGAGCTCCTAAAATAAATATATAGAATAATGGTGCAATAACTCCATCAGAAGTATTTTCCGCTACAGTTTCTATATCTGCTTTTATAATTTCCTCTTCACTTAAATTCTTAGTATCTCTTCCTACAATATAAGAAATCTTTTTTCTAGCATCTTCTATACCATTATTAAAAGCATTGTATACCTTCATAGCTTCTTTATGTAAGCACCTAGCTGCAATACATGTATATATTAGATAGATGTTTATAATATGGTATAAAACACTGTATTTTTTTATTCCTTTTAACAACATGAAAGGAATAAAAAAAGCTATAAATATATTAAACAAAGCTATTAAAAAACCGCCAATTTTAATTTCATTTTTACTTTTAAATACTTTTCTTATAGTTTTGTCTTCAAATGAAATTATATTTCCCATTAGCTTAACTGGATGGGGAAAACTATATGGGTCCCCTATTAAAAAATCTAAAACAACTGCTACTATAATATCTAACATTTATTTCACCTACATTTTGTTCATCAATGAATAAATATAATCTATATCCATATTCTCTCTTACTACTTTAGCTATTTTTTTTATTTCCTTTTCCATTTCCCTTATATCTTGTTTTCCATTGTTACATTCCTTTTCATATTCTAAGAGACTATCTTCATCTTCTAGTTCTAAATGTACATAAGGTATTGTTCCAACTACAGGAATATTTAACAGCTCTTCTATCATATCAATCCCTGGTTCTAAAAGAGATTTGTCACCTCTAAACTTGTTAATAACTAATCCTTTAACCCTCTTTCTCTCTTCTTCTTCTAATAACATTACTGTCCCATATAGAGAAGCAAAAACTCCACCTCTATCTATATCTGCTACTAATAACACTGGTGCATCTGCCATTTCAGCCATCCCCATATTTACAATATCATTTTCTTTCAAATTTATTTCTGCAGGACTTCCTGCACCCTCTATAACCACTATATCATGTCTATTTTCAGCTTCATCAAATGTTTCTTTAATCATAGGTTTTAAACCATTTTTAAATTTGAAATACTCTACAGCCTCCATATTCTTATATAGTTTTCCTTTTATAAATACTTGACTTTTTCTATCACTTGTAGGTTTTAAAAGAATAGGATTCATATTTGGATTTGGTTCCAGTTGAGAAGCAAATGCCTGTAGAACTTGAGCTGTACTTATTTCAAGTCCATCTGAAGTTTTATAAGACTTAGATGACATATTTTGAGCTTTAAAGGGAAATACATTATAGCCATCTTCCTTAAATACTCTACATAGAGCAGTACATAAAATGCTCTTCCCAGCTGAAGAAGTTGTACCTTGAACCATAATACTTGTCATATTTTCACCTCCAAAAAAGTACAAGAGAACTTCTCTCGAAGTTCTCTTGTTTTATAGAAAGTTCAATATTTCCCCAGTTTATGAACTAAGTAAACAAGCACTTTCTTTCCCTCCGAAAGAATGCTTTAAGCTCAGGCAGGTTTCCTGACTTACGGTTCAACCTCCTTCCTCCTTCCCAGCATAATAGCTAGTGGACTCTGAAATTTGTCACCGTTTACAGTAGCGGGGGCTGTAGCAGATTTTCACCACTTTCCCTTTTAACCACAAAGGCACCTTAGCTTTTATTTTAAATTATCCATTATATAATATCATTTTTTATATTTTTGTGTCAAATGGAAATATTATATCAGTTTAATATTCATAGATTCTTTGACATATCTAAACTCATGTTCACTTTCAGTTTTTAGCTTTAAAAGTATTAACTTCTTTTAATATTTTTCTTTTCTAACTCATATAATTAATATTTTATATTACTATTAATTAAAAACTATTTTTAAAACTCTAAAAAATTATATCTGCTATATTTTTTATTATATCTTCTTTATTAAATGGAGAAAGAAAGTCCACTTTATTAACTATTTTGTAGAGAAAGTTTTCTCCTTCCGTCTTTTCCCTAGTTTTGTGATTTTCTTTAACTATATTTAAAAGTTCATCATAATCATATACCTTAAATTTTTCTATATCATATAAAATAGCCATCTCCTCCAGAAATCTTATAACTATTTCCTGATAGCTATTTTCCTTTTCCATACCTAAAACATTACTTAACTTTGGAATTATAAATTCAAATAATGCTCTTCTATAAGGGATATCTTTAATTCCAAATATTTCTCCTATTCTTAAAACTTTTTCTTCTTCTGTATTTAAAAACATATCCAAAAAATAGTCTTCATCTTTTTCAGACTCAATATAATATTTATATCCCTTTAAACCTTTTAATGCTTTTAGTCCATCATAATAACCTAGTTTCAAATTTTTTCTGGCTACTTCAGTGTCAAAATCCAATGTTCTTCCTAAGTCTTCATTAGGAGATATATAAATTATATTTAAATCATTAATATCTATTTTCTTTAATCTTCCTGATCCATGAGTTCTTATAGCTATTAAATCTTTATAGCCTTTACTAGATAGAAGCTCTATAGGAAGATTATTATATATTGCTCCATCTATATATTTTTTTCCATCAATTTTCTCCTTTTTAAATACAGGTAAATATGCACTAGCAAGCAAGTACTCGACTAATTTTCCCTCTGGAATATCTTCAATATATAGTTCCAAAGGTTTTAAATCTGTAAGAGAAACTGTGACTATTCCAAAATCTTTACCTGAATTTCTAACTTTTTCTTCATCTATTAATTCAGTTAAGAGTCTTTTTAAAGGTGTTATGTCTATTCCTTTTTCGTCTATTACGCCTTTTATTTTTTCTCCTAAAATTTTAAAATCTTCTATATCTAATTTACCTTTTTTAAATTTTTGTATTTCTTCATCATTTACATCTATTACTCTTGAGTAAGACATATTTTCCCATAATTCATAGGCTTTGTCAAATTCATCTTGAACTATTGCGGCTCCATTTAAAGCACCAACCGACGTACCAGCTACCCCTCCAATTTGTATATCCATTTCTCTTATCGCTTTATATGCACCTATATGATATGCACCTTTTGCTCCTCCACCTTCTAATACTAGACCATACATTTATTGTTCACCCCTTTATATGATATTTATTGTTCTCTAATAGCTTTCAAAGTTCTCTCATCTACTTTTGTCAGTCCTAATAAGCTCAATAGAGTTAAATTTTCTATAATATCTTCAACTTTTTCTGGAACAATTTCATTTTTTGTTCCTACTACTACCCCTTCCATAGAAAGATATGCTGATATAATGGCATTCTCAGTACTAGTCCTAACTTTCAAACTACAACCCTCTGTCACTTCATCACATACCATTCCTGTTACTCCTTCACACATATTTATAATTGCTCCCTCTATTTCTTCAACATTCCCACCTAGTATATAAGTAATACCTGCACTAGCACCTATAGCTGCCATTACTACTCCACATAGTGGTGACAATAGTCCTACCCATTGCCTTATATATATTGTAATAAGACAAGATATAGCTACTCCTCTTATTATTTTTTCATTTCCTACTTTTTTCTTTTCCCCAGTTATTACTACTGGAACTATGGCTTGAACTCCTTTATTTCCACTTCCCATTAGTGTCATTGCACTTTTTCCTAATCCAGTCATTCTAGCATCTGATGCAGCTGTTGTATATAGACAAACCTGATTAATCAAATCATTTTTTATTATACCTTTTTTAATAAGAGTATTGAAACCATAAGATACACCCATTCCTAATTTTCTATCTATTGCTTTTTTGGCTAGTGACATATTCATGTCTATACCTTTTTCAATAAATTTTATTTTTTCAATAGGTATTTCATCCATTGCCTCTATTATTTCACTAACAGTTACTTTGGTTATATCTATAATAGTCTCTTCCTTTTCTTCTTTTTTATCAAATATTACTTCCCCATTTTTCATAACTTTCACTACATTTGTATAATCATCAATTATCAAAACCTCTGTCCATTCATCTTTTCCATATACTTTTGCTTTTATATATAAATTATTGATATATTTTACATCTACATTTATTTTATCCTTAATTATTAAGTTTTCTGCCTTCTTTATTACATTTTTATCTATATCTTCAAATATGATCAATTCTTTTTCTGGATTTTTAAGTACTGCTCCTAAGCTAGCAGCTAGTTTGATTCCATATCTATTTGTATTTGGTATTACAACATTGTGAGCATTTTTAAATAAACCTATATTTAAAATTAAATCTACTTTTTCCACTTCTCCATCTATCATTTCACTGGCTCTTGCACAGGCAAGCCCAATACTAGCTGGCTCTGTACTTCCTAAACCTTCCCTTAGTTCCATATTCAATAACTCAACAAATTTGTTGACTGACACTTCAAAACCATCTCCTTATATTCTTAACTTCTACAAACTAAAACCCTACGTTATTTTATTTTCAATCTTATACTTACATTATAACAGTAATACTCATATATACAGTATTATTTCATGAAATATAAATAATAAAAGTCATTTCAATTAATTATTAATTAAAATGACTTTCCAATATGTCTTCTATTTTGCCTTTTCAATAAGTTGAGAAGTACAATGAGGACATCTTATAGCTTCTATAGGTATTTCTGAAAACAAAATTCACATTCCTTTGAAGTAATAGGCTCTAATTCATCCTTTCTTAATTTGTTAGCTTGTCTTACTACTAAGAAAAGAGAAAATGAAATTATTAAAAACTCAATAATTACATTTAAAAATATTCCATAATTTATAGTAGCTGCCCCTGCATTTTTAGCTTCCTGCAATGTAGCATATTTTTTCCCATCAAGACTTATGAAAAAATTAGTAAGATCAACTCTTCCAATAATGCCTCCAATAATTGGCATAATAATATCATTAACTAATGAGGACACAATTTTCCCAAAAGCACCACCAATTATTACACCTATTGCTAAGTCTAATACACTGCCCTTTACTGCAAATTCTTTAAATTCCTTAAACATCTAATCACTCCTATCTAACAAATACTTTAATAATTTTCTTTATATTTTATACCGAATATCTATATACTAAAAAATAAAAACGCTCCTATAGAGAAGCGTTTTTTGATCCGTTCTTAAAGATTCCTGTAAGCATAAGAGCTATAGCTCCATCTCCAGTAATATTACATGCTGTACCAAAACTATCTTGTAATGCAAATATAGTAAGCATTAAAGCAACTCCAGAATCATTAAATCCTAATATACTAGTAATAAGCCCTAAAGAAGCCATAACTGTTCCTCCTGGTACTCCTGGAGCTCCTATAGCAAATACGCCTAGTAATATAACAAAAGTTATCATAGATGATATAGAAGGCAATGTTCCATATAAAATTTTAGATACTGTCATTACAAAGAAAACTTCTGTAAGTACAGACCCACAAAGATGAATAGTAGATCCTATAGGAATAGCGAAATCTACTATTTCCTTATCTAAAACTTTTGATTTTCTAGCACTGTCTAAAGCTACTGGTAATGTAGCAGCACTAGACATTGTTCCCACTGCTGTCAAATAAGCTGGACCATAATGTTTTACTACTTCCCAAGGATTTTCTTTAGATATTAAACCTGCTATACTATAAAGTAATGCTAACCAAATAAAATGCCCAATTATTACAATTATTATTATTTCAATAAATATAGGTAATTGTTTAGTTATACTGCCTTCATAAGCTAATCCAGCAAAAGTAGTAGCTATAAATATAGGTAATATAGGAATAACCATTTTTTTCACAATTTCTAACATTATATTTTGAAATTCTTTAAGCAATGCATTAATCTTTTCTGATTTTGTCCATACAATAGCAAGACCTATAATTATTGAAAAAATCAGTGCAGACATAACTGACATTAAAGGTTCTATATTTAATTTAAAAACTATTTCAGGAAGCTTTTTTAAATTGTCTACACTAGATACTATGTTCAACTTTGGAATTATAGCATATCCTGCCACTGTAGAAAATAATGCTGCTCCTACTGAAGATAAATAAGCTATAAATAATGTAACTCCTAACATTTTACTAGCATTTTCTTGCAAACTAGTTATAGAAGGAGCTATAAATCCAATTATAATAAGAGGTACACAAAACAATATAAACTGTCCTAAAATATCCTTTACTGTTATTATACCTCTAATAACTCTTTCGTTTGCTACAAGGCCTATAACAATTCCTAAAACCACTCCTAAGAGAAGCTTCACAATAAGGTTATCTTTTAACTTTGACAACTAATACACCCCTTTCAATCTTTCCTTAAATAACCTTTCTCTGACTATTTAAGTAATTATATATATATTTATACTTTTAAGTATATCACATACATAAAACATATAGTTTTAATATTGATTATTATTGCTGCTATTGTTGTCATGGAGTACTTGGTCTAAAACTATAACTAACGCAAGAATAAAAACATGACTTTCTCCTTCATCTATATCTACCCCATAAGTGTCTGACCAAGCAAACCATTTTTTACTTATTACAGCTACTTTTCTTCTATCTCTATAAATAGAAAAATTATAATTAAATATATCACCATCTATTGAAAAATACCCAAAATTACTATTTATATTGAATTTAGGCTTAAAGAATGTAAATTCTTTTTTTACTGTAGCCACTAAATCTCCATTCATATAGATATTGTATTCTGGCAAAAATCTTAATAATTTTTGTTCGATATAAACAAGCTTTTTCCCATTCATATTATAAATATTGAGCTTATTTCCGAAAGTAAATACTTTTCCTACTACTTCAAATGCTGGCCTTTCCATTTCATCTCTAATAACAAATTTATCTCCAAAAGTAAATATTTTTTCTCTAACTAAATATTTCATGCTTACACCTCATTTAATAATTTTTTATCTCTTGCAAAATATACAATTTCTTCCTGATTTTTTAGCTTCATATAAAGCTTTATCTGCCCTAACTATCATATTATAAATATCATCTTTTTCTCTAATAGATTTTTCTTCCGAAATACCTATACTTATAGTTACTAAAATTTTATTTTTATTGCACTTAAATTGATGATTTTCAATTTTACTCCTAAGTCTTTCTCCAATAATTTGAGCCATTTTAATATCTGTATCTGGCAGGAAAAATATAAACTCCTCTCCTCCAAATCTAATTAAAATATCATTTTTTCTTATACTTTCTTTCATAATATTAGAAATTTCTTTTAGCACTCTATCTCCTATATCATGTCCATAAGTATCATTTATAAGTTTAAAATGATCTATATCTACCATTAGTAGAGAAGCCTTCTTTTCAGTATTTTTATATTTCTGTAAAAATTCTTCAATCTCCCTATCAATATACCTTCTATTATATAATCCTGTAAGAAAGTCAGTTTTAGAATATTTATCTATTTTTTCATATAATCTAATATCTTCTATGCAAATTATAATCTGTCTTATGAGTATCAATAAAATAACAATAGCAAAACCAAAAATAAGAATATCTTTATTATTAATTCTCCTAAAAATAATAATTAATAATATTATTATAACAAAATAAGGCACTAAGTTCTTTATTAATCTTTTACTATTTTGTTCCATGCTTATATCATTAAAGCTTATAGTTTCAATCTTATATATTCCTAGTATAAATAATAATAATGACAAGGTCCAAAACAGACATAAATAGTCGAAATTTATAGAATTTTGAGTTAAATGATCGTATAAATATATTGAATCTACTATTAACTTTAGGCTTAATCCGATAATTAATATCTTTACAGCCTTTAATGGAAATATTTGATCTGAAATAAAGAAAATACTTAACATATGCAATAATACTCCTAGACTTGCAGTAGTATAGAAAATTAATATAACTACTAAAAAATAAGATAGATTTTGCCCATAAGTCATAGATTCAATATAAAACTTAAAAATAATAGTAGAAATTAATACAGTGATTATTAGTATATCTAATAATATCTTAAAACTAATTAAATAATTTTTAATCTTTGAAATTAAATATAAATTACCTATAATAAATAATATATAATATGATAAATAAAATATATTGTGCCATCCTAGTATAGTTATTCCTTTCTCTAAAAAAATATTATAATAAACTACTAAATAAACAAAACTTAATATATAACTTAAGACTCCTAAAGATATAAATAAACAGTAAACTTTTTTACATCCTTCACTTTTGATATGAATATTTAATAAAAATATAAAACCAATAAACATACCAAAAACGCTTAATAAAGCAACTATATATCCACGCATACTTTATCCTCCTATTTTATAAAGTATTTGTAAAGAATATCATATATTATTTAGATATTTTTTGCTATACTGAAATAGTTCTATAGTCCTATACGCTGTTTTTCTCTATTGCTTTTTTCATCTAAATATCTATATAATATAAATAATATTAAAATTAAGGGGATAAATATAATATGGAAAGAAGAGATAAGGTAAATTATTATTTAGATATTGCTGAAGTAGTTTCAGAAAGAGGTACTTGCCTTAGGAGAAATTTTGGAGCTATTATAGTTAAAAATGATGAAATAATAGCTACAGGATATACAGGAGCACCTAGAGGAAGAAAAAACTGTACAGATTTAAATTTTTGCAAAAGAGAAGAATTAAATATACCTAGGGGAACTCATTATGAACTTTGCAGATCTGTTCATGCAGAAGCAAACTGTATCATTAGTGCTTCTAGAAAAGATATGATTGGCTCTACTCTTTATTTAGTAGGTAAAGAGAAAAAAACAGGAAAGCTAGTTGAAAATGCTAATTCCTGTTCTATGTGCAAACGCCTTATAATAAATGCAGGTATTGATAATATAATTATAAGAGATACTAAAAATAAATTTAGAAAAATTAATGTTCAAAGTTGGGTTGAAAAAGACGATTCTTTAGACAATAGTTTTGGATACTAGATATGCTTTTCTAAAGACTTTTTAGCTAAAGCATCTGCTTCTTCATTATGAATATTTCCAGAGTGGGCTTTGACTTTTATAAAAATTACATGTAGTCTGTTTTTTATAGAATCATAATATTCTTTATACTCTTTAGTTCCTTCTTTATTAGTCTTCCACTCTCCAATAGCCCATTTCTCTATTCCTATATAATCATAGTGAAGATATAACATATCTTTATTTTTTTCCAATGCAATATTCATAGCAGTTATTGCCCCTTTTATTTCTCCCGCTACATTTCTCATCTCCAAAAGGTATTCTTCACTTCCACTATCAGAATAAGATTCTTTTCCTTCATTTGAAAAAAGTACTACACCATAACCATAGTGCCTTATACCTTCCTTAAAACTTCCATCTACATAGGCTATCATTTCGTTGTCATCTAAGTCTTTAATATCTTTTCCTATTCCTAAATTATCTTGATTATTTAAATATTTTTTAGCTTCTTCTATAGATAAAAAACTTTTATATTCTGCACCAGAGTATCCTTTTACTTCTTTTTCACATTCAGCCCATGAATTATATATCCCTGGTTTTCTTCCGATTCTAACAGCATAGTATTTTTTTTTCATAGTTCACCCTCTTATTTTCATCTAAAATTATAAATTCTAATATAAAATATTACAGCCTAAGGTTTTTTCTGCTTCTTTTAATGCAAATTTATGGGCTTCTTCATCAAATGAAGCTACCCCATTTTTATATATATTAACTTTATAACCTAGGTTCCTAGCATCTGCAGCTGTGTACAATACACATATATTAGTACATACTCCTACTAAATATATTTCATCTATCTCTTTTTCTCTTAAGTAAATATCTAAATCTGTGCCAAAAAAAGAACTATATCTTCTCTTTTTTATTACCTTATCTTCTTTTCTGAAGTCTATGTCTTTAATTATATTGCTCCCTTTCTCTCCTGCTATACAATGAGGTGGAAACATTTCAAACTCTTTATCATCCATTTCATGGTTATCACATACAAATACTATAGGATTTTTTGCTTTTCTAAAGTTTTTTATTTCTTTATTTATAAAGCTAACTATTTCTTCTCCTTTTTTCCCTGAATATAGAGCTCCATCTTTTAGAATAAAATCATTGAGCATGTCAATAACAATTAAAGCCTCCATTTAAAAACCTCCTCTAACTATTTATTAAGTAAATAATATCATCTTATAATAGATATTTCAAAGGATAAAAGCTCTCCCTATTAATAGGAAGAGCTTTTATCTTTATTTTTCTAATGATTCTATTATAGCCTTTACAAATGGAATAAGATCATCTGGTGTTCTAGATGTTATTAAATTTCCGTCTACTACAACTTCTTTATCAACAAAATTAGCCCCTGCATTTATTAAATCATCTTTAATTGAATAAAAGGCTGTTACTTTTTTTCCTTTTAAATCACAACAAGAAGCCATCATCCAAGGACCATGACATATTGCAGCTACTATCTTACCTTTAGAATCCATATCTTTTACAAAATTCACTGTATCTTTAGATCTTCTCATATGATCTGGTGAGTAGCCTCCTGGAATAACAACTGCATCATAGTTCTCTGCATTTATTTCAGAAGTAGATAAATCACTTCTTACTGGATAACCATTTTTTCCAGTATAAACTGTATCTTTTTCTGTCCCTACGATATCAACTTTATATCCTTCTTCTTTCAGCCTGTAATAAGGATATAAAAGCTCCATCTCTTCATAAAGATTTTCAGCAAGTATAGCTATTTTTTTCATTGTATCCCTCCCAAAATATTTAATCTCTTAGTTATAACTATACCCTATAGGGTATAGTTATAACTAAGAGATTTTAGGAGGGATATCATGAAAGCACTTTTTGCTGAAAAATTTTATTCTGAACAAATGGAAAGTATTAAGAAATTAGGATATGAGGTAATATATATAAATGAAAAACAGTTAAATTCTATATCAAATATAAAAGATATAGATATGATGGTCTGTTATAATCCTTTCGAAAAAATTGATATTTCTAAACTATTAAATCTTAAATGGATACAATTAACTTCTGTAGGAATAGATCAGGCTCCAAGAGAAAAAATTTTAGAAAATAATATTCTACTTACAAATAATAAAGGTGGATATAGTATTCCTATGGGGGAATGGATTGTTTTAAAAACATTAGAAATGTTTAAAAATAGCAAACAATTTTATGAAAAACAAAATAATAAAGAATGGGTAGTTGACACCTCAATATTAGAACTATATGGAAAAACTATAGGATTTATAGGTACTGGAACTATAGCAAAAGAAGGCGCTAAAAGATTGCAAGGCTTTGGTGTTCATATATTGGGTGTTAACACTAATGGAAGGAATGTAGAATATTTTGATAAGTGCTTCAGTATGAAGAAAATAGATTATGTACTTTCTAGATCCGATATATTAGTTATTACTTTACCTTATACTAGTAAAACTCACCATTTTGTAAATGAAGAGTTTATGAAAAAAATGAAAGATGAATCCTATTTAATAAATATAGCTAGAGGAAGTATTATTGATGAAAACGCTCTTATAAAAAATATTAATTCTGGTAAAATAAAAAAAGCTGCTTTAGATGTATTTGAGAAAGAACCACTATCTGAAAAAAGTCCTTTATGGGAAATGGATAATATAATAATAACCCCTCATAACTCTTGGGTTTCTGAAATGAGGAAAAATAGAAAATTTAATACTATATATGAAAATATGGAAAGATTTATAAATGAACAAAAACTTATGAATTTAGTAAATTTAAAAAAAGGATATTAATTTTTAAAATTTTCTTGACAAAATATAAACTTGGGTATATTATATACATTAATATTTATAAATTTAATCTATTAAAGCCTTGAAGGAGACATGTATACATTCCCTAACTTCAGAGAGCTGATGTATGGTGAAAATCAGTGTTAGATATGTATATTATATATCACTCCTGAGCTTCCAATTTGAAAGAATTTAAGTATTTTAGTAAATGAGGACGGGTGCTACCGATATATGGCTAGGGTTAAGGTAAATATAATTTATCTGGACCTGAAATAAGGCAGATGTATATCCGTGAAATAGGGTGGTACCACGAAAAGCTTTCGTCCCTATGAATATGTTAATATTCATAAGGACGAGGGCTTTTTTATTATATAGCCTTAGAAAATAAAATATTCAATCACAATACCATTAGTCAGAAGATTCTGAAAAATTTGAAAGGAGATGTGTTAATGGAAAGAGAAACATTTAGTTCAAAATTAGGAGTACTTGCTGCAGCTGCTGGCTCTGCCATTGGCTTAGGTAATATATGGAAGTTCCCATATATTACTGGTAAAAATGGAGGAGCTGCTTTTATTCTTGTGTATATTATATGTATAGCCTTAATAGGTGTAGTAATGATGATGTCAGAATTTGCTCTTGGTCGAAAAACTAAATCAAATCCAATAGGAGCTTTTAAAAAGCTACGTCCAGAAGGTAAATGGCATTATACTGGTATATTAGCTGTGTTGACCTCATTTATAATATTATCTTTTTATCTTATGATAGCGGGATGGATTTTTTCTTATTTTGCTAAATCTTTAACTGGTGAATTAATAAGTATAGCACCGGAAAGTTTAGGTTCATATTTTGAAACTATTACTAGCAATACTTTTAGTGTATTGTTTTGGAATGTAATAATTATAGCTATAACTTCCTTTATAGTAATCTCTGGAGTCCAAAAAGGAATAGAAAAATATAGCAAAATATTGATGCCTATACTTTTAATTACCTTAATAATTTTAATTTTTAGATCCCTTACATTAAAAGGAGCAAAAGAAGGATTGGATTTTCTTTTAAAACCTGATTTTTCTAAACTTACTACTAAAGCAGTTTTGGAGGCATTAGGACATGCTTTCTATACTTTAAGCTTAGGTATGGGAATTATAATTACCTATGGAAGCTATGTTAAAAAGGATGAAAATTTAAAATCTTTATCTTTTCAAATAATCATTGCAGATACTGTAATAGCAATAATGGCAGGAATGGTTATATTCCCAGCAGTTTTTGCTTATGGGTTTGAACCAGAAGCTGGTCCATCCCTTATATTTATTACTTTACCTGCTGTATTTCAATCAATGCCCTTAGGGGGAATTTTCGAAACATTATTCTTCTTATTAGTAGGCGTTGCAGCTATTACTTCAACTATTTCATTATTAGAAGTTCTTGTATCAGCTTTAGGTGAAGAATTTAACTTGGATAGAAAAAAAACTATACTTATTGTTTCTATTGCATTATTCTTATTATCAATACCAAGTTCCCTATCCTTTGGATCTTGGAGTGGAATCAAAGTTTTAGGATTATCATTTTTTGACCTCTTTGATTTTATTGCTTCTTATATATTTTTACCAATTGTAGGAATACTAACCTGCATTTTTATATCCCATGTATGGGGTACAAAAAATGCTTTCAATGAAATAGTTGGTGAAGAAGTATATTCTTCCCGAAATTATAAAACATACAATTTTTTAATTAAATACATTGCTCCTATAGCTATACTAATTATATTACTTTATTCTACAGGAATTATAAGTTTTTAAATGAATGAAGAACTCCTTTCTAATCCTTTTAGACTAGAAAGGAGTTCTTACTAATTTTTATATGCTTTTTCTAATATGAGCTTTAAATCTTCTTTTCTTACATTTCTTGGATTAGAAGAAGTGCAAGCATCTTTCATAGCTTTTTCTACTATGTCATCTATAGCTTGTCTGAATTCATTTTCTTCTATATCCATTTCACTTAGTGTAGAAGGTATATTCATCTTTTCTTTTAATATTTTTATACCTTCAATTAAACTTATAACTCCTTCTTTTATACTAGAATGAGGGAAGCCCAAAACTCTTGATATTTCGCTATATCTTTCAGCAATTTTTGATTCCCTATCTTCGTTTATACCCGAATTGTATTCTATTATATATGGAAGTAATAGTGCATTAGCTCTTCCATGAGGTATATGAAATCTAGCTCCAAGAGCATGGGCAAGACTATGATTTATTCCAAGACCCGCATGTGTAAAAGCTACACCTGCCATACAGGAAGCATTATGCATCTTCTCTCTCGCTTCTCCATCTTCTCCATTATTATATGCCCTTAATAAATATCTAAATACATGTTCTATAGATTTTTCTGCATATATATCTGTATAATCAGAAGATTCTTTTGCTACATAAGCTTCTATAGCATGGGTTAATACATCAAGACCTGTGTCTGCAGTTACTGATGGAGGTACTGTTTTTATAAACTGCCAGTCAATTATCGCAATATCTGGTGTCATTCCATCACTAATAATTGGAATTTTAGTATCATTAACTTCATCTGTAACTACTGAATAGCTTGTAACTTCTGAGCCTGTTCCACTGGTAGTAGGTATTGCTATAAATAATGGTTTATTTATATTATCTTCATCTACAAGTCTTTCCACTACCTTCAAATAAAAATATAATATACCCTTTGCTGTATCAATGGAAGAGCCTCCTCCTATGGCCACTATAGTATCTGGTTTGAATTCTATCATATTAAATAAACCTTCATTTATTATATTAACAGTCGGATCTGGAATTACTTTATCAAAAATACACCAATCTATACCTTTGTCGTCTAATATATAAGTTATCTTTGCTATATTTCCTAACTTCACCATTAACTCATCTGTTACTATATAAACTTTTTTTCCTTTTATATCTTTGAGCTTTTCTATTGAGTTAGATTCATAATATATTTCGGTGCTTAAGTTAAATCTCTTCATATTAGATACCTCCAAATATAACCCATATAAATCTAAAAAACATTAGTTAACTTCTTGTTTACCTAAAGTTTTATCAGCTATAAACATAGCTAGTAGTATAGCTGTTATACCTCCAACTAATTTTCCTACAATCATAGGAAATATCATACTTTTTTCTACACCAGCTACAAATCCTAAATGATCGCCAAATACAAAAGAAGCACTTACAGCAAATGCAACATTGATTATTTTGCCTCTATTATCCATATCTTTCATCATGCCAAACATAGGTATGTTATTAGCCAATGAAGCTACCAATCCTGCTGCTGCCACATCTCCCATTCCTAATACTTTTCCAAGTTTCAATAATGGTTTTTTAAATACTTTTGTTATAAAGTACACCATTGGAAATGCTCCTGCAAGCATTATTGCTATATCCCCTACTATTTTTATTCCTTCTGAAACAGGTGCCATTCCTGGAATCACTACTATTCCTGTAAGAGTTTCTATTGCAATTGCAGCAAGTCCTATAGTTATTATCACAACAACTCCCTTACCAAATCTAATAAATCCTTTTATCATACCTTCTGGCTTTCTCCATAGACCTAATGCTAATAATAATGCTACTATAACTATTGGAACTAAATTTTTTAATATCATAGATAGTTCAAACCCTGCTACTAAACCACCTATAAGACAACCTATAGGTACTGTAATTATACCTGCTAATATTCCTGTAGCTAAAAATTTATGGTCTTCTTTTTTAATAATTCCAAGAGCTACTGGAATTGTAAATACTATTGTTGGTCCCATCATAGAACCTAGTATAATGCCTGAAAAAAGACCTGCTTGTTGACTTTGAGCAAGCTCAAGTGCCAATGGATATCCTCCCATATCAAGTGCAAGTAATGTAGTTGCAAACATAGAAGGATCAGCACCAAGAGCCTTATATATAGGTACAATCACTGGTTTTAAAATATTAGCCAATACAGGAGCCAATGAAACTATACCTACCATAGCTAGAGCTAAAGAGCCCATTGCCAAAATACCTTCTTCAAATTGCTCACCATAACCAAATTTGTTTCCAAAAATTCTATCTATAGCCCCAATGACTAAGAATATAGTCATTATATATACAATAATATCGTTGATTCCCATCCTATCCACACCTACCTTATAAGCATTTTTTACTTCTTAGGCAATATAGCTTCAACTTCATTATGTGGTCTTGGTATTACATGAACTGATACAAGTTCTCCTACTCTTTCTGCAGCTGCTGCTCCTGCATCTGTAGCTGCTTTAACTGCACCTACATCTCCTCTTACCATAACTGTTACCAATCCACCACCTACATGCTCTTTACCTAATAACTCAACATTTGCTGCCTTAACCATAGCATCTGCTGCTTCTATTGAACCTACAAGACCTTTTGTTTCTATCATTCCTAATGCATTATTCATACTTGTCATTTTTTATTCCTCCTTAATTATTGATTTTTTCTAATACCAAATTAGTTATTTTCTCTATTTCTCCATAATCCTCTATTTTGAAATCTTCTCTTAACAATCTAGTTATTCTTTCAACAATATTTTCTTCAATATCATTTTTATATATAATTTTGATATTTCTTTCATCTAAAATATCTATAGCTCCAGGGGTTAGAATAAAATTTTTATCTACTAAAAAACTTTTATCTTCTTTTTCTAAAAAACTATCTAAATTATTCTTAGTTATCAATACTTTACTCATTTAATCACCCTCTAAATCTAATTCTACTTCATCGATTATCCCTACGATTGCTGCATCTACAGGCACTTCTATATTGCCAATAGCTTTCCTAGCAGAGCTTCCCTTTACTATTAGAACCATTTCTCCTACTCCAGCACCTACACTATCCACTGCAACAATTGTACCTCCGTTTCTAGAGTTAGAATAATCAACAGGCATTACAACAAGAAACTTAAAACCATTTAGAGACTCTTCTTTTCTTGTAGCCCATACATTTCCTATTACCTTTCCAATCATCATATATATCTCCCTTTCCCATATAGCTAAACTTTTCTAATTTCCAAATTATTTTCTTCTATATAATCTTTTGCAAGTGGAGTAATTAAACTATTCTTCTCTATAGTTATATTTTTATCTTCATTGTTATAAAGGCTTTTAATGTCTGCTTGAGTAATTACTTTTTTCTCCAAATGATGTTCTTGTTTCAACGAAGAGTCCTTTCCATTATCAATATTATTTAACTCATACTTGATTTGACTCCCTCTCATTATTTCTATTCCAAAACTCAATAATTTCTTTTCATATTCTGTCAACATAATATAAAATTCTTCATTTGATGATTCTTTAAATTTTCTATAATATATACCTTCTTCAAGACATACAACTCTTAATCCATTGAGCATGGCATCTATTATAATTGAGGAAATTTTGCTATAGGGTCTACCGTTAGATATATCAACTAAATCTTTAATATCTAGTTTAGGACATATAATTAAATCATAATCTAATATGCTATCCACTGGTTCATCTATGAAGTATATATCTTTCCAATCAGATATGAACATACTGTATCTCAATTTAGTATCTTCTGATTTTGGTTCTAAAAATAATATTTTTCTTTTCCTAGTATTTTTTTCTTCTTCTATTTTCTTTAATACTTCACTAACTATTTTTTGAACTAAAACATCTATTTCCATAAGTTAGCCTCCTTATACACAACAATTCATTGCTATTCCAAGAGGTGTAACTAAAAAAGGATTAGAAGGCTTTCTAGTTTTTATTCCTGTCTCCTTTTCAACAATCTCTTCTATACCTTCAAAGCAGCAAGTACCTCCTATTAGGTATATTTGATCTACATTATAATCTTTTATATTATTTTTAATTATTGTAGATACTTTTTGAATCACAGGTCTGACAATAGGAAGTAGCTCACTTTGCCTTGTCTTATTCATTTTAATCTTTTCAGCCTCTTCAAACTTCACTTTATAATTACCTGCTATTACAAGGGATAAATGGGTTCCTCCTGTAGCTTCATCTGCTGTATGGACTACCTTTTCATTTTCTAGTATAGATATTCCTGTAGTTCCTCCCCCTATATCCACAATAACTCCATCATTTATCTGAAGAACTGCATTGGCAGCTGTTGGTTCATCTAAAATTTTTACAACCTCCATACCTGCACCTTCAACTACATATTTATGAGTTTTTGTATCTCCTTTTGAAGTCCCTGGAGGTACTGCTATAGCTGCTTTATAAAGTTCAACACCTAATCTTTTTTCAAGTTTTTCTTTTAATTTTTTCACTATATTCAGTGCACCTATATAATCTACAACAAGACCATCTCTTAGAACCTGAGCAAATTCCATTTCACAAGCTATAGGTTCTTTTTTTCCATTTACTACTACTAAAACTATATATGCTGTTCCTAAATCAACTCCTACAAATAGTTCTTCATTTTCGGAAAAGTCTACTGCCTCATTAAGAGTATTTTCTGTTTTCTTTATGATTTTATTTACTCTATCAAAATCCATAGTTTTCTCTCCTTTTATGAAATGATCTCTGCTACCATTCCATTTTTAAAACTTGAGGCATTAGCTTCATCAAAGTCAATATGCATACTAAGCTTGTACTTGTCACTAACTCTTATAACTACATCTTCAAAAACCACTGGCCTATCGCTTTTAACTCTAACATTTACAGTATCTTTATCTTTAACATTAAATCTAATAGCATCTTCATTGTTCATATGAATATGTCTTTTAGCCACAATAACAGATTCCCTAGCTTCAACTACAGCTTTTTCTGTTGCTATATACACTGTTTCACTACCTTTTAAATCTCCAGAATCTCTTACAGGAGGATTGATACCTAGTTGTCTAGCATCTGTTTTAGATACCTCCACCTGAGTTTTTCCTCTTTCTGGTCCAAGTATTGCTACATTTTCTATTACTCCTTTAGGTCCTATTAGAGTAGCTCTCTCCATACATTGATACTGTCCTGGTTGAGATAATTCTTTTTTCTCTTTCAATTTATATCCTTTGCCAAAAAGTATTTCTACATTTTCTTTACTTAAATGAATATGCCTACCTGATGCTTCTATAGGAATGATATTGGAAGTTTCTTTGGAATTTGCTAATGTTTCTTTAACTCTTTTAACGATTTCTTCAATTAATATTTCATCCATTTTCTCACTCCTCTATTTATATTCTCCTGATTTGTATTTGCACATTAGTATATATATTCCACTACTCAATCTATTTAAAGCCCTAATTATATCAACTCTTTCAACTTTATCTTCTCTTCTAAAAGCCTTAACTGCTGCTAACTCCACTTCTCTAGAACTACTTCTTAAAGAATTGAGTTTAAGCATTATCTCGTCCATTTTATAATGGGGTAAAATATGCCCTACACCAAAATATTTTTTGGGATAATGAGATCTCTCTCTTAGTTCTACTTCATTAAGTCCAAATAACTCTTCAATACAAAACTCTTCTTCTAATGCTTCAGCTCTTAAAATATTTCTAGTATAATCTAGTATTTCTTGGAGTTCTACGGATAGCCTTTCTATATTTTCTATATATGCTAAATGTTGAATTTCTAATATTTGAGATTGAAAGCTATCTAATTTTCCTCTAAATACTATTCTTAAATCATCCTTGTACACAAGTTTATTGCCAAAGATATGTGTCATATACTCTGGCTTCTGCTCAAAAGCCCCTCCAGAGTAATAAGAAACATATTTAGGAGTTATTTTTTTTTCTGACTCTTTGGCTTTTTTAAATTCAAATTCATCTTCTTTATATGCATTTTCTTTTTCTATTTCATCTTCTTTTTTAAATATAATTTTTACATTCTTCTCATTTAAATACTCTCTAGCTGCTGGTGTAATAATCATCTTTTCATCTATTACATATTTTCCTGATACATTATTTTTAAATTGTCTTCTAAGAGTTTCTTCTGTTAAAACCTTCATTAACTCACTCCCTCTTACAGCCAAGGTTTATACCAGACCATAAATATGGTCTGGTATTTAATTGTTATTCTACCTTAGGAAGTATAGCTTCAACTTCATTATGTGGTCTTGGTATTACATGAACTGATACAAGTTCTCCTACTCTTTCTGCAGCTGCTGCTCCTGCATCTGTAGCTGCTTTAACTGCACCTACATCTCCTCTTACCATAACTGTTACCAATCCACCACCTACATGTTCTTTACCTACTAATACAACATTTGCTGCCTTAACCATAGCATCTGCTGCCTCTATTGAACCTACAAGACCTTTTGTTTCTATCATTCCTAATGCATTCATACTTGACATTTGAATTCCTCCCTTTATTTATTAATTTTTTGGATTTGTTCCATTACAAGTTTAGTAATAACATCTATATCTATATCTTCTAAATTTCTTGAATTGCATTCTTCAGAATCTTTCATTTCTACATCCTCAACTCCATATGCCATTCTTCTTATATTTATAAGGTTCATAGGAGTTATATTGTCAGAACTTGCACTGCCTCCTATAGCTCCACATCCTAATGTTAAAGAAGGAGCTAGATTAGTTGTTATTCCTACAGCACCTTGAGATGAAGGCGTATTTACTAATATTCTGGATACTGGTTTTTTAAGACCAAATTCTCTTATTATGTTTTCATCATTAGAGTGAATTGAAAGAGAATGACCAAGTCCTCCATTTTCTAATAATTTAAAGCATAATTCACATGCTTTTTCCCAATCTTCAACTACATAAAAACCTAATAATCCAGTTAATTTTTCCTTTGAAAATGGATATTCTTTTCCAACTCCCTTTTCTTCACAAAGTAGTATTCTAGTACCCTTTGGTATTTCTATACCTACCATGTCTGCAATTTCTTCAGCTGATTTTCCAACTATTTTAGGACTCATTCCACCATTTGGTCTTTCCATTACCTTGACTACTTTAGCTAGTTTTTCTCCTTCTAGGAAATATCCACCTTGCCTTTTAATTTCCTCTTTTACCTTATCTTCGATAATTCTTTCTGTAACGATAGATTGTTCTGAAGCACATATAGTTCCATTATCAAAAGTTTTACTTGCAAATATTCTCTTTACAGCTAATCCAATATCTGCACTTCTTTCAATATATGCTGGCACATTCCCAGGCCCTACACCTAATGCCGGTGTCCCTGAACTATATGCAGCTTTAACCATTGCAGAACCACCTGTAGCAAGTATAAGGGATACATCATCATGCTTCATTAACTCATCTGTTCCTTCTATAGTTAGATGCTCCATACATGATATTAGACCATGCGGTGTTCCATTTGATATTGCTGCTCTATTTAAAATCTCAACAGTTTTTGATATACACCCTACAGCACTTGGATGAGGGCTAAATACAATTGCATTCCCTGATTTAAGAGCAATAAGTGCTTTATATATAGTTGTAGATGTAGGGTTAGTTGATGGAATCAATCCTGCAATTACACCTACTGGTGTCCCTATTTCTACAATCTTTTTTTCACTATCTTCATTTAATACTCCAATAGTTTTCATGTCTTTTATATATTCATATAATTTATCACTTGCAAGTTTGTTTTTTACAACCTTGTCTTCCCATTTTCCAAATCCTGTTTCCTTTTTTGCAAATTTAGCAAGACTTTCTGCTTCTTTAGAAGCTGCCTTTGCAACGGCTTTTACTATTTCATCTATTTTTTCTTGATCGAAGCTACTAAATTTTCTTTGAGCTTCTTTTGCTTTTCCTACAAGATTTCTAACCTCTTGAATAGAAATCAAATCTTTATCACTAAGCATAGTATCCTAACCTTCTTTCATCGAATATTCTACAATAGCTCCAATTAATTCATCCTTTTTTGCAAATTTGATTTGATTGTTATCCATGTTAAATCCTTCAATCATTCTTGCCATTTTTCTTAAGTCTACAACTCTCATAGTTTCTAATTGTTCTTTATCGTCTAATTTAATAGTTTCATCTTCAAATCTCATAGTTCTTTTTTTACTTTTTTGAGACATCTTATTTTCATCTGTTTCTAATTTTTCATCTAATTCTTTCTTTGACTTTTCTAAATCTTTTTTAACTATATCTTCTTTTTCATTTTCTATGTCTTTATAAAATACCTTGTCAAGCCCTTCTCCAGTTCTAGCAATAACAGTTGTGGACACTACTTTTCCAATCCTATTTGCTGCTACTTCTCCTGCATCAACAGACGCCTTTACTGCACTTACATCTCCTACTATCAATATTGTTACAAGTCCCCCTTTTACAAACTCACATTTTTTAAGAGTTACATTTGCTGCTTTTAAAGCTGCATCAGCCGCCTCAATAGCAGGCACATATCCATAAGTTTCAATTAATCCTAAAGCTTCTTTATACATTATCATCACCACTAATATTTAGTAGGATTGTCAGCAACAAATTTCACTGCATCAGCAAATGCATCACATGCTGCCTTACATGCAGATTGACTTCCTGTCAACAACCCTCCACCAAAATTAGTTTCAGATGGTGGACCATAAAAAGCTACCATCTTTACATCTGCAGCTTTCAAAGCAGTATCTAAGGCATACATTGCCTCTAATGGGGGGGCAATTAAATAAGCTATTGCTTCTCCTTCTTTAATTCCTGCACCTTCTGATAAATAAGAACCTGTTCTAGATATACAATGAGCATAATATACTATGGAGTCATCATCATTTGCACTGTAGAAAAAGGCATCATTTTCTATAAAATCTATTGCTGCATTTAAACCACTTTTTACTTCTGCAGGATTAGGCCCTGATAAAATTCCAATAAATTCACCAGCCAATTTAGTATTAGCATTTGCTGCTCCTGCATAGAAGGATTTTGCATAAGCTACTCTTACATCAGCTTTCTTTGTAGCATCATCCAATGCAGTATAACCTACATCATCACAATCAGTTGTTATTATGCCTATGCTTCTATGATCTGAAGGTAAATTAAGTTCCTTCACCATATCTGGATTTACATTTGGAATAAGTTTCACACTTAAAACCTTTGTAGGTAATCTATCATTTTTCATGTTTAAAACCTCCACTTTATAGTTTTAAATTTAAACCGCTAGCTTTTTGCTCAAGTATAGCTTTTATTACATCTGCTATGTGAGCTCCAGCTTCTACACTAGGAGTACCACCTTTATGAATATTTGATATTACTGTTCTATTAGACTCTGGCATTCCTACAGTTGGCCTATAAGCCATATAACAACTCATGCTTTCCCCTGTTGCAAGGCCTGGTCTTTCTCCTATAAGAACTACTACTACTTCAGGGTTTAAAGCTTCTCCAATAGCATCCATTGCAGGTACTCTGCCATGTTTAACAAAGAATGGTTTCCCTACTTTTATTCCATAGTTATTTAATCCTTGAACTATTGCATCATAGGTATCCTTTGCATTAGTTTCTATAGCAGTGGAGCTAAGTCCATCTGATATATAGATTTGAACTTGAGAGTTCATATCACATTTTTCTTTTAAAAGCTCAATAGTTTCTTGGTCAAATTTTCTACCTAAATCTGGCCTTGTTAAATATTCATCTTTATCTTCACATTTAGTATTTACTGATAAAAGACCCCATTCTTTTAGGAATTCATCTGAAACATATGTGAATACTGCATCCATAGCAACTGCATGATCAGCTCTAAATCTTAATAATGTTTCAGTTTTATATCTAGCTCCTGCTCTTGATATCCCTACTCTTGCTGGAGTAGATTCTTTTAACTTTAAATAAGCATCTTTGTTCTCAGGTTTTTCAACTAATAATTGTTTCTTTAAATCTATGGCTGTTATATCTACTATATTTTCATCATCGTATTGATTTTTATTTAAAACTTTCTCTAATACTTGTTCTTTTTTAAAATTATCTTTTTCATTAACACCCATATCTTTCATTACCTGCTCTATTAAACTCTTTAATTCTTGTTCAGTAACCATATTTGTTTCCTCCTTTTTTCACTATCTATTTAATAAATATAGAGGCATCTCCAGCTCTTTCAGTAAGCTTTCCATTTTCATAAATTCCCATTTTTTCTAGCCATTCTTCGAATTCCTTTATAGGTCTTAAACCTAATAATTCTCTTAATGCTGCTCCATCATGATAACCTGATGTTTGGTAATTAAGCATTACATCATCGCCTTGTGGCACTGCAATTAAATAATTACATCCTGATGTTGAAAGGAGCATAGCAAGATTTTCTAAGTCATTCTGATCTGCTTTCATATGGTTTGTATAACATGCATCTACTCCCATAGATATTCCTGTCAATTTTCCCATGAAATGATCTTCCAAACCTGCCCTTATAACTTGTTTGCTATCATACAAATATTCTGGACCTATAAATCCTACAACAGTATTAACTAAGAATGGCTCATATCTTTTAGCAAGACCATAACATCTTGCCTCTAAGGTTACTTGATCCACTCCATGGTGTGCATCTGATGACAATTCTGAACCTTGTCCAGTTTCAAAATACATAACATTTGGTCCTATTGATGTACCTTCTTTAAGAACAAGATCTTTAGCTTCATCTAATAATTCAGTAGTTACTCCAAATGCTTCATTTCCCTTTTGAGTCCCTGCTATACTCTGGAATATCATATCACTTGGGGCTCCTTTTCTTATAGCTTCCATTTGAGTTGTTACATGGGCAAGAACACAATTCTGTGTGGGAATTTCCCATTTTCTCTTAACTTCATCAAATAAATTCAATATATTTGTAACACTTTCTACACTGTCAATTACTGGATTAAGGCCTAGAACAGCATCTCCCATTCCATAGCTTAAACCCTCATATAAAGAAATAAGAACTCCATCTACATTATCACTAGGATGATTTGGTTGAAGTCTCATAGCTAATGTATTTGGTGTACCAATTGTAGTATTGCAATGGGCTACAACTTTAATCTTCTTAGCTACATATACAAGATCAAGATTAGTCATCAACTTAGCTACTGCTGCTATCATTTCACTTGTTAAACCTCTACTTATTCTTTTAATATCTCTATCTGTAGTTTTAATGTCCAATAGCCATTCTCTTAACTCTGCAACTGTCCAGTTTTTTATTTCACTATATATTCTTTCATTTACAGCATCTTGAATAACCCTTGTTACTTCATCTTCTTCATAGGGGACTACTGGATTGTTCCTTAAATCACTTAATAATAAATTGCTTAAAACTTCTTTTGCTGCAATCCTTTCTGTAAGAGACTCAGCCGTTATACCTGCTAGGCTATCTCCTGATTTTTCTTCATTTGCTTTTGCTAATACTTCCTTAATATCTTTAAATTGATAAACAGTACCAAAAAGCTTTGTTTTTAGTCTCATTATCTTCACCTCTTCAAATTAGTTATTAAACAATAAAGTTTTTATTATAACTGGAACTACTTTACCTTCAGCTAAAGGCTTTCCTATGTCTATATAGTCTCCATCTGATACCTTTATAGAATCTATACAAACTATATCTTTATTATTGTTAAGTTGAGTTTTTAAAGTTTGTCCAAGAACTTTTGCCATATCATTTTCTACAATAACTATAAGTGGATCATCAGAATTTATTATTTCTTCCATTCCTTTTATAATTAACTTAGAAATATCTTGAATATATTTAAAACTTCCACTTCTCAACCCTTTAATAGCTAAAGCAACTAATTGTTTATCATTTTCTAACCTAAACCACTTTAATTTATTAGCAATTATTTTATCAATTTTATTAAAATTGATATTTTCTTCTTCTTCAGTTAGTTTCAATATTGGTACATTTTTCATAGGAAGAATATCTTGGCTTACATCTATAGTACTTCCACTTATATCTGTGGTATGAGACCCTGCTCCTACTACAGTAGCCCTTATAGTTTCATCAGGCTTAAATATACTTTTTTTCTCAGTTAATTTAGAATCTCTTATACCTTTTCCTAATAAAAATCCTATATCTTCAAATTGGAACCAATTTTCAGGTTGATTTGATATACAATCTGCCACTCCTCCGGTAAAAGATATATATTCTATTTCATAATCCCTTCTCAGATCATGGTTTGTAATCAATAGCTCAAGTTCTTCTGATGGTTCTTTTATTCCAACTACTTCCTCAAGAACATCTACCATTATATTAGTTATTTTTTTAAGTTCATTTTTATCTACTTTTGAACCAATAGATATATTCAATCCTAATTTTTCTACTAATCTTTCCATTTTTTCTGATATATAAGTTATTTCCTTGCTTTTTTGGTTGATTTTTATAAGTCTTCCACCTATATCAAGACAGGCTGTATCTATTACATCTCCATTTTTAAATACAGATATATTTGTAGTACCACCTCCTATATCTAAATTTGCTACAATGACTCCTTTTTCTTTGGAAAATTCACTAACTCCTGCTCCTTTGCCTGCAATGATTCCCTCCAAATCTGGTCCAGCTGTAGCTACTACAAATTCCCCTGCAAATCCACTTAAACTTTTCAATACTTCACTAGCATTTTTCTTTCTGGCAGTTTCTCCAGTTATAATAACTGCTCCAGTATCTACATCCTCTGGTTTTATACCTGCCTTTTCATATTCCTTTTCTATTATTTTTCTTATAGTTATAGCATCTATTTCTGTAACAGATAACAAGGGAGTAAAATATATTTCACTTCTATATATAACTTTTTTATCTACTATACTTATCATTGGGACAGAAACTATAGAAGCTCTATTTTCAATGGTTATATTGCTAAAAACCAACTGAGTAGTAGAAGTTCCTATATCTATTCCCACACTTAAAATATCTTCTTTCATATAATCCTCTCCTTTAAGATTCAAAAAAGGAGCCAAAAAATATGGATTTTTTCCATATTTTTTGGCTCCTTTGCCGTCTAAAAACACTCCATTGTGTTTTAATATTTAATTTTTAAAATCGAAGACTATTTTTGTTCCTTCTTTTGTACTCTCTATAATAAAATCTCCTTCAAGCTTATCCTTTACAATTTGTTCTACTATATTTAAACCTAATCTATTCTGTTTTATATCCTTAGCATTAAATCCCTTCCCGTCATCTTTAACGGAAATAGTTGAATGTATCTCACCTTTTTTAATTATAATTTCTATATACCCCTGTTTTCTATTTTCAAAACCATGTTCAATAGAATTTTGAATTAGTTCATTTACCACAAGGGCTATAGATGTTGCTTTATCAGAATCTACTAAAAAATTATCTCCTGAAACTTTTACTTCTATATTTTGTTCTGAAGTAGATATATAGTTCAATGTATTTTTCGAAATCATCTTTAATATTAGCTTTATATCAACTTCATCTATACCTTCTTGAGCTAGCAATTCATGAGTTACAGATATACTAAGAATTCTACTTATACTCTCATTGAAAGCCTTTTTTAAATATTCATCATCTACTCGTCTAGATTGTAGTCTTAATAAACTAACTATCGTTTGAAGATTGTTCTTTACCCTATGATGTATTTCTTTTATAACAACTGATTTTAGAATAAGTTCTTTTTCCTTTTCTTTAACTTCTGTAATATCTTTTACTATCATATTAACACCGGTTACTTTACCTTTCTGTCTCATAACACTATATTTTATCTCTAAATCTAGATTTCCAGCCCTTGCTTCAGATGTTCTAGAATGATTATCCATAAGAATTTCCTTAAAACTTATTTCATCCAGTACTAAATTATTAAAACTCATACCTACTATATCATCTCTATAGCCTAAAGTTTTATAAAATCTTTTTGCACACGCATTAGCATATATTGCTACTCCATATCTATCAAAAATGATTATACTATCATCTATATTTTGAGTTATTAAATTTAAATTTTGACCAAGATATCTAAACATCTCAGGAAAAACCTCTAAAGATTTAGATAAAATAGAATCCTTCACAGTTTCTCCATCTTTAAATACATCATCTACAGCTTGCTCTATTATTAAAACGGCAATTACTTTATCTTGTTTATTTTTAACTGGTACTGTACTTTGTACTACTACTTTATTCTCTTGAGTTATAGCTTTTAACCCTCTAGTAGAAACTCCTGTATTCAATGTTCTTAGTGCAGCAGGTTCATTCTCTTGTAGAGCTATTTTTCCTACTACAGAATACATATAACTAGACTTTACATAAAGAGGCTTTGCTTCAGCAACTACTATAGCTTTTGTAGTATCTTTTGTGATGCAATCTAGAAACACATCTGCCCTTACTAGTTCTGAAATAGTTGGAAGCATGTCAGATACTTTTATCAACTCATTAATATCTGAGGAAGTTAAATTTGTGTATTTTTTACATATATCAGAAATAGTCATTTTGCTCACCTTTTATCTATTCATTATTATTGCTTTAGCAATATCCTTCATAGGTGCTCTTTTATCCATACTTAATTTCCTTATCATATTGTAAGCTTCTTCTTCAGTTATATTTCCTTTTTTCATTAGTATACCCTTGGCTTTCTCAATTAACTTTCTAGCTTTTAAATCTTCCTTAGCTTTTTCTATACTTTCTTTCATATAATTTATTTCTTCATCTTTAGCTATTGCAATCTCTATAGCTGGTAAAAGATTTTTTTCATTTACAGGTTTTACTACATACCCCATGATGCCTATACTTTTAGCTTCATTTATAAACTCCCTTGTACTGTAAGCTGTAAGAATAACTACACAGCTAACTATTTTTTCCTCTAGTAAAACCCTTGAAGCTTTTAAACCATCAAGTAATGGCATCTTTATATCCATAAGAACTAAATCTGGTTTAAGATTTTTACACATTTCTACCGCATCAAAGCCATCAGAAGCCATCCCTACAACATCGTAGCCTGCTTCTGTCAAAATTTCTGCAATATCCATTCTAGTAATAGGCTCATCTTCGGCTATTACTATTTTTTTGCTCATGTTTTTTCCTCCCTTAACTATTGTAATAGTTTTCTAATATTTTCTATGCCCCTATTGCTTATAGAATCTATATAAAATATATTCCCTACTCCTGCTCTTTCTAAATATTCTTTAGCTTTTTTTACATCACTATTACAACAATCTATTTTAGTTATAATACCTATAACCTTCTTATTGAACATAGATGCAAAATTTGGAGGAAAGACAATATTATTGCTAGTACTATCTTGTACAAATCCTATGATATCATAATCTACTGAAGACATTATAATTGCATTATAATACCTCCTATTTTCAATATATTCACCAGGTGTATCTAAAATATTGTTAGCATACTCTAATGCTTGAGTCTTTTTATATCCTATTTCTTTATCATTTAACACCTGTGTGAGCGTAGTCTTTCCACTACTAGTTTCCCCAATTAACATTATTTTTTTCATAAATAATCTCTCCTAGGACTTAGTTATATTAGTAGATGTAAATGCCAAAACATCTGATAAAAGATTTAATACTCCCTTCAGTGCAGTTTCAACACTGGATACATCTCCTGTTATAACTAATGAACCACTAAATCTATCTAGAAACCCTATTTCTACATCTGCAACTTTTGTCGCTGCATCTGCAGCTATTATAGCAGCTTCACTTGGAGTGATAGTCAATATACCTATAGCATTATATTTTTCGTCATCAAGTCCAAGTTTTCTATATATGCTTTTTTGTGGGTTAGCTATCAAATGTGCTAATGTAATTTGTTTACCTGGAACATATTCTTGTATAACTCTTTGTTTTTCCACATCAGCCATATAATCAAATCCTTTTCTTTTAAAATTACAAAAAAACGCCTATAGTGAAGTGAATATCCACTCCATTATAAGCGTCGTCGCCATGTCTATTGCACTTCATTGTGCAAACGTATTCTAATGTATTTACATTATAACAAATTAAAAATAGTAATGCAACAGAAAAATTTAAATTTATTCTCCAATTATTTAATCCATTCCACTACTTCTTCCATTTTTCTTCTGGTTTTGTCTCTATGAGGATCTTCTTTTCTATATCCAAATGCTACTAAAGTAGATACCCCAAATTTTTCCCTATCCAATATTCCTTCATCTTCTAATAACTTTTCTAGCTTTTCCTTATGAAACCCTTCTATAGGGCAAGAATCTACACCTATTTCTGCTGCTGCAGTTAGCATATTTCCAAGAGCAATATATGTCTGTCTCACTGACCATTCAAACATATCCTTATCATTATTTAAGATTTTAAAATCTTCATTTTGAAATTTTCTATATTTTTCACGTCTTTCTTTTACTTTATCTTCTGGCATTTTGTGTATATCTTTCATCATATGAGTAATATAATCAGAGCTATATATAACATCTGAGCTTTTTCTAGCCAATATTATTACCAAATGACTCAATGTTGGCATCTGTCTTTTAACTCCCCAAACTACTGGCAATAATTTTTCTCTAAGTTCTTCATTTTCAACTACAACAAACTTCCATGGCTCAAATCCAAAAGAACTAGGAGATAACCTTCCTACTTCAAGTAAAAAGTTAAAATCATCTTCTGGTATCTTCTTATCTGGATCAAATTCCTTACAAGCAAATCTAAATTTATGTGCATTCAATATCTCTTCTTTTCTTTTTTCTATATCTATATTTTTCATATTATCCCTCCTACCATTTTATCTATTTATTTATATACCCAATTAGAACAAATTTTAATTGCTTTGCAAATATAGTAAAGATTAATTATTATATATAAGGGTATTTAAAGTAAGAATAGTTAGGAGGTTTAAAAATGAAAGGATATTTTGCTTCACATTTTTTTAATGATGCCGTATTTAGATGGACAGAAGAAGTAGCTAGCTATATTGAAGATGAAACGGGAATTGCTATGTATGTTCCACAAAGAAATGCTGAAATCAATGATAAAAGAGAAAATGATAATATTATCACTGATATAAAAATAGCTCAAGCTGATACTCTTGAGTTAAAAAAGGCCAATATATTATTTGCCTGTTTAGATGGACTTACTATAGACGATGGGGTTGCTGGAGAAGTAATGGGCTTTGGATTAATTAAGGAAATGGAAGAAGAATATAGTATTGTCACTAAAAAACCAAGGCTAATAATCGGAATAATAACTGATATGAGATGGCAAGGAACAGGAGATAATCATTTATATAGAAATTTAATGATTTTAGGAAAAGTTAGAGAACATGGCTATATAGTAGAAGGATATCCTGGAGAAGATGATTATAAAAAAGAAATTGTTAAAATAGTAAAAAAGTTTAAAGAACAAAATAATTTGTAAAATTAGACGAAAAAGCTTAGAACCATATATGGCTCTAAGCTTTTTTATATATAAATTAGAGAATATTTACTTTATCCATTCTACTACTTCCCCAATTGGCCTTCTAGCTTTTTCTATATAGACTTTATCTTTCTTGTATCCAAAAGTTACTAGACAAGAAACTCCAAATTTTGAACTATCTAATATTCCATTGTCTTCTAATAATTTTTCTAACTTCTCCCTGTGAAAATTTTCTATAGGACAAGAGCTTATACCTATTTCTGCAGCAGCCGTTATCATATTCCCTAAGGGAATGTAAGTCTGTTTTATTGACCATTGGAACATAGCTTCTTTATCATTTAAAAGCTTAAAGTTTTCCCTCTGAAAAACTCTATAATCTTCACGTCTTTCACTTATCTCATCTTCTGGTATATTTTTTACATCTTTCATTATATAAGTTATATAGTCAGAACTATATATAATATCTGAACCTTTTCTTGCAAGCATCATTACCAAATGGCTTGATGTTGAAATTTGTTTTTCACAATCTAAAGTTAAAGAAATTAAGTCTTCCTTTAACTTATCATCTTGGATTACAATAAACTTCCAAGGTTCAAATCCAAAAGAACTAGGAGAAAGTCTACCAACTTCAAGTAAAAAATCAATATCCTCTTTTGGTATCTTCTTATTAGAATCAAACTCTTTACAAGCAACCCTGTACCTATGTACATTTAATATTTCTCTTTTCTTATTTTCCATAATATACCTCCTTAATCTTTCATAAAAATAAACAATATAAAAAACACCCCTCAGAGATGAAGAGTGTTTGTTTTCTATAGGCACAAGAAAGCATAGACATAGCCATACTATATCTTTTACACCTTCTCATCCTCGTGAGCAATCATAAGTGTCTTATTTATGGCAGGTCTCCTGACTTAGGTTTATAATAAATTCGCACCTTCCCATTCTTTTATTGAAAGAACAGTGGTATAAGTGAACTCAAATTTCCATTACAGTGGCGGGACCGTGTTGGCATTTCACCAATCTTCCCTTTTAAATTTTTGATATAATCAAAAATACCATAAACAACCGTATTTAATTATAATATCATTTTATTCTAATTTCATTTATATGTCAAGTGAACTCCCCCCACTTATTTACCCCTATGAGAGATTCTAACCACTAAGCTAAATTCACAAGAAATTTGGTAATTAAGTTTTAACCTTGCTAGATAATCCTTATTATTGTTGAATTAGTCATATACCTATTGTACCTCTCTTGTTTTACAAGTCTAGAAGTACGTTCTATGTTTTGATTAGAAGTTGAGGTATTCTTGTTTATATTAAATAAATAAACTATTATTTATTTAATACACTAAGAATCTGTCTAAGTTCTAAAGCAAATATTTGCCCTGGTGCTGAAACTTTTTCTCCAGACGCAAAAGTAGCAGCAGAACCAAATGTTTTTCCTACTATCCTACTTATAACTCCCTTTTTTCCCATAGAAATTGTAATCAATGGCTTATTAGCATGATTCTCTTTCATATAATTTGTAGCCTCTAAAAGGACTAAAACATCACTAACACTATTTGGCATAAATGCTACTTTTAATATATCAGCTCTTAGGTTTTGCATCTTCAATAGCCTAGATATTATTTCGTCTTTTGGAGGAGTTTGTTTAAAATCATGATTTGACATTATTACATAAACACTATTAGAATGTGCTGTATTTAAAATCTTCTTTATATTTTCTTCTTTATTAAAAAGTTCAATGTCTATTAAATCTATAATTTTTGATTCTATAGCCATACAATTTAACTTTATATAATATTCATCACTTATCTTTTTATTTCCGCCTTCTCTGATACTACGAAAAGTAAATAATATGGGTACATCTTTTAAATTTTTCCTTATATATATTAATGTTTCTAAAACTTTATCCATTCTTTCCACTTCTTCATAAAAATCTACACGCCACTCT
>CCEZ01000019.1 GCA_000751555.1 Anaerosalibacter massiliensis | reverse complement strand
TATTTTGAAACAGCCCCTTTCTATATTTTACTTGTCTAAAAATATTGTAAATTCTTCACCAACTGGCTTAGAATCATATTTTGGATCATCTTCATTTCCGCCAATTGGAACTGGTTTTGAGGCATAGGGAATTAGGGTAATATATTTGGCTTCATCAGAGAGCACACCGTAGTTATCATCATATTCAAATACTAAATTTGTTAAATTTAAATCGTTATCTCGTGACTCACTAGTTGGAAAGAAGCCAACTTTGTTTCCCAAATCATCATATCCTTCTAATACAATATAATGATATTCAGAATCATTTTCTATTTTTCCAAATATTTTTTGACCCATTAGGTTGGATCTAAATTCTTCTAGAATATAATTCTTTTTACCTATATTAAATGAATAGTTTAATGGAAAGGCATAAGTATTTTTTGCGAGTTCAGCACCATTTGCATTAAATTCAAATACCCATTCTCCAACTATATTATCCATAGAAGTACCTATATTATAATTTAAATTGTTTAGTACAATTTTTATATCCATGTTTTTTGTGGTATCAATTTCTTTTATATCAGTGTAGGCAATATTGAAAAATATATTTTCAGAGTGATCAATTTTTTCAAAATCTCCGCCTCCACCAGGACGGTCTGTTTTTTTTCCATCTATATAGATATCAAAATCAAAATCTAGTCTATCTACGGTTTTATCCATACATACAATTGTAGAAAAAATTAATTCATCCTTATCTATAACTACTTCATTTAATTTAACCTCTATACCTTTATCCTCTCTAGTTTCACCAACTATATTTGTATAGGGCTCAATATTTTTCTTAAGACCTAAAGACTTTCCTATGGAATAGGATATTTCTGAAATTTTTGATTCAGCATTAGCATAAACAGATTTTCCTATAGTTGTTTGGCTGAAAATACCTATGGATATTAATAAAGCAGCTGCAACAGTACCAAGCTTTTTAAAATTAAATTTCTTCTTAAGGTTTTTCTTAAAACTACTTTTTAAATTTTGTTTTTCAATATCGCTTAACATTTCTTTTTCATAATCATCTATATTAATTTCCATTTCATTTAAAAGAGTGTAAATATTTTTAGAGTCTTTCATTTTCATAATCTCCTTTTACACTAATATTTTTTCTCATCTTCTTTTTGCCTCTTGAAAGTCTGTTATATAAAATAGACTTACTAAGTCCTGTTTCTTTAGAAATTTCGTTCATGTTCTTTTCCTCAAAATATAGTTTTTTAAAAATCTCCTTATCTTCTTCTGATAAACTATAGAGCATTTTCTTAGTTTCCATACTAATTTCATTAGATAAAATCTCTTTAATAGAATTATCTTCAGAAGCAAGAACAATATCATCTATATTTCCATTTTCTAAATCCTTTAAGTATTTTCTCATATAATCAATGGATTTATATTTAGCTATTCCTGCTATCCAATTTTTAAAACTGGATTTTTGAGGATTGTAGTAATGAATATTATTCCATATAGCAAGTAGACAATCATTCATACATTCTTCATAAAGATTCTCAAGGTTGAAGAGGTGCTTTTTTAAAACTGTTTTGAGAATCCAAGCATAATTATCAATTACATATTCTAAAGCTTTCTCATTTCTTTTTTTCATTTGTTCAATAAAATTTTTTTCCGTTATCTTCAAAAGATCACCTTCTTTAGGCCTTATTTTCTACATGTAGATTTTACCTCTTCACCTAATACTTCGTAATGAGAAAGACAAATCTATCAAGAATCTTAAATTATTAGCTTTATTATATCTAAATTTTATTATTTATTATAATTTTGGTTTAGGTCAAAGTATTTTACTTAAATACTTTCTATAATAAATGTAGAGAATAAAGACAACTAGAATTTAAGGAGGAGTTATGTTATGAAAACAAAAGGTGTAGAAAAATTAGAAGTGTTATTTAATTCAAGTAAGACAAAAGTTACTTTTAATAAGGAAGTTGTTGAATCAGATGAAATTAAAGGAGAAATGTATTCAGGACACCATTTGCTAAAGCTATTATCAGGAAGTGAGATAGAAGTAAGTAGTCAAGAAGAAATAGGTGCAATTACTAAAATAGCATTTTTATCTTCAGGAATGTTGATTCATGAGCTAAGCGTATTACTTGTAACGATAAATGCAATACTATTATTAGCGTATGGAGAAAAGGAAAGAGTCTTTGGTTAGGGGCTCTTAATTATTATCATATTTTGTATTTTTACATAGAAAATATTGATTAGTTTCGATACAATATCACTATGAATATTTGAAAGGAGTATAATTTTGTATATTAAAGTAATTACTTGGGCTTTCGTTATTTTATCAGGTGTGTTGTTTTATTATAATATGAAAAAAGAAAGACGTACATTATTTATAGGTGTTAATTTATTTGTTTTCCTGATTATGTTGGCATTTTTAGCAATGTTGTTTGTTTTTTCATATTCTGATATTCCGTTTGTTTATTATTTCAGTATTTTATTGGTAGTTGGTGTGATTCTTTCAGTTCCTATCTTTATTATATGGTTTGTAATTAGTCTTTTTACTACAGGAACTAAGTTAGTTAAAAGGGAAGGAGTCACTATTTCGCATTTATTATCACTTGGTTTTGGCATAGCATTAATTATTTGGATTTTTATATTTCCAAAGTTATATAGTAATATAGACAATATTATTTTAAGTAGTTTATTTGATTTTATTACATTTGTTTTTGGATATTTTTTATTTGTAATGGTATTATTTTTTGTTTCATCATTATTAAATCTTATACCTCACTTAGGAAAGACATATGATTATATTATTGTTTTAGGTAGTGGTTTAATAAATAATGAAGTTACGCCTTTGCTTGCAAGTCGAATAGAAAAAGGGATTGAAAAACATAATAAATTTAACTTAGAAGATCATTTAGTCAAGGTAGTATTTTCTGGAGGACAAGGCCATGATGAGGCATTACCAGAAGGAGAAGCTATGGCTAACTATGCAATTGATAAGGGTTTAGAACAAAAGTATATTATTAGAGAAACAAGATCAAAAAACACAGAAGAAAACTTGTGCTTTTCATATGAGTTAATTAAAGAAGATTGGATGAAAAGGGAGAATCAAAGTGAACCTGAAATACTTGTTGTTACTAATAATTTCCATGTTTTTCGTGCATTGCTAATTGCTAAAAAGCTTGGGATTAAATGTGATGGTTCAGGATCAAAGACAAAATTCTACTATTGGTTAAATGCAATTATAAGAGAATATATAGGTGTTCTATATCTTCAAAAGAAATCTCATCTTTTATTTCTAGGATTAGGATTTTTAAAATCATTATTTCAAATTATAATTGAAATATTAGTAAATAGAATATAAATACCTTATGAAAATCCAAAAGGGAAAGTACAAGCTATAGAATTATTTGATAAACTTATAGGAAATATATTAAAGTATGATCCAGAGGATACAATCATAGCCTTAGCGCAGATCATTCAACTCCATGTGAAAAAAAGAACATAGTGGAGATCCAGTACCTATATTGATAAATAGCTCGGGAGTAAGAAAGGATAAAATCGAAAGAATATAATGAAATAGATTGTAGTTATGGAGGGGTAGGCAGAATAAAAGGTTATGAATTTATCTGGACATTGTATGACTATTTATGATTAATCAAAAAAGAGGAGAACTAAATAAATCTAAATAATATTAATCTATATTTGTTCTACTCTCCAAATTTAGTTTTAATTATATTTCAGTGTAGCCATAAAGTTCTTTTTTCAATGTAGTCATAAAAAAATGCTCCTTTCTGGCTTTATTTGTTATTTTTGTCTTACCAGAAAAAAGCATTTATTATTATTTAGACATAAATCACTTTATACTACTCTCTTAAACTAATCTTATCTTCTAATTCTTTAAGTAGCTTAAGGTATTTATCTTGGGTACCTTTTTTATTGGCACTTTTTTCAATTTCTTCACTTTGTTCATCTATTTTGTTTTTACTATCACAAGGTAGTAATTTTTCAGCAAATTTATACAGAGCTGTATTTTCTTTGTCAATATGTCTATTTAATAAATCAGCATAAGATATAGAATTAGCTATTATATCTAATCTTTTTTCATCATTTCCTTCTTTGTATTCACCTAAAGCTTTTTCTAGATTTAGGATGTAAAGACGGGCAATGTCATGTTCAATTAACATACCCGTAATAGGCCCATTTTTTGCAAATTGCGGAAGATTTTCTTTCATAATTTTAAATAGTACTTTTTCTTCTTTCATATGATGATGTTTATCAGAATAATTTCTAATAAAATCTATTATTTTATAGAAATCATTATAATCTATTTCTTCATTAAGAAGTACTTTATAAGAATATTTTCTTATGACTTTTAACATTCTTCTAATATTTTCATGCTCTTGAATCATAATATCTATTGATTTCATATAATCACCTCAAGACTATTGTACCCAGTTTTTTTTAACATAAATGATTAGTTTTTATTATTCTAGTGTATATATGTAATGGTATGTGTTAATATGAAAGACAAGAAAGAATGTAGGGAGATTAGAAACAGTATACGAAAACAATGCTAAATAGTATTAAGCTATTGTAAATTATATTCATAAAAATATCGAAACGTATGTTTGCTTATTATATAATAAGCATAAGGAGATGGTGCTTATGCTACCTTTTAGAAAGCTAGGTGAAATAGATGAAAGTAACGGTTAGAGGTATATTAATCAATGTATCTAAAGATGCAGAATTTGAAATTAATAGACTAATGACTGTATTTTCATCAGCAAAAAGATATGGTTTTAATAGACTTATAGAAGGAAATATGAAAAAGGGAGAAATAGAAAAATATATTTCAAAGAAATATGGATTAAATATAAGACAAAGTAAAGATGCCCTTAAAGCAGCAAGCCAGATAATAGCATCTCAAAAGAAATTAGTTAAGGAATACTATGATAATTATTCAAAGAAAGTAAAAAGGATAGAAAAACAACTTAAAAAAGCTAAATCAAAAAATAAAATAAATGCTTTAACTAAAAAACTAAATAAACGGAAGAAAAAACAACAATTTTATAAAAATCATATAGATAGTAACACAATCCCAAAAGTAATTTTTGGAGGCAGAAAAAATTTTATCAAAAGATGCAAAGGTCAAATAACTAATGAAGAATGGAAAGAGTTAAGAGACAATAACTACTATTCTAGAGGAGATAAAACTAAGGGAGGCAATCCAAACTTAAGAATAATAATAAAAGATAATATGACCTTTCTAGAAATATCCACTTTAAATAAAGATAAAAGAAATTGGGCAATAAAAATGCAGATACCATTATATTTACCACAAAAACTATCTAAAAAAACAGGTAAGATAAATGGAAGAAACTATAGACAAATGGTACTAGACTATTTAAAAATAGGTGAAGCTTATAAAGTAGAACTTATTAAAAGAGAAGGTAAGATATATGTACATATTACTATAGATGAAAGTAAATTAAGAGAATATAAAGAACTTTATACTACAGATAATGGCATAATAGGAGTAGACACAAATCCAGATGGTTTTGCATTAACAAGACTAGACAAAAATGCAAATTATAAAAATTCTACCTATTTAAAGCAAAATGAATTATTATATGCAAGAAGTAATAAGCGAAATAATTTATGTGGTGAGTTAGCAAAAGAAGTAATAGAGATAGCTAAAGCCGAAGGCTGTGCTATATCTATAGAAGATTTAAAGTTTAAAAATGATAGAGATGTAAAAAGTAAGTTTGCAAGAATTAGAGATCAATTCACATATAGAAAATTACTATCAAATCTTGAATCTAAAGCTAGGAGAGAAGGAGTCCAAGTAATAAAAGTAAAGCCTCAATATACAAGTAAAATAGGACTATATAAATATTCTCACCAATATGGACTAAATGTTCATGAAAGTTCAGCTTTAGTAATTGGTCGTAGAGCTTTCGGCTATAACGAAAAGGTACCGAAGCTTTTAAAAGATAAACTATCAACAGAAAAAGAGAAACTTAAATTCAACAAGGAGAACAACTGGAAACAGTGGTCAATAATAAGTAAAAAAATTAAAAAGAAAGGCGGTGAAAAACCTGGTTTGTGGCAAAGAAACAGGAAATACATACTAAGTATAGCCTCTTAACCTTAAGTTTTATCTTGTTAAAGGACACCTAGAAGGAAAAGCCTTTAACAATTTAGATATAAACTATAGGGAAAGGTAACACCTTTAATCTTGTTGTACTTATATACTAAATGTAGATAAGGCTATATAAGATTTATAGTCAAGAGGCTATACCCTAGTAGCTGAATCCTGTGATGCTACCACTTAATAATAAGTGAAAAATCATATTTATACTATTTAATATGATTTTAGAAACCAGGTAATATTGTGAGTTTTAAAATGACTGATAAGGTAACTTGGGTAGGAAAAATTGATTGGCAACTTAGAAGATTTCATGGAGATGAATATTCTACACATAGAGGAACTTCCTATAATTCCTATTTAATAAGGGATGAAAAGAATGTACTAATTGATACTGTGTGGAAACCTTTTGATGAAGAATTTGTTGAAAATCTTAAAAAAGAAATAAACCTAAATGAAATAGATTATATAATTGCAAACCATGCTGAAGTAGATCATAGTGGTGCATTGCCATTACTTATGAAGGAAATACCCGACGTACCTATTTATTGTACAGCTGCTGGTGCAAAAATATTGAAGGCCCATTATCACGAAGATTGGAATTTTGTTGAAGTGAAAACAGGAGATACATTAGATATTGGAGAAAATAAGCTTACATTTATTGAAGCAAAGATGCTCCATTGGCCGGATAGCATGTTTACATATATGGATGGTGAGAATATATTATTTAGTAACGATGCCTTCGGTCAACATTATGCATCTGATTTGATGTACAATGATTTAGTGGACCAAGCAGAATTATATCAAGAAGCAATGAAATACTATGCAAATATATTAGCTCCATTTAGCCCTCTTGTAACAAGGAAAATTGAAGAAATTTTAGGATTTAATTTACCAGTAAATATGATAGCAACAAGTCATGGTATCATATGGAGAGATAATCCAGCTCAAATTATAGGAAAGTATTTAGAATGGGCAAAAGATTATAAGGAAAATCAAATCACTATAGTGTATGATAGTATGTGGAATGCTACAAGAAGAATGGCAGAAGCTATTGCAGAAGGTATTAAGTCGGAGAATAAAGATGTTGCAGTAAAACTATTCAATGCAGCAAATTCAGATAAGAATGATGTTATAACTGAAATGTTTAAATCAGATGCAGTACTAGTAGGAGCATCTACAGTAAACAATAGTATACTATCTTCTATATCAGGAATTCTTGACATGGTAAAAGGTTTAGGATTTAAGAATAAAAAAGCAGCTGCTTTTGGTTCCTATGGATGGAGTGGTGAATCAGTAAAGATTATAACAGAAAGATTAAAAGATGCAAAATTTGAAGTAATAAATAATGGCATAAAAGAATTATGGAACCCAGATGAAGAAGGATTAGAACGTTGCAGAGAGTTTGGAATAGATTTTGCTAAAAATTTATAGGAAGTTAAAACCCTAACTAGTGAAAATTAGTTAGGGTTTTTTATTTAATAATAAAATATCTAGTTATTATGTCATGAAATTCCTAGAAGTTTAGCTTCAAATTTTATAATGATAATTTTCTTTTTATTAAACTTACATGTTGAAAGTTTTATGGAATGTTTTTCTCTTCTATCTTTTAAACTATTGATTTTTTCCAATATGATATATTTATATTAATATAAGTGAGCATTTGTTTTAAATAACTTTTGTTCATTTTATCAACATCCTTTTTATTTGAGTTTAGTGGTAAAACTATTATAAATAGGACGCTTTTATTTTACAAATCTTTGCTTTGGAATTTCCATTGGCTGCTGTCCATTTATTTTTTAAAAGCTAAATTTTTGGAGGAAAATGTGATAGAAATAGAAAGTATTAATGATATAGAGTTAAATTATTTAGATAATAATCTTTTCTCCCCTTCTAATGCTTTTATTGGAGCAATGTTTTGTGTAAATTCTAATGTACCTAAGTATTCACCATTTTCATCTCTAATGGCAAAGTATCTAATTAGTACATATAAATCTCCCATTTTAATCCAGAAATCTTCATTATCTTTTTTCCCGGACTTGAAGTCATTTAATATTTCTTCGACTATATGAACGCTAGCAGGTGGATGACAATTTTGTACACTTCGTCCTATTACAGCTTTTGTACGAGGGAATATCCTATTTTCATCTTGGGAGAAATATTTTACAATATCATTTTTATCAATAAAGGTCATATCTCCTGGTATAGCATTAAGTATTTGATTTATTTCTTTTGAAGAGAGAACCCCTGTCTCAAATTTTACATATCCATCTTTCATAGGATCATTTTCTTCTTTTTTATCTATATTGATTCTTTTTAATTTCCACCTAGTATCTGGAGAAATCAGGGCATAGCCTATTTCATCACTTTCATCATATATTTCTATCCATTCATCTTCAGTTAATGTTTCTAAAGCCATAGGGAATAATATACTTTCTTCTTTAAAAATCATTTCTTCAATTTGATGTATTGCATGTTTAATTTTTTCATCTACTTCATCTTTATTACCCCTATAATCTTTAAGCATTAGTTTAATATCTTTCAATAATGCCCTGATATCATCATCTACTCCCCACATTACTTTTGGTGGAGCTGTAATATTGTATTTTTCTAAATAAGGGAAAATTAAATTTTCTTTTCTACTATAATGTTTGTCAATATCCCAAAGTAAATTAATATCTTCTATAAGATTATTTATATTGTCCTCATTATCTTTTTTAATGAACTTATCTAGGTGGGGATTAATATTTTCTAAAATATACTCTTGAATAGCGTCATTCTCTTTTCTTAAAGTATAAATGGGATGTCCTGGCACTTCTTCGGGATGATGTATTTCTTCAATAGAACCTTTAAATACTGCGGCATGAACATCACATAGATTTTGAATTTCTTCTATTGGCAAACCTTCTTTAACTAATTGCTGTTCCATAGCGGATATTTCTGATGGAGAAACTCCCTCTATAGCTTCACCAAATTTAGTTTTCACTTCCTCTACAGTTTTTCCAGCATGGAGTTCTCTAATAACTTCTTTCAATATTTCCTGTCTATATTCTCTATTATTTATTAATTCGCTCATAACGGGCACCTCCAGCTTAAAATATATTCATTTATATATTACCCTTTTTAGTTATATTTATATTGTGTATTTGTTATATTAAATATAACTCTGATGTAGATAAAAAAATAAAACTATTTCAATATACTTTTATCTACTATAGTAATAGTTTTATAATTATAATCGATAAGGACTTCTTTTTTCATTTTTCTTAATTATTTGAAAAACTAAAGAAAAGTAAATTTTTAGGAATTGTTATTCTTATTTTATGCAAACAATCAAATATAGAAAATTAAGAAAATTTAGTGTATAATATATGTATTACTTATTTAAAAGGAAGTGGCATATATGATAAAGTTAAAAAGTAAAGAAGAAGTGCTGAAAGAATATGAAAGTAGATATACAGAACTAGATAATTATTTTATGAATGAGCTTTCTAAAGAATATGACAGATATGCTGATCTACTAAAGGATTGTAATACAAAAGAAGAAGCATATAAAATATTTAGTAGAGAAATTAAAGAAAATGAAAGAAGATATAAGGATAATGCAATGTTAGAAGGCTTAGAAGCTTCTCTTGATACTCAATTTATGGAAATCCTTGCTCAATATGGTTTGATTAAGTTTTTTAGGGATAATATGATAGATGATTAATATGGGTTTAATTTGTGAAAAGAAATATTTATAGCTGGCTCTCTATTAAATTTTTAAGATTTTTTTCAAAAATTATGTCAGCTTGAGTATTTCTTTTCTTAAATTTAGAATATTTTTTGTGTTTTCTACGAAGTTCTTGGTTCAAATATCTCCTATTAAGCAGTCCATCAATATTTTCAGAGTCAATTATAAATCCATTTTGATTTATACAAAATGCACCTCTAGAAAGAGCCATAGCCGCCAAACCATAGTCTTGTGTAATAATTATATCTCCCTTTCTAGCTTCATTGACAATATAAAAATCAGCACTATCAGGAGTTGGCTCTACAGTAATAATAGTAGCATAATCATCATATATTTCATGATGATAATTTTTAACTATAATAACTTCTAATTTATATAGTTTTGCTATTTTAATGGAAATATCCACTACAGGACAACCATCTCCATCTAATAATATTCTCATAATATCACCTGTAATAATTGTATCATATTTTTAATCATTATTCTTTATGTTAAATATATACTATATGGGTATATATAAGTGTCAGATTATAACTATGGGGTATAAAGGAATAAAGTGGTTTATGAAAAGTGAGGGATATTAATGGATTATATAAGACAAGTAGAGGAAATAGAAAAATATTTTAAAGACAATGAAAAAGAAAAAAAGGACTTTAAGATAGGTGTAGAGTTTGAACATTTCATAATAGATAAAGCTAGTTTTAAGACTATTTCATATTATGGAGATAATGGGGTGGAAGAAACTTTAGAAGAATTGGTTTCAAAAGGATGGAAAGGGATATATGAAGGAAAATATCTTCTTGGACTTAATAAAAATGGAACTACTATAACTCTTGAACCAGGAAGCCAATTTGAATTGAGCATAAATGCAAAAAAAGATATAAAGGAGATAGAAAAAGAATATTTTAATTCTCTAAATGAAATAGTTCCAATTTTAGAAAGAAAAAATCAGGCATTAATTACCACTGGATATCAACCAGAAACTAAAATTTCAGATATAAAAATATTGCCAAAACAAAGATATGACTATATGTATGAATATTTTAAAAGTAGGGGTGCATTTGCTCACAATATGATGAAAGGTACAGCTTCTTTACAAGTATCTTTTGACTATAAGTCTGAAGAAGACTATATTAGGAAATTTAAATTAGCTAATATTATTTCTCCAGTTATATATGCAATATTTGATAATGCTTTTTATTTTGAAGGAAAGACATGGAATAAGAAAAATTTGAGAACTCATATATGGGAAAATTGTGATAGTGATCGATGTGGAATAGTGGATATAGCATTAGATGAAGACTTTGGATATAAAAAATATGCTGAATATGTGTTAAATAGACCACCTATTTTTATTGATAATGGAGAAAGACTTTACTATACTGGTGATAAGCCTTATAAGGAGGTTTTTAATTCAGATGATTATTCAATAGAAGAATTAGAACATGTTTTAACTATGTTTTTTCCTGATGTAAGAACTAAAAAATATGTGGAAGTAAGAATGATGGATTCTATACCTTATCCATTAAATTTCTCTGCAATTGCACTATTAAAAGGAATATTATATAATGAGAAAAGTATTGATAAAGTATATAACTACGTTGGAAGTACAAGTATTTTTGACATAAATAAAGCTAAAACAGATATAATTGAAAAAGGATTGGATGGGAAGTTAAAAGATAAAACTATTTATGAAATAGCTAAGTATATTATAAAAGTTGCAAAAGATGGATTAAATGAAGAAGAAAGAGAATATATTACTCCATTAGAAAAAATGATTAATGAGAAAAAAACACCTTATGATATAACTATGGAAAAAGATAATATAGATAAAAAACAAGCTTTAGATTGGTGTGTTATAACTAATTTAGTTGATATAAAAAATTAGTGGTATTTAAATGCCACTAATTTTTTTATTTAAATAAAATGAACTTTTTAGGTAGGATAATACTCTTATATATTAAGGATAATTATATTTAAGGATAGTTTATAAGAGTTATGAGACTTTAATAAGTAGAGTAATTATGAACAATCTTAAATTAATATTGCTATTGTATCAGGATATACAAAAGGCTTAATTAATTATAAGGATGATATATTTATTGAATTAAAAGAACTTTATGATTTAGGTGAAGGGTAGAATATTGGAAGAAGCTATACTTTTAGAAATAGTGTAGTAGTTACATTGGATGTAGTAATGTTTGATGAGGAAAGATTGAACTTTTTTTGGAAATCATATTTAGAAATATATGATTTTTTAGGATTTTCTATGGTATAGGGAAAAGAGTTTTTAACTATTTACAAAATATTATTTTAGATATACAATTTAAACTAAAGTACATAGGATGGTGGTAAATATGGAAAGTAAGAGTACGGAAATTGCAAAGGCAGCTATAAAACTAGCTGTATCTACTAGGCAAGAAGAAAAAATATTAGTCAAGGAATTTGAAAAACAGAATATAAAATCTACAGCTGTGGATATAGGTGGAGATTTAATCAATTCAATTCCAACAATAATAGAAAGGGCATTAGTAGCCTCTAAAAAAACAGGAATTATCAAAGAAGAGCATGTTTATGAAGGGGCAGTAGCAGGAGCAACTAAGGATGCTATAAGTCAGGTAGATTCAAAAGCAATGGGACTTAATTTCGGTGGTAAAATTGGTATAGCTAGATTCGGGGAACATATTGTTGTATGTTTATTTATAAGTATTGGACTATTACATTTAAATGATTTGGCAATAGGGGTAGGTCATAGATCTATACCGCCTTTAGATTAGAATTTTGGAATAGAGTGATACCTTGTCAATTTTTTCAAGTTTAACCCTATTGACAAACTATATTTAAGAGTTTATAATGTTTAGCATATTTAATTTTTAATAGTAGATTTAGTAATATAGTAGCTAGCCTTCGGGCTAAAAGTAGAATGGTAGGTTTTTAGAAGTAAAAAATAAATATGAAATTAGGAGGACGGTAGCATGGTAGGAAAAAAATGTACCAGTCTAAGTAAATGCTTAGGCTTTATTTTGTTATTTATAATTGTCATATCTTTAAGTGGATGCTCATCCACAAAATCTCAGGAAAAAATTTCAATAGGAATTAGTCAAATTATAGAACATCCTGCGTTAGATAGTGCTAGGGATGGATTTATTCATGCCTTGAAAGAAAAAGGCTATGAAGATGGGAAAAATATTGATATTGATATTCAATTAGCTCAAGGTGATATGGCCTTGACTAAGACTATATCTGATAATTTTGTTTCCCAAAAAAAGGACTTAATACTAGCTATTTCTACTCAGTCAGCCCAATCAGCTTTACAATCTACTAATGAAATACCAATACTTTTCACAGCAATTACTGATCCTATTTCAGCAGGACTGGTAAAAGATATAGATACTCCTGATGGAAATATAACAGGTACTACTGATATAGTTCCCATAGATAAACAACTTGAATTAGGAAAGAAACTATTTCCCAATACAAAAAAGGTAGGGATTATATATAATACAAGCGAGGTCAATTCCCATGTTCAAGTAGATAAAGCTAAGGAAGTTTCTAAAAAAACGGGAATATCTATAGTAGAGATTCCAGTTACAAATTCATCCGAAATAGAATCAGCATTAAATGCAAAAATAAAAGAAATAGATTTTTTATTTCTTCCATCTGATAATTTGATAGCTTCCAGTATGCCTATTATTTCTAAAGTTGCTGTAGAAAATAATATAGGAACGATAGGTGTAGATGAGCCTATGGTTAAAAATGGGGCATTAGCATGTGAAGGACTTGATTATTATAAACTTGGATATAAAACAGGTCTTATGGCCGTTGATATATTAAAAGGAAAAGATATAAAAGATATTCCAGTTGCCAATTTAACTGAGACTGAGCTTACAATAAATGAACAAATAGCAAAGAAACTCAAATTAAACATACCAGAAGACATATTAAATAGTGGAAATATAATAAAGGAGGGTGAATCAGATGAGTAAATTTTTATTAGGCATCCTCCAACAAAGTTTCATTTTTTCTATTATGGTGATGGGAGTTTATATAACTTATAGGATACTTAATTTTCCAGATCTTTCTGCTGATGGTAGTTTTACACTAGGAGCCAGTGTATCTGCTGTATTAATAATAAAGGGAGTAAATCCTCATATTTCTTTAATTATAGCTATGTTAGCAGGAGGTATGGCTGGAGCTGTAACTGGATTTTTAAATGTGAAACTTAAAATAAAAGATATTCTTTCTGGAATTTTAGTGATGGTAGGACTATATTCTATAAATCTTAGGGTTATGGGAGTGTCAAATCTTTCATTATTTAACTATGATACTATATTTTCAAATAAGGATAGTATGATTATGAACCTTATTATTTTAATATTATGTGCAGTATTGTTTACACTGTTTTTTAAGACAAAATTAGGTTATGTAATGAAAGGGACTGGAGATAATGAAAACATGATTATATCTTTAGGATTAGATACAGGGAAAATTAAAATACTAGCTCTTTCAATCTCTAATGGGATGATAGCTTTAGCTGGTGGTATATTAGCCCAGTATCAAGGATTTAGTGATATAAATATGGGAACTGGAACTGTAGTTATGGGTCTTGCTTCAATAGTTCTCGCCTATTCTATATTTAGGAATATACCTTTTTTAAATGCTAGTGTTCTATGTATAATAGGTACTTTTTTATATAGAACAAGTATAGCTTTAAGTTTAAAACTAGGTTTTAACCCAAGTGATTTAAAGCTTATTAGTGCTATTATTGTAGTAATTGCTCTTACTTTTGGCAATGAATCCATTTCATTAAAGAAGTCATTTAAGTTTAAAAGAGGGTTACAAGGTATTTTTCAATCTAAAATAAGTTAATGGATAGGTGATGAATATGCTTCAATTAGAAAATATTTCAAAGACTTTTAATAAAGGAAGTATTAATGAAAATAAGGTATTTGATAATTTCAATATAAATATAGATAATGGAGATTTTGTTTGTATAGTTGGAAGTAATGGAGCAGGGAAATCAACTTTTTTAAATATTGTTTCAGGGAAAGTTCCAGTTGATAGTGGTAGAATTACTTTAGATAAATTAGATATAACTGAGGAAAAAGAATTTGAAAGATGTAAGAAAATATCTAGAATTTTTCAGGATCCATCCTTGGGAACTATTCCCTCTATGACCATATATGAAAATATGTCTATAGCGAAGAATAAGGGGAATAGTTTTGGGCTTTCTTTTCTTAAAGAGAAGAGGAAAGAAAAACATTTTAGAGAACTATTAGAGGTTTTTGATCTAGGACTTGAAGACAAACTTCATAATCCTATTTCTCAACTATCTGGAGGACAAAGGCAATCTTTAGCCTTACTTATTGCAGTACTTGGAAATCCAGAGCTTTTACTTCTAGATGAACATACAGCTGCATTAGATCCTAAGACCTCTGAAATAGTCATGGATATTACAGACAAAATAGTTAAAGAAAAAAATTTAAGTACTTTAATGGTAACTCATAACATAGATCATGCTATTAGATATGGAAATAGAATTATAATGTTTCATAGAGGAGAGGTATTGATAGATTTATCTGGAGAGGAAAAGGAAAAGCTTACAAAAGAAAAATTATTATCACTATTTAAGGATATGAATGATAGAAGCTTTTTTAGTTAAAATAATTAGGGCAAATAAGAAGTTATTAACAATTTCTTATTTGCTCTAATTTAATATTAGCTAATTACTTTTGCTTATATAGATAGCACAAAAAACTTCTGGTGTTTATTTCAGAGATGAATTATGACTTTAATAATGACAAAATTAAATATTATATATTCCATTTTAATTTATTAAAAAGGTGTTGTTCAAAATGATTTGACTCATTTTAAACAACACCTTTTTTATATAGCCTTTGATGAAGAATCCTTAGATTTTAATGCGTCTACTACATTTTCCAAATGTAGATCCCTAGAAGCTTTAATTAGTACAATTGAATCTTTAGTTACTATTTTTTTCAAATCGTTAATTAATTCTTCTTTATCTACACATGATTTAATATTATTTTTTGGAATCATTGGACTAGCTCCTTTAGCAATATGCTCAGCAAGAGGACCAATGGTAAACAAGTAGTCTATTTGACTTGGATCTATTTTTTCACCGATTTCCCTATGCATAGAAATTTCTTCATCTCCTAGGCCTAGCATATCTCCTAGAACAACAATTTTTCTATTATATTTGTCAAGTGAATATAATGTATCTAATGCTGCTAAAACACTTGCAGGATTAGATTTATATGAATCATCCAATATAGTACATGTCTCAGTATGAATAAGGTCACTTCTCATTTTTGTAATATCTGCGTTTTTAAGACCAATTTGTATATCTTCAAAAGATATATTGAAATATTTGGCTGCTGCTATTGCAGCTGTAGCATTATATACTTGATGTTTTCCTAGAAGATCTAGATTTATAACATTAGGACTTGATTCGTTTAGTTTAAAAGATAGTCCATTTTCTCCAATGCTTATTAGCTTAGGACAATAAGTATTAGAAGGATCTTGGCCAAAGGTTTCTATTTTAAATTCAGGATTTAATTTTTTTATTTCATTCTTTATTAATGGTTCATCTCCAGGATATATAAATAAACCATCCTTATTTAAATGATTTATAATTTCAAGTTTTCCTTTAGCTATATTTTCCCTAGTATATAATGTTTCTAAATGGGCTTCACCAATATTTGTAATAATAGCTACATCAGGTTCTGCAATTGATGATAATAAATCTGCTTCACCAAGTTCAGAGATGCCCATTTCAATTATACCTATTTCTGTATCTTCTTCAAAACCTAAGATTGTAAGAGGTACTCCTAGATGATTATTTAAATTTCCAATGGTTTTTCCAGTCTTATATTTAGTGCTTAAAATTCCAGCTAATAAATCCTTAGTAGATGTTTTTCCATTACTTCCTGTTATTCCAATTATTTTCATACCTAATTGTTTAGAATAAGATTTTGCTAGATTTTGAATAGCTACCAAAGTGTCTTCAACTAAAATAAAAGGTATATTAGCATTAGGCGGAATTGGCTCAGTTTTATTCCATAAAGTAGCTACTGCACCACTTTCAATGGCATCTAATATAAAATTATGACCATCAAATTTTTCACCTTTTATAGGAATGAATAATTCACCAGACTTTATGCTTCTGGAATCAATAGAAACTCCATGGATAACAATATTCCTATCTTTTTTACAGGTTTTAGAACCCTCAATCATTTGCTCAATTTCTCTTAAAGTTCTTTTAATCATATATTTATCAGAATTTATCGCAAAAAGTTTATTTTTTATAGAAGAAATGCGACAATTCTAACCTCCTTCCTATGATCTAGTATTTAAAAGATTGTTCTTTTCTCTATGTCTCTCAAAAGCCAATTGAATAAGTATTTCAACTAGTTCAGAATAAGTAGTGCCATCAGTAGCCCCCCATAGAACGGGAGTCATACTTACAGCTGTAAAACCAGGCATTGTATTTACTTCATTTACATAAATTTCATTGTCATCTGTAACAAATATATCTACTCTTGCAAGACCATGACAGTCTAATATTTTAAAAGCTTCAACAGCAGTTTTTCGAACTTTATCATTTACTTCTGGTTCTAAATTTGCTGGTATTACTGGAATTAACTTACCATCTATATATTTTGCATCATAATCAAAGAAAGGTCTTTCCATAATAAATTCTCCAGGTACAGATGCCTTAGGGTTTTCATTTCCAACTACAGATATTTGCATTTCCCTTGCAATTAATTCTTCTTCTACAATGACTTTGCAATCATATAAGAAAGCTTCTTCAACTGCCTTTTCTAGTTCTTTACGATTTTCTACTCTATTTATTCCAACACTTGAACCTAAATTAGCTGGTTTTACATAATATGGATAATCTAGCTCGTTTTCAACTTTCCCATATACCTTGTCCTTATCTTCTTTCCAAGTATGGAGTTTAATAGAAGTATATTTTACTTGAGGTATATTATATTTAGCAAAAAGATCCTTCATAACTACTTTATCCATTCCTGCTGCAGATGATAACACTTCATTACCTACATATGGAATATTTAATAATTCTAACATGCCTTGGATTGTTCCATCTTCTCCATTAGTACCATGTAAAGCAGGAAATATAATGTTTTTTTCACCATCTTTAAGCTGGTTTAATAAAAAGTCTCCAATAGAGCTTGATATTGTATTTGAACTTGGTTTTTTAAGTTCATCTGGATTTTCAATATTGTTCTCCAGTAGGCCCAATGGAGACCAAACTCCATCTATTGTGATATAAATTGGATAGATATTATATTTATTTTTATCTAATGAGTTAATAACTGCAAATCCACTTTTTAGAGATACTTCATGTTCAACAGATTTACCACCATAAATAACATAAATATTTGTTTTCATATTTTTTCCTCCTAAATTTACTTATAAATAAGTATTTACTATATTTTAAGTATAGTTTATAATATAAATCTTTCAATTATGTGACGAACTAATCTCTTATAATTTTTTCTGGATATAGATAATAAAATATAAAAGAAATTATAAAGGAAAAAGATGCCAGTAAGGTAGTGGCATATATTCCTTCTAATTGTACCATATTATTTCCTTTTATGATATTTTGGAAAATATTTATATTTTTATTTAAAGTCAATAGTATAGGCACAAATCCTGCTGAAATTAAAAATGCTAACTTAAGAAAAAATCCTTGAATACCAAAATAAAATCCTTCTAATTGAGTAGTGTTTTCTTTATTAGAAGAAGTGACTATTTCACTTAGCATTGCAGGTGGAAATATAAAAGCACTTCCTGATATAAAGATTCCTACAATAGCAAAGATAGCTATTCCCCAGTTAGTTGGAAGTATTTTTCCTAATTGAAATAGCATTAAAGATAAAATTGTAAGAGCTGCCAAAGAAAACAACATAATTTTTCTATATCCTAACTTTCTAGAGAGTCTATTTACAGGATAGAAAGAAAGAGCAGCTGTACCAAAAAATATGGCAGAGATAATAGTAATATATTCTTTACCTAATTTCATAATATCTTCAACATAATAGTTAAGGACTGTCCTGATAGTATTAAATCCTATAAAGAAGAACAGTAATCCTAAAAGATACAGTATAAAAGATTTGTCTTTAAAAATAATAGATGTACTTTCTTTAAAGTTTATTTTTATAGGTTTAGCTTTAGAATAGTTCTTCTCCTTTATAGTGAAAATAAGTAGCAGCATACCTAAGAGAGAAAATAAACTAAGGGAGATAACCATTTTTTGAATTCCCTCTGTTGCATCTTGTTTACCAAAATATTTTATCAAAAATCCGGGTAAGATCATAGCAATAGCAGAATATGTAAGTCTAAATATAGATTGCCAAGTAGATAAATTTAGCCTATCTTCATAGGATTGGGATAGTTCTGGTATAAGAGCATTATAAGGTGCTCCTACTATAGTATAAAAAATAAAGAATAGAGAACTCATAATACTTAAATATAATGGTATAGAAAAATTATTTGGAGGATAGAAAATAGCTATAGTACATAATACTAATGGTATTGAACCAATAGCTATGAAAGGAATTCTTCTTCCCCATCTAGAATGAAAATTATCAGAAGCATATCCAACTAAAGGATCGAATATCATATCTACAAATCTAGATATTATTAATGCTAATGCAATATATGCAGGTGCAATTAAAGGTTTTAGACCGGAATTTGCTGGGGGTAGATAAAAATATACAACCCATTGGACAAATATTTGATCAATTATAGCATAGCTAACCCCTAATCCATAGAGAATCTGTGTTAAAAAAGGGAGTTTACACTTAGATTCCATTTTATACCTCCTTTTAAAAAATATATAATTTTATTTTTTTAATTATATCACAATAAATATATTCTTACTATGTTTTAATATATATATATAGGGTAAACACTCAATTAAGGTATAGTTTTTACATATTGGAAAATGTAAATATATTAATTGGAGGGATTTCAAATGGAGATAATAGTTTCCAAAATAAATTCTAATAAAAATATATCTGATGGCAAAATAATTATGGCTTTTGAAGGTGAAAATCCTTTAGAAGAAACTAACTATCCTATTAAAAAGGAAGAATTTAATGGAAAATTTTTAGAAATTAAAACATTGAATTTAGCATTAGAAGAAAAACCAAATAAGATTATTTTTATAGGGCTTGGTAAAAGAGATGAAATAAATCATGAAAAGATAAGAAAAGCTATAGGTAAATCAATTAAGGAATCTAATAAATTAAATATTAAAAATATAGAAGTTTCTACTATAGGAATAGATAAAATTTTAACATTAAATGAGTTTAGTAAAATAATTTCAGAAACTGCTATTTTGGCTAATTATAAATTTGACAAATATCTATCAAATAAAAACAAGACAAAATTAGAAAAATTGAATATAGTGTGCAATGAAGATGACTATGATGAAATAAATAAATCCATAAATGAAGGCAAGACTTTAGGAGAGGCAACAAATTTAGCTAGGAATTTGGTTAATGAGCCTTCTAATATTTTAACACCAATTAAACTTTCAGAAGAAGTAGATAAAGCAGGAAAAGAATATGGTTTTGATGTAGAAGTATATGATGAGAAAGAGATTAAAAAGTTTGGAATGGAAGCTTATCTAGAAGTAAGCAAAGGTTCTATAAATCCACCTAGATTTATAGTTATGAAATATTTTGGAGATAAGGATAATGAGGAAAATATAGTAGGTTTAGTTGGCAAGGGCTTAACTTATGATAGTGGTGGTTTATCTCTAAAACCCAATAGTGGCATGGTAAATATGAAAACTGATATGGCAGGTTCTGCTGCAGTAATAGGAGCAATAGCTGCTATAGCTAAAATGGAACTTAAGATAAATGTGATTGGTGCTATTGCGGCTTGTGAAAATATGATATCTTCCAAGGCATATAAGCCAGGAGACATCATAAATACTATGGCAGGGAAAACTATTCTAGTCAATAATACAGATGCAGAAGGTAGGTTAACTCTTGTAGATGGAGTTTATTATTTGGTAGAAAAAGAAAATGTTAATAAAATATTAGATATAGCAACACTTACAGGAGCTGCCCAAAGGGCTTTTGGAAATCATGTAACAGCGGTTTTAAGCAATGATGATACTTTCTATAGAGAACTTGAAAGGGCTACTGAAGAATCAGGTGAAATGATAGCTAGAGCACCTATACTTGATGAATATCGCAAGTTAATTAAACCAGACATTGCAGATCTAACTAATTCATCTAAAGGTCCAGGAATGATCACAGCAGGTATATTTATTAGTGAATTTGTAAAAGGTAAACCTTGGATACACATGGATATTGCAGGAACTTCTTGGTCTGAAGAAGAATTGGAATATATACCAAAAGGTGGAACAGGAGTTGGAGTTAGAACAATTTATTATCTCTTAAAAGAGAATTCTAATTAATAATAATTATATTATTAATTAGAAATATTTTAAAATCAGCCTTATGAATTCCATAAGGCTGATTTTAAATGGTTTTTCTAAATCTAACTTCTTCATTTTTTAATATTCTTTTAACATTTGGTAAATGGTTATAAATACTTAATAAGGCTATTAATCCAGCAATAAATATAGAAATTGTACCATGTTTAAAAAATGCAGTAGATAGTACAAATAATACTACAAGACTTATTGTTCCTAAGGCAATATAATCTGTAATAAGTGTAATTAATACTATAGATAGTATACCTATGAGAGCAATTCTATAATCTATGGCCATCAGCATACCTATAAGAGAAGCTGTCCCTTTTCCACCTTTAAAGCCCATATAAAAAGGATAATTATGACCTAATATAACTGAAAAGCCATTTAAATATAGATATGGAGATAGGCTTTTATAAGGCATAATATTTTTAAAAACATATTTTATAATAAATATAGGAATTATAGCTTTAATGATATCTAAGACGCCTACAATAACTCCCCACTTCCATCCTAAAGAAACTACTGTATTAGAAGCACCTGCATTTCCATTTCCTAAATTACGTATGTCTACTTTTTTAAAAGTTCTACCAATTATATATGAAGATTGGAAACATCCGAATATATATCCTACCAACATAATTATAATGGGAAAATATAATTTCAAAAACATCCCTCCTCAGTATTCTTAAAAATTTAAAATATAATATTTTTTATATTATATTATAAAAATAGAGGAAATTGAATAACAACTTTTTATATTATATAAAGATTATTGGGGTAATATATAGTATAAATAGTTTAAAGAAGGTGATTTAATGGAAAATAATAAATACTATAAAGAAGATAAAGATAGACTTAAAAGGAAGCTTAGCCCTATTCAATATAAAGTAACTCAAGAAGATGCTACGGAAAAGCCTTTTGAAAATGAATACTGGAATCATGAAGAAGAAGGGATATATGTAGATGTTGTATCAGGAGAGCCATTATTTACATCTAAGGACAAATATGATGCTGGATGTGGTTGGCCTAGTTTTACAAAACCTGTAGAAGATAAGCATATAGTAGAAAAAAAGGATACTAGTCATGGAATGATAAGAACTGAAGTACGGAGTAAATATGGTGATTCCCATTTAGGTCATGTCTTTAATGATGGACCTAGAGACAGAGGTGGATTAAGATATTGTATAAACAGTGCTTCCTTAAGATTTATAAAGAAGGAAGATTTAGAAAAAGAGGGCTATGGAGAATATCTGAAAATATTTAAATAAAATATTTTAAAGGCAAGAGAAAACAATTTTGTTTTTTTCTTGCCTTTTTGAGTTGTACCACCCCCAAAAACCTATGATGAGTTATTAAGAAGGGTAGAAGGAGAAGAAGGATTGTGCTGTGTAGATTGGTACCTATGTTATAAAAACATATATTAATATTAAAAGAAGACCAATAGGAAAATTTATTGGTCCTCTTTTAATTAAAGGCAAAATAATTATTGTTATGGAGAGAAAATCATATTATGATAAAATATATAAGACTATAAATAATTTAATGGAAGGTGAAGTTATGAGAGGTTTTTTAAGCGATAATAATTCGGGAACACATCCAAAGATACTTAAAGCTATAGAAGAATGTAATATAGATCATGAATTGCCTTATGGAGAAGATATTTATACAGAAAAAGCTATAGAAAAAATTAGAGAAATATTTGGAAAAAATGTAGATGTATATTTTGTTACTACTGGAACAGCTGCCAATGTAGTGGGACTTAGTGGTTTGATAAGACCTTTTGATGGGGTTATATGTGCTGATACAGCCCATATAAATGTAGATGAATGTGGGGCTTTTGAAAGGTTTAGTGGTTCTAAGTTGCTATATGTTCCCAATAGAGATGGAAAACTATATATAGAAGATATTGAAAAGTTTTTACATTCTATAGGAGATGAACATCAAGTCCAACCTAGAGTCATTTCTATAACACAATGTACAGAGGTAGGAACTGTCTATACTATAGATGAAATAAAAAGATTAGCTGATTTTGCTCATGAAAACAATTTATATCTTCATGTAGATGGGGCAAGAATAGCAAATGCTATAGTATCTTTAAATACAAATTTTAGAGAGTTGATTACAGATACAGGAGTGGATTTATTATCTTTTGGAGGGACTAAAAATGGAATGATGATAGGAGAGGCAATAATATCTTTCAATCCAGAAATAAGTAAAAATTTTAAATTTATAAGAAAACAGGGAATGCAGTTAGTTTCAAAAATGCGTTTTATTTCTTCTCAGTTTATTGCATATTTAGAAGATGATCTTTGGAAGAAAAATGCTATAAATGCAAATGAAATGGCAAAATATTTAGAAGAAAAACTTAAAGAAATAAAGGGCGTAGATTTATGTAGAAATGTTGAAGCAAATATATTATTTATAAATATACCTTTAGAGTGGTTAGAACCATTGGAAAAGATATATCCATTATATGAGGAATATGGACAAATAAGGCTAGTTACATCTTTTGATACTAATAGAGAAGATGTAGACAAGTTTATAAATACTATAAAGAAGATAAGTTCTAAATAATTAGGGGATGATTTATTTGAAAATCTACAAATTGTCCACAGGAGATGAAGTACATAGATACAAAAAAAGTATTGTAATGCCTTTTGAGGGAAGTAGGAAAGTTTTAAGTACTTCACCTATAAACGGTGGATATAGGGAGGATTTGCAAGTTATATTTAACAATGATATTAATCCGGGAGCAGGAATGGACTGTGAATTGAAAGCAGAAACTTATGAAGGACATATGGCTATTATGGCTGAGGAATTAGGATATGATTCTAATAAATCTGCAGGAATTAGTACAGCGGCTTCTATGGAAGAAGTAGCTATTAGAGAGGAAAAATATAGACAATTGACAGTTACAGCAATAGTTACAGGTGGCATAGAGGTAAATGGAGGTAGAGTAGGAGATCCAGCTACTTTTCATGAAGAAGATGGAGAAATAGTAATGCTAAAACCAGGTACAATAAATATTATATTAGTGATAGATGCTGATTTACCTACAGATACTATAACAAGGGCACTTATTACTTGTACAGAAGCTAAGACTGCAGCATTACAAGAATTAATGGCAGGTAGCAATTTTTCCCATGGGATTTCAACTGGTTCAGGAACAGATGGAGTTATAGTTGTATCAAATAGTGAATCAAAGTTAAAACTTAAGAATGCAGGAAAACATTCGAAATTAGGGGAGCTTATTGGAGTTTCAGTTAAAAAAGCTGTTAAAGAAGCTCTTTATAGACAAACAGGACTTTCTGGAGAGAAGCAACATAGCTTTCTTAGGAGAGTTAAAAGGTTTAAGGTTGACGAAGACATATTATTCAATATTTACAAAGACATAAAAACCATTGATGAATTTAGTAAAGCCAAATTCATAGATAAACTTCATACCATAGATAGGAAATCTAAATTGGTAGTACCAACAAGCTTATATTTACATCTCATAGATCAACTAGATTGGAAACTTATATCGAACGAAGAGGCTATAGAAGAGGGAGAAGCAATACTTGAAAGGATAAAAAGTAGTTTTAATATATCCAAAGAAATAGATTACAAATTATCAAATGTATATTCACCTATAGAAAATGAAGTAATAGAATATATGATGAAAAAACTTATGTATTTAGTTGTCCATATAGTTCACGAGTTATTTTATTGATAATTTGTATAATAAAGATTATATATGAATTTAGCTGTAATATTCACCTTGCATTTTTGCCATAATAAATATATACTCTATAAGTTGACTAAATAAGCAAAAAGGAAGGAAGTTAAAATTTTTATGGGAAAATTGAAATTTAAACATGCGGAACTTTCGGAGGAGATAAAAAAAGCTATTTCTGATATGGGATTTGAAGAAGCGTCTCCTATACAATCTCAGGCGATTCCTTATATATTAGAAGGAAATGATTTAATAGGTCAAGCACAAACTGGAACAGGGAAAACAGCAGCTTTTGGGATACCAATATTAGAAAACTGTGAAGCAGAAAATAGACAACTTCAAGCTATTGTACTTTGTCCCACAAGAGAGTTATCAATACAAGTAGCAGAAGAAATAAGAAAATTATCTAAATATAAAAAGGATATATATGTTTTACCAGTCTATGGTGGTCAGCCTATTGAAAGACAGATAAAAGGTCTGAAAAGGGGTGTGCAAATTGTTATTGGAACTCCTGGGAGAGTCTTAGACCATTTAAGAAGACATACTTTAAAACCTAAAAGTATAAAAATGGTTGTATTTGATGAAGCAGATGAAATGTTCGATATGGGTTTTAGGGATGATATTGAAAATATATTAAACCAAATGCCTAAAGAAAGACAGACTATATTTTTTTCAGCAACAATGCCAAAGGAAATAATGAATTTTGCAAAGAAGTATCAAAACAGCCCGAAAATAGTCAAGGTGGTCCATAAAGAACTTACAGTGCCTAAAGTTGAACAATATTACTTCGAACTTAAAAATAATATGAAAACAGAGATATTATCTAGGCTCATAGATATACACAATCCAAAGCTTTCTCTTGTATTTTGCAATACAAAGAAAAAAGTGGACGAATTAGTAATGGAATTACAGGGAAGAGGATATTTTGCTGATGGTTTGCATGGAGATTTAAAACAGACTCAAAGAGATAAGGTTATGTCATCCTTTAGAAAGGGAAATATTGATATTTTAGTAGCTACAGATGTGGCAGCCAGAGGAATAGATGTAGGTGATGTAGATTTAGTCCTTAATTATGATATTCCACAAGATGAAGAATATTATGTTCACAGAATAGGAAGAACTGCAAGAGCAGGCAGATCAGGAAAAGCCTTTAGTTTTGTAGCGGGAAAAGATATACACAAGCTTAGAACTATACAAAAGTATACTAATACTAAAATAATTAAACAGAATTTGCCTACATTAGGAGATGTAGAAGAAAAAAGAATGGATATATTATTGGAGAAAATTAGAAGTGAATTAGAAGCTAAAGAGTTTTCGAAACATGAAAATATTATAAATATTCTCCTAGAAGAAGACTACAATTCTTTTGATATTGCTTCTGCTATTTTAAAACTTTATGTAGAAGATAATAAAAAAGATGGACATGAACAAATAGATTTAGAAAAAATAAATAATGGTGCAGATTTAGGTATGACTAGATTATTTATCAATATGGGTAAGAAACAAAAAATAAGTCCAAGACATATTATAGGCGCTATTACAAATAAAACTAATCTTTCAAGAAACCATATAGGTAAAATTGATATATATGATAAATTTTCCTTTGTGGAAATACCTGAAGAAGATACAAATAAGGTGCTTAAAGGTCTTAAAAACTACAGAATAAAAGGTAAGAAAATGAATGTTGAAATAGCAAATCCTAGATAGTGTATTTAAAAATTCTTTTCATTATTATAGAAAAGAATTTTTTTATATATAATATTAATGGGAAAAAGTTAATTATCCATGAACAATATGGGAAGTATGTTATAATATACATAGGACTTTTGGGAAATGGGTCTGGTTAAGATAAGAGAACCTTACCTTAAGGTAAGGTTCTTTTCGTGTAATAGAATAGGAGGTCTTATTATGGGAGAAAAGACTAAACTTAAACTTTTGTACGTTCTTGAGATATTAAAAGAGGATTCTGATGAGGAAAATATTTTAACTGCAAGTGACATAGTAGATAAATTGCAAGCTAAGGGAATAATATCAGAAAGACGTTCCGTAATAAGAGATATAAAAACTCTGGAAGCTTTTGGATATGATATAAGTCTTTATGATGAAAATAACAAAGGGTATTATTTAAGAAGTAGGGAATTTGAGGAAGAAGAGTTGAGAATACTTATAGATACAGTATCTGCTTCTAAATCTATAACTGTAAAAAAATCAAGAGAACTTATTGATAAATTGAAAAAACTTACTAGTAAGCATTTAGGTAAGAAAATGTTAGGACAAGTTTATGTAGATGAAAAAATCAAAAGTCAGAACGAGAGGATTTATTATAATGTAAACGCTTTAACTGAAGCTATTTCAAGAAATAGGAAAGTAAATTTTAAATATACTACATATAATGTAAATAAAAAGCTGGAATATAGGAAGAAGGGAAAGACTTATAAAGTAAGTCCTTATGGCTTAGGCTGGCATGAAGATAATTATTATCTAATAGGAGTTCATGAAAAGTATGATAACATATCTCATTATAGAGTAGATAGAATAGAAGGTGTTGAAATACTTGATGAGAAAAGGAAAGTTATTAAAGAATATTCTAATGAAGCAGAATTTAATATGGCAGATTATATAAATAAAACTTTTAATATGTTTACTGGTGATAAGAAAAAAGTGAAAATTAGATTTAAAAATAATCTTATCAATCCAGTTATAGATAAATTTGGCAAAGATGTATTTTTGACAATTGATGGAGATGAGTACTTTATAATCCATTCAGAAATAATTATTAGTCAAGGATTTATTTCTTGGTTATTGCAATTTGGTTCATCGGCAGAGCTTATAGAACCAGTAGAAGTAAGAGAAATAATAAAAGAAAAAGTAAAAGAGTTGGATAATATGTACAATTAAAATATTATGATTATTTTACTAAGTACAGATTATGTGACTAGGTGTTTAGAAGGTTTTAAACCTAATAGAAGCCTTAAAGTAAGGTTTTATTAGGTTTTTTTATTTTTGAGTAATATAAAGATTATTATTTAGAATTATAATATAATTAAGTAGACATAATAATTTAATGTAATAGGAGGTAAATTAAAATGTACAAGATAATGATAGTTGAAGATGATTTTAAGATTGCTAAACTCCTTTCTTCCCATATGGAGAGATATGGATATGATTCTTATATAATTAGAGATTTTAAAAATGTATTAGAAGAGTTTAATAATATAAATCCTCATTTAGTACTTTTAGATGTAAATTTACCTAAGTATGATGGTTATTATTGGTGTAAAAAAATAAGACAAGTATCTAGTTGTCCAGTTATATTTCTTTCTGCTCGTTCAGGTGAGATGGAACAGATTATGGGAATAGAGAGTGGTGGAGATGACTATATAATTAAACCTTTTTATTATGATGTAGTTATTGCAAAGATTAAAGGACAACTGAGAAGGGCTTATGGTTCTTATTCATCCAATGTAAAAGAAAGAGTAATTGATTTAGAAGGACTTGTTTTATACCCTGAAAGACCAGAGGTAAGTTATAAAGATAAGAATATACTATTGACTAAGAAAGAAGCAGTTTTGGCAGAAATTCTCATGTCTAATTATCCTAGGGTAGCTACTAGAGAATATCTTTTAGAAAAGCTATGGGATGATGAAAGTTTTGTTGAAGATAATACACTTAATGTAAACGTGGCTAGACTTAGAAAAAGATTTGAAGAGCTTGACATACAAAATGCTGTTCAAACAGTAAGAGGACTTGGTTATAAAATTGTTATTACTTGGAGTGATAATTAATGAAGCTTTTTTTAAGAGAATATGCTTCATATATTTTAGTCTATATATTAAATTTTTCAATTCTATTCTTTTTTTATGGGAAATTAGGAGGCTTTATTAGTAAGACTAATATGGGGTATTTTATTTTTTTAAGTAATTTTTTATTGTTTTGTTTTTTAGCATATAAATATCTTATGAATAGAGAATTATACAAAAGATTGATAAATGAGCCAGAAGATTTAGATGATACTTTATCTTTTTTAGGTTCTTCTCCTCTAGCAATAGCAACTAGCAATTCATTTAAACAACAATATAGACTTTATCAAAAGGAAATTCAAGATTATTCAGAAAAGCAAAAGGAACATTTATATTTTATAAATCAATGGGTACATCAAATGAAGACACCTCTTTCCGTAATTGGACTTATTGTTCAGGAGAATGAAACAGAACCTTATATGGGTAGTATAAAAGATGAACTGGAACGATTAGATAGGGGATTAAACATGGCATTATATTTAGCTAGGCTAGATACTTTTGGGCATGATTTTCATGTGGATAAAGTATATTTGAGATCCTCAGTTATAGAAGTCATAAATAGTATGAAAAGATATTTTATCAGAAAAAAAGTCTTTCCTCAAATTGATATGGAAGAAGATTTATTTGTGTATTCTGATATGAAGTGGCTTGGATTTATGCTTGAACAAATCATTACTAATGGTGTTAAGTATTCTTATATGAAAAGTGACAAAATATATATAAAAGCCTATAAAAAATTTGGTAAAACAATATTAGAAGTGATAGATAGAGGAGTAGGAATACCTAAAAAAGATATTCGTAGAGTAATGGAACCTTTTTATACAGGGGAAAATGGCAGGAAATTTGGAGAATCTACAGGTATGGGACTTTATATAGTTCATGAAATATGTAAAGGACTTTCCCATGATATAAATATTGAATCAGAAGTTGGAGTAGGGACCACTATTAAAATAATTTTTAACTAATATTACAGCTTTGTAAGATATGTGAAATTATTATCGATAGTAAGTAAAAGCCTTAGAAGTTAAAATATACTTAAGAACAAGAGAGGAGAGAAATTTTATGAAAAAACTATTGACATTAGACAAGGTTAGTAAAATATATGACGGCAAAATATCATATAAGGCTTTAAATAATATAAATCTTACTATTGATGAAGGAGAATTTGTTGGAATAATGGGACCTTCAGGAAGTGGAAAGACTACTTTACTAAATATTATTTCAACTATTGATACTCCGACTTCTGGGGAAGTGATATTAAATGAGAAAAAGCCTCATCATTTGAATAAGGAAGAGTTAGCTTTCTTTAGAAGAAGAGAATTAGGTTTTGTATTTCAAGATTTTAATTTATTGGATACTTTAACTATTGGGGAAAATATAGTCTTGCCATTAACTCTTGATGGCGTTGAAGTGTCTGATATGGATAAAAAGTTAGAAGAAGTAGCTGGAAAGTTAGGAATAGGAAAAATTCTTAACAAGAGAACTTATGAAGTTTCAGGTGGTCAAGCTCAAAGAGCTGCAGTAGCTAGAGCTATAATTAGTTCACCTAGTTTGCTTCTTGCTGATGAGCCAACAGGAAACTTAGATTCAAAGGCAGCGAAAGATGTTATGGAGTTATTTTATAAAATAAATAAAAATGATAAGGTAACTACTCTTATGGTGACCCATGATGCCTATACTGCAAGTTATTGTGATAGAGTAATATTTATAAAAGATGGAGAGTTGTATAATGAATTGCATCAAGGAGACAATAAGAAATTATTTTATCAGGAAATAATGGATCTTCTTTCAATGTTAGGAGGCGGTAGAAATGACTTTTAATCAATTAGCTTCCAACAATGTAAAAAGAAATTTTAGGTCTTATTTTGCATACTTTTTAAGTAGTGCTTTTTCAGTGTTCATATTTTTTTCTTTTGCTATCTGTTTGTTTCATCCTGTGCTATCTAATTCTTACTCAGAGGGATCAACTGTATACATGGCATTACTTGTAGCAGAGGTTATTATCTTTTCTTTTTCCTTTTTATTTGTATTGTATTCATTGAGTACATTTTTGCGAGCAAGGAAGAAAGAGTTTGGCATCTTGACTATACTAGGTATGTCTAAGAAAGAGTTTAATAAACTTATTTTTATAGAGAATATTATAATTGGTCTTATATCTATATTTTCAGGTTTAGTATTAGGATTAGTATTTTCAAAATTATTTCTAATGTTTACAGGAAAATTTTTGGGAATTCAAAATTTCAATTTCTATTTTCCTACTAAAGCAATATTTCTTACTGGTATAAGTTTTTTAATTATATTTATAATTATATCTTTAGTAACACCAAAATTAATTAGAACTAATAAAACAGTAGAATTGCTAAATGCAGGAAAAAAACCAAAAAAGGAGCCTAAATCCTCAATAATATTATCTTTATTATCAATATTTATGATTGGAGGAGGGTATTGTATTGGATTAAATCCAGAAAAATTTTCTATCAATACTCCTTATTTACCTATAGTTTTAGGAACAGCTGGAACACTATTGTTTTTCTCTCAATTTAGTGTGCTTGTTCTCAATTTATTTAAGAGAGATAGAAATTTATACCTTAAAAAGACTAATTTATTATGGATTTCAAATTTAAGTTATAAAATTAGGGATAATGCAAGAATGCTTTTTCTAGTTACAATTGCATCTACTGTTGCATTTATATCTGTTGCTACATTATATTCTGTAAAATCAAATCAGGTTAATATTACTAAGAAAAATTTCCCTTTCGCTTTTTCTTATTTTTCTTTTGAAAATAACAAGGAAGAAAAACAGCATATAAACCATATAGATGAATTGCTAAAGGAAAAAGGATTTAAGTATAAGAAATATAGTATAGATTTTGTAAAGGATACTATGAATGATTCTAAAGAATTTTATGCTATAAAAGAATCTGATTTTAATGATTTAGCAGAGGCATTGGGTATGAGAACCTACAGCTTAAATAAAGGGGAAGCAGTTTTAGTTAATTCTCAAATGTATAGAAAAGAATGGGAAAAGGCAAAAGAAGGTCTTGAAAATATAAAACTTGATAAAAGTAAATTAACTTTAAGAATTGTAGATATTAATGAAGAACATATTGCAGCCTCAGGTATGTTGGAGACTATGATTGTTGTTAATGACGAAGTATTTAAGGATATATATTTAAGGGGTGAACAAGGAAAATATGTACCTATAGATATAAAGAATTGGACTGAAACTGGAGAAGTAGCTAAAATATTAAATAAGAATATACCAATTCCAATGGATAAGCCCTATGTTTTCTTGACTGCAGGAGATATGTATGAAGTAGAACAAGAACAATCTAACGTTTTATTATATATTGGTTTTTTCATAGCTGTTATATTCTTTGTTGGAGCAGGAAGTTTTTTATATTTTAGATTTTATAATGATTTAGATGAAGATAGAGAGAAATATAAAAACATGGCAAAATTAGGTTTGACAAATAAAGAATTGAAGAAAACAGTTACAGTTGAAATTGCAACCTTGTTTTTTATACCCTATATTGTAGCAGTTATTCATACTCTTTTTTCTGTAAAAATTCTTGAATTAGCTTCAGAAAACTTCCTTACTTTTAAAATACCTATAGTATTGTTTAGCTTTTTTATGGTACAATTTATATACTTTTTAGGAATTAGATCAAGATATATAAAACATCTTATTGAATATGTAGAAGAAAACTAATGCTTCGGCATTAGTTTTTTATTACAAGGATGAAAGGTATGTGTAACTAAAATAGATAGTTATGTCTTCTAGATGGATGTAAAATATATTTAGAAAATATAAGAAGAGGTGATTTAAATGATTAGAAAATTAATACCTATGGCGATTATTATTTCACTAATATCTACAGGATGTGCATCTTCAGGAAATATAAAAAAAGAAATAAATAAAGAAGTGGGAATTAAAAAAGAAAGAAAGGAGCGAGAAGGAAAGTTAGTAAGTATAGTAGAAAAAGAAACTGAAAATTATTTTGGACATAAAATTGATATAAATAAAACACAAGTAAACATAGAGTATCCAGAAGATTTAATAGATGGAGATACAAATGAACCAGTTAATAAGAACATAATGGTACATCTTAGTATAAATGGTCCGTATAAAGAGGGAGATATTATTTCATATAATGGAGGCATAGATCCAGAAAGTAAAGAATTAAAATTTCTCTATCTAGATAAGTATTTTAAAGGAGAAGGAAAGGAAATTCCAGAGGATGTAAAGAAAGATATTGCATTAAAGTTTATAAAAGAAAATAAACTAATAGATAATATAGATAGTTTAAAATATGAGGGAGAAATAAAGAAAGAAGAATTCAATGACACAATGTACATTTTAAGATTTAAAAATGGTCAAAATGGATATATAGATATAGGGATTGATAAAGGTACAGAAGAAGTAATGTACTTTGAGTGGGTTGACAAATACTAGTATAAATAGTTTAACTCTGTAATTTTAATGGCAGAGTTTTTTTCTATGAATGATATAATTATAGAGAAAGAGAAACATATTTTAGACAAAGGTTGTGATATTTTATGTTTTGGGGAGATAAAAGATATCGTTCACTAAACTATGAACTTAGAAATATATTTGGTACAAAGACAATAAAACTTTCATTAGATGGAGGATTTACTTGTCCAAATAGGGATGGAACAGTTGGCAATAGAGGTTGTATATTTTGTGGAGAAGAAGGGGCAGGAGAGTTTACTTCATCCAAAAAACTCTCTATAAAAGAACAGATAGAAAGTCAAAAGGAATTTTTATCTAAAAAATGGCCAAAGGGAAAGTACATCGCTTACTTTCAAAACTTTACTAATACCTACTCCACATATGAAGATTTGAATAGAAAATATATGGATGCTATTTCTCAAGATGGAGTAGTAGGTTTAGCTATAGCTACAAGGCCAGACTGTCTTTTAGAAGAAGTTTTAAATTTACTTGAAAAGTTTAACGAAAAAGTTTTTCTATGGGTAGAATTAGGACTTCAAACTATACATAGCAAAACTACTAAATTTATAAGAAGAGGTTATGAATTAGACTGTTATGAAAGAGCAATAACAGAATTAAATAGAAGAAATATAAAGGTAGTTACCCATCTTATATTTGGCTTTTCAAATGAAAATAGAGAAGACATGTTAAATTCAGTAAAATATATAGCGAATACTAATACATGGGGAGTTAAATTTCATAATTTATATGTACAAAAAGGAACAGATTTATGTGATTATTATGTAAAAAATCCATTTTATATATTATCTCAAGATGAATATATATCTTTAGTTGTAGACAGTATAGAATTGCTTCCACAAAATATGGTTATTCATAGACTTACAGGAGATGGGAAAAAGGAATTACTTATAGAACCTAGATGGACACTTAATAAATTAAAAGTTCTTTCAGGTATTGATAAAGAGCTTAAAGAAAGAAATACATATCAAGGAAAAAGGTTTAAGTTGTTTTAGGTTTATTTTAACAATTAGCTACCTTCTATCATAATATATATTGAACAAAATTATATTAAAGAAAGGTGGTTAAAATGTATAATTCTTTTGAAGGTCAACAAAGATGTCCAGCAGGAAGTTTTCCTTATACTATAAGATCAGGAGATACTCTTTTTGAACTAGCTAGAAGAAATGGTACTACTGTTCAAGCAATAATTGCTATAAATCCAGGAATAAATCCAAATAATCTACAAATAGGTCAAGTAATATGTATTCCAGGAGCAGCACCACCTCAGCCAGTACCATGTCCAAATGGATTTTTATATACAATAAGGCAAGGAGATACTCTTTTTGGTATAGGTCAAAGGTTCAATGTATCCGTACAAGAATTGATAAGAGCAAACCCAGGAATAAATCCAAACAATTTGCAAATAGGTCAAGTAATATGTGTTCCAAGAGCTATGCCACCAGGACCTCCTCCATGTCCAAATGGATTTTTCTATACAATAAGAGCAGGAGACACTCTTTTTAGCATAGGTCAAAGATTTGGTGTATCAGTAGAAGCATTACTGAGGGCAAACCCTGGAATAGATCCAAACAATTTGCAAATAGGTCAAGTAATATGTATTCCAAGACCTATTCCACCAATACCTCCTTGTAGAAATGGATTTTTCTATGTTATAAGACGAGGAGACACTCTCTTTAGCATAGCTCGTAGATTTAATGTATCAGTAGAAGCGTTGTTGAGGGCGAACCCAGGAATAGATCCAAACAATTTGCAAATAGGTCAAGTAATATGTATTCCAAGACCAATGCCTCCAGGGCCACCTCCATGCAGAAATGGATTTTTCTATGTTGTGAGACGAGGAGATACCTTTTTTAGCATAGGTCGTAGATTCAATGTATCAGTAGAAGCTTTAATAAGAGCAAATCCAGGAGTAGATCCAAACAATTTACAAATAGGGCAATTAATATGTGTTCCAATAGTTAGACCATTATCTGAAGATGAATCTGAATAAACATTTTTAAATATAAAAAGCCTAGATTTTCTAGGCTTTTTATGTTTGTTTCAGACTAAATGATAATATAAGGCTAAATCCTAAAAATATTATCATGCTTAATTTTAGATGCTTATTAAATATTTTCTCTTTTGAAACTTTCTTTTTATATTTTAATTTCATATTATTTATATTTGCTAATCTATGTATTAATAAAACTACTATTATTAAAGAAAGTATAACTATTATTCCAAAAAATAAAAAGTCTATTTCCTTAGTTGTTTGAACTGGTGTGTTTTGAGCTGGTATTATTAGATCCATAATTAAAGGGAATCCATTGTTCACAAAATGTATAAATACAGAAGAATATATAGAATTAGTACTATATACTAAAAGGGAACTAACTATACCAGCAAAGAAAGTGTGAAAGAATTGGAAGGTATTAAGATGTAACATTCCAAACATTAGTCCATTTATTATGGAAGCTATGATTATATTTTTATGTCTGTATCCATCTAATACAATTCCTCTCATGAAAATTTCTTCAATAATTGCAGGAGTTAGAGCTGTAAAGAAAAAAACTCCAATAAAGCTATTAGCAGTTTCTTCAATGACCATATTTGCAAGAGTATCTCCAAAAAGTGAATTATATATAGTGATTATAAATATTGAAAAAGGGAGCATGAAAATCCATATAATAAATATAATTACAAAACTTTTCTTATTTAAAGGATTAAGCTTTAAAATCCTTTTTAAGTTTTTTCTATTTAAAATAAGGTATATGATTATCGGAATTAGAAGAGCTATATATTGGTATAAACAATCTTTAATAGGCAGAAATTGTACCATTATTGCCCAAATAAGAGAAATCAAATAGAATCTATTGACTTTGTATATAGGACCCTTTTTAGAAATAGTTTTATTTTTCATATCTTCCTCCTTTCAAAACTGTGTCATTAAAATAGATTATATCATAGCTATATATTATTAAATAATAAATTATGAAACTATTCACATAAGATTAAATAATATTGAAATTAATATTATTGTTTTTCTCTATAATTATTAATAAAGTATTTGTACAATGGTATAATTCAGTTGATAAATTTATTTTATAGATGGAGGGATTTTATATGGCAGATTATAGAGAAATGTGGGAAAACTTAAACATGGATCTTGAAAAACATGATGTTTTATGCGAGGCATTGCCAGAAATGTTTGGTGAAACTTTTTTAAATCAAGAAAATAGGCCTGATGGCATGAATTATTTTAATTATGTAACAGCAGAAATACATGGAGCAAGGATAATGGAACTTGAAAAACATAGAAAAGAAGGGGGCAAAGTTGTAGGAGCATTCTGTGTTTTTGTACCTGACGAAATTATTTTAGCAGCAGATGCAATAAGTGTAGGATTGTGTTCAGGAAGTCAATTTTGGATTGAAGATGGGGAAAAGGTTTTACCTAGGAACCTTTGTCCATTGATCAAGGCTCTTACTGGTGCTAAAGTTAGTTCTACATGTCCATATTTTCAATCTTGTGATATTCTAGTTGGTGAAACAACTTGTGATGGCAAGAAAAAGGTTTGGGAAATATTAAATGAGTATACTCCAGTACATGTTATGGAATTGCCTCAAATGAAAAGAGAAGAAAATTATGAAATGTGGATGAATGAAATAAAGTTGTTCATGGATAAAATAGAAGAACTTACAGGAAATAAGATAACTGTAGAAAAATTAAAAGAAGCTATAGAATTAAATAATGAAAAAAGGAGAGCATTAAAAAGACTTTATGATTTGAGAAAAAACAAACCATCTCCTATAAGTGGTTTAGATTCTTTACTTATTTCCCAGATAGCATTTTCTGATGAACCAAGAAGGTTTACAGAAAAAGTTAATGAATTATGTGATGAATTAGAGGAAAAAGTTAAGACAAACACATCAACTAATAAGAAAAGAATTATGGTCACAGGGACTCCGATGGCTCTTCCAAATTGGAAACTTCATTCAATTGTAGAAGAACTAAATGCTGAAATAGTTGTAGAGGAAACCTGTACAGGCACTAGATATTTTGAAAATGAGGTATCAACTAATGGAGATACTATGGAAGAACTTATCAAGAATATGGCTGATAGATATCTAGACATAAATTGTGCTTGTTTTACTCCAAATAAAGGAAGAGTAGAAGACATATTGAGATATGCAGAAGAATATGATGTAGATGGAGTAATATACTATAATCTTTCCTTCTGTCATACCTATGCAGTTGAATATAATAATGTTGAGAAATCGCTGAGGGATAATAATATTCCAGTACTTATGATTGAAACAGACTATTCAGAAGAAGATTCAGGCCAAATAAAAACTAGAGTAGAAGCCTTCTTGGAGATGATTTAGTTGGAAAAAAACTATATACTTTTTCCGGCTTCTAGTTATGGAATAAAATTAGAAAAATTACTTAAGGCTAAAAATATTAAATACACTATATCTCCCACACCGAGAAGTCTTTCTAAATCTTGTGGAATTTCCATAATGTATAACAAAACAGATGAGAAAACTATAAAGAGTATAGTAGATGAAAATACTATTGAAATAATAGGCTTTTACACAATAGATTAGATATGGCAAAGAAGGAATAAAAATAAATTTCTTAGTGTAGATGCTGATTTTATAGGAGGTACCTAGTAGTTAAAGATTTAGGAGCATAGAGTTTTCTATGCTCTTTATATTTAAAAGTGCATATTAATTGATTTTGATACATATAGATGAGTATGGTTAGATAAACTTAAATTTTTCTATTATTTGGGCTATTTAAAGGGAATTGGTCTATTTGTCTATTGTCGAAAGTTGTGCTATAATGCATATAAAGTAAAAAAGACTTAAACAGTGAACTTTGGTATTTGGTGAGAGCCAATTTACCAAATTTTTTATATCAAGAAAAAGGGAGGTAAATGGCCTACTAAGGCTGTATATCTATGAGAAAATTACACTTAGGATTAGATGTAGGCTCAACAACAGTTAAACTAGTAGTTTTAAATAATAGATTTGAAATGCTTTATAGCAATTATATGAGACATTTTTCAGACATAAAAAGTGGTGTGAAAAAACTTATACTAGAAGCCTATAATAAATTTAAAAATGATAGAATTACAATAATGGTAACGGGGTCAGGTGGCTTAGCTGTAAATAAATGGCTTGATGTTCCTTTTATACAAGAGGTTGTGGCTTCAACAACTGCTATTAAAAAGTTCATTCCTAGGACTGATGTAGTTATTGAACTAGGAGGCGAAGATGCTAAGATAATTTACTTTGATGGAGGAATAGATCAGAGGATGAATAGTATCTGTGCAGGAGGTACAGGAGCTTTTATAGATCAAATGGCTTCATTACTTCAAACTGATGCTGGAGGATTAAATGAGCTTTCTAAAAGGCATGAAGCTATATATTCTATAGCATCTAGATGCGGAGTTTTTGCTAAGACGGATGTTCAAGCTTTAATAAATCAAGGAGCATCAAAAGAAGATATTGCAGCTAGTGTATTTCAATCTGTAGTAAATCAAACTATAACTACTCTTGCCTGTGGAAGACCTATAGAGGGAAATGTAGCTTTTCTAGGAGGACCATTGCATTTCTTATCTGAACTTAGGGAGAGATTTATAGAAACTCTAAATTTAACTGATGATGAAGTAATCTATCCAGAAAACTCTCAATTATTTGTATCAATAGGTGCGGCCATATCCTCAACAGAAGAAGAAGAAATTTTATTTAAAGAATTAAGGGATAGACTTATACACTTAGACAATCCTATTAATATGGATGTAAAAAGGATAAGACCTTTATTTAAAGATGAAGATGAATTAATTGAATTTAAAGATAAACATAGAACTCATAAACTTGTTAAGAAAGATATAAGCGAATTTAAAGGTGAATGTTTTTTAGGCATTGATGCAGGTTCAACTACTACTAAAGTAGCTGTTATTGATGAAGATAATAATATATTGTATTCCTATTATGGAAACAACAAAGGGAAACCTTTAGAACTAGTTGTGAAAATTTTAGAAGAAATATATTCTCTATTACCTAAAGAAGCTACTATTGCTTTTTCCGCTGTAACTGGATATGGTGAAGAACTTATAAAAGCAGCATTGAATGTAGATGAAGGCGAAGTTGAAACTATAGCTCATTATAAAGCGGCAGATTATTTTCTTCCTGGGGTAGATTTTATACTTGATATTGGTGGTCAAGATATGAAATGTATGAGGGTGAGAGATGGAGTTATAGAAAGTATATTGCTTAATGAAGCTTGTTCTTCAGGTTGTGGTTCTTTCATAGAAACTTTTGCTCATTCAGTAAATATGAGTGCTGAGGAATTTCTTAATGAGGGGCTTATGGCAGAAAATCCAGTAGATCTAGGTTCAAGATGTACAGTATTTATGAACTCTAAAGTTAAACAGGCTCAAAAAGAAAGTGCTACTGTTGGAGATATTGCAGCAGGACTTTCATATTCAGTGATTAAGAATGCACTTCAAAAAGTAATTAAGATAAGAGATCCAGAAGAAATGGGAGAAAAAATCGTAGTTCAAGGAGGAACTTTTTATAGTGATGCTATTTTAAGAAGTTTTGAACTGGTTTCAGGTAGAGTTGCTGTAAGACCAGATGAACCAGGTCTTATGGGTGCATTAGGAGCAGCATTGATAGCAAAGGAACGTTCTAATTCACAAAATAAATCTACTTTATTAGATAGAGAAAATTTAAAGAAATTTTCCTATAAAACAACCATGAGAAGATGTGGTGGATGTGGGAATAATTGCTTACTCACTATAAATATGTTTTCTGACGGAAATAGATATATTACAGGAAATAGATGTGAAAAAGGAGCAGGACTAACTAATAAAAGGAAAGATATACCTAATTTATATGATTATAAATATAAGAGAACATTTGACTATGAACCTTTAGCCGAAGATGAAGCTAAAAGAGGAATTATAGGTATTCCTAGAGTTCTTAATATGTATGAAAACTATCCATTTTGGTTTACTTTTTTTACAGAACTAGGGTTTAGAGTAGAATTATCAAATCATTCAACAAGAAAATTATATGAAAAAGGCATAGGAAGTATACCGAGTGAAACTATTTGTTATCCTGCTAAATTAGCTCATGGACATATTATGGATTTAATAGGAAAAGGTATAAAAAATATATTTTATCCTAGTGTATTTTATGAGCATAAAGAAGATGATGACGCAAACAATCATTTAAATTGTCCAGTTGTAACTTCCTATCCAGAAGTCATTAAACATAATATAGATGAGATACATGAAAATAATATTAATTTTTTAAATCCATTTATAACTTTTGATGATAAGGAAGGACTAAAGAGGGCTCTTAAAAATGAATTAAAGTTATTATCCATACCTAAACGAGAAGTTGATAAAGCAGTTGAAAAGGCATGGAATGAAGGCATAAGATATAGACATGATATAAGAAATAAAGGTGAAGAAGTTCTTAAGTATTTAAAAGAGAATAATATGAAAGGAATAGTTCTTTCAGGACGTCCATATCATATTGATCCGGAAATAAATCATGGTATTCCAAATTTAGTTACTATGCTTGGAATGGCAGTACTTACAGAAGATTCAATTGCACACCTTAGAGATGTGGAAAGACCATTGAGAGTAGTAGACCAATGGACATATCACTCAAGGTTGTATAATGCAGCTAGCTTTGTAGCTAAAAGCGAATATCTAGAATTAGTTCAATTAAATTCTTTTGGATGTGGATTAGATGCAGTAACTACAGATCAAGTTCAAGAGATACTAGAAAACTATGAAAAAATATATACTCTTCTTAAAATAGATGAAGTAAGTAATCTTGGAGCAGTGAAAATAAGATTACGTTCTTTGAAGGCAGCAATGGAAGAAAGGGAAAAGGTGGACTTTAAGCCTATTAAAACAGGTGAACCTCTTGAAAGAGTAGTATTTACAACAGAAATGAGAGAAAATCATACTATTCTTGTGCCACAAATGGCACCAATACATTTTAAGCTAATAGAGGAAGCAGTAAATACTTGTGGATACAATGTTGAAATACTGCCTTCAGTAGACAAAGATGCTATAAATGAAGGACTTAAATATGTAAATAATGATGCTTGTTATCCTTCTATTATTGTTGTAGGACAATTTATAAATGCATTAAAATCAGGTAAATATGACTTAAACAATACATCAGTTTTGATGACTCAAACAGGAGGAGTATGTAGGGCATCCAATTATATAGGATTTATAAGAAAGGCATTTAAGGATGCAGGGTTTGGACACATCCCAGTTATAAGTGTGAATCCCTATGGTATGGAATCAAATCCAGGATTTACTTATTCTATGGAATTGGCTAGGAAGTCAATTATGGCTGTAATGTATGGAGATCTTCTCATGAGAGTTTTATACAGAGTAAGACCTTATGAAAAGATTAAAGGTTCTACAAATATATTATTTGAAAAATGGATGGGTAAATGTATAGAGGCTGTAAAAGTTGGAGATAAGAAAGAATTTAAGAAAAATGTTGAAGATATAGTTAGAGATTTTGATGAAATAGAAATAGAAGATGTAAAAAAACCAAAAGTAGGAATAGTAGGAGAGATACTTGTAAAATATCATCCAACTGCAAACAATGATATTATAAAGATACTTGAAAGCGAAGGGGCTGAGGTAGTAGTATCGGATTTAACTGATTTTCTAATGTATTGTGCCTACAATGAAACATTTAAGTTTAAACAATTATCTAAATCGAGGTTAAATAAATTTGTAGGAGATATAGCTATTATGTATATGGAACATTATAGAAAGCCATTAAAGAAGGCTTTAGATAAAAGTAAAAGATTCCATTCACCTATTAAAGTTCAACAGTTAGCGAATTTAGTAGAGCCAATGATTTCAGTAGGAAATCAAGCAGGAGAAGGATGGTTATTAACAGCTGAGATGATAGAATTAATAGAAAGTGGAGCAGAAAATATAGTATGTGTGCAACCATTTGGCTGTCTTCCAAATCATGTGGTAGGCAAGGGTATGATAAAAGTTATGAAAGAAAAATATCCGAGGGCAAATATTGTTGCAATAGATTACGATCCAGGTGCAAGTGAAGTAAATCAGTTAAATAGATTGAAATTAATGTTATCATCTGCCTATGATAATTTAGAAAAAAATGAGAAAGATCAGGAAGGAGCACCATTGGAGAGCTCCTCTGATTCAATATAGATTTTTAAAATAATAAGACTGGAATAATAGTTTTAATATTCCAGTCTTATTATTATTTTAAGATTTTTTTTACAGTATTTATTTTATCACTATAAGGTGGATATCTAAAATTAGGGTCAACTAAATTACTTCTTTTTAAAATACTCTTATAATGAGTGAAAGTATCGAAACTTTTCTTGCCATGGTAAGCTCCCATGCCACTTGTGCCTACACCTCCAAAAGGAAGGTATGGACTTGAAAGATGCATTACAGTATCATTTATACATCCTCCACCAAAGGGAATTTCATTTATAATTTTTTCGATTTTATTCTTATTATTAGAGAAGAAATAAAGGGCCAATGGCTTTGAATGAGAATTTATCATTTTCACAACCTCATCTAACTCTTCATATTCTAAAATTGGTAAAATAGGCCCAAATATTTCCTCCCCCATTATAGAATCTTCCCAAGTTACATTATTCATTAAAGTAGGAGAAATATATAAAGAATCTTTATTATAATCACCTCCATAGATTATTTTTTTTATATCCAATAGGCTGATAAGTCTGTTAAATTGTTTTTCATTTATTATCCTTGTATATTCTTCATTATTTTCTGGATTCTCACCATAGAATTTTTTTATATAGTTTATTATATAATTTATCATTTCATTTTTAATGTTTTTATGGACTAATAGATAATCAGGAGCTACACAAGTTTGGCCAGAGTTTAAGAATTTTCCCCAGACAATTCTCTTTGCAAATAGTTTTAAATCCCCTTCTGTGTCCACTATGCAAGGACTCTTGCCTCCTAACTCTAAAGTTATAGGGGTTAAATATTTTGAAGCTTTTTTCATTACTATTTTTCCAATAGGAACGCTTCCAGTATAAAATATATAATCAAATTTTTTGTCTAAAAGCTTTTTGCCCCTTTCTCCAGTGATAACATGAATATAACTAGAATTAAAATTCTCATTTAATATTTTTTCTATTATTCTGCTAGTATAAAAGGATGTGCTAGAAGGTTTGATTACAGAAGTATTGCCTGCAGCTATACTTCCAATTAAAGGTACAATAGATAGTTGGAAGGGATAGTTCCATGGTGATATTATAAGGGTATTTCCATAAGGTTCTGGATATATGTGGCTACTTGCCTTAAAGTTAGTTATTGGAGTCTTTACTTTTTTAGGAGTAGCCCAACTTTTTAAATTTTTTTCTATAAAGGATATTTCGTTTAGAACTATACCTATTTCTGTAGAATAAGATTCAAAGTTTGACTTTCCTAAATCTTTTTTTAATGCATCCATTATATCCTTTTCATTGTCTATTATATTTTTTTTAAGTTTAGCTAGGCTTTCTAATCTAAACTGTAGACCTTTGGTTTTACCAGATTCAAAAAAAGTCTTTTGTTTTTTTAAGATGGTTTCAATACAATCCATTTAACTCACTCCTTAGAATACCTTAATTTAATTATACATCAGAAAGGAAATTCTGTAACTGTTTTGTAACTACTTCAAAAATATTATTTGATATATTTTAATAAAATGAGCATTCTAGTTAGTTTATATCCAATAAAAATTTTGATAATGAAAAAAATTCCTATATAATGTATAATGGATGAGAAGTATAATTATTTAATAATGAAAGAGGTAATTCTATGAGAAAAAAAAGATATTTATTTTTAATTATTGGCTTAGTACTAATAGTGCTTGTTTCTAGTTGCACCTCTAAAGATGTTGTTGTTGAAAATAAAAATTCTAGTAAAAAGGTTCAAGAGGAATCTAAATCATCTAAAGAAGATGATTTAGAAAAAATTATGATACAGTTTAAAACATTAATTTCAGAAAATAAAGAACCTGATGAAGTTGTAGAATTTATCGATGAAAATATTGAAAAAGTTTCAAAGAAAGAATCAGTAGATATGATAAAAGAATTTGAAAAACTTCAGGAAAACTATATTGCTTTATATACAGAAGAATTACATAAAGAAAATAGACAGCAAACTTTAGCTAAGTTATATCCAAATTCCGATATTGATCCTAAGAAAATAGAAGAAATAAAAGATGAAGAATTAAAGAAAATAATATCTAAGATGATAAAGGGAAGATATAAAATAGTTAATGAGGAAGGTTTTTATTTCCCTAAAATTGATTATGAAATATTTAAAAAATATGAAAAAAATCTATCAGATGAGTTAAAGGAATATTTAAATATTAAAGTAGTAGAATCAGATTCACCAGCTATAATAGATGGTGAAATAACAGTATCTTGGGATGAACTAGGCAATAGATTGATAAAAATAGAAAAATATTTAACTAAATATCCTAAAGGTATAAAATGTGAAGAAGTAATGAGAATATATGGTGAATATTTGGTTATGTATATGTCTGGTTCAGATAATACTCCTATATACAATGCAAAAGATAAGAAAATCAAAAAAGATATTTTTGATAATTATAAAAAGATAGTTTCAAATAATAAAGATACAATTACGGCAAATGTCATAAATGAATATATGAAAATAATAGAAAAAAATAATCATATATCAGATAGTGTAGTGACTTCAAGGTTGGTAGAGTTATACAATGAAGCTATAGGTAGATTTGAAGAATGTGAATAGCCCACCACTGGCATAGTTCTAAAAAACCCCTTCAACAGATAAGAACTATGCCTATTTTTATCTAATTAGCTTAAACAGTAGAACACCCCTACTTCTTAAGTGGGAGATGAATGCTTTTTCAATTAGGTTATTTTAAAATGAAATACATAATGCTTTTAAGAAGCCAAGAGATATTGGATTTGTGACCAACCCACAAGTGTTAAGCATTGCTTAACTAATAGTAGACTTTGATACACTAGAAACTTCCACTTCCGTAAGTGAGAGAGGCTCATTTAGATTCTTCCTTTAAACTTTTCATTCTATAATCTGTAGGTGTAATTCCAGTTATTTTCTTAAAAGTGGAACAAAAATAACTCTGGCTATTAAATCCACATTCAATTGCTATATTCAATATGGAATTATTGGTATTTTTAAGGAGCGCTTTACTCTTTTCTATTTTAGCGTTATTTACATAGCTTGAAAAATTGTATCCTGTACATCGAGCAAATAAGGTTGAAAGATGATTTTTACTTACATGAATTTCATGGGCAACTTTTTCTAAGCTTAAATCTTCATTAATATATTTGTGTATATAGTTTAAAGCTTCCTTCACAATAGGGTTTTCAGTACATATACATCTTTCTATTGTAGTATTAGAATAATAAGATATGATTTCTCTCCCTAAATTATAAAGGTGGTTTATGCAATTATTTTCTTCAATTCTTTCTATAAAATCATTTCTAATTTTATACATAGAGTACTTACATGATATATTTTTACAAAAATTTTTATACAGTGATTGATTTAAAGAAATCAAATAATTTTTAACAAATCTTATAGATGATATTTTGTCAGAACTGTTTTTTGAGATAAGCTTAAACATTTGATAGTACGTATCTAAAGCTTCCTCTAGATTTCCCATATTAGCTTCTTCAATTAGCTTTTCTTCAAGAAGAAATAGTTTCATTTTAATCCTCCTCATAAAACAAAAATTAAATGGTGTTCAGTGTTTAAAAATGAAATTGAAAGTCATTTTCGATAATAATTATAAAGTATTTCTTGAAAAAATTCAAAAAATGACTGATTTTATTTTTAATCTATTTTAAAAAGGAGACAATAGTTGTAGAATAATTTGATAAATTCACTATATTGTGGTATATATTAATTAAATAGGAATTTATAGCCTTAACTACATTCAAGTTAAAGGCTTTTTTTATAAAATATATTATATAAGGAGGATATTCATGAAGAAAATATTACTTATGTTAGCAGAAGGTTTTGAAGAAGTTGAAGCTCTTACAGTAGTAGATTACTTAAGGAGAAAGGATATAATATGTGATACTTGTTCTATTGCTGAAAGCAAAAATGTAGAAGGTGCTCATAGAATATCAGTAGAATCGGATAAAGTATTAAAGGATATAGTAGATATTGAAGGTTATGACGGAATAGTTCTTCCAGGAGGACTGCCAGGTTCTACAAATTTGAGAGACAATGATAGGGTTATAGAATTAGTAAAAGATTTTGATAAGAATGAAAAGCTAATTGCAGCAATATGTGCTGCGCCAATTGTATTAGAAAAGGCTGGAATAATAGACGGAAAAAACATAACTTCTTATCCTGGAACTGAGGGAGAATTAAAGAGTGGAAAGTATAAAGAAGACTTAGTAGTAAGAGACGGACATATTATAACAGCAAGAGGACCTGCTGTAGCAGTATATTTTGCTCTAGAAATAGTAGATTATCTAATAGGAGAAAGAAATAAAGAAGATTTGAAAAAAGAAATATTATTGGATATGGTTGAGAATTAAAAAAACGGCTAATAGCCGTTTTTTTAATTCTCATTTTTTAATTGTATAAGTTTATTGTTTTTTAAAATTCTTATAAACTCTCCAGTTTGGGCAATAGCATCTTCTGCTTTGACTCCGTATTTATGTCCATATTCTTTTGCTAATTCTAAGACATTTTTTTTGTTATCTATTTTGTTCCAGACAAAGCTTCCTTTATTATCTAAATGAACAAAAAGTTTTTTTGGAGCTTTTCTAAAAATCTTAAGGAAAAACTTATCACAAGTGCTTTCTCTTTTAATAACTAAGGTGATTTTATCGTCTTCTTCTACTGTATAGACAAAAGGATTGTTTTTTTGGGGAATCAATTCTAATAAGTTATCATGTGTCTTTAGTCTAAGCATCTAAATTTTTTGGCTTTTTAATATTTGAGAAGTAGTGCAATACTAGGCATATTAATATATAAGGTATAATTGTAAATATAGGATTTTCTAATATTTTAACATTCGCACCAAAACCTATATTAATATTAAAATATGCAAATATAGCTAACACTACTCCCATTAAAGAATCCCCTGCTACAAATCCAGATGCAACTAAAGTACCTGTTTGTCTTCTAATAACAAATTCTTCTCCAGATGTTCTCTTTTCTAGTATCCATCTTATTAAACCACCAATTACTGGTGCCGAAGATAGAGAAATTGGTAGATAAAGGCCAATTGCAAAAGGTAAGACTGGAAGCCCCATCATTTCTACAATAGCACCAATAGCCATTCCAGTGAAAATTAAAATCCATGGAAGACTTTCTGAGAAAACACCTTGTACTACAAGGGACATCAGTGTTGCTTGTGGTGCTGGCAATTCTGGAGAACCAATCCCATAAGCACCATCTAATAGGACTATAACAAATCCAATAGCTGCTGATGATACTATTACCCCAATAATTTCACCAATTTGTTGGTTTTTAGGAGTTGCACCTACTAAAAAGCCTGTTTTTAAATCTTGAGATGTATCTCCAGTAACTCCAACAGCAATACATACTATTACTCCTACTGAAAGAGCAGCTAGCATACCTTCTTCTCCTACTACACCAAGTTGTTTTAATAGTAGAGAAGTGATAAGTAGTGTAGCTATAGTCATACCAGAAACAGGGTTATTAGATGTCATCCCTACCATCTTTGCTGCTACAGGAACAAATAATGTAGTAAATATCAAAACTAGTAGGGATTTCCCTATACCTAATTTTAATGGTGGTAAAAATGCCATAATTATAAAAATGATAATAGTTAATATAAATACAACACCCGTATTCATATCTTCATCTGTACGAATATTTGTTGTCTTCTTATTAGTAAGATTTTGAAATCCAGTTTTGAAACTACTAAACATTACAGGGATAACTTTAATAAAACTCCAAAGTCCTCCAAATACTACTGTACCAGCTCCAATATATCGTATATAATTACTCCAAATATCCTCCACTGTCATTTGTGCAATAGGGATAGTGGCTGGATAAACTACATCTATTAGACCTGCTCCAAAATATTTAATTAATGGAATTAGAACTAGCCAACCTAGCATGGCTCCAGAGAACATAAAAGCTGCAATTTTAGGTCCCATGATATAGCCAATTCCAAGAAGTGCAGGTGTAGTTTCAATGCCAATATAAGCATTTTCAAATCCTTTGATAAATGTTCCAATGCTACTTTTCCATAATTTAAATCCATTTACACAAAGGGTGTAAATTCCAGATATTATTGCTCCAATGAATAAAGTTGTAGCAGATTGTCCACCAGTTTCTCCAGCAACCAATACTTCTGCACATGCTAATCCATCTGGGAAGGGTAGATAGCCATGCTCTTCTGAAACAAGATATTTTCTTAACGGAATAAGAATTAAAACTCCCAAAACCCCACCTAATAATGCCATAACACTTACTTCTAATAAATTAACATCCAATCCCCAAACAATGAGAGCAGGAATAGTGAAGATAACCCCTGCAGCCACAGATTCTCCTGCAGAACCAATGGTTTGTACCATATTATTTTCTAAAATATTGCCACGTTTTAAAACTCCACGTAAAACTGCCATGGAAGTGACTGCACAGGGAACAGATGCTCCAACAGTTTGTCCTAGTTTTAACCCTAAGTATGCATTAGCAGCTCCAAAAATAACAGATAATAAACAACCTAGAATAACTGCTGTTACAGTTATCTCTGGCAATGTTATATTCGCAGAGACAAAGGGTTCATATTCATCTCCAGGAACAGTTTCATAAGCTTTTGGGGAAAGGGTTTTCCTACTAGACTCTTGTCTTTTACTATTTTCCATTTAAATCCTCCTTCTTTTATTATACTAATCTGATAAGCAGTTTTTCTTCCTATTATTGATGATATCTGTATAATTAAATAATTTCAAATAAATTTCTGTTAATTCTTTATTAATAAAAGTTAACTTAATTCTGAAAAGAGTTATGAGACGCAAAAGTTTGTTTATAGTATAAGTTTATAATTCCTTTGCTAATGTGTTAAAATAGAGAAGGTAGAAATATGAAAGGTAGTTTAGGAGGGTATAATTTTGAAATTAGATAGGGAGTTTTACAATAGAGATACTTTAACTGTTGCCAAAGATTTATTAGGGCAAATTCTTGTGCATAGAACAGAGGAAAAAATACTTAAAGGGATTATTGTAGAGACAGAGGCTTATTTAGGAGTTGAAGATAAGGCAGCTCATGCCTATGGCGGAAGAAGGACTAAAAGAGTGGAGACTATGTATGGACCACCAGGAAGGGCTTATGTTTACATTATTTATGGAATGTATAATTGTTTAAATACCATAACAAGGGAAGAAGGAGTTCCTCAGGGAGTTTTAATCAGAGGTATAGAACCTATTGAAGGATTAGAATATATGGCATTGAATAGGTTTAAAAAACCATTAGAAGAATTGACAAAATACCAAATTAAAAATTTAACTAATGGGCCTGGTAAACTATGCCAGGCTATGATGATTGATAGATCATTAGACAAAGAAGATTTATCTGGGGATAAACTTTATATTAAAAAAGGGGAAAATAAGGACTTCAATATTATTGAGGCAAAAAGGATAGGAATAGACTATTCAGAAGAAGCAAAAGACTTTTTATATAGATTTTATATTGAAGGAAATCCTAACGTATCAAGGTTTAAATAAAAGTTTGAAAAATATTTTTATGAGGAATATAATAAAAAAGGGAGGGAGAGATAGTAAAATGGAGGTATTAGTAATTGTATTAAATAAAATAGATTTATTAGATGATTTGATGGTTGAGTTCAATAATAATGGAATAAGGGGAGCAACTATTATAGATAGTATGGGAATGATTAAAGTACTTGCTGATGAGCATCCAGAAGATATACCACTATTTGGTTCTTTAAAAATGATGTTAAATGAAAACAGACCTTTTAATAAAACTATATTTACAGTATTAGATAGTGAAAAAATATCTATTGCTATGGATTGTGTTAAAAAAGTTGTAGGAGATTTAAATAAAAATGGAGTAGGAATAATGTTTACTGTGCCAGTAAACATTACAGAAGGAATTTTGAAATAGAGGGATGATTAGATGAACATGTTATTTTATGTATCAGTTGTATTATTTGCAGGAATATTTGTTGCAAAAGCCTTAGAGAGATTTAAATTACCTAATGTAACTGGATATTTAATTGCAGGTCTTATTATAGGACCATCAATTCTAGGAATTATACCTAAAGAAGGTGCCAATAAGCTTTCTATTATTTCTGAAGCTGCACTATCTTTTATAGCATATAGCATTGGAAGTGAATTTAATATAGAAAATTTAAAGAGTGTAGGAAAAGGTGTCATTATTATAACTTTTTTAGAAGCACTTATTGCTGTGGCTTTAGTTGATACTTTAATGATCTTTGTATTTAAGCAGCCTGTTCCTTTTAGCTTGGTTTTAGGAGCAATAGCAGCAGCAACTGCACCAGCAGCTACACTAATGGTTATTAGACAATACAAGGCAAAAGGACCAGTAGTAAATACATTATTACCAGTAGTGGCAATGGATGATGCAGTAGGAATTATAGCTTTTGGTATATCGACTACCATTGCAAAAGCTGTAATAAATAATTCAGCCAATATTTCAGTATTTAAGATAATATTTATTCCACTATTAGAAATATTTCTCGCTTTGTTTTTAGGTTTTTTAATGGGAATAATTTTAACTTATTTATCTAAAAGGGTAAAGGGAGAAGATGGACTCCTTTCTATTATTATAGCTACACTTTTTATTACTACAGGTATTGCTATAAAATTTGAACTTTCATCATTACTTGCATGTATGATGGTAGGAGCTACTTTAATAAATGTAGATCCTAATAATAAAAGGGCTTTTACTACTGTAGAAAGATTTACACCACCTGTGCTTATTTCATTTTTTACAATAGCTGGTGTTCAATTAGATTTATCTATTATTAAAGATGTAGGACTTTTAGGAATTGCATATGTAATAACTAGGGTAGTAGGAAAAATCCTAGGTGCTTATTTAGGATCTAGAATTTCAAATTTTCCTAAAACTGTTCAGAAATATTTAGGATATACATTAATTCCTCAGGCAGGAGTAGCTATAGGGCTTTCAATGACTGCAGAAAATATTCTACCTCATCCTTATGGGGCACAAGTGAGAACTATTGTTCTTGCAGCTACAGTTATATATGAGTTGTTAGGACCAATGATTACAAAAACAGCTCTAATAAAAGCAGGAGAAATACAAGTAGGTAAATAGCCTGCTTTTACTATTTTTGGAGAAATATAAGTTAATAAATATTAAAAACATATATTTACTAATTGCAAAAAAATGTTTATTCTAGTATTATTGAACTTAAGCAATTTACTTTAAACTTTTGAGGTGAAATTTGATGAGGAAATTCTTTAAAGCTTTTTTTATGTCTTTAATTCTATTTATAGTAGCTTATGGAATAATTGGACATTTCATTTTAGATAATGGATTAGGAGGTTCTAAAGATGAAAATGTTTCTGATAGCAAAAATGAAATATTATTCTTACTTTTAGGGATAGATGCTCAAGATTCAGAAAATGAAAAAGGAGCTAGAACAGATACTATGATGTTAGTTAAAGTAGATCTTTCTAATGAAAGTGTCAATGTACTTTCTATACCCAGAGATACAAAAGTAAATATTGATGGGAGAAGTGGAATAAGCAAGATAAATGCGGCACATGCTTATGGAGGTCCTGAGTTAGCTGTTAAAACCGTAAAAGAATTATTAGGACTTAATCTAGATTATTATGTAAAGGTAGATTATACAATAGTTGAAGAGGCAGTAGATAAAATAGGTGGTGTGGAAGTAGATGTACCACAGGATATGTATTATGAAGATCCTACAGCAGATCCACCCCTTGTCATAGATCTAAAAGAAGGTAAGCAAGTATTAGATGGACAAAAATCTCTTCAATTTTTAAGATTTAGAAAAGGTTATAAAGATGCAGACCTAGGAAGAATAAGGGCACAACAACAGTTTATTAAAGCTTTTATAGAACAAGCTTTAAGACCTAAAAATTTAGTAAAACTTCCTACAATGGTACCTTCATATTATAGAAATGTAGATACTAATATACCTATGAGTAGTTTAACAAAGATGGCTCTAAAGGCTAGGAAAATAAACACAGACAATATTACCCTAAATACCCTACCTGGTGATGGTAAATGGATAAATAGAGTTAGTTATTTCATATATAACAAAACGGAAATGGATGCAATGGTAAGAGAGTTATTTAGTGAATATATATATTAGTAAAAGTATAGAAATATAATTGATGTGAGGTTTTATTATGAAGAAAATTGAACAATTTAATAAAAGAAGGGATAGGAAAGCAGAACATATAAATTTTTATATGGAATCAGAACATGAGAATAATGCTCTTTTTGAAGATATATATTTAGAGCATAATGCTCTTCCCGAACTAAATTTTGATGAAATAAATACAAAATCTACATTTTTAGATAAAGATGTAGATTTTCCTATAATGATTAACGCTATTACAGGTGGCACAGATTTTTCCTGGGAAATAAATAGACAGCTTTCTCATATAGCTTTAGAGTTTAATATTCCTATAGCAGTAGGCTCTCAAACTATAGCGTTATACAATAAAGAAAGTAGGGAATCTTATGAAGTTGTAAGGGAAATAGTAAAAGAAGGAATAGTGATAGCTAATTTAAGTTCTATGGCTACAATTGAAGAAGTTAAGATTGCCATAGATATGCTGGAGGCAGATGCTATTCAGTTGCATTTAAATGTGGCTCAAGAACTTATAATGACTGAGGGAGATAGAAATTTTAAAGGAGTATTAAATAATATAGAGTATATAATTAAGAATGTTGATATACCAGTAATAGTAAAAGAAGTAGGATTTGGCATATCAAAAGATGTGGCTAAAAGATTGTATGATATAGGAGTTTCATATATAGATATATCTGGGACTGGAGGAACTAATTTTATTGAAATAGAAGGGAGAAGGAGGAAGGATAGGGATTTTACAGATCTTTATTCTTGGGGAATACCTACTGCCTTAAGTCTCATACAATGTGTAAATTTAAATAAGAATTTAAATATTATTGCTAGTGGTGGAATAAAAAATTCTCAGGATATAGTGAAATCTCTATGTATTGGGGCTCATATTGTAGGAATAAGTGGAGAAATTTTAAGGAAGCTATTAGATGGAGGATATGATTTAGCTTATAAATATGTAGAAGAGCTTACTTATAAATTAAAGATCCTAATGCTACTCCTTGGGAAAAAGAATATTGAGGATTTGAAAACAACAAGATACAAGATAATTGGAGAGTTAAAAGAACTTGTCTAATTATATTTTAATATGGTATTGAATTTGATATATTAGGAATATGAAACAAGTCGGGAATTTTATTCCCGACTTGTTTCATATTTATATATTTTAAATATTATCAACTTTTTTCTTGGAAAACTTTTTTCTGTTACCAATACTATTGTTGTTGTGATTTAAAACAGGTTTAAAGGCTTTTTCTACACTTTCATATAGTATATTTCTATTTTCAGAGAAAAGGCACCAATACATCCAAGGATTTTTAATGAGTTGAATATCTGATATTGAATTTTTAAACTTATATAATAAATTTTTATCTATACCAAAAGCTAAAGCATAAATTAGAGTCATGTCTAAGGGGTATATTAAATATTCTTCAGTAATATCTATTTTCTTAGTATTCTTCATGTGTTTTATAAATTTTTTCCATTTTTTATATTCTATATGACCTTCATCAGTTTTCCTAGATAGCAATGTTAGGCCATATATAAAAGTAATAATAGAAATTATAAGGGGAAATAGTCCATATATAACTCCATATGCTAAAGTTGCTATAGAGATAATAAAGAATATAAAAGAAATAATAGCTAATAAATGACCACATCTTCTGACTTTTGTGTTAAAATAGCCTCTTTTTTCAGTTTCTTTTTTTGCTAAACTCTGCCATGTATTAAAGTCGTCTAAAAATTTATCACTATAATTTCTACTATATTGACCTATACTTTCGATATCTACACTATTTCCTGTACCAATATTATTTATAATCCAATTTATAAAAAAAACTTCATGTTCTAATAATTGGTCATTTTCATTTTCAACTTTTATAATATTTAAATTTGCAGGTTTTTCTTCTATTTTTAAATAGTTTTTTCTTACTAAATCAAGAATTGTAGCTATAATGATATTTATGTTTTTATATGAAAGAGTTAAGTAACAAGCAACAGCAGGTGTAATATCTTCTGGAATAATATTAGAATTTATTTTTTCATGTACATTTACTTTTCTTCTCAAAATTGAGATAAGTAATATTAGGCCTATTATACCAATTCCAGTAGTAATTAGAGAAGTATAAGTTAATATTTTAATGATTTTGTTCTTCTGTATTTTTTTATTTTCCATTTCTTTAATAAGGTTATTTTCCTCATTTAAAATTTTATCATAGACATTTTGATCTGATGAATTAGATGATTTTGGAATAAACTTATTTGGAAAAAGTACTCTTCCCTCTATAAAAGTGTTCTTTGGAATGTCTTCAGTTTCTATATGAATTAAATTCTCATCTTTAAAATTAATAGTACTGTTTAAAGGACCATGAGAAAATACTTTAACTCTATTATCTTTATTCTGCGGTAATTTAATATTGACTGAAAAAAAATCTATAGGTATTTCATTGTCTTCCCCTAAAAATTGATACTTTAATTCACCAGTATCCTTATATTTTTTTGCTAGATTCTTTATAGTGTATTGAATTTTAAAAGTTTTTTTATCACCCTTTGAATGAGAATATATATATATGATTTTTTTGTTTTTATTAGTCTCTAAGTCAAATACCCCAGAGTCAGCTTTCTTTTTGTCATTAGTTTTACCATATTCTATTTCTTTCCCTTCTAAAATTTCATACACTTTAATATTGTTAATTTCATTATACTTATTAAAAACTATTTCTCTAAATACATTATTAAATTTTTTTGTTAAATCAAAGGTTATATATTCTTCAATATACAAATCTCCATTTTCTAAGAGCTCAGATTCAATTAGCCATCTAGAGATTGATATAGAGTCATCAGCATGGATTTTTAATGGGAAGCTTAATAATACAATAAATATTAAAGATACAATTGAAATCTTTTTAATGAAATTTTCTATTTTACACATCTCCTTTCTATTTCCTTGTTTAAATTATATTACCATTATTTTGTTTTTAGTGTCAAATTTTTAATTAAATATAAAAAAACATTATAACATATAGTATGGAGGAAAAAATGAAAAAATGGAGAATATATAACTAAAGGACATGATTAGATTCTTTTAACTATGATAATGTTAAAGAAGACTTAGGATATATGGAAGCTTTTACTGAAGAATGTGGAGAATTTTATAGAAAGGGATTTTAATGAGAGAAAAAATTCTAAGATTATTAAAAGAAAATAGTAATGATTTTTTATCTGGAGAAAAAATTAGTGAAAATTTTGATGTAAGTAGAGCTGCAATATGGAAACATATAAATACTTTAAAAGAAGAAGGTTATGAAATAGAATCAGTCCCAAGGAAAGGATATAGACTTATTTCATCACCAGATATACTTACCTATGGAGAAGTAGAAAACTATTTGGATACAAAGTTTATTGGAAGAGAAATACATTACTTTAATACCATAGATTCTACAAATATAAAAGCTAAAGAAATAGCCCAAGAAGAAACAGAAGGTACAGTGATTATTTCAGAAGAGCAAACTTTGGGTAAAGGAAGACTTGGAAGGAGTTGGGCTTCTCCAAGTGGAAAAGGTATTTGGATGTCTATTATACTTAAACCGCATATAGATCCAATGAAAGTAGCTAAGATAACCCAAGTAGGAGCAGCAGCTGTTTCACTAGCATTGGAAGATTTGAATATAAAATCTTATATTAAATGGCCTAATGATATAGTCATGAATGGGAAAAAAGTATGTGGTATCCTTACTGAAATGAGTTGTGAATTAAATATGATTAACTATGTAATAATGGGTGTTGGAATAAATGTAAATTTAAATAAGGAAGATTTTAAAGGAGAAATAGAGAAAATAGGTACATCTATTAAAGTAGAGACTGGAAAAGAAGTAAATAGAAAAAAATTATTAGGTTTCTTTTTAAATAGATTCGAAAAATTATATACTACTTTTGTAAATGAGGACAATTTTAAAGATACATTAGGCATTTGTAGAGACAAATCAATACTTATAGGTAGAGAAGTAAAAATTATAAGAGGTAAAGATGAACAAAAAGGAAAAGTAATAGATATAAGCGATGAAGGAGAATTGTTAGTTGATTATGGAGATAATAAAATAGAAAAGATTATGTCTGGAGAAGTATCTGTAAGAGGGCTTTACGGATATGTATAGCCCTCAGAAAACAATTCTATACTTCTATCTATTATTCCATTTAGATAAGCTAGAACTATTCCATAATTAGTTATAGGAATAGTTTTCCTTTTACATATTCTAATTCTATTCTCAATTTCCTTTTTATTTACCATACATCCTCCACAATGGATTATAAGATTGTATTTTTCAATGTTTTCACTAAAGTTAAAACCAGATTCAAAGTAGAAATTAAAGCTTTTTTTAGTTTTTTCCTCAAGAAGCTTTGGTATTTTAACTCTACCTATATCCTCATGACTAGTATTGTGAGTACAGTTTTCAGCTATAAGAATATTTGCTCCATTTTCTAATTTTTCTATAGTTCTAGCTCCTTGAATAAATTCTTTCAAATCACCTTTATGTCTAGCAAATAAAATAGAAAAAGAAGTAAGTTTAATATTTTTAGGAACTATTTTATCTACCTTTTTAAATATTTGAGAATCAGTAATTACTAGATTTACATCTTTTAAATCTTTTAATGCAGATTTAAGCTCCGTATCTCTTACAATATAGGATTTAATGCCATGGTCTAGACAATCTCTTAAAACTTGTACTTGAGGAAGAATAAGTCTTCCTTTTGGAGCTTGTTTATCAATAGGAACTACAAGAATTATCTTACTATTGTAAGGTATTAAGTCTCCAACAATAGGCAATTCTTTTTTTGTATTTTCAATTTCTTTAATTAGTCTATTTTTAAGTACATCTATATTTATTTTTTTAGTAGAAGATATAAATATAGATTCTGGATATTTAGCTTTTATTTTTTTGAGTTTTTCACTATTTATTGTATCTATCTTATTTATAACATGAATATAATTTGTATTATATTTTTCAAATAATTGTCTCATATTTTCAAAAAAGTCATCATCTATATTATTTGCATCCATAATATATAGAGCTATATCAGTTCTTCGCATTATAGATATACTTTTTTGTATTCTTAAATAACCTAATTGGCTACTATCATCAATTCCAGCTGTGTCTATAAATAGTACTGGACCTATTGGATTCAATTCCATAGCTTTCTTTACAGGATCAGTAGTAGTACCTTTTACAGGGCTTACTATAGATATTTCTTGATTTGTTAAAGAATTAAGCAATGAAGATTTTCCTGCATTTCTTTTTCCATAAATAGAAATAACTACTCTATTTGAGTTTGGGGTATTGTCCATTTTTTCACCTCTTATAAATATACATCTCTATGGCCTTCTTCTATGAGTTGCAATTTTTCTTTAATATTAATTTTTCTTTTTGAATTTTTCTTAGATATTTTTTCTAGTTCTTTTTCTATAAGTTTTTCGCCAGTCTCTTTAGTTTGATCTGAAGCATAATCTAAAAGGTATTCTTTTAAAGTAAGTATACCATTAGCTTCACAATAATTTTGTATATTTCCAGGTTTAGCTACGCACATGAAATTTTCTCCTGTTCTTCCAGATCTATAGCATGCCGTACAAAATGAAGTGAGGAAGCCAGAATCATTCATTTCTTTTACTACTTCATCTAAGGAACGATTGTCACCTAGTTGAAATTGTTCTTTTTCAGGTACCTGATCTCCTACAGTATAGCCTCCTATTCCAATATTTGAACCTGCATCTATTTGTGATATCCCAAGAGGAATTACTTCTTTTCTTACTTGGGAAGTTTCTCTTGCAGTTAAAATCATTCCAGTATAAGGAACAGATAGACGTAATATGGCAACAATCTTTTTAAAATCTTCATCAGAAACTTTATATTTTGCTTGGTTATAAAATTTAGTATCTATAGCAGGTTCTATTCTAGGGAAAGAAATAGTATGAGGTCCTACTCCAAATTTTTCTTCTAAATGTATAGTATGTTTTAAAAGTCCCATGACTTCAAACTTCCAGTCATAAAGACCGAATAATGCACCTATTCCTACATCATCAATACCTGCTTCCATAGCTCTATCTAGTCCATATAACCTCCAAGTATAATCTCCCTTTAAATCTGCTGAGGGATGTAATTTTTCATAGGTTTTGTGGTTATAGGTTTCTTGGAATATTTGAAAAGTGCCTATTTCTGCTCTTTTAAGTATTTTATATCCCTCAATATCTAATGGAGCAGCATTTATATTTACTCTACGAATTTCTCCTCTACCTTCCTTAGTATTATAAACAGTATTCATAGTATTTGCTATAAATTCTGCATCGTAATCAGGATGTTCTCCATAGACTAATATAAGCCTTTTATGCCCACTATTTTCAAGAATTTTTACTTGTTCTTTAAGTTCTTCTTTAGTTAAAGTTTTACGTACTATGGATTCATTAGATCTTCTAAAACCACAATATAGACAATTATTTATACATTTATTGCCTATGTATAAGGGTGCAAAAAATACTATTCTATCACCGTAAATATCTTCTTTAATTTTTTTGGCAGCTTCGAATATTTCTTCTAACAATTCTTTATCATTAACTTGGAGAAGTTTAGCAGTTTCTATAGGTTCTAGACGAGTTTTGCTTAGAGATTTGCTTATAATTTCTCTTATTTCATTTATATCTGATTTTTTTCCTTTTTCAAGAAGCTGAAAAATTTCCTCATCATTAATAAAATCTTCCCTATACATTCTCATTCCTCCTAAAATTTAGATTATCTCCTCTTTCCATATTTATAACAAAACCAATATTTTTAGCTTTCTTTTTCAAAATATTTAATTCTTGGATATCCTTAGTTTCTTTATTTTTATAAATTTCATATTTTTTTCTTACATGTGAGGGAGAAATATTTAGCATAATTACATTGGCACCAGCTAAAATTCCTCTTTCAAACCCATATTCATATATAGTATTTAATGCAGTAGTTACTGGGATTAGGGCATCGGGAAGAAGCAATCTTATGAGAGCAATAAGTACAATGGTTTTTTCTGCAGAACCTATTTTTTCTTTTTTAAGTGGTGTATCAGGATGGGGAATTAAAGGGCCTATTCCTACCATAGCAGGCTCTAATTCTTTTAAAAAAAGCAGATCTTCTGCTAATACTTTGTTAGTTTGATTAGGTAGTCCTACAATGAACCCAGCACCTGTTTGATATCCAATGTTTTTTAAATTATAAAGACAATTTTTTCTTTCATTCCAATACATTTTTGGGTGGATACTATTATATATTATTGGGTCAGCAGTTTCATGTCTAAGTAAGAATCTATCAGCACCAGCCTCAAAAAGCTTTTCATAAGATTCAAAACTTCTTTCGCCAATAGATAGTGTAACAGCTTTATCTGGGTATTTAAATTTTATTTCTCTTATTAAATCTTCAAGGTATTCATCAGTATAATATAAATCTTCTCCACTTTGTAATACAAAGGTACTATAACCTAATTCGCTACTTTCTTCAAGAGATGCAAGTATTTCTTTTTTATCTAGTCTATATCTATCTATGTTTGAATTATCTTTCCTTATGCCACAGTAGATACAATTATTCCTACAATAATTAGAAAATTCAAGAAGACCTCGTATAAAAATTTTATTTCCATAAGTTTCAAATAGTGTATTTTTAGCTAAATTAAAAAGATAATTTTCCCACTCTTTATCTATATTATCTAATATAAAAATTATTTCTTCTTTATTCAAACAATTTGTTCTATAAAGTTTATCTAAAATATTTTTCATAGTATTTTAAAAAGAGAATCCTCCTTCCAGATTCTAATTTCCTATGTCTTTGACAATATTTTAACAATTACTAATAATAAAGTCAATAAGGAGAGGCAATAATGACAAAAATTTCATTTTTAAATAAAAAGTAGATGTCTGTTTTTTAGACATCTACCTTATTTGTGTTTCTTTTATAGTCAGTGGTATTATTTTTGTTGCCACATAAGATGAAATAAAACATTTAAGAATATCTCCTGGCAAGAATATTATACAGCCAGTTTTCAAGGCTGTTATAAAAGATATTTTTTTAAGCAAAATCTTATTTAAAATTACATACATATAAGGAACTCCAAAAGTATAGATGACTAAAGTTCCGACTAAAGTAGCTAAAAATATTTTTTTAAATGTAAAATCTCCATTATTATGAGTTATTAATCCTACTACATATGAAGCAAATATAAATCCTATTAAAAACCCAAAGCTATGACTAAAAATTGATTGAGGACCTCCTGAAAAACCTACAAATATTTTAACACCGGCAAGTCCTAATATTACATAGATAAGCTGAGATAAACTGCCAAGTTTAGCCCCTAATATAAGTCCAGAAAGAATAGTAAATAAACTTTGAAGTGATATAGGAACATTCCCTATTGGAATACTTAAAAAGGCTCCTATAGCTGTTAAGGCTGTAAACAAAGATACTAAAACCATATCTCTAGTACTTATTTTCATATTAAAGAATCTCCTTTCATATGTAAATTAAAAAATATAAATTGGTTTACAATACTAATATACTTCATTCCATGCATATTGTCAACTAATATAATATAAGAGTTTACAATGTATGTAATATAAAAATATATTGACAAATTATTTAAATGTGTATATACTGTATATAAACAACATATACAGTATATACACTATGTTTTTTGAATAGGAGAGATTGAGATGAAAATAATTATTTCAAACTCTTCAAATTCTCCTATATATGAACAAATTTCTAGTCAAATGAAAGGGATGATACTTAAAGGGGAATTGGAAGAGGGAGATATGTTACCTTCTATTAGAAAGCTAGCTAAGGAGCTCCAAATAAGTGTTATTACTACAAAAAGGGCTTATGAAGAGTTAGAAAAAGAAGGATTTATTGAATCAGTTCAAGGGAAAGGTTCTTTTGTAGCTGGCCAAAATAAAGAACTTATGAAGGAAAAGAAATTAAAAATTATAGAAGAAAAACTTATGAAAGTAGTAGAAGAATGTAAAATTTTAGGACTTACTTTTGAAGAGTTAGAAGAAATGATAAAAATTTTATTTGAGGAGGTATAAAATGGGTTCTATTTTAGAAGTAAATAATTTGAGAAAAGAATTTAAAAATTTCACATTAGATAATATTAGTTTTAACTTAGAGCCAGGATATATTATGGGATTTATTGGACCTAATGGTGCAGGAAAGAGTACTACTATTAAGCTAATAATGAATCTACTTAAAAAGAATGGTGGAGAAATAAAAATATTTGGACTAGATCATATTAAGCATGAAAAAGAGATAAAGGACAGAATAGGTTTCGTATATGATGAAAATTATTACTATGAGGATTTGACTATAAAACAAATGAAAAGTATAGTATCAAGTTTTTATTCTAAATGGGAGGATGATGCTTTCAATAGATATATGAATGAGTTTGACTTAAATCCAAAATCTAAGATTAAAACATTGTCTAAGGGTATGAAAATGAAGTTTTCATTAGCAATAGCATTATCTCATAATGCAGATTTAATAATAATGGATGAGCCTACATCAGGATTAGATCCTGTATTTAGAAGAGAGATATTAGATATTCTCTATAATGTAATTCAGGATGAAAGAAAAAGTATATTTTTTTCTACTCATATAACTACAGATTTAGAAAAAATAGCAGATTATATTACTTTTATAAACAACGGAGAGATAGTGTTTTCTAAATCTAAAGACGAAATATTAGATACTTACGCAATAGTCAAAGGTGGAACAGATCTTCTTGATAGGGATGTAAGAAGTCAATTTATAGGATTAAGAGAAACATCAGTAGGCTTTGAAGGACTTACAAATGATGTTAATAATATTAAGAAGATGTTTAAGGAAGAAGTATTGATAGAAAGAGCAACTCTTGAAGATATAATGGTCTATACAGTGAGGAGGTAAAAAATGTTAGGAATATTGAAAAAAGATTTAAATCTTATGATTTCTGATAATAAAAATAGATTATTTTACCTATTATATATACCTTTATTATTTCTTATAGTTGATTCCTATGAGCCAAAATGGATGTATCTTGTTATATTGTATACCTATACTTATCTTACATCTATAACATCATTTTGGCATGATATATCTAATAAAACGAGCTATATGATAAATTCACTTCCCATTAGTAGAAAAGAGATAGTTATATACAGATATGTATCTACGTTTTTCTATTTTTTAATGACTATTGTGTATGTTGGGATTTATTTGTGGATAATTAATATTTTAGGAATAGCAAATGTGGATTATTTTAATTTAGAGATGATAAAGATATCTATACCTATTATACTTATTTCCACTTCAATAGTATATCCAGCATATTTCCGTTTTGAACCCAGATTAGCTCAGATAATCCATCTATTTATGTTTATAACTTTTTTTATAGGAGTAATGAACGTAGGATATTTAGGTAAAAAGTCTTTGGTAGATAATCTAAAATTTTTGAGTAATGGTAAATATATTCTACTTATATCTATATTTTTATATTTACTATCATTACTATTATCTATAAGGATATACGAAACCAAGGATTTATAAAATGAATTGGAGCTATTTTGTGATTTTAAATGGAGGTGATGCTATGTTTAGATTAGTTAAGAAAGATTTGAAATTATCTTTAAAAATAAATATTTTTGCTGTAATTTATTCATTGTTTATTTCTGTAATGGGAATGAATTTACCTAATTATCCTCTTGGTAACATAATGTATATATTAGGAATTATTATGTTAGTATTTATTTCTGTAATATATTCTAATGGCTATGATGATAAGAATAAAACTGAAGTGGTTTTAAATAGTTTTCCCATTAAAAGAACAGATATTGTGAAAGGAAAATATATGACTTTAATAATTTTTATGCTTATTAGTTGTGTTCTGGCCTATTCATTTACTAATATAATAAAGATAATCGGTTATAATGTGGATGGTAATGTCGTGAGTATTTTGGATATTATTGCAGCTATAACTATATTATTTATATTTTATTCTGTATATTATCCCTTGTACTTTAAATTAGGTGATTTAAAGGTGTTTAATACTATTCTTTGGATGCTAATGTTTGCTTCACCATCTATCATTACTAAGATAGTTAAAAAATTAGAAGCAAAGGGATTATTAGATAAAATAGCAAGTTTCGATTTAAAGGAAATAAGTTTATATACCCTAATATTTTCTATAGCAATATATTATATCTCATTTCAGATATCTAAAAAATTATATATGAAAAGAGAATTTTAGAAGGGCAACTTGCCCTTCTTTTACCTGAATAATTTTCCTTTTTTATAATACTCATTCATTATATTCCTTGGTACTAAACTTCCTCCAGTTGCCCAGCAAATATGGGTTATATTGTCTCTTTTATCTAGTAAACCTTGTTTTTTAATGTATTCTAATCCTTGTTCCTTAGACAAAAATACAGGACCCATAAATCCAGCTAAGGCTGAAGGTTCTAAATAGATATTTTCTTCATCTGCTAATATAGACAAAAATTTATAAAGTCTATTGTCATCAATAGTATAAGAGCCACTTAATATGTTTTCCATCATTTCCCCTATAAAACTAGAAGGTCTACCTACAGCTAGTCCATCAGCGTCAGTTTTATTATCTATTCCAAAATCTTGAACGCATATTTTATTATGGAGCTCAGTCATAAGGCCTAGTATCATAGCAGGAGAGTGGGTTGGTTCTGCAAAGGAACAATGGACACTGTCACCATAGACTAATTTAAGACCATAGGTAACACCTCCAGGACCTCTACCAACTCCACAAGGCAAATATACAAATAAGGGATGATCTTTATCAACTAATATATTCATTTCTTCAAGCTGTTCTTTAATTCTATAGCCTGCTACTCCATATCCAGTAAATAGATCCTTAGAGTTTTCATCATCTATGAAATAACTATTTGGATCTGCATCTGAAAGTTTTCTGCCTTCTTCTACAGCCTTTGAATAGTCAGATGAATATTCTATTACCTCTACTCCTTTATTTCTTAGGAGGTCTTTTTTCCACTGTTTTGCATCAGCAGACATATGTACCTTTACTTTAAATCCTAGCTTTGCACTTATTATTCCTATACTTAAGCCTAGATTGCCAGTGCTTCCTACTTGAATAGTATAGTTGGAGTAAAAACTTCTAAATTTATCACTATTAATTTTAGAATAATCATCATTTATGGAGAGGATGCCCTTATTTATGGCTAATGTTTCAGCATGTTTAAGTACTTCATATATTCCACCTCTTGCTTTAATAGAGCCAGCTATAGGTAGATTGCTATCAAGTTTCACTAGTAGATTTCCAAATATTTTAGTGTTTAAATCTTTTTCAATATGGTTTTTCATACTAGGTATTTTGGTTAATGGAGATTCTATAATTCCACCTAATTTTTTTGTCTCAGGAAAAGCATTTTCTATGTAAGGAGCAAATCTATTTAGTCTATCCTTTGCATTCTTCACATCTTTTCCTGAAGTCTTAAGGTCATTTTTTATATTCTCAAAGCTTTTATAATTAGGATTTATCCAAAATATTTCATTCAAATTTTTTATTTCTTTTATAAGAGGTAAATCTTTTTCTAAGGAATTAAAATTTTTACTTTCCATTTCTAAAACCCCCTTTATCTTATATACCTTATATTATCACAAAAATATTTATATAAATAATTGTGTAGTGGTGTTTGCATTTAATAAGGCTGATTGATATAATTAATCTACTCAAAACATATTAATTATAAAATGTAGGTGATAAGTATGAAGTTAGGTGAAAAAACATATGCAAAACCTTTTGTTAAATGGGCAGGAGGGAAAAGACAGTTAATCGCCGTAATAAATGAAAGTTTACCAAGCGAGTTAAAAGAAGGTAAAATAACAAGGTATATTGAACCTTTTGTAGGTGGTGGAGCGATGTTATTTTATTTATCACAAAATTATAAGTTTGATGAAATTATAATTAATGATTTAAATTTAGATTTAATTAATATATATATAACCATAAAAAATGATGTAAATAAGTTGATAGAGGAACTTAGAAAATTATCATATGAATATTTTAAATTAGACAATGAAGACAGAAAGGACTATTATTCTACAATTAGAAGTAAATTTAATAATGATGGATTAGATGAAATAAAAAAATCTGCTTATTTTATTTTTCTAAATAGGACTTGTTTTAATGGTTTATATAGGGTTAATAAGAAAGGACAATTTAATGTTCCCTATGGAAAATATAAAAAACCTTTAATTTTAGATGAAGATAATTTATTAAATGTATCAAAATTATTGCAAAATGTAACTATATTTAATAAGGACTTTGAAGATATGGATACTTATATTGATGAAAATACCTTTGTTTATTTCGATCCTCCATATAGACCATTAAATAAAACTTCAAGCTTTACATCTTACAATGAATATAAATTTGATGATAGAGAACAAATAAGATTAGCAAATTTTTATAAGAAATTAAGTAGTAGAGGTGCTAAATTAATGTTGAGCAATTCTGATCCTAAAAATGTAGATAGTAGTGATGATTTTTTTGATATTTTATATAAAGAAAATAATATTATTAGAGTGGGTGCAAAAAGAAATATAAATTCAAATGCAAACAAAAGAGGAAAAATTAATGAATTATTAATTTTAAATTATTAGGGGGCTTATAAATGTTGTATTTAGAGACTTATAAAAGATTAGGTCTTAAAGACGAGAATGAAGTTTTCGACTATTTTATAAACAATCTAAAACATTCTAATAGAACTTTTGAATACTTTATAGACTGGGGTAAAGTTTTTTGTAATATAGAAAATATAGAAATTGAATTAAATATGTTAAATTATTTAATAGGTAAAGAAAATATACAAAATGAATTTAAAAAGTTAATAAAAGAGTATCCATCTGTGGTTTCAACAATACCGATTTTGGTAGCTGTAAGAGAAAAAAGCATGGAAGTATTGGTAGATTTTAAAGGGGGAAATTGGAGATATAAAAATTATTCCTTTAAAAAGAAAAGAAACTATTCTGATGATGAAATTAATGATATTATAGAGTTTTGTGATAATATAGGCTTATTAAAACTTTTTTCTAATAAAAAAATTAAAAATATACTTGATTACTGCATAGGGCTAGAGGTTGGTATTGGAACTAATGGTCGTAAAAATAGAAGTGGTAAAATAATGGAAAATATTATAGAATGGTATATTAAAGAAATATGTAAAAAATTAAAGTTAGATTATATTTCACAGGCTACAGGTAAAAAAATAAAAAAGAAATGGAGTTTAGATTTACCAATAGATAAATCCTCTAGGCACTATGATTTTGCTATTAATAACAAGCAAAAATTGATATTAATAGAAACTAATTTTTATTCTAGTGGAGGTTCAAAATTAAAGTCAGTGTCTGGGGAATTCAGAAGTTTAAATGATTTTCTTATGAAAGAGGATATTGTGGATAAGTTTATTTGGATTACAGATGGAATTGGGTGGAAAAGTTCCCATAAACCATTGCGAGAAACATTTGAGAATAATGATTACTTATTAAATACAAAGTTAATATCAGATGGTGCATTAGAAGAAATTATAAACTTATAAGGGTGAAAAAAATCATGGCTAAGAAGTTTAAATGTTTATTTTGCAGTGAAAAGCTTTACAAAAATAAATATTTATCTCACCTAAAGGATAATCATAGACATAATTATAATAGTTTATTAAAGGAGATATTGAAATTAAATAATGCAGGCTATACTATTAAAGAAATAGAGAATCATATACCTTTACCAGAGGGATTAATATCAGTTCAGCTAAAATATTTAAGTAAAAATAAAAAGAACTATAATATAAGGGAACCATTGAAAGTAGATAGTTGGGCTCCTGAAAACTTTGCTTTGGAAGCTACAACTGTATGGAGTTTTCCTGAAAGAGGGAAATGGGCTACCCATAATGGAAAGTACAGGGGTAACTGGTCACCTTATATACCTAGAAATATTATACTTAGATATTCTGAAGAAAATGATACTGTATTAGATCAATTTTTAGGTAGTGGAACTACATTAATTGAGACAAAATTATTAAAAAGAAGGGGAATTGGTGTAGATATTAATTCTGAAACGGTAAAATTGTCAAAAGAAAATTTAAGATTCAATAAAAATAAGGAATATCAGCCAATTATTTATAATGCAGATGCTAGGAATCTAAACTTTATTTCTGATAATAGTATCGATTTAATATGTACTCATCCACCCTATGCTAATATAATTAAGTATAGTAAAAATATAAATGGCGATTTATCTCATTTGAATATAGATAAATTTATTATAGAAATTAGGAAAGTTGCAGAGGAATCGTTTAGAGTACTAAAAAATAATAGATATTGTGCTATACTAATAGGTGATACTAGAAAAGATAAACATATAATACCTCTTGGCTTTAAAGTGATGGAGGAATTTTTAAATGCTGGATTTGTGCTAAAAGAAACTATTATTAAAGAACAACATAATTGTAAGGCTACAGGGTTTTGGTATAATAAAAGTTTGCAATATAATTTTCTTTTAATAGCCCACGAATACTTATTTGTTTTTAGGAAAAATTGTAATTATTAAATGGCCTATTATTGTAGTAAGGCCATTTAAAAGCATTTATATAAATAATTGTATATTTGATTCTAATGCATCTTTTAAGTATTCTTCTGCAGTAATTATTTTTACTTCAGGAAGTAATTCTTCTTCTTTAAAACCCATTACCTCTAGAGATAATTTACAACCATACATAGTTACATCTTTTTTTATAGCACCATCTAAAAAATCTGTTAAGGTTGGTGTTTCATTTTCTTCCATCATATCTTTAAGCATCTTCTTTCCAATTCCACCAACGTTCATCTTAGAGAGAGGAAGTTCCTCTATACCTCTAGGAGTTAAATTTGCAAACATTTTTTCATAAGTTGTTTTATCTTCATCGGTCATTTTTTCTGGATCTCTTATAAGGCAAAGTCCCCAAAAAGCAAAAAATATAGTTACATTCATTTCCATTTCTTTTGCTGCATTAGCTAGAATAAGAGCTGCTAGTGCTTTGTCGTATTCCCCACTAAACATTAGAATATTCATTTTTTTATTCATTGAAAAACCTCCTTTTTATTAGTTTTAGAAAAAAAGAGGTTTTCTATACTTAGTATTATATTTTTCTCTATTTAATGCAATTTCTCTGAGCAATTCTATAAAAATATTTATCTCTTCAAAGTTATTATAGAGGCCAAAACTGACTCTAACCATACCAGGGCGAGGTAAAGTTGAATCATCTTTATATTTTTCTATATCTTTCGGATCAATTTTAAGCAATTTTTGTATATAAGGTTGGGCACAGAAACATCCACTTCTTACTGCAATTCCACCTTCGGAAGCAAGGATTTTAGCTACTATTTCATGGTGAATCCCTTCAATATTAAAAGGAATTATAGAAACTCTATTATTAATAGTTTTATCACAATATAGATTAATATTAGGTATATTTTTAATTTTTTCAAGAGTATAATTTGTTAAAAGTTCTTCATATTCATGAATATTTTCCATTCCTATATCTCTTAGATTTTTTATGCTGGCCATTAAAGCTACTACACCCATAATATTTGGAGTGCCGGCCTCTTCTTTATTGGGTGGATTTTCCCATATAACAAAGTCTGGGGTTACAATACTGACAGTTCCTCCTCCTACAAATTCAGGATCTCCTTTCACAAAAGTTTCCCTTGGGCCTATAAGGACACCAGTGCCAAATGGAGCATACATTTTATGAGCAGAAAAGGCAAGGTAATCTATATGACTATTAGAATTAATAGGTTTCATATCTACTGGATAGTGGGGGATTAGTTGTGCACCATCTACTAATATTTTTGCATTATATTTATGGGCTATTCTAGCAATTTTATAAATAGGATTTATATAACCTGTCACATTTGAAGCTCCTGTGACTGCCACCAATTTAACTTTGCCATTATATTTTTTAAGTTTGTATTCTAAATCATCTAAAGAGAGTCTACCAAATGTATCTATATCTATATAATCTACTTTGTATTTGTTTCTCCAAGGTAGGTCATTTGAATGATGCTCCATAAAGGTAGATAATATAACATCATCTTTATCTTCTTCAAATAATCTATAGGAGAGCTTATTTATAGCTTCTGTTGTATTTTTAACAAAGATTACTTCATGATATCGAGGGTCTCCTTTGACAAAATTTAATACTACATTCCTTGATTTATCATAGAAATCAGATGAAAGAACAGATTTATATCCAGTGCCTCTATGTATGGAAGAATACCAAGGTGCAAAATTGTTAATTCCATTAATAACAGAAGAAAAAGGAGGGGTTGTAGCTCCATTGTCAAAATTTATATAAGGTACTTTTTTCCCATTCCTAATTGGAACTAATGTATCTATTCCAAATATTAAATTTCTATACATTATTCATCACCTAAAATTTATTTTACTATCATTATATTGGAGAGAATAAAAATTGTTACTTAAAAAGTATTAACAAACATTTAAAATCTTTATTTCATATATGGTTTTATATTATAATTAAAGTCAGAATATAAATAAAATTTGGAAATAAGAATGGATAAACATTGTGAAAATAGTTCCAAAGTAGTTAAATTCTTTGAAAAGCATCCAATAGTTGAAAAAGTCTACTATCCAGGACTTAAAAGTTTTCCTCAATATGAATTAGCCAAAAAACAGATGAAACTTCTAAGGGCTATTATATCCTTTGAAATAAAAGGTGGTATAGAAGACGGAAAGAAAGTTATGGATAATGTTAAACTTTGCTCTTTAGCAGTAAGTTTAGGAGATACAGAAACTTTGATTCAACATCCAGCTTTTATGACTCATTCTCCTTATACAGAAGAAGAAAGAAAAGAAAGTGGTATTTCAGATGGACTTATAAGATTATCTATTGGTTTAGAAATAACTGAAGATATAATTAATGATTTAAAGCAAGCATTATGTATTATTATTTAGCATTTAGATAAATATAAATAAGAAGAGTATATACTCTTCTTATTTATATTTTGTTAAAATAATATCAGTATTTCACTTATTTCTTTCCAAATGATATAATTATTATAATAATGGCATAATATATTCAAATACATAACTTAAGGTGATGTAATGAATAAGCAAAAAAAGTTTCTTTTAACTATCCTTGCAGTAGGTATATCAGCACAATTATATATAAATTTTTACATATCGAATTTTAAATTTTCTTTTGCTGGTATAGTGTTTCCGATATTCTTATTTATGTATGATGAGATAAATCCAATTTTATTAGGAATTTTTTCAGGATTGTCCTTATATATTTTTAGAGTTATTTTAGGAGGAAGTTTTCCTAATACAGACATATTTTGGTATTTTCCAGAAACGATATTTTATATAGTTTATGGTACCGTTTTCTTCATATGTAAGAATTTTCTAGTATCTATTACTTCAAATCAAATGTTTATTATTTCTTTTGTAAGTGATTTTTTAGGAAATTTATTAGAGGTCTATATTAGAATTGGAGACAATGTTTTTTTAAGAGAATCAAATGTAATAAGAGGTTTAATATTAGTAGCTTTTATAAGAGCGGGGATTGTGTGGTTAATACTCAATTCTCTCAGGTATTACAGAATGTTTTTAATGAAAAAAGAACATGAGGAAAGATATATTAAACTTCTCTGGCTTACATCTAGACTTAAGACGGAAATATATTGGATGGAAAAGAACATGGAAAATATTGAGTCAGTTATGTCTAATGCATATGAATTGTTTTTCAAGATTAATAATAAAGAAGATAGGGAAAGTTGGGGTAATAGAGCTTTAGATATCTCTAAAGATGTTCATGAAATTAAAAAGGAATATGGGCTAGTAGTTAAGGGGATAGAAGAAGTAATTTCTAATAAACTTAATGACAAAGGAATTTATTTTCATGAGATAGAACGAATATTAGAAAATAGTATGAAGACAGAGATTAAATATAAAAAGAAAAGAATTGCATTGGATTTTCAACTAGGAGAAAACTTCTACACAGAAAAACATTATTATTTAATGTCTATATTAAGAAATATTATAATGAATTCCATTGAATCTATAGAAAATACAGGCAAAATTATATTTATTCATGAAGTTAGAGAAAAGGAGCATTTATTTATAATTAAAGATAATGGCTGTGGAATAAGTGAAGAAGATTTAGATTATATTTTCTCACCAGGATATTCTACAAAAATAAATTATGTAACAGGTGAAATAAATAGAGGATTAGGATTAAGTCTTGTAAAAAACATAGTTGAAGTTCACTTAAAGGGAAATATTAATATATTCTCTAAAATAGGTGAGGGTACTACATTTGAAATATTTATTCCAATTACAGAATTGGAGGTTGAAAATATATGAAAATATTTATATTAGATGATGATATGAATGTTGTTAGGATATTGGAAAAGATTATTTATGATAGAAATTTAGGGACTGTTGTAGGAAAATCTACAAATGGAAATGAAGGATATGAAAAGATCAAAGAACTTGAACCAGATTTAGTACTTATAGATCTTTTGATGCCAGGTGAAGATGGAATATCAATTGTAAAAAAACTTAAGAATTATTATCCTAATATAGAATTTATAATGATATCTCAAGTATCTTCTAAAGATATGGTAGAAAAAGCTTATAAATACGGCGTAGAGTATTATATTTACAAACCTATAAATGCATTAGAAGTAGAGATAATTATAAAGAAAGTAAGAGAAAGAATAGAGATTGATAGAACCCTTGTAAAAATTCAACAATTATTTAATGATAAAGAGTCTTATGTAGAGTATAAAGATAGAAAATATTCTTGTGAACAATGTATCAAAGATATATTAATAAAATTGGGCATTATGGGTGAAAAAGGAAGTTATGATATTATTAAAGTGTCCCAATATATTATTAATAAAGATATAGATATTTCCAATGTGACTATACGAAATCTTTGCAATAATTTTTCTAAAAATCCAAAATCTATGGAACAGCGAATGAGAAGAACTATTGCCGTGGCTATGTCAAATATAGCTAGCTTAGGAATTGAAGATTATATGAATGATACGTTTGTAGAATATTCAAGTAGCTTATTTAACTTTGAACAAGTCAAGAAGGAAATGGATTATCTAAGGAAAAAATCTGATAGAAGAGGTTCGGTAAATACAAAAAAGTTTATAGCTGGCCTCATAACACATTGTGAAAATAAAAACGATTAAAAATTTTCAGAATATATTTTGTAGTACTCTGTAGTTTGTTGAATCTCCTAATATATACTTTAATTGAGTTTAAATTAGGAGGTTTTTATATGAAAACTTTTGAGGCAATCGTTTCCCAAGGGGTGAAGTTAGCCTGGGGACCTGTAACTATTATTTTATTAGTAGGAATAGGTATTTACTTAAGTATTGCTACTAGGTTTATTCAATTTAGGAAAATGAAAACTAGTCTTAAACTTCTTACATCTAAATCAGATGAAGGAGAAGGTGATTTAACACCATTTCAAGCTTTAATGACATCTATGGCAGCAACTATTGGAACTGGTAATATTGCAGGAGTAGCATCTGCAATAGTGATGGGAGGACCAGGAGCTATATTTTGGATGTGGGTAAGTGGTCTCTTCGGTGGAGCTACTAAGTTTGCTGAAGGTCTTCTTGCTGTGAAATATAGGATAACAAATGAAGATGGAGAAAAATCTGGTGGTCCAATGTATTATATAAGTCGAGGCATTAAAGAACAATATGGAATTAATGCTAGTTGGCTTGGATGGTTGTTTGCACTTTTTGGACTTATAGCTTCTCTTGGTATTGGAAATATGACTCAAGCTAATGCAGTTTCTGATTCATTAAAGGTAGTTCTTGGAATAAACCCTTATATATCAGGAGGGGTTATAGCAGTATTGACAGCATTAGTAATAATTGGCGGAGTTAAAAATATCGGAAAAATAACTGAAAAAATAGTTCCTATTATGTCAGTATCTTATATTGTAGGTTCAATTATAGCTATATTAAGTAATGTATCTATGGTTCCCACAGTTTTCAAAATGATATTTATAAATGCTTTTACAGCAGAAGCGTTAGCAGGTGGTACATTAGGTACTATAATCAGAATAGGTGTATCTAGAGGTATGTTTTCAAATGAAGCAGGACTTGGAAGTGCTCCAATAGCTCATGCATCATCTAAAAATGATGATCCTGTAGCTCAAGGTATTATAGCTTCTCTTGATTCATTTTTTACTACAATAATAATATGTACTATGACTGCAATCGTTATCTTAACTTCTGGGTTAGTAACTATAAATGGAAATGGTATTATGGAAATTGAAGGTAATTTAAATGGTGCTACATTAACTACAGTAGCATTTGATGAATTGATACCAGGTATAGGTGGTTATGTTGTAACTTTTGGACTAATATTTTTCGCGTTTTCAACTATTATTGGATGGTATTATTATGGAGCTAAATGTATTGAGTATATTGCAGGATTAAAAGCCGTAAATGTATATAAATGGGTCTGGGTAGTACTTTCCTTTGTAGGAGCAGTTGTACCTTTAGAAATAGTGTGGAATTTATCAGATATGTTTAATGGTTTAATGGCAATACCAAATATAATAGGTCTTATAGCTCTTAGTCCAGTTGTGTTTAAAATGACAAAAGAATATGATAAGAAAATTAAAATTGAGAAAGACAAAGTAAGAGAACAATTAACAAATCCTATTGGATAATATATGGGAAAAGAAATATCATAAATTATAAAATATTTATAAATAGGCTTCTTTAATTTATAGGATGGGAAATCTATAATTAAAGAAGCCTATTTTATTATTCTTTAAATTTAAAGGTATAATATTAATATTTTAGTAAAAAAGATATTGTTAATTAGATATCAACGATACAGAGAAAAAAGTAATATATTGTAATAAAAAATAAGAAATTTTAAATTTAATAGTATGAAGATAGATCAACAACCCAGAATATATAAGACTTTAAGAAAATAATATAAAACTTAAATACTACATAAGACTTCAAAATAAATCGTTAAAATACAGACGAAGATTTGTGAAAATAAAAACGATTTATAATTTTCAGAAAATATCTTGAGGTTTAAAGTAGTTTAATGTATTTTATTGAAGTTTATATCGTATAATTTTAACATTGAATAATCTAAAATTTATTAACTAATAATAAAATAAATTGGGAGGTATATTTATGAGTTTTTTCCAGAGTTTTATTTCTAAAGCTGCTGATATAGTTTGGGGACCCGTTGTTGTTGCACTACTAGTGGGAACTGGAATATATTTAAGTTTTAGAACTAAGTTTATTCAATTTAGAAAGATGAATGCAGCAACAAAATCCCTTCTTTCTGGAGAAGAATATGGTGAAGGAGATATAAGTCCCTTCCAAGCCTTAATGACATCTATGGCAGCGACCATTGGAACAGGAAATATTGTTGGAGTTGCATCTGCTATATCCTTTGGTGGACCAGGAGCTGTATTTTGGATGTGGGTAAGTGGAGCTTTTGGTGGTGCAACTAAATTTGCTGAAGCATTTCTTGCAATAAAGTATAGAATAACAAATGATGATGGAGAAAAATCTGGTGGACCTATGTATTATATAAGTAGGGGTCTCGAAAAAGAATATGGAATTAATGCTAATTGGCTAGGTTGGTTGTTTGCTTTCTTTGGCTTTATAGCTTCCTTTGGTATTGGAAATATGACTCAAGCTAACTCAGTCTCAGAATCTGTTAAAGCTACTTTTGGAATAAGTCCTATTATAACTGGTATAGTAATTGCTGTACTTACGGGATTAGTAATAATTGGTGGTATTAAAAATATTGGACGTGTAACTGAAAAATTAGTACCTACTATGGCAATAATGTATATTATAGGTTCACTTATAGCTATATTTAGCAATATAACTATGCTTCCAACAGTTTTTAAAATGATATTTGCAAATGCTTTTACAGGTCAAGCGGTAGGAGGAGGATTGCTCGGGACAGTAATAAGATTTGGAATTGCAAGGGGAGTATTTTCTAATGAGGCTGGTCTTGGAAGTGCTCCAATAGCCCATGCTGCTTCTAAAAATAATGATCCAATGACTGAAGGTATTATGGCTTCATTAGGTGTTTTTATAGATACTATTATAATTTGTACAATGACAGCTCTTGTTATTTTGTCTTCTGGATTAGTAACTGTAGGTTCAAATGGTGCTATGGTGATTGAAGGTAATTTACAAGGCGCAACTCTAACTACAGCTGCTTTTAAAACATTACTTCCAGGTATAGGAGGTTATATCATATCCATTGGACTAATATTCTTTGCATTTTCAACTATTCTTGGTTGGTTTTACTATGGTTCTAAATGTGTTGAATATATTGCAGGGTTAAAGGCTGTTAACTATTATAGCTGGGCTTGGATAATTATAACTTTTATAGGAGCAACTACTTCCTTAGAAATAGTATGGAGTATATCAGATGTATTCAATGGTTTAATGATAATACCAAATTTAATAGGTATTTTAGGTTTAAGCCCAATTATAATTAAAGCAACAAAGGATTATGATAAGAAAATAAAAATGGAAAATGGTGAGGTAAGTGAACAATTAACAACACCATAATATAATAAAAGTATAAGAATTAGGAAGCCTAAATTTAGGCTTCCTAATTCTCTTTTTTAATTCTATATTGATCCATAATGCTTGCAAATACTTTTCCACTTGAAGGTGGGGTATAGGTAATGGCATTGGCTCCCGCTTCAATAGTATTCAATATAGATTGGTCTGTAGGACCGCCTGTTGCTATGATTGGAAGTTCTTTTCCATAGTCTTTTCTAATTTTTTCGACTATTTCAGTGGTTTCTGATCCCCCTGATACATTTAAAATTCTTGCTCCAGCATCTAATTTGGCTTTATAATCATCATAATGAGATGCTACAGTTGCAATAATAGGTATATCAATTCTTTTATACATTTTACTTATTACTTGTGTACTGGTTGGAGCATTTACTACTACTCCATAAGCTCCCATAAGTTCAGCTTGAAGAGAAATATCTATAGATCTTTTCCCTGTAGTCAGTCCCCCACCTACACCTACAAAAACTGGAACTGGAGCAACTTCTAAAATTGCTTGCGTAATAGACAATTGAGGAGTAAAAGGATATACTGCTATTATTGAATTAGCATTAGTGTTTTTAATTACTGCTACATCTGTAGAAAAAAGAAGGGATTTAATCCTTGTTCCCAATACTTTTATGCCAGTAGCTTTATATATAACTGGTGGTACTTCTATTATCCTACTCCTTAGTTTTGATTTTACTTCAGGAATATATTTTTCCTTTTCCATTTTATATACCTCCAATCTTTATAGATTTACATAGAATATTATGTCCTAATTATAGTTAATGATTATATTTACCCTAAAATAAGTAAGTCAATCTATTTTAATATGTTTTTGAATATGGTGTGTTTAAAAAATATATTATTTGGCTTAATACATTTATTTTGACATAGTATCAAATATGATATAATTTCGTTTAATTGGAAGGCTCTATTATTGAAGTTAAGGTTTTCATATATGAGGAAATATATCTTTAACTATTTTAATTATTATATTCATTTAAGTCAATAGAATTTAATAATATTTTTTAATAATATTTTAGATAATAAAAGAGGGGGCGTTTAAAGTGAAAAATTTAGAGGGGTTAAGTGCGCTTTGGGAAACAGCAAGAGCTGTTATACCTATCTCTGCTTTTCTTATTCTATTCTAAATTTTAATACTTAGAAAGCCAATAGAAAGTGTAAAAAACTTTACTATAGGTTTCCTATTAAGTATATTTGGACTACATTTTTTCCTAAAAGGGGTATCAATATCTTTAATACCATTAGGGGATTCTGTAGGGAAAATTTAATATATCTTGAACGTAAATGGATAGTGATATTATTTGCATTTGTACTAGGATACTTTGCTACTCTGATAGAACCTACTTTAAAGGCATTAGCATTGAAGGTTGAAGGGAGCTATTCCACAAAAGATTCTTATTCATGCTGTAGCTATTGGATTTGGGGGAGGAATGGCATTGGGAATATTTAAGATATTAAATAATATTCCTAATACTAAGATAATAATGCCTATACTAATTCTAATACTAATACTTACTTATTTTGCACCAGATGAATTTGTTGCTATTGCAATGGATTCAGCAAGTTCAACTATAGGTCCTGTAAATATTCCTTTAAATATGGCAGTAACAATTGGATTTTCAAAGATACTAGAGAATTCAGACTCTCTTCTCAATGGCTTTGGTATTGTAGGATTGACATCATTAGGAGCAGTAGTTTCAGTTCTGATTTTAGGTATAATAACTAGTATTTAAGAAAGGGATTATATAATGGAAGAAAAGATATGTATTGTAGCTATAGTTGAAAGGGGTAAGGCAGATAAAATAGTTGATAAAGCAAAAGATGCAGGGGCAAAGGGGGCTACAATTTTGTATGGAAGAGGAACTGGAGAAAGTGAAATACAAAAGTTTTTAAATATACATATTGAAGCTTCAAAGGAAATAATACTTATAGTAAGTAAGAATCAAAATATAAAAAAATATTTGACACAATGATAGAAGCAGGTGGGCTTAAGAAGCCAGGGGCAGGAATTATATTTACTATTCATATATCAAATCTAGTGGGACTTCGCCACAGGAAGGAATTTTAGAAAGGTGTGAATATATTCATGCTTTTCTAAAGTGGCTATGGTTACACTAAAATATAAAAAGATGTGAGAAAATCACATCTTTTATTATAAAAAATTATTTAGTCATTATAAAGAAGATATAGGTCATTGATGATATACAAAGTCCAATCCAAGTACAGCCACCTAGCATAATAGGTTTTATGCCTTTTGTAAATAAGTCCTTAAAATTAATCTTGAATCCAACACCGGCAAGAGCTGTTGTTACTAAAAATTTAGATGCTTTTTTAATAAAAGGTGCAGTACTTTCAGGAAATACTCCTATGGTATTTAAAAGGGCCATTATTACAAATATTAGTATAAACCATGGAAATACTCTAAGAACTATTTTTCCTACGGATTCATTTTTACCATCATCTATTGAAGATGATGAGCCATTGATCCCTTGAACAGCTAAGCTTTTTCTTTTATTATTAATTGTAATAAAAGTGAAAATTATTGCTAGAACAACTAACATAGTTGTACGTGTTAATTTGACTATTACAGCCAAGTTGCCTCCAGTTAATCCGCTAGCAGACATAGATAGATTACCTAATAGCTTATCAAAGGTATCAGCAGCAGCTACTACACTTGAGGTATCATTTATAGCTGTTCCTGCCAGTACACCAAATTGTTCTGGAGATAAGGCCAATGCTCTTCCTAAATAGGGAAAGCCTAAAGCAGCTATAATATCAAATAAAAATATTGCTGTAAGTGCATAAGCCATTTCTGACTCTTTTGCTTCTATTATAGATGATAAAGTGGCTATAGCAGTACCACCACAAATAGAAGTTCCTCCCCCTACTAAGGTTCTTGTATTTTTACTTACTCCTAGTTTTCCACCTATTAAATAAGCAATACCAAGAGCAAGAGCTATATTAAAAATAATAAGAGGAAGTGCACTAGCTCCAAATCCTACAATTTCTTTGAAGCTTAGAGTTGCACCTGTAACTATAATTCCTAAATTCAAGAACTTTTTAGCGGCAAAAGTTGTACCATCTTTAAAATCTCCTTCTGGTGGTTTAATATTAGCAACTAACATTCCAATGAAGAGACCTATCATAGGGCCACCTATTACACGTTGTAATCCACCTAGATAAGTTGCTATAAAGGCTATAATTACACATACTACTACACCTAATAACATATATATCCCTCCTTTAAAATATAATGAAAATTAAATAGTATTTTCCAAACCATAAAAGTTTAAAAGTCAAGTATATATGTAGTTTATAATATGTAAATAATAAATTAATTTTAATAGTTTGGAATTTTAAGTTTATTATATTGACAAAGACTTGTTAAAATAGTAACATTTAGCTACATAATTATTCTCTAACTACAATTGTATAATATATTAGTAATTAGTAGTGATTAATTATGCTTATAGTGTATAAGAGTTATTGATAGTCAATTAACAAACAATATAAGATCCTTCATAATTTAGTCTTGTTTTATAATCTGATAATATGGATTTATAGGAGGAAAGGGGAGCTACTATGAATATTTATAATTTAAGAGCTTTTATAGAGATAATAGAAGAAAATAGTATTTCTAAAGCGGCAAATAAATTGCATTTGACCCAATCAGCTTTAAGTCAGAAACTAAAATCTATAGAAAAGGAATTAGATTGTAAACTTTTAGAAAGGAGTAATAGAGGGGTTGAACCAACAGAAAAAGGGGATATAGTATTTAAATATGCAGAAATATTTTTAAGTTTATATGATAATATGATTGAAGAAATAAAAAAATGTGATGAAGTTCAGATAAAGGAAATAAGAATTGTATCATCTGGCAGTGTAAGTGAGTATTTAATTCCCTGTACCCTCTATACTTATAAGGAGAAGCATAAAGATGTAAAGTTTTCTACTAAAAGCGATTATACTAAAAATGTAGTGGATTTAATATTGAGTAATGGTGCAGATGTAGGTTTTGTAACTATTCCTATAAATAAGAAAAGCATTGAATGTATTAAACTTGGCAAAAGCAATTTAGTTTTTATATATTCACCTGAAAACGAATACATAAAAGATGCAGATGAATACATTAGCCTTAAAGAAATAGCTTCTTATCCGTTCATATTAGGGCCAGAAGAAAGTGGTATAAGGAAAGTTACAGAGAATATGTTCTATGAGAACTCTATTTTACTTGATAGTTTAAATATTCATATGGAGTTAGGTAGTATAGAATCAATTAAAACATCAGTTATAAAGAATCATGGTGTATCCATGGTCCCTTATATATCTGCTAAGAAGGAGTTATATACAGGCGTTTTAAAAACTAAGCCTATAAAAGATCTAGAGGTTAAATGTGATATTTGTATGTTATATCAAAAAGAACAGTTGAAAGATGAATATATAAATAATTTCATTAATTATATGAAAAAGTTTGGCAGGGACACTTTTTGTTAATTATAATTTTTTAATTGTTATTTGCCAAATACCTGGTATTTCTTCTTCATCTTCAACTATACATTTTTCATCTTCAAATGCATCTCTTATATTGGAGGAGGCACAGCTAAGATCAGTTATTAGTACTACTTTTTCTCCACTTTTAATCCTTTTATATTCTTGTTGAGCTTTAAGTAAAGGCAAGGGACAGAAATCGCCAAGACAATCAATTTTTTTTATCATTTTTTCACTCCTCTTGAATAATTGAAATCTATATTTAATTTATGGAAAATACATTTTTATAATAGTATTATACTATAAAAATAATAAAATTTCTTATGGTATTAAATTTTAAAAATATATTTTTGGGTATATAGTCCTATGGGGAGGTTAGAATATGCTTTTTACTTGGAAGGAAGATTTTAGTGTAAATATTGAAGATATTGATAAACAACATAAGGAACTTTTTAGAATAGGCTCAAGGTTATATACTATTGTTTCATTAAAGGATGGAATAGATAGATATGATGAAATAATAGAAATATTATATGAACTTAAAGACTATGCAGAGTACCATTTTAGTTTTGAAGAAGAGCTTATGAAGAAATATGGATATGATGGAACTGAAGATCAGATAAAGGCACATAAGAAATTTATAGAAAAAGTAATTTCTATAAGTGAAGAAGAAGTGGATATTGAACAGAAAAAGATGGGGATGGATCTTATATTATTTATAGCCAATTGGATTGAAAATCATATCTTAAAAAGTGACATGGGATATAAAGATTTTTTAAATGAAAAAGGTGTATATTAGATCTTATAAATTAAATTATAAAAGACTATTTAAGCAATAGTCTTTTATTTTATCTTGAAAAAGCGTATTTAATATATTATGATATATATGAGTACGGTTTCGGAAAATAATAAATGTACCCATACACATAAATAAAAGGGGGACATATAAATGGAAAATCAAAAATTGAAAGAAATAACTAGATATGCTATTATGATTGCTCTTACTACTGTAATGACCATGGTTGTCCATATACCTACACCATCTACAAAAGGATATTTAAATTTAGGAGATATGGTAGTGTTCTTAGCTGCAATTATGTTTGGCAGGAAAGGTGGATTCATAGTAGGAGGTTTTGGTTCTGGATTAGCTGATATGTTACTTGGATACACACATTATGTTCCTATTACTTTTATTGTTAAGGGATTAGAAGGGTTCATAGCAGCTAGTTTATTGAAAACTAATCTAGGAAAAAAAGTTCCAATTATTCCAATGATATTAGGAGGAGTTTGGATGGCTTTTGGATATTATATAGCAGAAATATTTATGTACGGAGCCAAAGCAGCATTAGCTTCTGTTCCTGGTAATATAGTACAAGGACTATTTGGTGGAGTAGTAGCTACAGTATTGGGAGTAGCTCTAAAGAAAACAGGGGTATTTAATTTATAAAATCCCCTGTTATTTTTTTGTCTATGGTATAATTTATAAAAAGGCAAAAGGAGAATTATTATGAATAGAATATTACTTGTAGAGGATGATAGTACATTAGCCATTGGAATAGAGTATTCATTAAAAAATGAAGGCTATGAAGTTGATGTATCAGAGACCATATTAGAAGGGAAAGAATTATTTGAAGAAAATACATATAGATTAGTGCTTTTAGATGTAATGCTTCCTGATGGAAGCGGATATGAGCTTTGTAAAGAAATAAGAGAAAAATCTAATACCCCTATAATTTTCTTAACAGCTTGTGATGAAGAAGTAAATATTGTAATGGGTCTTGATATTGGTGGTGATGATTATATCACTAAACCTTTTAGAATAAGAGAACTTATCTCAAGAATCAAGGCTGTATTAAGAAGATATGAAGAGGATAGCTATGGAGATATTTTAATATCTGAAGATATAAAGATGTTTCTTTTAGAGGGGAAAGTAGAAAAAAATGGAGAAGAAATTTTTCTTACACCTATTGAATATAAACTTCTTGTGCATTTCATGAAAAATCCTAATCAAATTCTTTCAAGAAACACTATATTAGAAAGACTTTGGGATACTAGTGGAGAGTTTGTAGATGACAATACCCTTTCAGTCTATATAAAAAGACTTAGAGAAAAAATAGAAGATAGCTCATCAATACCTAAGTATATTAAAACAGTAAGAGGATTAGGATATAAATGGGATACAGATATAAGGAGGGGATAGAATGTTTAGAAATCCTGAAATTAAATCTATTGCTGCAAAGCTTTTAGTATTTCAAATTGTATTTAGCATTTTTATATTCATAATAGCAGGTGCAAAAATGGAAAAATTGAATGAAAGAATAATTGATCAAAATGCGGCATTAGTAGGAAATATTTTAACCAAACATCCTGATTTAGAAAATGATATTATCAAGTATATAACTAATGGACCTAGTCAGGAGGAAATAGGAAATGGTAGAAAAATTCTGTCCCAGTATGGTTATGATGAAAATCTTGAAAAAGTCGCCCAACCTTTATTAAAAAATATAAGTCCTAAAATTGAAATCATATTGTTCGTTGTGTCTCTTGGTTATTTTATACCTTTACTTTTATTAATAATATCAGAATATAATTCTATTTATAAAAAGGTACGGAAAATTTCTTTTGCTGCCGAAAGAGTTGTAGAAGGCGATTTTTCTATTAAATTAAAAGAAGAAGGCGAAGGAGATTTTAGTATATTAAGCAATCAGTTTAATAATATGTCAAACAGGTTGGAATCTACTTTAGGAAGTTTAAAAGAGGAAAAAATATTTTTGAAAAACATAATATCCGATATTTCACATCAATTAAAAACTCCATTATCTTCTTTAATCATGTTAAACGAGTTAATAATTGAAGATGAGAACATGGAAGAAGACATTAGAAAGGATTTTTTAAATAAAATGAAAAGCCAACTTTCTAGAATGGAATGGCTTATTATAAATCTTTTGAAATTAGCAAGGATTGAGGCAGGTGCTATACAATTTAGAGAAGAAAGAGTCCCATTGATAGAAGTAGTTAAAGCCTCTATATCTTCTTTAAATATGAAAGCTAGTGAGAAAAAACAGAAGATAAATATTATAGGAGAAAATGAAGATTTTTATTTATATGGAGATATGGATTGGACAATAGAAGCTTTAACAAATATTATCAAAAACTCTATAGAGCATAGCTATGAGGGTGGAGAAATTAAAATAAGCCTAGGTGAAACTCCATTATTTAGCCAAATAATCATTGAAGATAATGGTGAAGGAATAGATGAAAAAGATTTGCCACATATATTTAAAAGATTTTACAAGGCTTCTACTAAAGTAAAAGCGGAAAGTATTGGTATAGGTTTAAATCTTTCTAAATCTATAATTGAAGCACAAAATGGGAGCATAAAAGTAAGAAGTGAAAAAGGAATAGGGACTAAATTTATTATCACTTTTTTAAAAGGCGTGATATAAATGAATAGAGTAGATTTTTAATAAGATTGATTTTTTACTAAAATCTACTCTATTTATTTAAGTAAATATTACTTTAGTTTCATAGATAATATAGCTAATTTATTTATATCTGTATTATCTAGATGTTTTGAAAATAGCTCTGCATTTGGTCCATAGGCTTTAACAGGGACATCTACTCCTGTATGAGCTAAGGAAGTCCACCCAGTATTTGATCTTGTATTCATTATATTAGTAAGTATTTCAAAAATATCTCTTTTATTTTTATTTTCTAATGCAAGCGTTATTTCTGATTCTTCTTTTTTAGTGAGATCATTTATTCCTAGTTCATCTTTAATTACAGCTTTATAATTAGATATTGTAATAATTTCTGATAAGTATTCAATTGATTTTCTTTGACCTTTTAAAACTTCTGGATAGTATTCATATTTGTCATTGGCACCAATAGAAAGACCTCCAGTTTCATGATCTGCTGTGACTATAACCAAAGTTTGTTTATCTTTTTTTGCAAACTCATAAGCGGCCTTTACTGCCTCATCAAAATCTAATACTTCATTGACCATAGTGCCAGGATCATTGCCATGGGCAGCATGATCTATTCTTCCACCCTCAACCATTAAGAAAAATCCTTTATTATTCTTACTTAATATATCTATAGCTTTATTTGTCATTTCCTCAAGATTTGGTTCTACTGAAGAATTTCTATCTAATTTATAATTTATATGAGAGTTGTTAAACAGACCAAGAATTTTTCCGTCATCTATATTTTTTAAATCATTTTTTGTTTCTATATATTTATAACCTATGTTTTTAGCTTCTTCTATAAGATTCCTACCATCTTTTCTTTTACCACCATCTTTTTTATCAATAAAATTAACTTTTCCTCCTCCTAGTATTACATCTACTTTATTTTCTATTATATCTACAGCTATTTCAGTTTCATTGCCTCTATTAATATTGTGGGAAGCAAAACAAGCAGGTGTTGCATGGGTGACCCTAGTAGTAGTTACAATACCTGTAGATTTCTTATTTTTTTGAGCTTTTTCAAGTATTGTCTCTATAGGTTTCTGGTTTAAGTCTACACTTATAGCTCCAGCATAGGTTTTTACACCAGTAGCTAATGCAGTTCCTGCTGCAGCAGAATCAGTAACCCATTTATTGCCGGGATCTGCCGAATATGTAGAAGCAGTACCAGTATAATCAAACTCGTCCATATATAGACTATCACCTTTATGGATCCTTCCTAAATTAACTTGCTCAGTACCCATTCCATCTCCAATGAGAAGTATTACATTTTTAACTCTACTTGGTTGGGCAAAAGAAGGAATATATATTGCCAGAAATAGGGAAAGAACTAATAATGTTGTTAAAACTAAATTAAATCTTTTTTTCTTAAAAAAATTCATAAAAAAACCTCCCTTGAAATTATATTTAATTTAATCATATGGGAGGTTTATTAAAAATATGTTAAATTACGGTAAAAGTTTGTAAAGATTAAAAGGCCCAATTACCATTTTTAAATATTTGAAATTTTTCACATTCTTGAGTTTCTCCTACAATATTTAAATCTTTTGCTCCTACCATAAAGTCTACATGTACAAGAGAGGAGTTAACACCATGGGCTTCTTTTCCCTTATCATCCATTTTACTTCCACCTTCAATACAGGTAGGATAAGCCATACCAAAAGCTAAATGACAGGAAGCATTTTCATCAAATAATGTATTATAAAATAATATATTTGAATTAGATATTGGTGAATCATATGGAACTAATGCTACCTCTCCTAAGTATTTTGCTCCTTCATCAGTTTCTAAAAGATTTTTAAGAGTCTCATAACCTTTTTCTGCTTCAAAATCTATAACTTTTCCATCTTTAAAAGTAAGTTTAAAATTATCTATTAAATTTCCACTATAGTTTAATGGCTTTGTACTTACAACTGTTCCATTAACACCAGTCTTTTTAGGTAAAGTAAATACTTCTTCAGTAGGCATATTTGCTACAAAAAATATATCTTTTGTAGTATAATCTCCACCACCAGCCCATATATGACCTTTAGGTAGTTCAACAATTAAATCAGTACCATTTGAAGAGGTATAATGTAGATTTTTAAATTTTTTCTTATTTAAAAACTCTAATTTTTTATTTAAATTATCTAAATGTTCATTCCAAGCTTTAATAGGATCTTCTTTATCTATCCTTACAGTTTTAAATATGGTTTTCCAAAGTGTATTTAAAGCTTTTTCTTCAGACATCTCAGGGAATACTTTAACTGCCCAGTCTTTTGTAGGTATGGAAATCACGCACCAAGATACATGATTATTCATAGTATATTCTCTAAACTTTTCCATAGCCTTAGAGCTAGATTTATTACTTGCAGCAATTTTTCGAGGGTCTACTCCTTTTAGAAGCTCAGGATTTGATGCAGCTATAGATAGAAATCCTGCTCCATTTTCAGCAAATTCTTCAAATCCATCGGCTTTCCATTTTGGAAAGTTTTCAAATACTTCTATAGGTGCATGATCATATTTCATTCTAGTTAGACTTTCATCATTCCATTCTACATGGACTTCTTTTGCTCCTTCTTCATAAGCATATTTTGCTACAAGCCTTACAAAATCTGCAGCTTCAATAGGAGAATTTATTATTAGAGTTTGTCCCTTTTGAATATTTATACCTGTTTTTACTGCAAGTTGGGCATATTCTTCTAACATATTTTCAAAACTCTTCAAATTAATCACCTCGCATATATTCTTGATTATAGTTTATATGAAAATATAGACATTGTAAATATTTACTAAGGAAAAGGTTTTCGTTTATATAAAAAATATTATTTTCCTATTGATTTACAATTTGATTTGTATTATAATTTTCTATATAATAGGAAAATTTGTTTTATATACACTTAAAGGAGGCTTTTAACAATGATTAAAATAGTGAACTCAATTTTATCAAAAAAATATAATAATAAGTTGGATATGTTAAGAGCCTTAAATGAGATTTTTTTGTCCAATTAAATATTGACAATAAGTAAGTCATAGCAAATTAGGCTATGGCTTTTTTATTTTAATAAATATTATATTGCAAAAAACCATAGGGCTTTCTATGGTTTTTTTTATGTTCAAAAAAGAAAGGAGGATTAGAAAGATGTTATTTGTTAAAAAGGTAAATTATCTAGTTTATTTATATGGAGGTGATTTTAAATGGAGGTATTTTTAATGTTTTTATTAGGTCCTTTTAGATTTAAAAGAGATAAGGGTCTTGAAGAGTATTTAAGATTAGAATACAAGAATTCAAATGGAAGAATGTAGTCTTACAAAAGTGTAAGAGAAAAATTCACCTCCCTGTAAGATTTTTATATTAAATTATAATTAAAGCTAATAAGAAGCGAGGGAGGTAATAAATTTGGAAGTTGTAAAAATAGTAGATTTATGCAAAAGCTATGGTACTGGTGAAATGAAAGTGGATGCAGTTAAAAATATAAATTTTACTATAAATAAAGGAGAATTTATAGCAGTAGTAGGTCCTAGTGGTTCAGGAAAGAGTACTTTACTCCATTTATTAGGAGGAGTAGATATACCAACTAGTGGAAAAGTATATGTAGATGGAATAGATATATTTGGGCTAAGTGAAAAAGAGTTGGCTGTATTTAGAAGAAGAAAAGTAGGATTTATATTTCAATTCTATAATTTAATACCAGTTTTAACTGCAGAAGAAAATATACTTTTGCCATTGCTTTTAGATAATAAGAAGATAGATAAAAAATATATAAATGAGCTTATTTCTATACTTGGACTTGAAGATAGGAGAGGGCATCTTCCTAGTGAGCTTTCAGGTGGTCAACAACAGAGAGTCTCCATAGGAAGGGCTCTTGCCTATAGTCCTTCTATAGTACTTGCTGATGAGCCTACTGGAAATTTAGATAGTGAGAATAGTAAAGAAATAGTAGATCTTTTGAAACTATCAGTTAAAAAATATAATCAAACATTGGTTTTAATAACTCATGATTTGGATATTGCTTCTCAAGCAGATAGAATAATAACAATTGAAGATGGCTCTATTACAAAAAATGAGGTGCTTTACAATGGAAAGTTATAAAGAGATAACTGGAAGGTATTTAAAAGAACAGAAAAAGAGAACAATACTCACTTTATTTGGCATTATACTTTCAGTAGCCCTTGTTACAGCTATTGCTACTATGACTGTAAGTATGAGAGAAGCAGTTATAAAAGAAGTAATTAGAAGTAATGGAGATTATCATGCTATTTTTAAAGAGATTCCAGGAGAAAAGATAGATAAAATAATAAATAATGTAGAGATAGATAAGGCAGGTATAGCTAAAGCAGAAGGCTATGCAACTATAAAAAAAACAACTGAAAAAGAAAAGAAAGAATGGGGAGATAATGTTCTTCCTTATAGATATTTAAGTATAATAGGATATGATAAAGAAGCTCTTGATATATTCTCTTATAAAGTGGAAGAGGGTAGGCTTCCTAAGAATTCAAATGAGATAGCAATGGATAAATACACAATGGAATACTTTCCTAAAAAGCTTGAAATAGGAGATAAAATAGTCCTATCTCTAGGTAATAGAATAGGTAGTCCTGGAACTAAGGAAGAGTTTTTTTATGAACAAAATACATCTAGTTTTATTTGGCATGATGATGGGAGTGAAAATGAGAAATTTGAAAAGGAAAGAGAAAAAGAATATACAGTAGTAGGAATTATTGAACACTCTCAGGAAAGGTATTTTATATCAAGTGCTATAAGTGGTGTAGACAAAAAAGATTTAAAAGGCAATAATTATGATATTTATACAAGGTTTGATAATGTGAATAAAGTTCATGATAAGGCTACAAGCTTAGCTGCAAATATAGCAATAGAATCAGATAATATAGATTTTAATGAAGATCTTTTAAGACTATATGCTCAAAGTTTATCCAGTGATTTAAATAGAACTCTTATTTTGTTACTAGGATTTATTATATCCTTAGTAGTAGTAGCTACAGTGGCAGTTATATATAATTCTTTCAATATTTCTGTATTAGAAAGAATATCTCAATTTGGGCTTTTACGTTCCATAGGTGCTACTCCAGAGCAAATTAAAGGGTTGGTACTTAAAGAAGCAAGTATATTGAGTATGATAGGTATACCTATAGGATTATTTTGTGGGATACTTGCTATGAAAATAGTTCTTTATATAATAGGATTTTTTAAATTTGAACTATTTAATAATGTAGAATTAGTAATATCTCCTATAGTTCTTATAATAAGTTCTATAATTGGGATAATAACTGTTTTTATTTCAGCTTATGGTCCAGCTAAAAAGGCAGCTAAAATATCCCCATTGGAAGCAGTGAGGAATGCAGGAAGTTTTAAGAAGGAATCCTTTAAGAAAGTTAGAAGTTCCAAATTAATTAAGACTATATTAGGAGTAGAAGGGGAAATAGCTTATAAAAATTTAAGAAGGAATAGGAAAAGATTTTTAATAACAGTGTTCTCTATGATTATAAGTATATCACTTTTCATTACTTTTTCTAGTTTTTCTAATTTCATGTTTAAAATGGGAGTAGCAGATTATGAAGAGAAGGGAGATTTTGTTGTACCTACTAACAGTAAATCTGATGAAGATGTAGAAAAAATATATAATGAACTAAAGGGAATATCCGATGTAGAAAGAGTATATAAAGATATCTCGGCTTATAGCAGTTTGTTAATTGAAAATGAGAAAATAAACCCTAAACTAAAACAATTGAGACCCTATGACTACGAAGAGAGTAGTGAGAAAAAAGGTTTTACATTGGTGGCTAACAATAAGTTGGAGGCCTATGGAAATGATAATTTAGAGGTTTTAAAACCTTATTTAAAAGAAGGTACTCTTGATATAAATGAATTAAATAAAGAAAATGGGATTTTAGTAGTAACAACTACCAAAACTTTTAATGATAAAACAAAGAGACCTGTAACAATAGATGGATTTGATTTAAAAGTTGGAGATAAAATATTTATATCAGATTATAATGAATTTTTTGAAGAAGGTTCAGGAAAGTTTAAGGAAGCAAAAGTAATGGGAGTATTAGAAAGTGGAGCATTGGGGAATCCCTATAATGAAAATGGAAGTATGAATATTATATTTACTGAGGAAAATTTTGAAAAACTAATGGGTAAGAAATATGGAAATGATGTATTCAAGATACAAATGAAAAAAGATGGGGATATAGAAAGTATAAGAAAAAAACTAAATGAATTATTGGACTCAGGTTCAATAGAAGAGTATGTAGATTATTTAGAAAGTGCAGAAGAGGATAGAAATGCAGCTATAGTTATGAGTATATTTTTATATGGCTTTGTAGCAGTAATTTCTTTAATCAGCTGTATAAATATTATAAATACAATAAGTACTAATTTAATTCTTAGAACTAGAGAATTAGCTATGCTCAAGGCAGTGGGAATGTCCCAAGGTAGTGTGAAAAAAATGGTTGCTCTAGAAAGCCTATACTACGGCATAATAGCTGCAATATATGGTGGATTATCTGGAACAGGACTTTCATTCTTATTATATAAAATAGTAATAGGTATAAATGAAATAGAGTGGATTGTACCATGGAAAAGTATCATTATTGCTTGCCTAGGAGCTACTATTATAGCGTTAGTATCAGGTTTTGTACCACTAAAAAGAATAAATAATGGTGATATAATTGATAAGATAAAAATAGAAGAATAAAGCCCTGAGGTGATAGCATGAATAATATAAGAATGAGACAATTGTTATTTTTTACAATGATTTTCATTTTGTCTACAAGCTCTGTAACTTTTGCTAAAAATATAGGAATAGAGAATGATGTCTCTGCATACTTGTTAGGAGATTTTGAAAGTGGACAAATTGTTGAAGAATATAATATAGATGTTCCTTTAGCAATAGCTAGTATTACAAAGCTCATGACTTATACAGTAGTTATGGATGAAATAGAAAAAGGAAATATATCTATGAGAGATAGGGTAGTTATAGATAAAGAGACTGAAGAAATTAGTGGTTCAACCTTTGACCTAAAAGAAGGAGAAAAATTTTCTGTAAAGACTTTACTTGAAAGTGCTTTAATAGTTTCTGCAAATGATTCTTGTGTAGCATTAGCTAAGTATACAGCAGGGGATGTATCAAACTTTGTTAATAAAATGAATGAAAAAGCTAAAGAAATAGGTTTAGAGAATACAAATTATTTAAATCCTAACGGACTTCCTGAGAAATATGGCCAGAATACTATGAGTGTTAGAGATATATTTAAACTTTCAAGGTATATATTAGAAGAATATCCTGAAGTACTTAAAATAACTAAAAAACCCAAAATGAGTATGGGAATAGGATTAAACACAAAAGACAGAGAGTTTATAAATAAAAATACTAATCCATTATTAGAGGAAATAGATGGAGTAGATGGCCTAAAAACAGGGTTTACCAATGAAGCTGGATATTGCCTAGTTTCTACTGTAAGTGTGAAGGGACGATTTGGATGTAAGGATTCTAGACTTATTGGTATAGTAATGGGAACTGAAAGTGAAGAAAAAAGAAATGAAACAAGTAAAAATTTATTAGATTATGGAATATCAAATTATGAAAATAAAGAAATTGAAGTTTTTCAGGATGGGGATTTAGTAAAAGATAATTTCATTTTTAGAATTGTTAGAGAGATTATAGATTTTGTAATAAGCTAATAGTAAAAAATATACTTGACTTTACCAGCATCAATAAACATGGTACAATTTAGTTATGTACTATGATTGGTAATATCAAGTATATTTTTTATATTGGAAGATTAGGACAGAATTTAAGGGGGAAAGTTATGAGGGTTCAAGTTTCTTTCGATACAAATGAAATACCAATTGCATATAATATGTTAGTAGTATCTCTTATAAAAGAAGCATTAAAAAGATCAGATTCAAATTATTATAAAAAACTTTTTAACTATAAAGGAAAGAAAAACAAGAAGAGCAAAAATTATTGTTTTAGTTTAGACTTAAAAAACTATGAAATTGTAAATCATAATTTTATGATTAAAGGAGGAGTAATAGTAAATTTTAGTTCTCCAGATAATGAATTTACCTTTAATTTATGCAATGGATTAAAAGAAATTAATAATTTTAAATATAGAGTATATAGTTTGTTGCGTAAGGCCATTGTAGAAATTAAGGAAAAGAAAATAGAAGATAGAAAAGTTATGTTTGAAACATTGTCTCCAATATATATTAAAAATAAAGAGGGCATTCATCTAAGTCCAGAATCTGAAAGTTTTGAAAGAGAGTTAAATTATATATCTAATATAATATTGAATAATTATAGAAATTATGGATTAAGGGAGCCGCTGTATTTTAAGTCTATAAACATGAAAAAAAGAGTAGTTAAAGAATATGTAAGGGATTTCAAAAAGATTACTGGTAGAAAATATATGTATATAAATGCTTATGGAGGTAGATTTCTTTTAGAAGGAGATAAAGATGATTTGAATGATCTATATAAACTAGGTATTTCTTTTAGAAGAAACCAAGGTTTTGGAATGTTGGAGGTTATTAGCTAAAAAAGGATAAGGGGTTTACCCCTTATCTAAGTATTTGCCATCAGAAATATCTTTAAAGTTTATGGAAGAAAGCTGTTCTATTAGTGTTTCCTGAACGCTGCCCAGTGCATTATGTATTAGACATTTATCCGGTCCCTTATTATTACATTCTTTAGGATTTAATAGGCAACGATTTAAATGTATAGGACCTTCTACTGCTTCTATAACATCTTTTAAAGAAATATCTTTAGGTGATTTTTTTAGGGCATATCCTCCGTTTACTCCCATAAAAGATTCCACTATATCTGCTTTTTTTAATTTCTGCAGAAGTTTTAAAAGGAATCTTAAAGGAATATTCTGATTTTCAGCTATAATATTTGCACTTACTTTAGCTTTGGGTTCTAATGTTGAAAAGTAGACAACTACTCTTAAAGCATAGTCTGACTCTTGTGTTATTTTCATAATAAACTCCTTTTTACAAAAGATTATATACTAACCAAGTTTACATTCACTATATTATAATTGAGAAGGCTTGTCAACAATCTTTGACAAAAAAGTATCATGTTTTTATTTTATTCACAATACATTTAAGATTTTCATATAGAAGTGGATTATTTAAGTGGAATATTAAAGGATTTTATTATATTTAAAATTTTATTTAAAATTAAATCTCTATTTTCTTCTGTAATTTCTATAATTATAACATCGTCTCTTGCTTTAATATTATTTAGAAACTCACAGTCATATTTTTTTAGAACTCCTAATACTATTTTGTCACTATCTAACAGTCTATATATTTTGGAAGTAAAGATATTTATATCATTTTCCATAAACCCTAGCTCATCTAATACTATTATATCCCTATTTTCTAAACTTTTATCAAGAATAGATGGAATACCAGTACTAAAAGATTCCATAAAAATTTTTCTGGAAAAATTTTTGTTATTTATTTTGGCTATAATATATTTTTCTATATTATCATATAATGATTTTACAGTGTGTGTTGTTATATCATTACATATTGTTTTTTCTGTCATATATCCTCCCACAGGGATATTAATTTTTTTTAATACCTTTTTTAATACAGTAGATTTTCCTACTTTAATTTCTCCAGTTAAAAATAAATTATTCATTATCCCACATCCTTTTTCTGAACAATACTGGGACTAAGATTATACTTAATTGACAGTAATGACGATTTCATTATATAATGAAATTAGAAAATTGTAAATTTATTTTATAAAAACCAAATATATTCCCGAGTATATATTCCTGTAGACAATTGTCCAAGGATTATATACCGATAGGGTATAGGAAGAAATTTCTATGCCTCCCGTTTGGAAAGGGAATGCTGATTAACTACTAATTTAAAGATATGCAAAGGCATATCTATTAAAGTTATTGTTTGAATAAAACAGCTCCCTTTACAATGGAGCTGTTTTTAGTTGTTTATAATTTGAGAAGAAAGGAGGATATTGTGAAATCATTTTCTAAAAAGTATAAATTTATTTTAATAAGTATGATGATATTAGCATTGACATCTTGTAATAAAGCTGTAAAAACAGGAAATAAAAATTCAGAAACTTCTAATAAAATATGCATATCGGGACTAGAAAAAGAAAATATAGAAGTAAAAGTAGATGAAATAAAAAAATTAAAAAAAGTTAATAAAGATGTAGTAGCTGTAACTTCTAGTGGGGAGAGGAATGAAATGAATGTCTCTGGAGGGTTATTGGAGGAATTATTGGGAAAGTATAATAAATCTCAAAAGAATCTCTCCATTGTACGATTTATTGCTACAGATGGATATTCAATAGACATACCAAAGGAAGTGTTAGAAAATAGAGATATAATACTTGCCTATGAAATTGATGGAAAACCTTTATTTGAAGATAGCCAGCCATTGAGGATTATTATTCCAGATGAAAGGGCTATGTACTGGGTGAAGGGCCTAAATAAAATAGAAATTGTAGAAAATGATAAAAAACAAGGGAATAAAGAAATAGATAAAATAATAATATTTGATACAGCCATACTAGATTTAAAACAAGAAGATTATAAGTATTATGAAAGTGTAGACAAGGCTATTAAAACAAATGATTTATTAACAAGTCATGCATCAGATAATATAGAGGATGAAATATTTATTAAAGCAGCTGATGGACTTGAAAAAAGTGAATCAAATAAGGTATTTAGAGATGCTTATATTAAAACTACTGGTAAAGATTCTCCAATATTTCTGTCATCAGATATGCCTAAGGGAATGACTGTAAAAGATATATTGTGGTTTAGTACTGGAAGCACTTCATTTTTATCAATATCTAAATCATTTGAATATTTTGATGAATCCAATTCAGATAATATTAAAGGAATTTTGTTTAAAGACATAATGGATGATATAGATTTAACAAAGGGGAATACATATATATTTGTTGCAAAAGATGGATATAAGGTAGAGGTATCTTCGGAAGATGCTAACAATTGCATTTTATATAAGAATGAAGATAATAAAGTAGTAGTTTATTTTTCAGGTCTTGAGAAAAGTACTTCTGTGAAAGATTTATTATTTATAGAAGTGAAAAGATAAATTTAAGGGGGATTTTGATGTTTAGAGTGAATAGAAAAAAATCATTATTAACGGTATTTGTTCTAATTTCAATACTATTGTTTACTGCTTGTTCATCTAAGAAAGTATCAGAAGAAGGAAATAGTTTAGATGGAGAGCCTGAATGGAAAATAGCTATTGAAACTCCAGATGAGAAAACAGTAGAATTAACAAATTTAGATATGGACGAAGTAGGTACAGTAGATATAGAAGCTACAATGAGAAAGAAAGATGGCACTGAAGAAGAAAACAAATGGTCAGGAATGCCATTAAAAGAAATTTTAGAGTTTGCTAAAGCTAGTGAATACAGCACAGTTGAAATTGAAGCTGAAGATGGATTTTCTGTTGTATATGATAAAGAGATAGTTGAAAGTGATGGAACAATTTTGGCTGTAGAAGTTGATGGCAAAAAGCTAGATGAAAAATCAGGTCCAGTACAAGCTGTTGTAGATGGAGAAGGAGCAAAGCTGTGGGTTAGACAGGTTTCAAAGATTAAAGTAAGCAAATAGTTGGAGGACTTTGGTATGCTTAAGAAATTAGTAAATAGATTTTCTGTATTTGAACTTATTATAATTGCTCTTATGGCTACATTAGGTATAGCAACTAAGCCTGTGATAGTTCCTCTTGTTCATATAATAACAGGACCACTGTATATTCCTGGTGGTGCTATTGCTGGAGGATTATATATGATGTGGATTGTTTTAGGTGCAGGATTGATTGGTAAAGTGGGAGTAGCTACATTGATAGCTTTAGTCCAATCAATAATAGTTATTAGCTTAGGAATCTATGGAACTCATGGAATCATGAGTTTTATAACTTATATAATACCAGGAATAGCTGTAGATATGTTTCTTCTAATTTCTGGCGGCTGGGACATAAGTCTTGGTTGCCTTTTTATCTCAGGAATATTGGCTAATTTAAGTGGTACTTTTTTGGTCAATCTAGTTTTTTTTAGATTACCTTTAGTACCTTTAATCTTAACCTTATCAGCTGCTACCCTTTCAGGAGGAATAGGAGGAGTAATATCATATATAATACTTAAAAAGCTAAAAAAAGATGGTATTTTAGAAAAAATGATGTTGGGGAGAGATCAGAGTGAATAAAAAGCTTATAGCTATATTATTATTCTCTATAGTTTTGTTTATAGCATGTATTTATATAACTAACTCTAATAAAGATACAAGCTATATACCACCATTGCAAATAGTTGGAGATGTAGAAGAGGCTGTTACATTGTGGGAGTTTCCGAAAGATATTCATATGGATGCAATAGAGAAGGATAATAAAAAAATAAAAGCGATGAATTTAGAGGATATAATACTCTTATCTAAACCTATGACAGAAAATAATGATGTGTTATTAGTAGGTATAGATGGTCTAATGTCTAAGATAGATGGAAGAAATTTAGAGAAAAGTTATATAACTTTTAGTGATGATAATGGTTGGGAAGCTATAAATTATAATCACACTATAAGTAGCAATGTAAAGCATTTAAAAGAGATAGTCATTGTATCTAATAATGATAGGTTAGATATAGGTATGAATATAATAGATAGTGAGAAAAATATAAAAAATTTAACAGTAGGAGAATTATACGCTGGACCTAGTACAATTTTACCTTATTTTGAAGGTGAATCTAAGAAAGAAAAAGGTGGAAAAACCTATAGTACAACAGTATATACTCAAAGACGTATATTGAAGGTAAAAGATATATTGGAAGATTACAAATCAAAGAAAGCTTTAGTTATGGGAGATAGAGGAGAAATAAAATATATTGATGAATATGGATATTTTGAGGCAAATAAAAATCATATAGATTATGTAGGAAAGAATGGTAAGGAAAAAGTAGAAAATATCAAAGGAGTAATTATAGATCCACCAAAAGTAAGTATAACAGACTCTTACTATGATGTATCCCATTATATAGAGGAAGAAGATGTTTTATTTCTGTTTTTAGATGGTTTTGGATATCATCAGTATGAATATGCATTAGAAAACGGATATCTTCCATTTTTATCTAATATTGAGAAAGGTAAGAAGGCTTTATCTGTATATAAGCCAGTAACTAATGCAGGTTTTGCAGCTATGATTACTGGAAAATCACCAGTGGAAAATGGCATATATTCTCGTAAGCAGAGGAAGCCTAAAGTTGATTCAATATTTAAGCTTGTCAATGATTTAGATAAAAAGTCTGTGTTGTTGGAAGGAGATATTAGAATATTAGATACGGAAATTGACCCTGTTTTGAATATAGATAGAAATAAAAATGGGACTACAGATGATGAAGTGTACCAATCTACCTTGAACTCAATTGATGAAGGTTATAATTTAGTTTTTGCCCATTTTCATGGCATAGATGATGCAGGTCATAATTATGGAGATTTATCTAATGAAACTATGAAAGTAATAGCTAGAATAGATGAATATATTAAGGAATTAGCATCAAAATTCGAAGGCAAGATAATCATAACAGCTGATCATGGCATGCACTCAACAAAAGATGGAGGAGATCATGGAGAGTTTAGATATGAAGATATGATAGTTCCATATATAATATTAGAAGGGGGTTTATCTAATGAATAAGAGAACTGTTATTATTATGATACTTGTGTTAGCCTTGATAGTAGGTGTTTTTGCTTTCATAAATAAAGATATGATAAAAGATAAAAAAGAAATACATGAAAATGCTGAAATACTAATATCAGGTAGTGGAAAAGAAGTTAAATTAACATTCAAAGATATAAAGGAGTTTGGAGAGAAAGATTTTGTTGCTAATTTAAAATCTAGTGGCAAGCCAGCTAGAGAGCATAAATATACAGGAGTGCTATTAAAAAACTTATTTGAGAAGGCAGGTATTGATATTAAAGACAAGAACCAGTTGTCAGTTAAGGCTATTGATGGTTATACAGTAGCTTTAGGTATAGATGAAGTTTTGGAAAATAATAATATATATTTAGCATATAAAATAGATGGAAAGCCCCTTGGAAACAAAGAAGATGGAGGAAGTGGGCCTTATCAAATTATAATAAGGAAGGATCAGTTTAGTCAAAGATGGTGCAAGCATGTAGTGGAGATAGAAATCAATGACTAAGCTAATTGAAGTAGAAAATTTATATTTTAAATATAAAGGCAGTAAGTATAATATATTGGATGGAGTTAATTTTAATTTATCTAGGGGAGAGGTAGTAGCTATAGTAGGACTAAGTGGAAGTGGAAAAAGTACATTTTTAAATATTATCTGCGGAATAATACCTTATATATATAATGGCAAAATAAAAGGAACAGTGAAAATTTGGGGACAAAAGATTTCAAGTATGAGATTGTCAGAGATATCTACCAAAATAGGAATAGTATTTCAAGACCCAGATACTCAGCTTTTTTCACCTACTGTTGAAGATGAAATAGCCTTTGGTCCTGAAAACTTAATGGTAGATAGAGAAGAAATTGGCTGGAGGATAAAAAAGATATTAAAAGTTGTGGGAATGGAAGATTATAGATATGAAAATACTAATAATTTATCAGGTGGACAGAAGCAACTTATAGCCATGGCTTCTGTTCTTGTTATGGAACCAGAGATTTTATTATTTGATGAAGTATTTGCCCAGTTAGATAAGGAAGGGAAAAAGAGAATAAGTCAAGTTTTAATGAATTTAAAAGAAGAGGGAAAGTCTATGATTCTAGTAGAACATGATTATAATAATATTAAATTTGCAGATAGGATAATGGAGCTTAAAGATGGCAAGTTACAAGAATTTAAGGGTCGGTGAATTTATTGGAATATATAGAATTTAGAAATACAAGCTTTGAATATATAAAGGATAAAAAAGTAATTAATAGTATCAGCACTAAAGTATATAAAGACGATATTACAGCTATAGTAGGACCTAATGGAAGTGGGAAGACTACATTAGGAAAATTAATGACAGGAATTTTAAAGCCTACATTTGGCAAAGTTTATATGTTTAATAAAGACATTAAATACATGACTTTAGGACAAGTTGGTAAGCAAGTAGGCTATTTATTCCAAAATCCAGAAAAACAATTCTTTTCCTGTACCGTAGAAGAAGAAATAGGTTTTGTACTTAAAATTAAAGGATTTGATAGGGAATACATAGATAAAAAAGTAGAATATTTATTAGAATTATTCCAGCTGGACCATCTTAAAGAGGCTTTTCCTCTCAAACTAAGTCAAGGGGAAAAACAAAGGCTTGCTATAGCAGCAATTCTTGCTAATGAACCAGAATATTTAATATTAGATGAGCCTACTAAAGGATTAGATATGGATAGAAAAACTACATTAGTAAATATTTTGGAAAAGTTAAATGAAAAAGGTATTGGTATAACTCTTATAAGCCATGATTATAATTTAGTAAATCAAATTTCAAACAGGGTTATAGAAATATATAGAGGTGAAATAGTTGAGGATAGAAGAAATAAGGATTGATCCTAGGACAAAATTAATTATAGTATTATGCCTTTCTACTTTAGGTATAGTTTTTAAGGATATAATTTCTCTTGTTAAAATATTATTAACTACTATATTTATTTCAATTTGTTTTCATGTTGATTTAATGGGAAGTATAAAAAAGCTTAAAAGTCTTTTATATATACTTATAGTTATAACATTGGCTCAAAGTATTTTTTCTTCAGATGGTAACCCTTTAGTTACTATTGGAAAAGTTACTTTTTTGACAACAGAGGGTTTATACAAAGGATTAGAATTTATTTTTAGAATGATGATAATAATTTTCTCAGCTACAATACTCACTACCTCAAGTTCAAGAGAAATAGTACAAGGGTTTGTTCAATGGGGATTACCTTATGAAATGGCTTTTATGGTGGCTATTGGCATTAGGTTTTTGCCAATATTAACTGAGGAAATAAAGGATTCTCTTATTGCAATTCAATTAAGGGGGATAGAGCTGGATAAAATTCCAATAAAGAAAAGAATTCATGTCTATTCCTATCTATTTACACCGATAGTATTAGGAACTATATCAAAAGCAGAAAGGTTATCTATTGCTATAGAGATGAGAGGATTTAGAGCATATGATAGCCGTACTAGCTACATGGTTTTAAAAATGTCTATCTTAGATTATATAATAATATTTATGAGTATTGTAACAACTATAATTTTTTATATAGTTTATTAGTTAATATTATTAGATAAAACATATTTTGATAGTAGAAAATACAATTAAATAAGAAATTAGTTAAATTATTATCCCATAAGAAGCTATGGGATTTTTTACTTTTTATATGGTTTTTAAACTTCATAAGCTAGGAAACAGGAGCTTTATAAAGACTTTTAAGCGAGAGAGCTTGTTGTATAAAATATGAAAACAATCTAGGAGTTTTATATAGTGTGTGATAATAATCACGGAATTCGTTTGACTAGAATGATAATATTAATACAATACGCAATAAATTGATATATTTATAACGAGGTAAAGGTTAAATTATTAACAAAACAGGTTATAGTATATTTATTAATATTTACATCCTAAATTAATATTCTAAAGTGGAGGGTGGTTTCATGGAAGTAAAACAGTCAACTTGTAATTATTGTTCAATTGGTTGTAATCTTGATTTTTATGTGGAAGATAATAAGATTAGAAAGATAATTCCTACTAAGAATCATACTGTAAATAAGGGATTTTGCTGTATTAAAGGATTACAGCTAAATAGGCAAGAATCAAGTAGAAGGTTACCTCTTTTAAGAGGAGAAGATGGAGTAATGAGAGAAGTTTCTTGGGACAAGGCTTTTGAAACTTTTAGCTCTCGAATGAAAGAAATTCAAAATAAATATGGTAAAGAAAGTGTAGCATATTTAAGCACAGCCCAAATAACTACTGAAGAATTAGCTCTTTTAGGATTTGTAGGAAGAACTTATATGGGTATTAATGGAGATGGAAATACAAGACTTTGTATGGCTACTGCAGCAGTAGCACATAATCAAAGTTTTGGATATGATTCTCCACCATATGCATTAAAGGATTTGGAACTATCCGATACAATTATTTTCATAGGAGCAAACCCGATAGTAACCCATCCTGTACTGTGGGAATATGCAGTTAGAAATAAGGATGCAAAAATTATATCTATAGATCCAAGAAAATCAGAAACAACGATTAAATCTGATATATGGATAGATATTAAACCAAAATCTGATATTAGATTGTTTTACACTTTGGCAAATGTTTTAATAGAAAAAAATTGGATTGATAAAGAATATATAGAAAAGTATTCTGAAGATTTTCAAGAGTTTAAAGAGCATGTAAATAAATATACTTTAGATGGTGTAGAGGAAAAAACAGGTATATCTAAAAAAAGAGTGTTAGAACTTGCTGAAATAATACATAAAGGTAAAAAAGTTTCTTTCTGGTGGACTATGGGTGTAAACCAAGGTTATCAAGCAGTAAGAACAGCTCAATCTATAATAAATCTTGCAGTAATGACAGGAAATATAGGAAGGGAAGGAACTGGTGCAAACTCAATAACAGGACAATGTAATGCTATGGGTTCAAGATTATATAGCAATACTACATGTTTATATGGTGGTAGAAATTATAATAACCTAGAAGATAGAAAAGAAGTAGCTAATATATTAGATATAGATGAATCTATATTGCCAACAAAGCCAACAATATCTTATGGTGAAATAATAGATAGAATAAATAGTGGAGAAATCAAAGGGCTTTGGGTAATAGCAACAAATCCAAGACATTCATCTTCAGATAACATGAAATTTGCTAAGGCAATTAATAATTTAGAATTTTTAGTAGTACAAGATTTATATGATGATACTGACACTGCACAGCATTGTGACCTATTTTTACCTTCAGTACCAGGTACTAAGAAACAAGGAACTTTAATCAATACAGAACGTCGTTTATCTGCAGTGACACCTGTTCTTGAAAGAGAGGAAGGAGAATTAAGCGATTATGAAATATTCCTCGGCATTGGTAAGGCTTTAGGCATAGAAGAACCTTTGGAGAAATGGAACACTCCTAGAGATGCTTTTGAATTGATTAAACAGTTCAGTAAAGGTATGCCTGGAGATATAACAGGTGTAGACTATAATATGATTGTTAATTCTAATGGAGTTCAATGGCCTTTCAAAAAAGGAGATAGGTTAATTGAAGATGAAAGAAGATTATTTGAGGATAATAAATACTATACACCAAGTGGGAAAGTTAAATTTATATATGAGGATATAATGGAAATACCTAATCCTATAACTAAAGAATATCCCTATGTGTTAAATACAGGAAGAACTACAGTAGGACAATGGCATACACAAACAAGGACAAGCGAAATTCCTATTGTGGAAGATGCTTCAATAAAACAAGCTCACTTGCTTATAAATGTAGAATTAGCAAATCAATTAGGAATAAAAGAAAGTGACAAGATAATAGTTTCAGCTATAAATGGAGAAAAAGGTAGATTTATTGCTAAATTAAGTAGAAATGTTAAAAAATATCATCTTTTTGCACCAATTCATTATATAGAGACAAATGCTTTAACTCCATCAATATTCGATACTTATTCTAAAGAGCCTTCATATAAATATATGCCAGTAAATATTAAAAAGGTTGCAAAATAAGGAGGTAGTATAGTGAAAAGAATAAAGATAGATAGAGATAAATGTATAGGATGCCTTACATGTACTACTGCCTGTATTATCTCACATGGATCTGCAGATAACAGAAGTAGGGTTGTTATAGATAGTTATGGAAAATATGCTCCTATATTTTGCAGGCATTGTGAAAAACCAGAATGTGTATATACTTGTATGACTGGCGCTATGAAAAAGAATCAAGACACAGGTATTGTAGAATATGATAAGGATCATTGTGCAAATTGTTTCATGTGTATAATGGCATGTCCTTATGGAGTACTAAAACCAGATAGTGTAGAACATAAGGTGATTATGAAATGTGATATGTGTCAAGGTACAGAAAGCGGTAGTCCCAGTTGTGTAAAAAAATGTCCTATGAATGCAATTACTTTAGAGGAGGTGTAAATTTCATGAGATATGTTGTAATAGGGTCGTCTGCTTCAGGAATAAATGGAGCAAAGACCCTTAGAGAACTTGACAAAGATGCAGAAATAATATTAATTTCAAAAGATGAACAAGTTTATTCAAGATGTATATTACATCATTATATTAGTGGAATAAGAGATATAAAAGCCCTTAATTTTAGTGGAGAAGATTATTTTGAAAAATATAATATAAGATGGATTAATGGTGTAGAAGTAATTAAATTAGATGATGAAGAACAAATAATAGAACTTTCAAATAAACAAAGTATAAAATATGATAAAGTTCTTATTGCAAGTGGTGCATCACCTTTTATACCACCAATTGAAAATTTAAGGAAAGCTAACAATATAATTGGACTTAGGAACTTAGATGATGCACAAGAAATAAAGAAAGCTATAGACCATATTAAAAATGTAGTAGTCTTAGGAGCAGGTCTTGTAGGAATAGATGCAGTTGCAGGACTTGTAGATTATGGTTTAAATATAACAGTAGTTGAAATGGCAGATAGGATTTTGGCTATGCAATTAGATCATTATGCAGCAAGTAAATATGAAAAACTATTCAATGAAAAAGGTGTGAACTTTAAACTTGGAGTTAAAGCAGAAAAGCTTATAATAGATGATGGAAACAATCCAAAAGAATTAATTATAAATACAGGAGAGGGGATTCCTTGTGATCTTATTATTGTAGCTACAGGGGTAAGATCCAACATAAATTTCTTAAAAGATAGCCAAGTAGAAACTAATAAATTCGGGCTTATATTTAATGCAAAAGGTCAAACAAATGTTGAAAATATTTATGGTGCTGGAGATGTATCAGGGAAAAATCCAATATGGCCAACAGCTGTTAAGGAGGGTATAATTGCAGCTAATAATATGGCAGGAAATGAACTTATTATGACAGATTTTTTTGGAAGTAAAAATACTATGAATTATTTAGGTTTAGCAACTATGTCTTTAGGGAAAGTAATATTACCAGATGAAACTTATATTGAAGAAATAGAAAAAGATGAAAATAATTATAAAAAAATAATACATAAAGATGGAAAAATCTATGGAGCTATAATGCAAGGAGATTTATCTTATGGAGGTATATTAACCCAATTGATCAGAGCAAAGATAGATGTTTCTAAAGTTAAAAAACCTATTTTTAATATAGATTATTCTGATTTTTTCAATATAAAAGAAAATCTAGAGTACACTTACTAAGGAGGGAGCCACAATGAATAATCATTTTATAGAGAGATTAGAAAATTTGCCAGTGCCCATTTTGCCTACTTTTGTTGGGGCATTGACTTTATCTAATGTTTATCAGGGATTAGGATTCTCTTGGATAAGACATGTTACTATGTGGATTGCTACTATTATTTGGATTTGTTATATCATAAAAATTTTAAATTTTCCCAATACATTTAAAAAAGAATATTCAAATACTGTTCTGAGCAGTTTATATGCAGGATTTACAATGATTATGATGTTATTAGGAAGCTACTATATTCAATTTCATAAAGGTATTGGAAAGGGACTTTGGTTCTCAGGTATTATAATTCATATGATACACATACTCGTATTCACTTATAGAAATATAATTAAAAAATTTAATAAAGAGACTTTTTTACCTAGTTGGTTTGTAACTTATAATGGTATAATGGTTTCAGCAGTAGTAGGTGGTTTAATGGATGAACTACTTATTTGTAAGTTTATCACTTATTATGGTATTTTTACATATATAATAATTCTTCCATTTATGATTTCTCGTTTAATAAAATTTGAAATAAAAAGGGAAGTCTATCATACTCAAGCAATTTTATTAGCTCCATGTAGTTTGTGTTTAGTAAGTTATTTGAATACTGTAGAAGATCCAAATATATATTTAATAGGATTTCTTTATATTGCTGTTCTAATTTCTCTAGGCTTCCTAATTTATAAATTACCAGTATTTTTTTCAATAGATTTTAGTCCGAGCTATGCTGGAATGACTTTCCCCATGGCTATAGGTATAGTTGCATCTAATAAGATTTCTGAATTTCTAGATAGTTTAGGATATGAATTTTTATCTTATATAACTACTCAAATAGTTGGATTTCAAATATATCTTACAACGGGGATTATAGCTTATGTCTTATTGAAATTTTTAATCATGGCTTTAGGGACTAGAGAAAAGGTAAGAGTTTATAAAGGTATAGAATAAGTAAAGTATATAGTTTTTGCTATGACAGTTAATTGAACTATTTGATTATATGGAGGTTAAGATATGATACCTATTTTTTCAATTGTAGGAGCCTGCTCTAATGTAGGGAAAACTACAGTTTTATGTAATATAGTGAAAGAACTTAAATATAGAGGATATAGGGTAGCTACCATAAAACATAACTCCTGTGATTTTAATATTGACCATCCAGGTAAAGATACATGGAAATATACTCAAGCAGGCTCAGATACTGTAATTATTTCATCATCACAAAAATTTGCTATGATTGAAAATGTTGAAAAAGAGTACAATTTAGATAGTATAGTAAAAAAGATTAATAATGTTGATATAATAATAACTGAAGGATATAAAAAAGAAAACAAACCTAAGCTAGAGGTTTTTAGAAAGGGCTTATCTAAGGAAATTATATCTAGAGACGAAGATTTATTTGGTATTGTTACAAATACTCCTATTAATAAGGATATTCCACAATTTAGTTTTGAAGAGACAGAAAAATTAGTAGATTTTATTGAAAGAAAGTTTTTCAAGGAATAATTTATATTGATATATAATCATAGCTATGATATTATTAAATTGAAAATTACATAGGATAATTTTAGGTTCATAAGATTGAAAGGGAAATTGGTGAAAATCCAATGCAGCCCCGCTACTGTAAGTGAGTACGAAATCAACAAAATGCCACTGATATTTGGGAAGGCGTTGAGAGTAGGATGATCCACAAGCCAGGAGACCTGCCTATTATTCTTAAAGTAAACCTTCGGTGGGAAGTGGTTACTTATTATTTGTATGCATTTTATTTGTTAAATAATAAACCCAACCTTAGGTTGGGTTTTATTTTATTAAGGTGAGGTGATTTTTAATGAAAGAAAAGAAAAAATATTTTTTTATTATTTTATTGCTATTAGGTCTTACTCCAAGTGTTTCTAATGCAATGCATATTATGGAGGGTTTTTTACCAGTTAAATGGGCTATATTTTGGGCTATTATAACTTTACCGTTCTTAGTTATAGGAATTAAAAGAGTTAATAAAATATTTAAAGAAGAGAGCAATAAAAAAGTATTATTAGGTTTGGCAGGAGGTTTTGTGTTTGTATTATCAGCTTTAAAGATACCTTCTGTAACAGGTAGCTGTTCCCACCCAACAGGAGTAGGTTTAGGTGCAATAATATTTGGACCTACTACTATGACAGTAGTTGGAATAATAGTTTTATTATTCCAAGCATTATTACTTGCTCATGGAGGTTTAACCACTTTAGGAGCCAATACTTTTTCTATGGCAGTTATAGGACCATTAGTATCCTATGGTTTATTTAAATTCATGAAAAAAAGAGGGGCTAAAACATCTGTATCTGTATTTGTTGCAGCATGTTTAGGAGATTTAGCCACATATGTTATTACATCTATCCAACTTTCTTTAGCTTTTCCAGATCCAGTAACAGGTTTTGCAGGTTCTATGGCTAAGTTCTTAAGTGTATTTGCAGTTACGCAGATACCTCTTGCTATTGTAGAAGGTATTTTAACAAGTGTTATATATAATTTATTAATTGAATATCATAAGGAAGGAGTGTTGGGCAGTGAAATCACTAAGTAAAAAGAATATACTACTCCTTATATTAGCAATAGTAATTGTTATACTTCCTTTAATATTTATGGGTGGTTCAGAGTTTGAAGGGGCAGATGATCAAGCAGAAGGTGTTATAGAAGAAATAAATCCTGACTATGAACCATGGTTTGATAGTTTATGGGAACCACCAAGTGGAGAAATTGAAAGTTTGTTGTTTTCAGTTCAAGTAGCAATTGGAGCAGGAACTATTGGATATATATTAGGTAATATGAAGGGGAAAAAAGACGTTGCTTCTAATGGATAGATATGCATATATTAATAAACTAAAAAAATTTAATCCTATGGCAAAATTTATTTTTGCCATAGCTGCTCTTTTTGTAGCTATAGGATTTAATAATATATATATTAATTTTATAATTTTTATAATTATGGTTCTATTAACAACAGTAGTAGCTAGAATACCAAGTAAAAATTATTTTGAAATTTATTTATTGCCTTTATTCTTTCTTTTTATAAGCATTTTAACTATAATAATAAGTAGATCCAATGATGATATTTTTTTATATTCCTTAAAAATTGGCAATAGTTTCTTTGGAGTAAAAGGAGAATCTTTAGTTGAAGCAGTTATTTTAATATTTAGAGTTTTAGCTTGCCTTTCGTCTACATTCTTTATAGCCCTAACTACTCCTATAAATTATCTTATCAAGGTGTTTAAGAAGTTAAAACTCCCATCTGTAATTATTGAACTTATAATTTTAATATATCGTTTTATATTTGTATTTTTAGAAGAAAGTAAGGAGATAATTTTTGCCCAAGAAATGAGATTTGGATACATGGGCATTAAAAACACTTATAGATCCATTGGACTTTTAATGAAATCATTATTTATAAGAGTTTTATTAAAGTATGAAGATATGATAGATTCTTTAGATACTAAATTATATAATGGAGACTTTAAAATAGGGTGATTAAATGTTAGAAGTAAAAGATTTAACTTATCTATATGAAGATGGAACAAAAGCATTAGAGAATATAAATATAGAATTAGGAAAAGGCAAAAAAATAGGCATAATAGGAGCTAATGGATCTGGAAAATCTACACTATTTCTCAATATGGTAGGAGTTTTGAAGCCTAAAAGAGGGAAAATTGTCTATAATGGAGAAGATATAAAATACAGCAAGAAGTATTTAAGAGAATATAGAAAAAAGGTTAATATAGTTTTTCAAGATCCAGATAAACAAATATTCTATTCAAATGTATATGATGATATAGCTTTTGCATTAAGAAATATAGGGTATAGTGAAGAAGAAATAAAAAATAGAGTAGATAAGGTTCTAAAGAGGGTAGGGGCTTATGATTTTAAGGATAAACCAGTCCATTTTTTAAGCTATGGCCAGAAAAAGAGAGTGGCAATAGCAGGAATACTAGTTATGGATGGCGATATAATACTATTTGACGAGCCAACAAGTGGATTAGATCCTTTAATGACAAGAGAAATTGTTAGTATAATAGATGATATTAGTAAAAATAAAACTATAGTAATATCTAGCCATGACATGAATCTAATATATGAAATATGTGATTATGTATATGTTCTTGAAAATGGAAATGTAATAGATGAAGGCCTAGTAACAGAAGTATTTACAAAAGAAAAAGTATTGAAAAAAGCAGGCCTTGAAGAACCTTGGCTTGTGAAAATTCATAAAAGATTGGGCATACCACTTTTTAAGTATGAAGAAGACTTTTTTAACTATTGGAGGGATAGATTTGGATCTGGCATTGATTGGAGTTAATCATAATATATCTCCTATTGAAGTGAGAGAAAAAGTTTCTTTTACTGAATCTATGAGGATAGATGGTTCTAATATGCTTTTAGATAAATCTATTGATGAAGTAGTCATTCTTTCTACTTGCAATAGAAGTGAAATATATATAGCTAGCGAAAATATAGAAGATTCTATTGAAGAAGTAAAGTTTTTTTATAGTGATTTTTTTAATTTTCCTCAGATAGAAAAATATTTATTTACTAAAAAAGGCAAAGAAGCAGTAACTCATCTATATATGGTTACATCTGGACTAGATTCTTTAGTGTTAGGAGAGGATCAAATATTAGGCCAAGTAAAAGAATCTATGATTTTTTCTATGGAGCTAGGATTTAGCGGAAAGGTTTTAAATAAATTATTTATGGAAGCTATAGGAGAGGGAAAAAAAGTAAAAACAAATTTAAAGATATCTGAGATTCCTTTATCTACTAGTTATATTGGAATTAAGCTTTTAAGAAGTGAAATAGGATGTCTTGAAGGGAAGAAGGCTCTTGTAATTGGTGCTGGAAAGATAAGTAGACTTTCGTTGAAGTATTTACATGAAGAAGGATTAGATAAAATATATGTGACAAATAGGACTCATAGAAGATTAAAGGATATATTTAGAGAGTTTTCTTGTTTGATACCAATAGAATATGGAGAAAGATATAGTTTGTTAAAAGATATAGATATAATTATAACTGCTACATCAGCTCCCCATACAATAATATCTTATGAGGACATGCCTAAGATTGAAAATAAACTATATATATTGGATTTAGCTTTGCCTAGAGATGTAGATTCTAAAGTTCAAAATATGGAAAATGTAGTTCTATACCATATTGATGATCTTAGAAAAGTATCTGAGGACAATCACAAGAGAAGAGAAAAGCTTTCTAAAGAAGCCATGGAAATGATAGATAAGGATGTAGAGGAATTTGTAGAATGGATGGGAAGTACAAGAGTAGATCCAGTTTTAAAATCTTTAAATGAAAGATGCTTAGATATAAAAGAAGATACAATGGATTATATAAATAGGAAATTAGATTTAGATCAGAGAGAGAAGAAAATAGTAGACAAAATGCTTAATTCAGCTTTGAAGAGAGTTATAAGAGAACCAATAAAAAATTTAAAGAGTATAGAAAAAGAAGATATAAATAGCTATATTGAAATGTTAAACAATTTATTTGAATTTTAGGAGTGTAGACATGTTTTATCCCATAATGTTAGATATTGTAGATAAAGAAATTGTTATTATAGGCGGCGGAAAAGTTGGATATAGGAAAGCTAGAAATTTTTTAGAGTTTAAAGGAAAGGTAACAGTAATAAGTGAAAATTTTCTTGAGAAATTTTGTGAATTAAAAAACAAGAATAAGGAAAGTCTTACTCTAGTTAAAGATACGTATAAGAAAGAATATATATATAATTCTTTCTTAGTGGTAGCAGCTACTTCTGTAGAAAGTATAAATAAACAAATTTCTAAAGATTGTAATGATGAAGGTATTTTATGCAATGTGGTAGATAGTTTAGAGGATTCAGAGTTTATTTGTACCTCTATTGTAAATAGAGGTGATCTTGTATTATCAATTTCTACTATGGGAAAATGTCCCTTTTTAAGTAAAAAGATAAGATTAGATTTAGAAAAACAGTATTCGAAAATAGATGAGGAATATATTATACTATTAGGAGAAATAAGAAATATTATTATCTCAAAATATAGTCATAGAAAAAAAGAGCTTTTAGATTATTGTTTAAAGTTAAGTAAAGAAGAATTGAAAACTTTTTATCAAGAACTTAAGGGGGATAAGAATATATGAAGATTGTAGTTGGAGCTAGAGGAAGTACATTATCAGTTACTCAAACTAATTCAGTTATAAACATGATGAAGAATGCCCATCCTCATTTAGATATAGAATTAAAAACAATAAAAACTAAGGGGGATGTTCTAAGGGAGGCTTCATTAGATAAAATTGGTGGTAAGGGAGTATTTGTAAAGGAAATTGAAAAAGAACTTTTAAATGGTCAAATTGATATGGCTGTACATAGTATGAAAGATATGCCTGGAGTGCTTCCAAAGGGACTAAAGTTGTCCTATGTACCAAAAAGAGAGGATTATAGAGATGTATTGGTCCTTAGAGAAGGTTTAAGTAGTTTAGATAAACTACCTATTGGAGCAAAGATTGGCACAGGAAGTAAAAGAAGAAAATATCAATTACTTAGGTATAGAGAAGATTTAAATATATCTGACATAAGGGGAAATATTGAAACTAGAATTAAAAAAATAGAGTTGGAAAATTTAGATGGAGTAGTATTAGCAGCTGCAGGGATTAAAAGGTTAGGGCTTCATAAAGATTTAGCTCATAGGATTGTGTATTTAGACAAAGAAATATTATTGCCTTCCCCTTGCCAAGGAATCCTTGCTATTGAGATAAGGGAAAACGATGTAAAAATAGAGGAATTATTAAAAAGTATATCTCATGAAAAAACAGAGATACAAGCAAAGGTAGAAAGAGCATTTTTAAAAGGAGCAGGAGGAAGTTGTAAAGTTCCTGTGGGAGCATATTGTGAAATACATAGTGAAAAGTTGATTTTAGAAGGCTTTTTAGGTACAGAAGATGGTGAAATATTAATTGATAAAAAGTTAGAGGGAAAAAAAGATTCTTTGGAGGAATTAGGTTATAATCTTGCAAATATGATGATCAAAGAGAGGGATGCCAAATGAAAGGAAAAGTATATTTGATAGGAGCAGGCCCAGGAGATGCTAGTTTAATAACTTTAAAAGGTCTTCAATGTATAAAAGAAGCAGATGTAATAGTATATGATAGATTGGCAAGTGATAGCCTTTTAGAAGAAGCAAAAGAAAATTGTGAATTTATATATGTGGGAAAAAAATCAAAAGATCATACTAAAACTCAAGATGAAATAAATGAGATAATATATAAGGAAGCTTTAAGTGGAAAAATTGTTGCAAGACTTAAAGGTGGAGATCCTTATGTTTTTGGAAGAGGTGGAGAAGAGGGAGAATACTTAGTGGAAAGAAATATTCCCTTTGAGACTGTACCAGGAGTGACTTCTTCTATTGGAGGGCTAGCCTATGCAGGTATACCTATAACTCATAGAGATTATGCATCTTCTTTCCATGTTATAACAGGACATTTAAAGGATGAAAGTGAAGAGTTAAACTGGGAGGCATTAGCATCCTTAAGGGGAACTCTTGTATTTTTAATGGGAGTTTCAAACCTAAAGAGAATATGTGATAGACTTATGGAAAATGGGAAAGATGAAGATACTCCTGTAGCTATAGTAAACTGGGCTACTACATCTTACCAGAAAGTAGTTGAAGGAAATCTTTCAAATATATATGAAAAAGCAATAAAAGAAAAAATAACTCCTCCAAGTCTTATAGTAGTAGGACAGGTAGTTAAGTTACGAAAAAAGCTTAATTTTTTTGAAGAAAAATTATTATTTGGTAAAGCTATAGTTGTAACTAGGACTAAAGCTCAGAAAAAAGAATTTGTTAATGAATTAAAAAAACTAGGGGCTACAGCTTATGAATTTCCTACTATTGAAATAGATGAAATATCTCCTAATCTAGAATTAGATAGTGCCATTGAAAACATAGATAAATACACTCATATTTTACTAACTAGTGTAAATGGAGCAAATATATTTTTTAAAAAACTATTCTCTCTAGGATATGATGCTAGAAAATTAGGTGAGGTAAAAATTGGAGCTATAGGACCTAAGACAGGAAAGACTATAGAAAAATATGGTGTAAGACCAGATTTTATTCCAGAGGAACATGTATCTGAAGCTTTAATAAAAGATTTAAAGAAAGTTTTAACAGAAAAAGATAAAGTATTGGTTCCAAGGGCTAAAAATGCAAGACCCTATTTAGTAAGAGAGATTTCTAAAATATGTGATGTAGACGAAGTTAAAACTTATAATACAATTAAAGGGATAAACAAAGCGGAGAAATTAATAAAGTTTTTAAAAGATAAGAAGGATTTTTACCTAACCTTTACTAGTCCTTCAACTTTTAATAATTTTGTAGAGATATTAGGTGATGATTCTTCAGATATTTTAAATAGAGGTAAGATACTATCTATTGGACCAATAACTTCAAACACTATAAGAGAAAAAGGATATGAAGTCTATGGTGAAGCAGAAGAATATACAGTAGACGGCTTAATAGAACTACTCGTAAAGGAAGGAGAAAAACAATGAATATATTAAATAGACCTAGAAGACTTAGAAAGAATGAAACTATAAGAAATTTAATAAGAGAGACTAAACTTTCTGTTGAAGATTTTATCTATCCAATATTTGTGGAAGAAGGAACAAATATAAAAGAAGAAATACCATCTATGGAAGGAGTCTATCGTTATTCAGTAGATAGAGTACTGAAAGAAGTAGAAGAAGTAGAAAGTTTAGGAATAAAAGCTATACTATTGTTTGGAATTCCAGCAAATAAAGATGAGTTAGGGACTGAAGGATATGCAGAAGATGGTATTGTACAAAAGGCTACAAGAGAAATAAAAAAAGTATTTCCCCAAATGTATGTTATAACCGATGTATGTATGTGTGAATATACATCTCATGGTCATTGTGGAATACTTTTAGAAAATGGTTATGTAGATAATGATAAAACATTAGAGTATTTAGGAAAAATTGCTTTAAGTCATGCTAGAGCAGGAGCAGATATGATAGCACCTTCTGATATGATGGATGGCAGAATAGAGTATATTAGAAATTGTTTAGATGACAATGGATTTAAAACTGTACCTATTATGGCCTATAGTGCGAAATATGCATCTTCATTTTATGGACCATTTAGAGATGCTGCAGATTCATCTCCAGCTTTTGGAGATAGGAAGTCTTATCAAATGGATCCAGCTAATACAGATGAAGCTATGAGAGAAATTGAATTAGATATAATGGAAGGGGCAGATATAATAATGGTAAAACCAGCTCTTTCCTATCTTGATATAATAAGAAGAGCAAAAGATAATTTCAATATGCCTTTAGCAGCTTATAATGTAAGTGGAGAGTATTCAATGCTTAAGATGGCTGTAAAGGAAGGACTTTTAGACGAAACAGCTATATTAGAATCTTTACTCTCAATTAAAAGGGCTGGTGCAGATATAATTATTTCATATTTTGCTAAAGATGTAGCTAAAATACTAAAATAATTAAAAGGAAGTGATAATATGAACCTAAAAAAGTCAAAAAATATATATGATGAAGCTATAAAATACATTCCAGGAGGAGTAAATAGCCCTGTTAGAGCCTTTAAGTCTGTTGGAGCAGATCCAGCATTCATTAAATCTGGACATGGAAATAAAATAGAAGATGAGGACGGAAATACTTATATTGATTATATCTGTTCATGGGGTCCTTTAATACTTGGACACTCTGATGAAAGATTAATAGAAGGTATAGAAGATATTTTAAGAAATGGAATAAGTTTTGGACTACCTACTAAGATAGAAGTAGATATGGCAAAGCATATTGTAGAATCTTATAATGGTGTGGAAATGGTAAGAATGGTGAACTCAGGTACGGAAGCTACTATGAGTGCCATAAGAGTAGCTAGAGGATATACTGGTAGGGATAAAATAATAAAATTTGAAGGTTGCTATCATGGACATAATGATTGTTTACTTGTGAAATCTGGGTCAGGAGCTATAACTTATGGAGTACCCACTAGCAGTGGAGTTCCAGCAGATATAGTAAAAAATACTATAGTTTGCAGATATAATAATTTAGAAGATGTAAAAAAGACTTTTGAAGATTTTGGAGAAGATATAGCAGCTATAATCCTAGAACCTGTAGCAGGAAATATGGGAGTAGTTCCTGCAAAGAGAGAATTTTTAGAAGGCCTTAGGAAGATAACTAAAGAGAATGGTTCAGTACTTATATTTGATGAAGTAATAACAGGTTTTAGGATAAGCTATGGAGGGGCTAGCGAAGTATATGGAATTGAACCAGATATGGCTTGTTTTGGTAAAATAATCGGAGGAGGATTTCCAGTTGGTGCTTATGGCGGAAAAAAAGAAATAATGGAAATGGTATCTCCAACAGGGCCAGTTTATCAAGCAGGTACTCTTTCAGGAAACCCATTAGCCATGCATGTAGGATATAGAAATTTAAAAATACTAAAAGAAAATAAAAATATATATAAGGAACTAGAAGAAAAAGCTATTATGATAGAAGAAGGAATTAGAAAAAATATAGAAGAATTAAATATAAATGCAAAAATAGTAAGATTTAAAAGTATGTTAACTCTTTTCTTTGGAAAAGGACCTTTTGAAAACTTTGATGATGTTCAGTCTTGTGATACAGAAATGTATGCTAAATATTTCAATGAAATGTTAAATCGTGGAATAATGCTTCCACCAGCCCAATTTGAAGGTATGTTTTTATCTATAGCTCATACTAAAGAAGATATAGAATATACTATTAAGGCTAATTACGAAGCATTGAAGGCTATTAAGTAGAGTTAAAAAAATTGCAAAAATTATAGTCTTATGTTAGCATATGTTTTATACAACTTAATAAGAGGAGATATAGGTTTATTATGATTAAAAGGGAAATTGGTAAAAGCCAATACAGCCCCCGCTACTGTAAGTGGTACGAAATCAACGATATACCACCTCTTGGGAAGGTGTTGAGAGTAGGATAAACCACAAGTCAGGAGACCTGCCTATAACTTTTAAGTATGCCTTCGGTGGGAAGGAATTGCTTTTGTATTAAAATATATATGAATATCCATCCCATAGCTGTTTGAGGCTATGGGATTTTTTACAAATAACTCAAAGAAAAGAGGTATAAAATGAAAGAAGCTATCCTTGTAGTTAGTTTTGGAACAACTTATGAGAAAACAAGAAAGTTATGTATAGAAAGCACAGAAAATGAAATTAAAGATAGATTTAAAGATTTTGAAATTAGAAGGGCTTTTACTTCTCAAATGGTAATAGAAAGATTAAAAAAGAGAGATGGCATAATAATAGATAATGTAGAAGAAGCATTAGAGAAAATATGTAAGGGTGAGACTAAAGATATATATATTCAATCCTTACATATCATACCAGGTCATGAATATGAAAAAATGCATAGGCACATAGATAGTTTTAAGGACAAATACAATTTTAATAGTATAAGTGTAGGAAAGCCCTTACTATATGATGAAGAAGATTATAAAAAAGTGGTTGAAGCACTAGATACTAAGGGATTAAAAGAAGATGAAGCTATTGTATTTATGGGACATGGGACAGATCATATTTCTGACAATTGTTACAGTAGATTAGAAGATGAATTTAAGAAACAAGGATTTAAAAATGTATATATAGGTACAGTGGAGGGCAATGAAACTATAGAAGATATAATACCTTTACTAAAAGAAAATAAAATAAGAAAGGTAATACTAAAACCTTTCATGTTAGTTGCAGGAGATCATGCAAAAAATGATATGGCAGGAGATGAAGAAGATTCTTGGAAAAATAAACTTTTAAAAGAAGGTTTTAAGGTAGAAACCTATGTAAAAGGCCTTGGAGAAGAGGACAGTATAAGAAAGTTATTTGTGTCACATTTAGAAGATATAATAGAATAAAATTGAGAAATTAATTAAGTTTTGTTAGGGGTTTAGAATTATCTAAGCCCTTTTTCTTGTGAGTATATTTTAAATATAATATGGGCTATGATATAATAGGATATTGAATAATAAATCCCATGATTTTGATAGAGGTGAAATATGTTAAATATAGATGATAAGCTATTATTAGAAAGATCGGGAAACTATCAATCTTACATTAAAGGAAAAGAATGTTATTATAATGGTAGAGTCACGAATTTAAGGTACGATAAAGACTTAAAATATTTTCAAGGAATAGTTAAAGGAAGTAAAGAATATATAGTGGAGCTTTTTTTTGATAAAGATAATGATTTAGTATCCTCTCATTGCACATGTCCAGCTTATGAAAAATATTCAGGTGATTGTAAACATATCATTGCTCTTCTTTTATATATAAAAAACTTAAATATATCTAATACATTTCAAAAAAAAGATGAAGAAAATATAAAAAACATAATTGATTATTATAAATTTAATAGTGAAAATCAAAATATACCTGTAAAATTAGAACTTAATTATGAATTTGATTTTAATGATTTCAGAGACATTGATGAAAGTTCTTTTTTAAGTCTAAGAATGGGAGAAAACAAGCTATATGTAGTAAGAAATGTTAAAAAGTTCTTTGAGAGTTTAGAAAATGGAGAAGAAATATATTTTGGAAAAGAATTTACTTTCAATCCTAATTATCATGTATTTAGACCTGAAGATGAAAAAGTAATTAGCTTTCTGAAACTTTTATATGAAAATCATACAATAAATAGTACAAGATATTATGGAAGTGGAGACCAGAATATATTTAAAGGAAAGCACATATTACTTAAACCAGAGGCATTGAAAAGTTTTTTTAAGCTTATGGGAGGTAGAAGTTTTAATGCTTCTATAATGGGATCTGAGTACAAGAATATAAAGATAATAGAGAAAGATTTTTATTTAAATATGAAACTAGATGAAGAAGGCAATTATTTAACTATGAAAATGGATTCTTATGAAAATATTATTCCTCTTACTTCAAATGGTGAGTATATTTTTAATAATGAGCATATCTATAAAATTTCAAAAGAGTGGAGAAAGAAAATAGTACCTTTATATGATGAGATAATTTCAAGTAGAAATGAAACTTTAAAAATACCTAATAAATACAAAGAGGACTTTATATCAGAAATAATTCTAAGTGTTAAAGATGTAGCCAATATTGATATAGATGAAAAAATAGAAAATTCTATATACAACCCTGATCTTAAAGCCAATATATATTTAGATAAAGAGTCAGATATTATTATAGGAAAAGTTAATTTTATATACGGAGATATAAATATAAACCCTTTTAGTTCTCAAGATTCTAATATTAATAAACCTGGAAAAATTTTATTGAGGGATGCAGAAAAAGAAAGAAATATTTTAAGACTTTTAGAAAAAAGCGAATTTAAGGTTAGAGATGGGGAGATATATATAGATGAAGAGGAAAAAATATTTAATTTTATATTCAATATTATTCCTAAGATTCAAAACTTATGTAGTGTATATTACTCTGAAGGCTTTAGAAATATAGCATTCAAAAACCCTGCTAATTTTTCTGGAAGTATAGGTTTAAATAGTGATACAGATATGTTAGAGTTTAATTTTGAATTAGCAGGTATAAGTTCTGAAGAATTAGAAAAGGTATTTAAAGCTTTAAAGGAAAAAAAGAAATATTATAGGCTGAAAAATGGTTCGTTTTTATTATTAGATAATAATGAACTAGGATATATGGAAAATATTTTAGATTATTTAGATATAGATGAAAAAGATTTAAATAGAGAAACATTATCAATTCCTAAGTACAGAGCAGCATATTTAAATAATTATTTAAAGGAGAAGAAACTAAATTTTATTGAAAAAAATATGGATTTTCAAAATTTAGTTGAAGATATTAATAAACCAGAAGATATTGAATATGAGATTCCTATAGAGCTAGATAATATTCTTAGAGATTATCAAAAGTTTGGATTTAAGTGGTTAAAAACTTTATCAAGATATGGTTTAGGTGGAATATTAGCTGATGATATGGGTTTAGGTAAAACATTGCAAATAATTACCTTTTTATTATCAGAAAAAAATGAAAAGGGCAGATGGCCATCCCTTGTAATTGCTCCTACTTCTGTATTATACAATTGGGAAGCAGAAATTAAAAGATTTGCTCCTAGTCTTAAAGCAATTGTAGTGTCAGGAGACAAAGATGAGAGGAAAAATCTTTTGAAAGATATTGAAGATTATGATGTAATTATTACCTCATATCCTCTAATAAGGAATGATATAGCTGAATACAAAGAAATTACATTCAGACATTGTATATTAGATGAGGCTCAGTATATAAAGAATCCAAAATCTTTAAGTGCTAGGTCTGTTAAAAAGATAAAAGCTAAAAATTATTTTGCTCTAACTGGAACTCCTATGGAAAATTCTTTAACAGAATTGTGGTCAATATTTGATTATTTAATGCCTGGATATTTATTATCTAATGGAAAGTTTATAGAAAAATATGAAAAGCCAATTATTAAAGAACAAGATGAAAATGCTCTGAAAGATTTAAATCTTCATATAAGACCTTTTATTTTAAGAAGGCTTAAAAAAGATGTGCTAAAAGAATTGCCAGATAAAATAGAGCAGAAAGTAGTAGTAGAGTTAACAAATGAACAAAAAAAGATATATCTCGCTTATTTACAAGCTATAAAAGGAGAGATAGAAGAAGAAATAATAGCTAAGGGATTTGGAAAAAGTCAAATAAAGATTTTAGCAGGGCTTACAAGACTTAGACAAATCTGTTGTCATCCAGGAATGTTTGTTGAAAATTATAGAGGAAAAAGTGGAAAGATAAATTCTCTTGAAGAAATAGTAAAGGATGCTATAGAGGGAGGACATAGAATACTTCTATTTTCTCAATTTACTAGCATGTTAAATATTGTTCAAGATATGTTGGAAAAAAACCATATAGAATATATGTATTTAGATGGCTCTACCAATATAGAAGATAGAGGAAGAAGGGTTAAAGCTTTTAATAATGGAGAGGGTAATGTATTTTTAATATCTTTAAAAGCAGGTGGAACAGGATTGAATCTCACAGGGGCTGATATGGTTATCCATATTGATCCTTGGTGGAATCCAGCAGTTGAGGAACAAGCTACAGACAGGGCTTATAGAATAGGGCAAAAAAATACTGTTCAAGTTATGAAACTTATAACTAAGGGTACTATTGAAGAAAAAATATTTGAGTTACAAGAAAGAAAAAAAGAAATGATAGATAAAGTGATTACAGAAGGAGAAACTTTAGTATCAAAGCTTAGTGAAGACGAGATAAAATACCTATTTAGCATATAAAGGGACTTAGAAAGTTCTAAGTCCTTTTTCTATGGCTATTTTAGGCATTCCTATAGTTTCAACAATTATCTCCCCGGAATATTTCTTACCTTCATTTAAGACAAGTCCTTTTTTAAGTAGTTGTAAAGTAATAGTTTTATCGGCTTTTACACAAGTATTTAGAACCTCTCCTGTATCTGAATTTAGACCTGAAGGAATGTCAACAGAAAGTATATAATTATTACTTTTATTCATAGTAGAAATAGTTCTTTCAAACAACCCTTCTACTTTTCTAGATAGGCCTGTACCAAATATGCTATCTATAATCATCTGAGAAGAGTCTATACTTTTTTGAAGATATTTCAAATCTTCTATTCCTAAAATATGGTGAATTGGTATATTCATATTTCTAAGAATAGAATAATTAGTGCCAAAATCCTTACTTCCTTTTCTAACATCACCAATAACAAATATATCTACATTTTTATCTAATATTGACAAATGCCTTCCAACTGCTAATCCATCTCCTCCATTATTCCCAACACCAGATATAATAGTGAATTTATCATATTTATCTAAATCTATATTTTTAACTATTTTTAAGGCTGCATTTTCCATAAGAACTATTCCAGGAATACCTATAGCTTTAATACAAAAATTATCAATTGAATTCATTTGTTTAGAACTTACCTTTTCCATTTAAATCCCTCCTAAGATATGATTATATCATTAGTAGAAGGTTTTTAATAGTTAAAAACTAGTGATTCATGTATTGTAAATATAAAATAAATGATAAAACTGTTAAGAAATATACTAAAAAAGAAGGTTTTTAATAATCTTTATAGAAATAGTACTTTAGTCCTATAGTCAAGTATTTGGAGGTATTAAAAATGAAGGAAATTATTACTTTTTATCCAGTAGATTCAGATAAAACAATATTGCCAATTCAATATAATCATATGGTTCAAGGAATGATTTATAATTTATTGAAGAAAGATGTGGCAAGTTTTTTACATGAAGAAGGATTTAAAAATGAAAAAAGGGCTTTCAAAATGTTTACTTTTTCAAGGATAACAGGAAATTATTTTTTAAATAAAAGAAATGGAGAAATAATATTTAAAGGACCAGTTTCACTTACAGTATCTTCTCCCTATAATAAATTTTCTAATTCTATAGGAAATAACTTATTATTTAGACAAAAGGTAAGACTGGGAAATAATTATCTGGAAGTAAAGAAAGTAACAGTTGAGAAAGAAATAGTGGATAAAGAGGAAATAAGAATTAGAACTTTATCCCCTATATCTACATATAGTACTCTTTTTAGAAAAGATGGAAAGAAGTTTACATATTATTATAATCCTTATGAAAAATATTTTTCACAAACAATTAATAATAATTTAAAAAATAAGCATAAGGCTTTTTATTCAGAAGAACTACCTAAAAATGAAGTGAAAATAAAACCTATTGGGAAAACAAAAATGTCTGTAGTAAAATATAAAGGTTTTATAATAAAGGGTTATACAGGTAAATTTAATTTAACAGGCCCTATCCCATTGCTTCAATTAGGAATTGATACAGGATTAGGGAGTAAAAATAGTCAAGGATTTGGATGTGTAGAAATAATTTAAGAGCATGTTATTAGAGGTATACTATCTTTAGTATACCTATTTTTTATAGAGTTGATACAAGAGAAACTCCGTTACTTATCTCGTAGGCTGAATTGTGTATTTAATTTTTAGATTCAATATTTAAAAATTAATATTCTTTTTATAAAATAAGATTAACTACTCATGAGTAGTTAATCTTATTTTATATTAATATTGCAATAAATTTTGAATCATGCTATACTTTAGGTAAACGATTTAGTAAAACGCTTACCTAAAGAAGGGAGTAAATACTATGTCTATAACTATAAAAGATATAGCAGCTATTGCTGGAGTATCAACTGCAACAGTTTCTAAAGTATTGAATGGAAAAGATAAAGACATTAGTCAGGCTACTAGAGAAAAAGTTTTAAAAATAACTAAGGAATATAATTATGTACCAAATAATGTAGCTAGAAGTCTAGTTACTAAAAGGACTAAAACTATAGGTTTGATTATTCCAGATATAACAAATCCTTTTTTTCCAGAAATAGCTAGGGGAGCAGAAGACAAAGCTCAAGAAAAAGGATATAGTATTATATTTTGTAATACTGATGATGATATAGAAAAAGAAAATAAAAATATAAATATGCTTGTAGAAAAAATGGTAGACGGAATAGTGCTTGCTGCCTCTGCTAAAGAAGAATTGAATATTGAGAGGTCAAGATATAATTCCATACCTTTAGTGTTAGTAGATAGAGATTCAAATCTTGAAGGGATAAATGGAAAAGTATTTGTAAATAACATTTCTGGTGCTTATCAGGCAGTTAGTTATTTATTAGAAAATAATTATAAGAATATCTTGTTTTTGTCAGGGCCTTTGAGTACTATACCTTCAAAAGATAGACTTAAAGGATACAAAAAAGCTCTAAAAGAAAAGAGGATAGATTATAATAATGAGTTAGTTATAGAAGGAGAATATAAATATTCTTGGGGTTATGAAATAGGAAAAAAAGTTTTAGATAGTAAAATAAAATTTGATTCTGTATTTTGTGGAAATGATCTAATTGCTTTTGGAGTGATGAAATCTTTTAAAGATAGAGGATTAAACATACCTAAAGATATTGGGATTGTAGGTTATGATGATATATACATGTCAAGATTAGTAGAGCCAACCCTTACTACTGTAAAGCAACCAAATTATCAAATGGGCTATAGAGCAGTAGAAATACTCATAAATATAATTGAAGGAAAAGAAAAAATTGATAAAGACATAGTTCTAGAAACTAAATTAATAATTAGGAAATCTACTAAGGTATAGGTATATAAGAGCTGAGGTGATGATATGAAAGATATTTTAGTTGTAGGAAGTATAAATATGGATCTAGTAATTAATGTAGATGAAATGCCTAAGAAAGGTCAAACTATATTAGGTGAAAATTTCAATCAAATACCTGGAGGAAAAGGTGCAAATCAAGCTGTAGCTGTAGCTAGATTAGGTGGAAATGTAGCAATGATTGGAAAAGTTGGACAAGATAATTTTGGAAATAAATTAATACAAACTATGAACAGTGATGGTGTGGATACTAGCTTTATTAAAAGTGAGAAAGATATATCTACAGGAGTTGCTTTAATTACTGTAGATAGAAGTGGAGAAAACTCAATAGTAGTAGCTCCAGGTGCTAATTATGAAATAGAGAAAAAGGATATTGATAAAGCTAAAAAATTAATAGAATATTCAAAAATAGTTATTACTCAATTAGAGATACCTATTGAAATAGTGGAACATACCTTAAGTAAGGCTAAAGAAAATGGAAAATATACTATATTGAATCCAGCACCAGCTCAAGTATTAGATAGAGATATAATTAAAAATATAGACTTATTAACTCCTAATGAAACAGAGCTTGAAATTTTAAGTGGTATAAGTATTAAGAACGAAGAGGATATAAGAAAAGCAGCTCAAAAGCTTATAGATCTAGGAATTAAGGAGTTAATAATAACCTTAGGGGATAGTGGTTGTATATATGTAAATAAAAATACATTTAAAAAATATGATGCATATAAAGTTGTACCAGTAGATACTACAGGTGCAGGAGATAGTTTCAATGCCGCTATTGCAGTTGGATTATCTCATGAAAAAGATATAGATGAAATAATAGATTTTGCATTAAAAGTTGGGGCTTTAGCTGTTACAAAAGAAGGAGCACAAAGTTCCCTACCTTATATTGATGAAGTTTTAGATTTTAAGGGGAGATATTAATGAAGAAGGGAAAGCTTATAAATTCAGAGTTATCTTATACTATTGCAAAAATGGGACATACAGATACTATTGCTATATCTGATAGTGGGTTACCTATTTCTAAAGAAGTGGATAGGATAGATTTAGCACTTACTAAAGGAATTCCTTCTTTTATAGAGACTTTAGACATAGTATTGGAAGAATTAAAAATTGAAGAAATAACAATAGCTGAGGAAATTGAAAAGGCAAATCCTAAAATATATAGTGAAATAATTAATCGAATTAATTATTTGGAAAACATAGAGGGTTCTAAGATAAAAATAAACAAAATAAGTCATGAAAGTTTTAAAAAGGAAACAAAGAATTGTGTAGCTGTTATAAGGACAGGAGAGTTCACACCTTATGCCAATATAATATTAAAATCTTCTGTAGTGTTTTAGAAAAGAGGTGTTCTATGTGGATGATATAATTCTTGAAATGAATGGCATAACAAAGAAATTTCCAGGAGTTAAAGCATTGGACAATGTAAATTTTCATCTATATAAAGGAAATGTAATGGCATTGATTGGAGAAAATGGTGCTGGAAAGTCAACTTTGATGAAAATATTAAGTGGAGTATATCCAAAAGATAAAGGTAAAATAATACTCCATGAAAAGGAAGTAAATTTTGATACGCCTAAGGAAGCTCAGGATGCAGGTATAGCTATAATACATCAAGAATTAAACCTTGTGCCTTACTTAAGTATAGGAGAAAATATTTTTTTAGGAAGAGAACCTTCAAAAAAGTTTGGAAAGGTAGATTGGAATAAGTTATACATAGAATCGGAAGAATATTTAAATAAATTAGGAATGAAATTAAACTCTAGAAAACTAGTTAAAGATCTTAGTATAGCAGAACAACAAATGGTAGAGATAGCTAAAGCACTATCTATAGATGCAAAAATAATTATTATGGATGAGCCTACAGATTCCCTTACAGATAAAGAAACAGAAAATCTTTTTAGAGTAATTAATGAACTTAGAGAATCTGGAAAAAGTATTGTATATATATCTCATCGACTACAAGAAGTTTTTCAGATTTGTGATAGTATCACTGTTTTAAGAGATGGACAATTCATAGGAGAAGAATTAGTAGAAGATATTACAGAAGATGAAATAATTGAAATGATGGTTGGTAGAAAACTTGATGAACAATTTCCTAGAATAGATTCAAAATTAGGGGATACAGTATTGGAAGTTAAAAATCTTTCTAATGAATATATAAGTAATATTTCATTTAATTTACTTAAAGGCGAGATACTAGGTATATCAGGCCTTATGGGTTCAGGAAGGACTGAGCTTGCCAAAACTATATATGGAACTATTGAAAGTAGTAGCGGAGATATTTATATATATGGAAAAAAAGCAGATATAAAATCAGAAAAAGATGCTATAGAGCAAGGAATAACTTATGTATCTGAAGATAGAAAAGGCGAAGGACTTGTGTTAAATTTGCCAGTATTAGAAAACATGACTATTTCATCATTAAAATGTTTTGTTAATAATTTTGGACATATTAATAAAGAACTAGAAAAAAAGATTGCAGAAGAATATATTAATAAACTATCTATTAAAACTCCTTCCATAAATCAATTAATAAAAAATTTAAGTGGAGGGAATCAACAAAAAGTTTCTATAGCCAAAAGTCTTATGTCAGAGCCTAAAATCCTTATATTAGATGAACCCACCAGAGGGGTAGATGTAGGGGCTAAAAAAGAAATATATGATTTAATAAATGAGTTTAAGTCTCATGGGATGAGTATAATTATGATTTCTTCAGATATTCCAGAAATATTAGGAATATCTGATAGAGTTTTAGTAATGCATGAAGGAGAAATTTCTGGAGAAATAAGTATTGAAGAAGCTTCTCAAGAAAAAATAATGAAATATGCAGTGGGAATAAAGGAGATGGAGTAAATGAATAGAGAATTCTTTAAAAAATATAAATCTATAATTGGTCTAATACTATTTTCTATAATTATTTCTATATTTAATAAAGATTTTTTAACAGTTAATAATATATTAAATATATTAAGACAAACATCCATAAATTCCATTATAGCTGCAGGTATGACTTTTGTTGTTCTAACTGGTGGCATAGATCTGTCAGTAGGTTCTATTTTAGCTTTTTCAGGTGCTGTATGTATTAGTATGGTATCTGCAGGTTTTAGTGTATTTTTAGCAGTTATAGTGGCATTAATAATAGGCTCTATTATTGGAATACTTAATGGTATTTTTATAAGTAAAGGGAAACTACAACCTTTTATTGCAACTTTAGCAACTATGACTATAGTAAGAGGGGCTACATTAGTATTTACAGATGGAAGACCTATAACATCAGGAGGTAGCAAAGGAGCTCAGGCTTTTAGAAATATTGGAGCAGGATATTTTCTAAAGATTCCTATACCAATATATATCATGGTTATAGTCTTTTTGCTATCCTATTATTTACTTAAACATATGAAGTTTGGAAGATATGTCTACTCTCTTGGTGGAAATGAAGAAGCTACTAAATTATCTGGAATAAATGTAGATAAGGTAAAGATTTTTGTCTATGGAATTAGTGGTTTTCTTGCAGCTTTAGCAGGAATTGTTATGACATCTAGACTTTCTTCTGCACAACCTAATGCTGGTGTTGGATATGAGCTAGATGCAATAGCTTCAGTTGTTTTAGGAGGTACAAGCCTTACAGGAGGAGTAGGAAGTGTTTTAGGAACTATAGTAGGAGCTTTAATAATAGGAATAATAAACAATGCTTTGAATCTAATGAATGTTAGTTCATATTATCAAACTATGGTGAAAGGAATAGTCATACTTTTAGCAGTTCTTTTAGATAGAAAAAATGATTAAATGGGCTTTATTGATGTATGAAAATAAAACAAGGGGGTTTTTATATTATGAAAATGAGGAAAATGCTTTCAGTTTTACTTATTGGGATTTTAGTGATAGGAATAATATCAGGTTGTTCTAACTCAGAAGAAAAACCAGCTACTACAGATGAACCTAATAAAGAAACAGGAGATAATAAAGATGTAAAAATAGGACTTGTTGTTTCCACATTAAATAATCCTTTTTTTGTAACAATGAAAGAAGCAGCGGAAGAAAAGGCAAAAGAATTAGGTTATGAAATAATAGTTTTAGATTCTCAAGATGATCCAGGGAAAGAAATTTCAAATGTAGAAGATTTAATTACTAAAAAGGTGTCAGTTATTTTAATAAATCCTACAGATTCTGATGCAGTAGCAAATGCTGTAACAGCAGCAAATGATGCTGACATACCAGTTATAACTCTTGATAGAGTAGCAAATGGAGGAGAAGTAGCAACTCATATTGCTTCTGATAATGTAGCTGGTGGTGAAATGGCTGGAAAATTTATAATAGAACAACTTGAAGGAAAAGGAAAGGTAGTAGAAATAGAAGGAATACCAGGAGCTTCAGCAGCAATAGATAGAGGAGAAGGTTTTAATAAGGCAATAAAAGAAACTGATATTGAAGTGGTAGCAAAACAACCAGCTGATTTTAATAGAACAAAAGGACTAGAAGTAATGGAAAATATATTACAATCTCACGCAGAAATAGATGCTATATTTGCACACAATGATGAGATGGCATTGGGAGCATTAGAAGCAGTTAAAGGGGCAGGAAAAAATATAGTGGTTGTTGGATTTGATGCAACAGATGATGCAGTAAAATCAGTTGAGAATGGAGAAATGGCAGCAACAGTAGCTCAACAACCAGAAAAAATAGGAGCATTAGGAGTAGAAGCAGCAGAAAAAGTAGTGAAAGGAGAAAAGGTTGAAGAGTTTATACCAGTAGACCTAAAGCTTATAACCGAATAAAATAGAAAGGATGGACTTCTCCATCCTTTTTTTAATTTTATTAAATAAGGTATATAAAAAATTATCTTTCTTTTAAGAATCGCATATATAGAGGACTTATCACTTGAAAAACTCATATATAAATTATATAATTATTTTGAAAGGAAATATGAAAAGAGGGTGCAGCATGAGGGGAAAAAAGACATTAATTTTATTATCATTAGTATGGATTTTTATTTTAACTTCTTGTGTAAATACTACTGAAACTATTGAAGAGTCAGAAAATATAAATCTTTATCCAGCTTATAAAAAAGAAAGAAATCAAAGAAAATGGGGATACTTAGGAGAAAATGGTAATTTTGTTATTGAACCTGAATATGAAATGACTGAGGAGTTTGATGAAAACGGTTTAGCAAAAGTGTATTTAGATGGTAAAGTAGGACTTATAGATAGAGATAATAAAGTGGTTTTGTCACCAATATATGATTCCATAGGAGATATTGAAGAAGGGGTATTTAGTGCAGTAAAAGATGATAAATATTATATATTAGATATAAAGGGAAATGAATTGTTTAGTTCTAAGGAATATACATTCATAGGGAAATCAAGTAATAACTATATAGTTGCAGGAAAGAAAAGTAAAGATGGCAATGTAAAAATGGGATATATAAATAAAAATGGTAAAGTTCTTATAAAACCTAAGTATAATATGGCCTGGGATTTTAAAAATGGAAGGGTTTTAGTTAAAACAGAAAGCAATGAAAATTTAATAATAGATAAAAGTGGAAAAATTATTAACAAACTTAAATATGAAGATGTAACTCCAGATGAAAAGAATGAAACCTTTTTATTTGCCAATGAAGATAATTTATTTGGTTTTTTAGATGAAGAAGGTGAAGTTCTTATAGAACCTAGGTTTAAAAACAGTTCTAGTTTTAAAGATGGAATGGCTATAGTTAGTATTGACAAAGATTCTAGTGAAATTGGGAAAATGGGAGTAATAAATAAAGAAGGAAAGTTTCTAATTAAGCCTGATTTCACTTATATATCTTATTTAGGAGAAGGGCTATTTGAAGCTTCAAAAGATGAAAATGGAGGTAATGAAATATTCTTAAAAAAAGCTATTCTAGATAAGGATGGAAAACAATTAACGGATTTTAAATATTATAATATAGGTAAAGAAATAAAAAATGGTTATATTTCAGTTAGTGATAGCAAGAAAACTTTCTTTTTAGATAAAGAGGGAAATAAGATGTCAAATCTTCCTGAAATAGATGGTGTAGGAGAACTAGTTTTAAGAGGGGATATAATAAAAGCTCTTATAGATGATAGGTTTTCCTATTATGATAAAGAGGGAAAGATTATATGGAAAGAAGATAATGCATATAAATTAAATGAAAGTATTATAGCAAAAGAAAATAAATACAATCCTAATATGTTTTTAAGTATTTATTATCCAAAATTACAGAATATGGAAAATAAAAAAGTAGAAGAAATAATAAATAATCAAATTTATAATTTGTTTGTTGCTAATGCAGTAAATGAAGTAGAAAAATCTAAAAATAATGTAATGATCAAAATTGATTATAAAATTAAAGTATACAATAATTTATTAATGGTTCAAAAAAGTTCCTTTTATAATAACTTTGAGCTAGAAGGCACTATACCAATGGAGCAAACATATCATATAGATTTGAAGACAGGTAGATTATATGAATTGAGGGATTTATTTAAGCCAGATATAAATTATTCAGATGAATTGATGGATATTATAAAGAAAGAAATAGGAGAAAGACATAAAAAAGAAGAAGGAACATATTCTTTAGAGGATCTTGATGATATAGAGGAAGAAAATTTCATACTATTTAAGGATTATTTACAACTATATTTTTATCCAGATGAAATAGCCGATTATGCAGATGGCTTTCAAAGGTTTAATATTCCATATAAAGACATGGAGGACATTTTAGATACTAATTCTGAATTCTGGAAAGCTCTTAATCATACAAAAAAGGGGGAGTAAATTTCCCCTTATTTTTTTTGTCTACAATTGGTATAATAATAAAGTTGAAAGGAGTGAATATAATGAGAAAAAAAGATGTAGTAGAAATGAAAATAGATAAGGTTCTCTTTCCCAATAAGGCTATTGGATATGTAGATGGAAAAAAGATTCAAGTCAAGGGAGGTATAGAGGGCCAAGTTGTAAAAGTATCTATTAAAAGAAAACGTAGAGATTTTTTTGAGGGTAAAATAATTGAAGTGATTAGAAAATCTCCTTTAGAAATAGATTCTGAATGTCCTCATTTTGGAAGGTGCGGAGGATGTACTTATCAATCTTTTTCTTATGAAGAAGAATTGAAATATAAACTAACCCAGGTAAAAGAATTATTTAATAGTGAAGGATTAGGAAATATTAATTTTTTAGGAATTGAAAAAAGTCCTAAAGAATATGAGTATAGAAATAAAATGGAGTTTACTTTTGGAGATGAGGAAAAAGGTGGACCGCTTTCTTTGGGACTTCATAGGCGGGG
>CCEZ01000018.1 GCA_000751555.1 Anaerosalibacter massiliensis | reverse complement strand
GGTTATATGTCTAAGAGAAGCATAGAAAAAATGAGCATAGTGGAAGGAATGAAAGTAGTAGAATAGGTATAGTACATAGAGGAAGTATTGACAGTTATTATATAGGTAAGGTGATATTTTGAAACATCTTGAGAATAAAAAAAATAGCGTTGTTAGGTTTTTAACTTTCATATACAAAAATAATAAGTTGAAAATATTAGTTTCATTTGTATTAGTTATTATGGCTTCAATGGTAGATTTAGTATTTCCACAGCTTACAAGAAAAATTGTAGATAATGCAATTGGTGGGCATGATATAAATTTATTAGTCACGTTGGTCATATTATATGGTGTGTTATCAATAGCTTCAGCATGTGTTGATATAGTTTTAGAGTATTTTTATTCTAAGATGAAAAATAAGAGTGCTGTGGATTTGAGAATAAGTATGCTAAAACATTTATCTAAACTATCAGGGAAATATTATTCTAATATAAAAACTGGGAATCTACTATCAATTTTAGATAATGATATGTTTATAATTGAAAACTTTGGTACAGACATTATTTTTTCTATAATTGTAGATTTTTTTACTGCCTTAATTGCGTTATTCTTTCTAATAAGGATGCAATTCGATTTGTTCCTTGTAGTTATAGTTTTGCAGTTAATATTAGTAGTATCACAGTCTAAACTAACAAGTATAATAGCTGATAAGACAGCAGAAGTTCGTACGGACTATGGAAGAATTGCAAATATTGTCCAAGAATATGTTTCTAATATAATGAATGTAGTTTTAACAAAATCAAAAAGAAAATTCTTTAAATCTTTCTTGGATAAGGAAAGAAAAATAATCAAGAAATTCATTAGATTAGATATGGTAATATCCGGAAATGTTGCTATAGCCAGATTTGTTTCGGCATTGATTACTATAGCGATATATGGATTTGGAGGCTATAAGATAATAAAAGGTAAAATGACATTAGGTGAACTTATTGCATTTCAAGAATATACAGGTATGCTTATAGGTCCTTGTATAAATATTATAAGATCAAATACTAGAATACAACAAGCTAAGGTATCGCTTGATAGAATATATTCAGTAATTGATGAAGAAATATGTATAAAAGTAGATAACAAGGGTTTAAGATTAAATAATACCGATGTTGATAGTATTATATTTAAAGATGTCAGCTTTTCATACAATTCGAATGAAGAAAAAATATTGAAAAGTATAAATCTTAAATTTAAGAGAGGAAAAACTACTGCTCTTGTAGGTGGAAGTGGATGTGGAAAGTCTACGATAGTTAATTTGATATATAGGCTATGGGATTTGGATGATGGTCATATATATATTAATGATACAGACATAAGGGATTTAAACTTATTGTCTTTGAGGAAGAATATCTGTGTAGTGTCACAAGATTTATTTCTACTAGATGACACTATTAGAAACAATATTGTATTAGACAATAAGATAAGTGATGAAAAGTTAAAAAACATATGTGAATTAACAGGTTTATCGGAGTTAATTGATTCACTGAAACTTGGTTTGGATACAGTAATCGGAGAAAGAGGAGTCAAGTTATCTGGAGGTCAAAAGCAAAGATTAGCTATTGCAAGAACACTATTAAGTGAATGTCCTATAATAATTTTTGATGAAGCAACATCAGCATTAGATAATATATCACAAAAATCTATTATTAGAAATATAAAAGAAATTGTAGAGGATAAGATCATGATAGTGATTGCACATAGATTGTCAACTATAGATGATGCAGATTTAATATATGTTCTTGAAGATGGAAGGGTAGTTGAGCAAGGGAATAAAGATGAGTTAGTAAACCTGAAAGGTAAATATTTCCAATACTTATCTGAAGCTGAATCATAATAAATAAGAGCAGTAGAATAATATTAGTAAAGGATAAACAAAATATAATTTGCAATAGATATGATATAATATTTTATAAAAAGTATAGTTAAGGGTATAAAAATTACCAACAAAAAATCTTAAAGAATAGTGATAGAGGAACTAAAAGGGTTAAAAGAAGCTAATAATAAAAGTAGGTAATTTAGAGTAATGACAGAAAGAATTAGCATCAAAAATAGATGCAATATGTGAAGAGACGGCTAATCTAACAGAATTTAAATAAGAAACCAATAAAGATATTAAAAAAGTCCAAGATGATAATAGCATATTAAAAGAAATGGTTGGACGTTCTAAAATAGAAATTAAATATTTAGAAAGAAAAATAGGATAAACTATAGTGAATATTTCAGATTCAGGTGCTATAAGAAATACTAAACAATAAAATCTCCAATTTCAATATTGAAATTGGAGATTTTCCATGTCTATAATTAACCTAATACCTCTTCTACTGATGTATATGGTAAATCAAAAGCCTTTGCTACTGCTTCATAAACAACTTTGCCTTCTACTACATTAGCACCTTTTCTTAATGGCATTTCATCTTTTAGAGCTTGTTTCCAACCTTTGTTTGCTATTCTAAGAGCATAAGGTAGAGTAACATTTGTAAGGGCTAAAGTTGAAGTTCTAGGAACTGCCCCTGGAATATTAGCTACTGCATAGTGAACAACATCATGTTTCATAAATATTGGATCAGCATGAGTTGTAGGATGTGTAGTTTCTATACATCCACCTTGGTCAATAGCTACGTCAACTAAAACGCTTCCTGGTTCCATAAGTTTTACCATTTCTTCTGTAACTAATTTTGGTGCCTTAGCTCCTGGGATTAAAACAGCTCCAACAACTAAATCAGCTGTTTTAACAGCATTAGTTATATTGTAGTTGTTTGAATATAGAGTTTCTATTCTACCCATAAATACCTCATTTAGATAACGAAGTCTAGCTGTGTTTATATCAAGCACAGTAACTCTAGCACCTAGGCCAACAGCTCTTCTAATAGCTCCAGTACCTACGATTCCAGCACCTACAACTACTATATGTGCAGGAGCTACACCTGGTACTCCATCCACTAGTAAACCTTTTCCTCCACGAGTCTTTTCTAAGTAAACAGAACCCTCTTGTACTGCCATACGACCAGCTACTTCACTCATAGGTGTAAGAAGTGGTAAAGATCTATCAGGATTTTCAACAGTTTCATAAGCAATTGCAATTGTTCCTGATTCTACTAATGCCTTTGTAAGCTTTTCTTCTGCTGCTAAATGTAAGTAAGTAAATATAATAAGTCCTTCTCTAAAATATTTATATTCAGATTTAAGAGGTTCTTTAACTTTCATAATCATATCTGATTTGTTCCAAACTTCTGAAGCTTCAGGTAGTATTTCTGCCCCCAGTTCTGAATACTCCTTATCTTTAAATCCTGCCCCCATTCCTGCATTTTTTTCTACAAGAACTTTGTGGCCTGCTCTTACTAAAGCATCTACTCCAGCGGGTGTAACGGCTACTCTGTCTTCTTGTTCTTTTATTTCCTTTGGCACTCCAACTATCATAAAAATTCCTCCTTAAGATATAATTATGTTATCAGATACATTTTAACACATAAAGAAAAGGTTTGCATCACTAAAATTAACTTAGTTACAGAAATAACTAAATTTTTAGTAAAAACATCAAAAGAATTCAAAATAATACTATAACATATAAAATCTCAAAAAAAATATTTATTTTATGTTAATATTTTAGCAAAAAAGCTTTTTGGTATTTAATATTTTAAAAAATTCACTAAATAGGTTATACTAAGGATAAGTAGAAAAGGAAGATTGATATGAATTTAAAAAAATATATTATAGAGAAATCTAAGGATATAGGAATTGACATTGTAGGATTTACAGGATGCAATAGATTAGATAGTTTAAATGACTATTTAATTGAAAGAAAAGCAAAAAATAAAGAAACAGAATTTGAAGAAAAAGATATTGAAAAGAGAATAGATCCTAAAAAAGTTTTTCCAAGTTGCAAAACTATTATTACTATAGGAATTTCTTATAATGTAGATTTTAATGAAAGTGTAGATTTTAAATTAAAAGGAAGAATATCTAAGTCTTCTTGGGGGGAAGATTATCATAGAGTAGTTAAAGAAAAAATAGAGAAACTTATAAAAGAAATAAAAAAAGAAGTTGATTTTAACTACGAATATTTTGTGGATACTGGACCATTAGTAGATAGAGAAATCGCAAAAAAATCTGGTATTGGCTGGTATGGGAAAAATTGTTCTATTATAAATGACTATTATGGTTCATTTGTTTTTATAGGACATATTTTAACAGATTTAAATATTATGCCAGGTAGAGAATTAAAAGAAAAATGTAAAGACTGTAATATTTGTATTAAAGCTTGTCCTACAGGTGCGTTAGAAGGACCTTATAGATTTAATCCTCAAAAATGTATTTCATATTTAACACAAACAAAAAAAGATATTCCCTATGAAATGAGAGAAAAAATGGGAATCAAGGTTTATGGTTGTGATACTTGTCAATTAGTATGTCCTATGAATAAAAAAGCTGTTAAAAGTGGTAAAGAAGAGTTTATACCTAGTATTACTAAAGGATATATAGATATAGAAGAGATATTTACTTTATCTAATAAACAATTTAAGAAGAAATATGGACATATGGCAGGAAGTTGGAGAGGTAGAAATATTTTAAGAAGAAATTCTTTAATAGCTTTGGGAAATATGAAAAATAAAGAAAATATTGATTTTTTGAGAATGGTGCTAAAAGATAAAAATCCCATGATGAGGAAATATTCTGCTTGGGCTATATTAAATATTGATAGATATTTAGGTAGTCTTATTGTAAAAGAGGTAATGAAATTTGAGAAAGAGGAAGATGTTAAAAAAGACATGGAATGTTTGTTAAAATATTTTCAAAACAAAAACTAATAATAATAAATCAAAAAAATGTGATATACTATATTTGGATAATTATGAACCTTTTCTCTAAAACTATTAAGGAGGGGAAAAAATGTCAAATGTTCATGAGCTAAACTTTTTAAAGGAAAAAATTCAAGGGTTAAAAGATGATGGAGTTTACAGAAAACTTCCAGTATTGGGAGGAGCAAATGATTCAGAAGTTATTTTAGATGGAAAAAAAGTTATAAATCTATCTTCAAATAACTATTTAGGATTTGCCAATCATCCAAGACTTAAGAAGGCTGCTATAGAAGCAGTTGAGAAATATGGTGCAGGAGCAGGTGCAGTTAGAACTATAGTAGGTAATATGGATATTCATGAAGAACTTGAAGGTTTATTAGCAGAATTTAAACGTGAAGAAGCAGCATTTATCTACCAATCAGGATTTAATTGCAATGCAGGAACAATTCAAGCTATAACTGAAAAAGGAGATTTAATTATTTCCGATGAATTAAACCATGCATCCATTATAGATGGCTCTAGACTTAGCAAAGCTGACAAAACTATATACAAACATTCAGATATTGATCATTTAGAAAAAGTACTTAAAGAAAATAGAGATAAATACAATAATATATTAATTATAACTGATGGAGTATTTAGTATGGATGGAGATATTGCTAAACTTCCTGAAATAGTAGAATTAGCTGAGAAGTATGAAGCTATGACTTATGTAGATGATGCCCATGGTTCAGGAGTATTAGGGGAAAGTGGTAGAGGTACTGTAGATCATTTCAATTTACATGGAAGAGTAGATTTTTCAATAGGTACATTGTCAAAAGCTATAGGAGTAGTGGGAGGATATGTAGCTGGTAGTGAGACTATGTATCAATGGTTAAATCATAGAGCTAGACCAGTATTATTTAGTACATCTCTTCCACCAGCAGCTGTAGGAGCAATAATGGAAGCTATAAGAATGCTTATGGAATCAACAGAATATACAGATAGACTTTGGGACAATGCTAAATACTTTAAGTCTAAACTTGGTAAATTAGGATTTGACACAGGCCATAGTGAAACACCTATAACCCCAGTAATAATAGGTGATGAAGCAAAGACTATGGAATTCAGTAGAAAGCTACTTGAAAATGGAGTATTTGTATCAGGAATAGTATTTCCAACAGTTCCAAGAGGAACAGGAAGAGTAAGATGTATGGTAACAGCAGCTCATACAAAGGAACAACTTGATAAAGCTGTAGAAATATTTGAAAAAGTAGGTAAGGAAATGAATATATTAGGGTAAATAAAAGGGGGACGTCCCCCTTTTTATTTATATCTAATTATTTCAAAATATACTGAGGTGATTATCATGATAATTGGTTCTTGTACATTAAAGCTAATTATATATGAATCAAATTCTTTAAAAGATAAAAGACAAATACTAAAAAGCATCATAGCAAAAATACAATCTAGATTCAATGTATCCATTGCTGAAATAGATTTAAATGATAGTTGGCAAACTTCTTTAATAGGTTTTGCCTGTGTAACTAATAATACATCTCATGCTAATCAAATTGTATCAAATGTGTTAAAATTTATAGATAGGGATAGTAGAGTAGAAATTATTGACTATAATATAGAAATACTGTAGGTGATAAATATGAAAGGAAAGTTGAACAAAAAAGAAGTGGATAAGGTTTTGGATATATTAGAAGAACTTTATCCTGATGCTGAAGTTGAATTAAATCATTCAAATACTTTTGAGCTACTTATAGCTACTATACTTTCAGCACAGTGTACAGATAAAAGAGTAAATAAAATAACAAAAGAACTCTTTAAGGAATATAATACTCCTAAGGCTTTTTTAACCCTTACTCAAGAGGAATTAGGGGAGAAAATTAGAACTTGTGGCTTTTATAGAAATAAAAGTAAAAATATTTTAGGAGCTTGCCAAATGATTATTGAGGAGTTTGATGGTAAGGTTCCAGATACTAGAGAGGAGCTGATGAAACTTCCAGGGGTAGGTAGGAAAACCGCAAATGTAGTTTTAAGCAATGCTTTTTCAGTAGATGCAATTGCAGTGGATACCCATGTATTTAGGGTATCTAATAGAATAGGTTTAGCAAATAGCAAGGATGTGTTGGATACAGAGAAGGATTTAATGGAAAATATTAAAAAGGAAAGGTGGTCAAAGGCCCATCATCTTTTAATATTCCATGGAAGAAGAATTTGCAAAGCTAGAAAGCCTATGTGTGAAAAATGTCCTCTAAAGAAGTACTGCAATTATTATAAAGAAAATTTTAATTAAATAGTTAAAGAATATATAAATGAGGAAGGTTGTTATATATGGTTGTTCCTGATACAAATATAAAAAATTCTAATGATTTAATATTTTCATTGGACATAGGGACTAAAACTATTGTAGGAATAGTAGGAGTTCATGAGAATGGAAAATTTAAGATTATAGAAAGCTGTATAAAAGAACATAACAGAAGAAATATGTATGATGGTCAAATTCATGATATAGAAGGAGTTACAAGAATTATTAAAGAAATTAAAAAAGAATTAGAAGAAAAATTAGAAATACCCTTAAAGAATGTGTCTATAGCTGCGGCAGGCAGAGCTTTAAAAACTTATAGATTTAAAACAAATAAAGATATTGACAGTACTATTGAAATCGATAATAATATGATTAAAGCTTTGGAAATGGAAGGGATACAAAACTCTCAGAAATTAATGGATGAGGAAATAGGAAAAAAAGATCTTAGATATTATTGTATTGGTTATAGTGTAGTAAATTATTTTCTAGATGATAATTTTATAGAAAAATTAGAAGGGCACAAGGGTAAAAAAATAGGAGTGGATCTTCTAGCAACATTTCTACCCCAAATAGTTATAGATAGTTTATATGTAGCAGTTAATAGAGCAGGTCTTGAAGTCTCAAATATGACTTTAGAGCCTATAGCAGCCATAAATGTAGCTATAAAAGAAAATCTAAGACTTTTAAACCTAGCATTAGTAGATATAGGGGCTGGTACTTCAGATATAGCTATAACTAAAGATGGTTCTATAATAGCTTATGCTATGACTTCCATAGCAGGTGATGAGATAACAGAAGCTATTGCTAAATCTTATCTTCTAGATTTTGATTCAAGTGAAAAATTGAAGGTAAGATTAAATAAAGAAGAAGAACATAAATTTTTTGATGTAGTTGGTATAGAACATCAATATAGTACAGAAGAAATTATAAAAAAAATTGAAGGGGTAATAGATAAATTAGCAGCTGAGATATCAAAGAAGATAATAGAATACAATGGTGTTGCTCCTAGTGCTGTCTTTTTAATAGGTGGTAGTAGCCAGATACCTAAATTAAATGAATACATTGCTAAATATTTAAAACTTCCTGAAGAAAGAGTAGTATTAAGAGATTTAAGCTTTATAGAAAGTATTGAGGGAATTTCAAAACTTCATAATGGACCAGACATGATTACCCCTATAGGTATAGCTATGGAAGGAGCAAATAATAAGTATAAAAATTTTATACAAATATACTTAAATGGAGAGGAAATTAGGGTTTTTAATACAGATAGTGTAAAAGTTGCAGATGTTCTTATTCTTGTAGGGTACAATCCTAGAAAACTAATCCCTGAAAGGGGAAAAGATTTTATATACTATTTAAATAATGAGAAGAAAATTGAAAAGGGTGAAATAGGAAAACCTGCTGAAATAATTGTAAATGGAGCTAAGGGAAACTTAAAAACTGTTTTACAAAATAAAGATTTTGTAGAAGTTAAAGACTCTACTAGGGGAGAGATTAGAGATATTTATCTCTACAATATTATTCCAATATATGAGAAAGTTATTTTGAATGGTGAAGAGGTAAGAGTTTTAAAAGAAGCAAAAGTTAATGGTGAAATTATAGAAGAAAATATTCAAATTCACGAAGGAGATAGAATAGAATACTATAAAAATGAAACAGTATATGATTTATTAGAAGATTTAAATATAGATGAATACAATATATTTAAAAATGGAGAACAAGTGGGTATATATGAAAATATAAAAGACAAAGATGAAATAGATATAAAATTAAAATCAAATAAGAATTTTTTAGAAACTGAGGAGAATGAAATAGATCTAATAGTAAATGGAGAATCAAAAAAATTCACATATACTGAAGAAGAGTTTTTATTTGTAAATATATTTAATTATATTGATTTTGACTTGTCTAAACCTAAGGGGAAACTAGTACTGAAAGTAAATAACAGGGATGCTCAATATATGAAGGTTTTAGAGAATGGAGATAATGTAGAAATTTATTGGAGTAAGTGAGTTTTCACTAATTTACATATTTTGGAAATATGGAGGGAATTATGGAGAGGACAAGGAAAGAAGATAAAAAAAATATACAGATAATATTGTATTTATCTATAGCTATAGTGTTATTTTCAATTGGATTTTATGGATTTTATTTAGTATTAAGTAAGGAAACTATGTATGAAGGAATAAAAGTAGAGAAAATTAATTTAAGTAATATGACTAAAGAGGAAGCTCTAAAGCATATTAAGAAAAATAAAGAAGAAAGTTTAACAGGAAAGAAAATGGTACTAAAGTTTAAGGATAAATCTTATAATATAGAGCTTAAAGATTTAGGGTTTTATTATGATTATGAAAAAGCGATAAATAAGGCATATTCCATAGGAAGAAAAGGGAATATTTTTGCTAGACTTAAGACTATTTCTAATACTAAGAAACATGGAGAAAATATAGAATTGAAAAGTGGATATGATGTAAAAGCTGTAGAAAAATTAGTTAATAAAATATCTGAGGATATTAATTTAGAAAGTAAAAATGCAGTATTCCATTTTAATCAAGGAAATATGTCTGTAACAGAAGAAAGAATTGGGAGAAAGGTAAACAAAGAACTTTTGAAAGAGAAAATAGAAGGAAATATATATAAATTAGAAGATATAGATATTCCAGTGGATAATGTAAATCCTAAAATAACAAAAGCTCAATTAAATAGAATTAATGGAATAATAGGTGAGTTTTCAACTTCCTTTAAAAATAGCAGTAAAGATAGAAAAGAGAATATCCGCATTTCTGCAAAAGCTTTAGATGGAAGGATAGTAATGCCTGGTGAAGTTTTTTCCTTTAATGAATCAACAGGACCAAGAAGTAAACAAAAGGGATATAAAGAAGCAAATATTATTGTAAAGGGGGAATTTGTACCAGGATTAGGAGGAGGAGTATGTCAAGTATCTACTACTCTTTATAATGCACTTTTATTATCGAATTTAAATGTTACAGAAAGACATCCTCATTCACTACCAGTAAAATATGTACCAGAAAATAAAGATGCAGCAGTATCTTATGGTTCATTGGATTTAAAGTTTAAAAATGATTTTGATTATCCTGTATATATTCATACTAAAGCAAATGAAGATCATGTATATATTTATATATATGGGAATAAGAAAAAGTAAGTAACTAGTAACTTTTCTTATTTTAAATGCATATCCTGGTTATAAAAGCAATGAGGAAGTGATAAATATGAACCCTATTGTTTTTGTGCCAGGACTTTTTGGTTCTTTAGGAGATGATATAATAAAGGGGACTGGGGATTTTTCTTTTGGTCTTTCAACACATATTTATAGGCCATTTTTAAATATTTTAAACTCTTTAGGGTATATTGAAGGTGAAAACCTATTTGTATCCTTCTATGATTGGAGGAAATCCTGTGATTATTCTTCAGAGAAGTATTTAATACCTACTATAAAAAAAGCTAAAGAAATATCAGGAAAAGGAAAGGTTGATTTAATATGTCATAGTATGGGAGGACTAGTTAGTAGAGCATATATTCAAGGAAAAGATTATAATAAAGATGTAGATAAACTTATACTTATAGGAACTCCTAATGCAGGAGCAATAAATGCTTATTATTTTTGGAGTGGGGGAAAAATTCCTTATCCTAAAGTAGAAGAAAATTTGTTTTATAAAGCATTAAAAATAGGATTTACCTGGTATTTTAGGATGTTTCAACAATTAGGATACTTAGATGTTTTAAGGAAGACATTTCCATCAGCTAAGGATTTATTGCCAAGCTTTAAATATGGAGATTATATTAAAGTTTTAGAGAAAAATGGGGAAAAGGAATTTTTGCCTATTTATAACATGAGTATTCAAAATGATTTTTTAAATAGATTAGATGAGGAAAACTTGGAAGATGTTGAGATATATTTAATAGCAGGTAATAATATAAAAACTAATAAATATTTACTGGTAAAAGATAGGACTACTTTAGGAAAAAAATGGAGGGATGGAAAACCTGAAGGAGTGTATACAACTAATTTAGGAGATGGCACTGTAACATTAAATAGTTCTAGAGCTTTACAAGGAGAACTTATCAAATTAGATGGGAATCATAGTAGTATAATGTATAAATCTAAAGAGCATATTGCAAATATTTTAGGGAAAAGCACTGTAAAAACAGTAGAAGAAAAAGAGGTTGATTCAATATATGGGTTAATAATCACCAATTGTAAAATGCTAGAGATAAAAACTTTTGACAATAACATAATTACTTCAGACACAGTAAAAATAGTAGATGATAAAGTATCTTTATCTAAATTAGGTAGTAATAATTACTGGAGTTTTATTGAAAAGCCTATTAAAAAGGGAATGGAAATTGCTATAGAGCCTATTAAAAATATGAATAGTAAAGTATTTATCTATAGTTTAAAAGATAATGAAGAGATGGAGATTATAACTAATAAGATTTTAATTAGAAAAGAAAGTATATATATTTAACTACAATTTTAAAAAAATGGAGGGGTACATATGAAAAATATTAGAAATAAAAAAATAATAATACTATTAACTTTAATCTTAACATTAACAACTGTTGTAGGCTGTGAAAATTCTAATAAGGTAGAAGATAATAAAGAATCCAAAACTAAAATTGAAAACTCGGCCTATCCCTTAGAAATAGAAGATCAGTTTAATAATAAGGTTAAAATAGAAAAGGAACCTAAAAGAATAGTTTCTCTAGCACCAAGCCATACAGAGATATTATACAGTCTAGGGTTAGGAGACAAGATTGTAGGAGTAACAAGTTTTTGTGATTATCCGGAGGAAGCTAAGGAAAAGGATAAAATAGGAAATTTTGAGGGAGTAAATATTGAAAAGATTATTGAATTAGAACCAGATTTAGTAGTTCAATATGGAAAGGGTAATAAAGAAGTAAATAATAAAATAAAGGAAGCGGGAATCCCAATAGTATCTTATGAACCAGAATCTATAGATGAAGTAATAGATACAATAAATGAAATTGGGAAAATTACAGGTAAAGAAGATGAAGCCAAAAAAGTGACAGAAGATATGAAATCTAAGAAAGAAGAAGTTCTAAATAAAGTAAAGAACGTTGAAAAAGTAAAGGTGTTTTATGAAATATGGCATGATCCATTGAGTGCAGCTGGTCCTGGTTCTTTTATGGACGAACTAATTAATTTATCAGGTGGAGAAAATATTGCTAAGGATGCAAAAGGTGGATATTCTGAATTTAATGAAGAAGAACTAATTGAAAGGAATCCAGATGTATATTTAGCAGCTGAAGATCCAGAAAAAACAGTAGAATCAATAAAGTCTAGAGCTGGATATGATGCTATGAATGCTGTGAAAAATAATAGAGTGTATCTACTAGAGCCAAATATAGTTTCAAGACCTGGACCAAGAATTGTAGAAGCATTAGAATTGGTAGCTAAAACATTACATCCAGATTTATTTAAGTAGACAGAGGAATTATTATGAAGGCTAATAAGATGAAAAATAGATATGCAACTATAATATTAATATTATCTATAATGTTAATATTATTTGTCGTATTGTTTTCAACCATTGGAACAGCTAATATAAAAGTATCTGATACATTTAAAATAATAGGTTCTAAGCTTCCTTATATTTCTAGCAAAATAGATATGAATGAAATATCAGATTCTCATAAAATTATAATATTGAAGATTAGATTGCCAAGAGTGTTGCTTGGTGTATTAGTAGGAGCAAGTTTAGCTAGTGCAGGAACAGCATTTCAAGGTATGTTTAAAAATCCTATGGCTGATCCCTATGTAATAGGTATTTCTTCTGGGGCAGCCCTAGGGGCTTCCATTGCCATAATTTCACAAATAGATATGAAATTTCTTGGAATATCTTCTATATCTATATTTGCTTTTATAGGTTCACTTATTACAGTATTTACAGTTTATTCTATATCTAAAATAAAAGGCAAGGTTCCTACAACTACTTTGCTACTGTCAGGGATAGCCCTGGGACAGTTTTTTACAGCAATAATGTCTTTTTTAATGGTAGTTTATACTAAAGATATGGAAAAGATAATTTTTTGGACATTAGGTAGCTTTTCAGGAAAAGGATGGGAACCTTTACTCCACATATTTGTACCTACTATAGTATCTATCATAGTATTAAATTTTTTTGCTAGAGATTTAAATATAATACTTATAGGTGAAGAATCAGCCCAAAGCTTAGGAGTAGATGTAGAAAAGGTTAAATTATATATACTAATATTATCTTCTTTTATGACATCGATGGTTGTATCAGTAAGCGGGATAATAGGATTTGTAGGTCTTATAATTCCTCATATAGTCAGGCTTATAGTAGGGCCAGATCATAGGATACTTCTTCCAGCATCTGCATTAGTGGGAGGTATTTTTATGACTTTTACTGATACGTTGGCAAGAACTATTATATCTCCTGTAGAAATACCTGTGGGAATTATAACTGCATTATTTGGAGGTCCCTTTTTTATATATTTATTGCGAAAGAAAAAGAGAGAAATTTGATTGGAGTGAAGATTATGGACTATGCATTAGAAGTTGAAAAATTAAATTTTGCTTATGAAGAGGAATTAACCTTAAAAGATATTTCTTTTAATATAAAAAAGGGAGAGTTTATAAGTATTATTGGGCCTAATGGTTCTGGGAAATCTACATTATTAAAAAATATAAGTAATATATATAGTCCACAGAGTGGTAGTATAAAGATATATAATAATGATATAAAAAAGTATGGGACAAGGGAGTTAGCAAAGAATATTGCTCTTGTTCCTCAGGATACTATTATATCTTATAATTTTTCTGTATTAGATATAGTTTTAATGGGGCGTTTTTCCCATTTAAATAGGTTTGAAAAAGAAAGAGAAGAGGATTTTAAAATTGTATATGAAGCTCTTAAAAAAACTAATACCTTCCATTTGAAAGACAGAAATATAGATGAGATAAGTGGAGGAGAAAGACAAAGGGTTATTATAGCTAGAGCTTTAGCACAAGAACCTAAGATTATATTTTTAGATGAGCCTACTAGTCATTTAGATATAAATCATCAGATGGAGCTACTTAATTTATTAAAAATATTAAACAAAGAGAGAAAGACTACAATAATACTAGTTATACATGATATTAATTTGGCTTGTAGATATAGTGATAAAATAATACTTATGAATAATGGAGAAATTGTAAGCATAGGTACTCCTAAAGAAGTAGTAACTAGAAAGAATATTGAAAAAACCTATGGATTAAATATTATAGTTGAAGAAAATCCTTATACAGATAGTATTTACATTGTTCCTCTATCTTTAAATAATTATATAGATCAAAATAAAAAAAAATCTAGAATTCATGTAATAGCAGGTGGAGGTACAGGAGGAGAAATATTAAGTAAATTAGAAGAAAAAGGCTACAATATTTCTATAGGGGTAATTAATATAGGAGATAGTGATTGGCAATTAGGAAGAAAATTGTCTTTAAATATAATAGATGAAAAACCATTTTCAGAAATAAGTGATAAAGCCTTTAAAGAGAATATGAAGGCAATAGAAAAATCCCATGTAGTCATACTTAGTAGTATTCCTTATGGTAGAGGAAATTTAAAAAATTTAGAGGCAGCTTACAATGCAATTAAAATGGGCAAAACAGTTTATTTAGTGGATTCTTATTCTGAATATGATAAATTTGACTATATAGAAGGAAAGGGTATTGAAATATTAGAGAAAATGAAAAGATCAGGACTTAGAATTATTAATTCTATAGATGAGTTTTTAGAAGAAGGCCAATAAGCCCTTTCTTTTATAAATTACTTTTTATTCTATTAATATTTACATATATTTATGATATACTTTTAGAGGGTTTATAAAAGTATAGGAGGTTTTTAAATGAAGTATAAATTAATTGCGATAGACATGGATGGTACTTTATTAAATAGTGAAAATCAAATACCAAAAAAGAACAAAGAGTTAATAAAAAAGGCTACAGATAGGGGGATTAAAGTAGTATTATCTACAGGAAGAATTTTTCCTTCCGCATTACATTATGCTAGGTTTTTAGAAATAGAAACTCCTATAATAAGTTGTAATGGAGCCTATGTTGCAGAACACGATAGTTCAAATATAATATATGAAAATCCTATTTCTATAGAATCATCTAAAGAAATAATATCTTTAGCTGAAAAAAGAGGTATTTATTATCATTTTTATGATGACACTACATTTTATGCAAGAGAAGTTTCAAAAACAGTTGAAAATTATTATAAATTGAATGAGGTTATGAATGAAAGAGAAAAAATAAATATTAAGATAATAAATAATCCTATTGAAATATTAGAAAAGGAAAAACCTTTAATATATAAGTTTGTATTTGTAAAAGATAATGAAAAAGAGCTTTTGGATTTTAGAAAAGAAGTTTCCAATATAAAAGGAGTAGAAGTAGCTAGTTCATGGTGGAACAATATAGAGATTATGAATAAAGGTGTATCTAAAGGGAAGGCTTTAGAAGAGTTATGTAAAATGTTAAATATCGATACAAAAGAAACAGTAGCCATTGGAGATAACGAAAATGATATACCTATGTTAAAAACTGCTGGACTTTCTATAGCAATGGGAAATGGAGAAGAAATTGTTAAAAAAATTGCAAATAAGATAACAGAAACTAATGATGAAAGTGGAGTAGGAAATGCTATAGAAAAATATATAATATAAAATATATTTAGCTATAAGCCATATAATGTTGTATACTTTTTTTAGATGTACAAAAACTAAGAAAAGAGGAGATTAAAATGCCATTAAATATTGTATTAGTAGAGCCAGAGATACCACAAAATACTGGCAATATAGCTAGAACTTGTGCTCTAACAGAAACTAAATTACATTTAGTAAGGCCTTTAGGTTTTTCTGTAGATGATAAACATTTAAAAAGAGCAGGTCTGGACTACTGGAATCTTGTAGATATATCTTATTATGATAGCTTTGAAGAATTAATAAAAAAATATGGAAATAATAATTTTTTTTATGCAACAACTAAAGGAAATAAAAGATATACGGAAGTTGAATATTCAGATGGAAGTTTTTTAGTTTTTGGAAAGGAAACAAAAGGTTTGCCAATGGATTTGCTATCACCAAATAGGGATAAAACTATTAGAATCCCCATGAGAGAGAATATTCCAAGATCTTTAAATCTTGCTAATTCTGTAAATATAATTTTATTTGAAGCTTTAAGACAAATTGATTTTCTAAATTTAGAATAAGGAATTTAATAAAATTAACATAAATTTAACAAAACTCTTTCAAAATTAATGTAACATATAGAGAGTTTCTTAAAATACTTCATCTGAAAAGAGTTAGGGGGATTATTAAATGGAAATTGCTTTTGGCGTCTTTGGTGGACTAGGCCTATTTTTATATGGAATGAACTTGATGGGTATGGGCCTTCAAAAAGCTGCAGGTGAAAAATTAAAAAAACTTATTGAAGTTTTAACTAGCAACAGACTTATGGGAGTTTTAATTGGGGCATTAGTTACAATGATTATACAAAGTAGTAGTGCAACTACTGTAATGGTAATTGGATTTGTAAATGCAGGTCTTATGACTCTCACTCAAGCGGTTGGTGTAATAATGGGGGCTAATATAGGTACTACTGTAACAGCTCAACTTATAGCTTTTAATTTAACTGACTTTGCTCCAATAGTATTGGCTGTAGGTGTAGGTATATGGTTATTTACTTCAAAAAAGAGTGCTAAAGATTTTGCAGAAATATTAATAGGTTTTGGACTTCTCTTTATGGGAATGGATATGATGGGAAATAGTTTAGCACCTTTAGGTAAAAGTCCCGTATTTAGAAATATAATGGTAAGTCTAAATGATCCTTTCTTAGGTGTTTTAGTAGGGCTGGGACTTACTACTATCATTCAAAGTAGTAGTGCTTCTATAGGTCTTTTACAAGCCTTAGCAAGGGAAGGACTGATAAGTCTTAATATTGCATTTCCTATTTTATTTGGTGACAATATAGGGACTACTACTACAGCACTTTTATCAAGTATAGGGACTAATAAAACAGCAAAGAGAGCTGCAATAATACATTTTTTATTTAACCTTATAGGAACGATTATTTTTATGTTTATATTAAGAGTGCCTGTACAAAAAATAGTTGTTATTTTAACACCAAATAATGTGCAGAAACAAATTGCAAATGCTCATACTATATTTAACCTTTTAAATGTAATTATTCAATTTCCCTTTGCAGGCCTATTAGTTAAGATTGCTAACAAATTAGTGCCTGGAGATATAGAGGAAGAATCTGTAGGATTGAAATTTCTGGATTCAAGAATAATTGAAACACCTTCTATAGCAGTGGGGCAAGTTTCAAAAGAAGTATATAGGATGAGTAGAGTTGTAGAAAAGAATTTAGAAACTGCAGCAAAAGCTTTTTTTGGTAAAGACCGAAAATTAGTTCAAGAAGTTTTTGAACAGGAAAAAGTTATAAATAGACTTGAAAGAGATATTACAGGATATTTAGTCGAACTTTCAAATGCACCTTTGACCAAGGAACAACATAACGCAGTTAATACTCTTTTCAATACTATAAATGATATTGAAAGGGTGGGAGATCACGCAGATAACTTAGCAGAGTTGGCCCAATATAGAATGGATAATAGATTGTTGTTTACTGATGAAGCAATAGATGAATTGAAAATAATGTTTGATAAAACTGAAAATGTTTATACATCAGCAATAAAAGCTTTTAAGGAAACTGATTTTGAAAAGGCTAGGGAAGTTCTTAAACAAGAAGAAGAAGTGGATTTTATGGAAAAACAATATAGGGCTAATCATATAGATAGATTAAATAAATTAACTTGCCAACCTAGTTCAGGAGTAATATTTTTAGATATATTGAGTAATTTAGAAAGAATTTCTGACCATTCATCAAATATTGCACAGTATATATTAGATGATGAAAATATTTAAATATTAAATTTTTGTATTGTCTCTCTTTTTATATTGTATTTAATGTATTTTTATATTATAATAAGAATGAAGATAGTATTGGAAATTTTAGCATATACATATTAAGGATATTTTCATTAGCTGTATGAAGAATACGGGAGAGACCAAAAATTGGCACCGAAGGAGTAAATTGTGGATGCTTGCCCTTCCACAATGAAACTCTCAGGTAAAAGAACCGTATTTGGACGGCTCTCTGGAGAGCGAAAGCACCGAAGGAGCAATCCTCTTTAGTTTAGAGGGGAAACTCTCAGGTTATAAAACAGAGTAGATAGGCACTAGGTGTCTTTTCTATTCTGTTTTTTTATCTTTATCTAGGATAGGAAAAAAATTAACAATCTTTTAGAAAAAAATGCAAGGACTAATAAAGAGTGTTAAGGAGAGAAGCTTATGACTAAAGCTATTGCAATAACTAACAATCCATTAGTTAAAGATAAATTAGAAAAAGAAATTTTTTTGAAATATTATGATATTTCATATTTAGAATTATTGGAAAAAGTAAGAGATAAAATTCATTTAGGATATAAATTGTTGACCCATCCGTTGTCAGGCAGTGTTAAGCCTAACGAAACCCCTTATAAAACTATTATTATATCAAAAACTGATCATCTTCATATGGAATCCCTTTTAACTATAGAAAATAGTATAGCTACTACGAAAAAAATGTTAAAAAATCAGGAATTACCTCATTGGAATAAGGAAGTACTTAGAGACTTTCAAGTAATAGATTTATCTTTGATTGAAGGGGTAATATATAAATTATAGTATAAATAAAAACAGTTTTGGTAAATTTAATACCAAATGAAAAAGTATATCTATATTTATAAATAAGGAGGAGATAAAGTTGACAGAAATTTATGACGTTATAATAATAGGTGCAGGTCCTGGAGGACTTTCAGCTGGTCTATATTCTGCAAGATCAAGACTTAAAACATTAATAATCGAAAAGGAAAAGGCTGGAGGTCAGATAGTAACAACAAATGAAGTTGAAAACTACCCTGGTTCTATTGAAAATGCTAGTGGACCTACTTTAACAGAAAGAATGGTTCAACAAGCTGATGAATTTGGCGTAGAAAGAGTTATTGATAATATTGTTGAGGTAAACTTAAAGGATAAGGTTAAGGTAGTTAAAGGTGAAAAAAATGAATATAAAGCTAAATCAGTGATAATAGCTACAGGTGCAGTACCTAGAGCAATAGGTGTTCCAGGAGAAGAAGAGTTTACAGGAAAGGGAGTCTCCTATTGCGCTACATGCGATGGAGCATTTTTTACAGATTTAGAAGTTTATGTAGTTGGTGGTGGAGATGCTGCGGTAGAAGAGGCTATATATTTAACTAAATTTGCAAGAAAAGTAACTATAATCCATAGAAGAGATGAATTAAGAGCAGTTAAATCTATTCAAGAAAAAGCCTTTAAAAATGAAAAAATTGATTTTATGTGGGATTCTGTAGTTAAAGAAATAAAAGGCGAAGGCGTAGTAGGTTCTATGATAGTAGAGAACACAAAAACGGGAGAACAAAAAGAAGTATTAGCAAATGAAGATGATGGTATGTTTGGTATCTTTGTATTTATTGGGTATTTGCCAGCAACTGATATATTTAAAGGTCAAGTTGATATGGAAGGTGGCTATATACCCACAGATGATGAGATGAGGACAAATTTGGATGGAGTATTTGCAGCTGGAGATTGTAGGGTTAAAACAGTAAGGCAAGTAGTTACAGCTACTGGAGATGGAGCTATTGCTGCTATTCAAGCAGAAAAATATATTAGCGAAGTTTTTGATGATTAAAAAAAATTTTAGGAGGGATAATTATGTTAGAGGTTGATAAGAAAACTTTTGAGGAAGAAGTATTGAAAGCTGATGGTTATGTTTTAGTAGACTATTGGAGCCAGGGGTGTGAGCCATGTAAAGCTCTTATGCCACATATTGAAGAGTTGGAAAAACAATATGGTGACAAAATGAAGTTTTGCAAACTTGACACAATGAAGGCAAGAAGACTTGCTATATCACAAAAGGTATTAGGGTTGCCTGTTATTGCTATATATAAAGATGGAGAAAAAATTGATGAAAGAGTTACAGATGATGCAACAGAGAAAAATGTAGAAGAAATGATTAAAAAGTATGTTTAGATTTTAATTCTAGGCATTGCCTAGAATTAAAATAGATATTTTTAAAATTAAAGGGAGGTGACTGTATTGCGTCTAGAGTTAGGCTATCTATTTGTTGAAGATGTTCAATTTAGTGAGGAAACAAAACTAGAGAATAAAACATTGTATGTTAACAAGGAAGAATTAATCAAGTTAATTAAGGAAGATGAACATTTTGAAAAAGTAGATCTAGAACTAGCAAGACCAGGTGAAAGTATTAGAATAACACCTGTAAAAGATGTCATTGAACCGAGAGTGAAAGTAGAAGGTCCAGGGGGAATATTTCCAGGAATGATTTCCAAGGTAGACACTGTTGGAAGTGGTAAAACTAATGTATTAAAAGGTTGTGCAGTAGTTACCGCAGGAAAAATAGTAGGATTTCAAGAAGGAATCATCGACATGACTGGGCCAGGAGCTGAATACACTCCATTTTCAAAACTAAACAATATAGTTTTAATTTGTGAGCCTAAAGAAGGAGTAAAGCAACATGAGCATGAAAAGGCATTGAGAATGGCTGGATTCAAGGCAGCAACTTATATAGGAGAGGTAGCAAAGGCATTGACTCCTGATGAAGTTGAAGTTTTTGAAACAGATCCTATTCTTGAAGGTATTAATAAATATCCAGATTTGCCAAAAGTAGCTTATGTTCAAATGCTTCAAAGTCAAGGATTACTCCATGACACTTATGTTTATGGTGTAGATGCAAAAGAATCTTTACCCACTATTATCTATCCAACAGAAATAATGGATGGTGCTATTGTAAGTGGAAATTGTGTTTCTGCATGTGACAAAAACACAACATATCATCATTTAAATAATCCAGTAGTAAAAGATTTATTTAAAAGGCATGGTAAAGAGTTAAATTTTGTTGGCGTGATAATCACTAATGAAAACGTTTATTTAGCTGACAAAGAAAGGTCTTCAAATTGGACAGCAAAATTAGCTGAGTTTTTAGGACTAGATGGAGTATTGATTTCTCAAGAAGGATTTGGAAACCCAGATACTGATCTTATTATGAATTGCAAGAAAATAGAACAAAAAGGTATAAAAACAGTTATTATTACAGATGAATATGCAGGAAGAGATGGAGCAAGTCAATCACTTGCAGATGCTGATCCACTAGCAAATGCTGTAGTAACAGGTGGAAATGCAAATGAAATAATAGCTCTTCCTCCAATGGATAAGGTTATTGGACATATAGATTATGTAGAAACAATAGCAGGAGGATTTGATGGAACTCTTAATGAAGATGGAAGTCTAGTTGTGGAATTGCAAGCTATAACTGGAGCAACAAATGAATTAGGTTTCAATAAATTAACTGCTAAAGGATATTAAAAAAATAAGAAAGGATGTGGGATAATGTCACTATTTGATGATAAGAAGATAATAATTATTGGTGACAGAGATGGTATACCAGGACCAGCTATTGAAGAATGCATAAAAACCACTGGTGGAGAAGTAGTATTTTCCTCAACTGAATGCTTTGTCTGAACTGCTGCAGGAGCAATGGATTTGGAAAATCAAAATAGGGTTAAAGAAGCTGCTGAAAAATACGGTGCAGAAAATGTAGTTGTATTAATAGGTGGCGCTGAAGCAGAAGCAGCTGGATTAGCAGCTGAAACTGTAACAGCAGGAGACCCAACTTTTGCAGGTCCATTGGCAGGAGTCCAGTTAGGACTTAGAGTATATCATGTTGTAGAACCAGAATTCAAAAATGAAGTTGATCCAGATGTTTATGATGAACAAATAGGTATGATGGAAATGGTTTTAGATGTAGATGAAATAATTGAAGAAGTTAAAGATATAAGAGATGAATATTGTAAATTTAATGATTAATACCCACTTAAATATAAGAGAGGGGGGAAGTAAATGGGAAAAATTAAAGTTGTTCACTATATAAATCAGTTTTTTGCAGGAATAGGTGGAGAAGAAAAAGCTGATTATAGGCCAGAAATTCGTGAGGGTTTTGTTGGTCCGGGAATGGCTATAAATGGAGGATTTAAAGGTGAAGCTGAAATAGTTGCAACAGTTATATGTGGTGATAGTTATTTTAATGAAAATGTTGAAGAAGCTACAAATGAAATAATAGAAATGGTTAAAAAATATGACCCAGATATTTTCATAGCAGGTCCAGCATTTAATGCAGGAAGATACGGAGTTGCCTGTGGGACTATAACAGATGCAGTTCATAAGGAACTAGGGATACCGGTTTTAACAGGTATGTATATAGAAAATCCTGGTGCTGATATGTTTAAGAAAAGTGTTTATATAGTTTCCACTAAGAATAGTGCAGCAGGAATGAGAAAAGCAGTGAAAAATATGGTGCCACTAGCTTTAAAACTTGCTAGAGGAGAAGAAATAGGAACTCCAGAAGAAGAAGGATATATTTCAAGAGGTATAAGAAAGAATTATTTTGCAGAAAAAAGAGGTTCTGAAAGAGCAGTGGATATGCTTCTTAAAAAATTAAAGGATGAAGGATTTGTAACAGAATTCCCTATGCCTGATTTTGATAGAGTAGAGCCAGTAGCTGCGATTAAAGATGTATCACAAGCAAAAATTGCATTAGTTACATCTGGTGGAATTGTGCCTAAAGGAAATCCAGATCATATAGAATCCTCTAGTGCTTCAAAATATGGAAAGTATGATATTGAAGGAGAATATGATTTAACTGAGGAAACCTATGAAACAGCTCATGGTGGATATGATCCAGTATATGCAAATGAAGATTCAGATAGAGTATTGCCAGTAGATGTTTTAAGAGATCTAGAGAAGGAAGGCGAGATAGGAAGTCTCCATAGATATTTTTATACAACAGTAGGAAATGGAACTGCTGTTGCTAGTGCAAAGGCTTTTGCAGCAGAGATTGCAAAAGAGTTGTTATCTGATGGAGTTGATGCAGTTATATTAACTTCCACTTGAGGCACCTGTACACGTTGCGGTGCAACTATGGTTAAAGAAATTGAAAGGGCAGGAATCCCTGTAGTACACATGTGTACTGTAACTCCTATATCTATGACTGTAGGAGCTAATAGAATAGTGCCAACTATAGCAATTCCTCATCCACTAGGAAATCCAGATTTAGATCCTGAAGAAGAGAAAGCTTTGAGAAGAAAATTAGTTGAAAGAGCACTTAGGGCTTTAAGTACTGAAGTAGAAGAACAAACAATTTTTGAAGAATAATAAACAATATATAAAATCTTATAAATAAGAGGGTTCTCCCTCTTATTTATAAGATAATGATATTTTAATATTATTGGAGGTGTCATTATGACTTATTCTGTAGTAAAAGGTTCAGGATATGTTTTGGTAAATACACCAGATATGATTCTACACAATGGAACAACACAAACTACGGAAAAAACTATCAATCCAAATTCAGATTATTTAAAAGAATTGCCTAAACATATTAGAAGTTTTGAAGAAGTAGTTAATTACCCACCGAATCAGACCTATATTGGAAACTTAACACCAGAAGAATTGAAGGAATATAAAAAGCCTTGGTACGATAAGAAATTTGAAGGGGCAGATAAAGTCGGAAAATTTGGAGAAATAATGCATCAAAATGAATTTATAGGACTTATGAAAATTGTAGATACTTTTGACTTAGTTAAATTAGAAAAAAACTTTACAGAAGATGTGAAGGAAAAATTAAGTGCCCATCATTTCATGAAGGAGGATTTAATATCAAGACTTAAATCTGGAGACGAAATAGAAAGTATTAAAAAATCTGTAGAGGAACAGGGAGCTGAAGGATTATATAATAATGGAGAACTTGTAGGATGTGTGAAAAGGGCTCATGATATTGATATCAATCTTAGTGCTCATATACTATTTGAAAATTTAGTAGTAAAGGCTTCAGGAGTGTTGGCAGCATTGAATCTTATAGAAAAAAATAATATAAATCCTGAAGATATAGAATATATAATAGAATGTTCAGAAGAAGCTTGCGGTGATATGAATCAAAGAGGTGGAGGAAACTTTGCAAAATCGATAGGTGAAATGGCAGGGTTTGTAAATGCTACTGGTTCAGATACTAGAGGATTTTGTGCAGCTCCTACCCATGCTATGATTGAAGCAGCTGCATTAGTTGAAGCAGGGATATTTAAAAATGTAGTAGTAGTAGCAGGAGGTTCAACAGCTAAATTAGGAATGAATGGCAAGGACCATATTAAAAAAGGTTTGCCAATTTTGGAGGATGTAGTTGGAGGTTTTGCATTACTTATAGGAGAAAATGATGGAGTTAACCCAGTACTTAGAACAGATTTAGTTGGAAGACATACAGTAGGGACAGGTTCTTCTCCACAGGCAGTTATAGGTTCCCTTGTAACAGAGCCATTAGATAAGGGAAATTTAAAAATAACAGATATAGATAGATATTCAGTAGAAATGCAAAATCCAGATATAACAAAGCCAGCAGGGGCAGGAGATGTACCAAAATCCAATTATAAGATGATTGGTGCATTAGGTGTAATGAGAAAAGAATTAGAAAGAACCCAATTAAATGACTTTATAGAAAAGCATGGTATGGAAGGTTGGGCTCCAACTCAAGGACATATTCCATCAGGTGTACCTTATGTAGGATTTGCTAGAGAGGATATATTAAATGGAAAAATAAAGAATACAATGATTGTAGGAAAAGGAAGTCTGTTTTTAGGTAGAATGACTAATTTATTTGACGGAGTATCCATAGTTATAGAAAAGAATCCTGGAAAAATAGATGAAGAAAAAGGGGTATCAGAGGAAGAAATAAGAAGCTTTGTAGCAGAAGCCATGAGAGATTTTGCCTCTCATCTATTAAAGGAGTAGAGGTGATAAAATGATGGATAATAATGTAAAGAATATGGTAGGAAAAGTTTTTAAAGATATGGCAGATGCATTAGAAACAGGACAATTTGGAGAAAGAGTAAGAGTAGGAATAACTACCTTTGGAAGTGAACATGGTGTAGAAAATATAGTAAAAGGTGCAGAAATTGCTCAAAAAAGAGATTCGTCCATTGAAGTAGTTTTAATAGGTCCAAAAGTTGATAGTCAACTAACTCAAGTAGTAGTAGGGACAGAAGAAGAAGGATATAAAAAAATGGAAGAATTATTAGATAACAAAGAGATAGATTCTGCTGTAACTATGCATTACAGTTTTCCAATAGGTGTTTCCACTGTAGGAAGAGTTTTAACGCCAGGAAAAGGTAGAGAAATGTTTATAGCCACAACTACAGGAACTTCTTCTCCCCATAGAGTAGAAGCAATGGTTATGAATAGTATATATGGGATTATTACTGCTAAAGCTATGGGTATTGAAAACCCAACAGTTGGAATATTAAATGTAGATGGTGCAGTACAAGTAGAAAGAGCATTGAAAGAGATAGATAAAAATGGATATAAAATTAATTTTACTAATTCTTTAAGGGCAGATGGTGGCTCTATAATGAGAGGCAATGATTTACTTGGGGGAGTACCAGATGTAATGATTACAGATACTTTAACAGGTAATATATTGATAAAAATGTTCTCATCCTATACTACTGGTGGGAGCTATGAATCTTTAGGTTATGGCTATGGACCAGGAATAGGAGAAGACTATGATAGAACTATACTTATTCTTTCAAGGGCTTCAGGAATACCTGTTGTAGCCAATGCAATTAGTTATGGTGCTAATTTAGCCAAAGGAAATGTAAAGGAAATAGCAAAAGAAGAATTCAAAAAAGTAAATAATGCAGGTTTTAAAGAAGTACTAAAAGGATTAAACAAAGAGAAGAAGGATGAAAATTCTGAAGAAATAACTCCACCAGAAAAAGAAATTGTAACAGGAACTATTTCTGGGATAGATATAATGGAGTTGGAAGATGCAGTAAAAGTTTTGTGGAAAAACAAGGTATATGCGGAAAGCGGAATGGGATGTACTGGACCAGTATTATTGGTGAATGAAAATAAAATTGAAGAAGCTATAAAAATATTGTCTAAAGAAGGCTATATTTCAAATGAGTCTAACATTTGTTAAAACACTCCAAGTCTCCAAGGTAAACTTGGAGTGTTTTTGTAGGATAATACAAAAAGATTAGAAGTATTTTATAAAACTTTGTAGAATAGGACAAAGTATGCTAAAATTGTATTAGGATAAGGTTATTAAAATACTTCAAAGCTATTGAAAGGGGAGTTTAAAATTGTCTAAAATGAAAAAAATATTAGCTTTACTTATGATTGCAGTATTAACTTTTGCTGCAGTTGGATGTTCAGGCGGAGATAAGACTAATGACGATAAAAAACCAGCCGAACAGACTGAGGAAGGAAATAAAACAGATGGCAAACAGCTTAAAATTACTATGGTTACAGATGTTGGTGGAGTAAATGACCAATCCTTTAACCAATCAGCCTGGGAAGGACTTCAAAAAGCTGATAAAGATTTAGGTACTAAATCAACTTACCAAGAATCCCATCAAGAATCAGATTATGTTTCTAATTTAGAGACAGCCCTTGATGCAGAAAATGATCTTATATGGGGAATTGGATTTAAATTATCAAAGGCAGTAAAGGCTGCTGCAGAAGAAAATGATGATGTAAAATACGCAATAGTCGATTTTTCATATGGTGATGATACACCAGATAATGCAGTAGGTGTTGTATTTAAACAAGAACAACCATCTTTCCTAGTAGGATATATAGCTGCAATGATGAGTGAAACTGGTAAAGTTGGATTTGTAGGCGGCATGGAAAGTGAAGTTATAACTGCTTTTGATTATGGTTATCATGCAGGAGTTGCCTATGCAAACAAAGTTGCAGATAAAGATGTAAAAGTACTTAGACAATATGCAGAAGCTTTTGATGATCCTGCAAAGGGAAAAGCTATAGCAAACAGTATGTATCAACAAGGTGCAGATATAGTATTCCATGCTGCAGGAGGTTCTGGAGATGGAGTTATAGAAGCAGCTAAAGAACAAGACAAATATGTTATAGGTGTTGATAGAGACCAGCATGATTTAGCTCCTGACAACGTTATTACATCAGCTATGAAACGTGTGAATGTAGGAGTTTATAATGTAGTTAAAGATTTAAAAGAAGGGAAATTCCCTGGTGGAACTACAGTTGTTTATGGTTTAGAAGAAGGAGCAGTAGATATAGCTCCAACATCAGATAAGCATGTTCCAAAAGAAATCCTTGACAAAGTAGAAGAAATCAAAAAACTTATAATTGATGGAGAAATTGAAGTACCTTTTGATGAAGATTCTTATGAAGAATATGTAAAGACATTAAAATAGTTGAAAATGCAGTCCAGGCTTTTGTCTGGACTGCTTAGATATTAGATAGGAGGTAGCCTATTTGAATAATGTAGATTTAGAAACTAAAGTTATTGAAATGAAAGGGATAACTAAAAAATTTGGAGATTTTGTGGCAAATGATAGCATTGACTTAACAGTTCATAAGGGGGAGATCCATGCACTATTAGGGGAAAATGGAGCAGGAAAAACTACTTTAATGAATGTATTATATGGATTGTATATGCCTACAGAAGGGAATATATTTATTAAGGGAGATAAAGTGGAAGTTACAAGTCCTAATGTAGCTATAGAAAAGGGTATTGGTATGGTTCATCAACATTTCATGCTAATAGATACTTTCACTGTAGTTGAAAATATAATCCTTGGAATGGAAACTACTATCAAAAAAGGTTCATGGGATACAAAGTGTATTGATATTGAAAGGGCTACTAAAGAGGTAGAAAAACTGTCTAAAAAATATAGTTTGCATGTAGATCCAAAGGCTAAAATACAAGATATATCAGTAGGTATGCAACAAAGGGTAGAAATACTCAAAGCTCTCTATAGGGGTGCAGACATTCTTATATTGGACGAGCCAACTGCTGTTTTAACACCTCAAGAGGTAGAAGAACTTATCCAAATAATCAAAAACTTAACTAAACAAGGAAAAACTATCATAATAATCACTCATAAATTAAAAGAAATAAAACAAGCAGCAGATTATTGTACTATTATACGAAGAGGGAAAAAGATAAATACAGTTAAAGTGAGTAATGTAACAGAGGAAAATTTAGCTGAGATGATGGTAGGTAGACAAGTTAGTTTTGCAGTAGATAAAAAGGATATAGAAAAAGGTGAAGTAGTTCTTAATATTGATAACATTATAATTAAAGATAATAGAAAATTAAATGCAGTAAATGGTTTATCTCTGAAAGTTCATAGAGGAGAAATATTAGGTATAGCTGGTGTAGATGGAAATGGACAAAGTGAATTTTTAGAAGGGATTACTGGGCTTAGGCCTATTGAATCTGGAAAAGTAGTTTTAAATGGTGAAAATATAGTTAATACTTCACCAAGACATATTATGAAAAAAGGCATGTGTAATATTCCTGAAGATAGACAGAAAAGAGGACTAATATTAGATTTTAGTATAGCTGAAAATATGATACTTGAAATATATGATAAGGAACCTTTCTCTAAAAACGGAAGATTAAACCATAAAAACATAGAAGAACATGCAAGAAAATTAATTGGAAAATTTGATGTAAGACCTCAAAATGAGAAACAAGCTGTTGGTGCATTATCTGGAGGAAACCAACAAAAGGTGATAATAGCAAGAGAAGTTACAAATGATCCAGATGTTCTTATAGCAGCCCAGCCAACAAGAGGACTAGATGTTGGTGCTATAGAGTTTGTGCATAAATATTTAGTTGAACAAAGAGATAATGGGAAAGCAGTTTTATTAATTTCTTTTGAATTAGATGAAATACTAAATCTATCAGATAGAATAGCTGTAATATACAATGGAAAGATTGTAGATATCTTAGATAGAAAAGATGCAAATGAGAAAAAACTAGGATATTTAATGGCTGGAGGAGGTGTAGAAAATGGAAGGAAAGAGGCTTAAATTTACTATTATATCTGTATTTGTAGGTCTCTTAGTAGGTGCTTTTATATTATTGGCAGTAGGATTCAACCCTTTAGAGGCTTATGGAGTAATGATAAGAGGAATTTTGGGGAAACCTAAATATATTTCCTGGACAATAATTCAATCTACACCTTTAATATTGACAGGTATTTCTGTAGCCTTTGCTTTTAGAACAGGTTTATTTAATATTGGTGCAGAAGGACAATTTATAATAGGTGCATTAGTAGCTACATTAGTGGGATATTTCTGGAATTTACCTCCAATTCTTCATGCTATAGTAGCTATGTTGATGGCATGCTTAGCTGCAGCTATTTGGGCAGGTTTAGCTGGAATTTTAAAGTCTAAATTTGGTGTAAATGAAGTTATTACAACTATAATGCTTAACTGGATAGCACTTTATTTGAGTAATGCCGTTGTGTTTTGGGACCAGTTTAAAAGACCTAATAGTGAGGCTTCCTATAATATATTAGAATCTGCAAGTATAAGATTTCCAAAAACTTTAAGATCTATAAGTGATTTTTTTCGAGCACCAGTTAATTGGGGATTTATAATTGCAATTCTTGTAGCTATATTAATTAGACATATATTGAAAAACACTACTTTAGGATATCAGTTAAGGGCAGTAGGGTTTAATAGTGATGCAGCAGAATATGGAGGAATAGATGTTAAAAGAAATATAGTCATATCTATGGCTATTGCAGGTGCATTATCTGGACTTGCAGGTGCAGTACATGTACTAGGAGTTACTGAAGAAGTAGCTGTCTTAGCAGCCATGGAAGGAAATGGTTTTGATGGTATTGCAGTATCTTTAATTGCTGGAAATAATGCTATAGGATGTATATTTGCAGGACTATTATTTGGTGCTTTGAAATATGGTGGATATAAGATACAACCTGCTATGGGGGCACCGTCTGAAATTATTAGTATTGTAATAGGTACAATTGTATTCTTTATATCTATGCCTAAACTTATAGAAATGTTAACAACTTTAAGAGCTAAAAGAAAGAGAGGTGGAGAGGTTGAGTCTAAATGATTTGGGACTAATTATAGGGATAAGCTTAATGTATTCTGCACCTCTCATGTATACAGCATTGGGAGGGGTTATGTCTGAAAACTCTGGAGTAGTAAATATAGGACTTGAAGGCATGATGACAATAGGCGCCTTTGTAGGGACTACTGTAGCTTATTATTCAGGTAATCCTTGGTTAGGATTTCTAATGGGCGGGTTATCTGGTGGAGTATTGGCCCTTTTACATGCTATTGCTTCTGTTTCTTTTGCGGCAGACCAAATAGTTTCTGGTATAGCTATAAACTTTCTAGGACCAGGATTAGCATTGTTTTTAAGTAGAGTATTTTTTGATGGAGCAACTATGACAGCTCCCATTCCATTAGATCGTAAAATGCCTAGACCATTTAATTATTTATTTACTAAAGGTTCTTTTTTAGATTTAATTTTCAACCAATATGCAACAGTGTATATTGCATTTTTATTAGTACTAGTAGTATGGTTTATACTATATAAGACCAAGATAGGACTTAGAATAAGGGCAGTAGGAGAACATCCAAAAGCTGCAGATACATTGGGAATCAATGTATTTAAAGTTAAATATTTAGCAGTAATACTTTCAGGAGTATTTGCAGGATTTGGTGGAGCTTCAATGAGTATAGCTGTAGTATCTAATTTTAGAGCTACTCTTATATCTGGACAAGGATTTATAGCTTTAGCTGCTATGATATTTGGCAAATGGACTCCTCAAGGTTCTATGTGGGCATGTTTATTGTTTGGAGCTGCTCAAGGTATAGTAGTTTATTTAGGTGGAACGGATGTGAAAGTATCATCTCAAATACTTGAAATGATACCATATGTTCTTACATTAATAATACTTGTGAGTTTTGTTGGCAAAGCCACAGGACCAGCAGCAAATGGAATTCCTTACGAAAAAAATGAAGCATAATATAGAAAAAGCTCTTAACCCTAGGATTAAGAGCTTTTTCTATCAAATAAAACTTATATCTGTCGAAAAATAAATAGTTTTGTACTTTATGCAACTATCTGGTATAATATGAACTGTAAACAAATAAATTAGAAGTAAGGATGGAGTGAGCTTTTATGAGATTAGGTTATAATTTAACCCTTGAGCAAGCTCAAAAGCTAGTAATGACCCCTGAATTACAGCAGGCAATTCAATTGCTTCAGTTTACTAGCCATGAACTAAATGAATATTTAGAAAACGAAATGGAAACTAATCCATTACTAGAAGTAAAAACTGATGCTAAAGAACATGAGAATATAGACGAAATAGAATCCAAAAATGAAGAAATTGATTGGGAAGAATTCCTAGAAAACTATGATGACATAAGCTATACAGTTACAGCGCCAAGAGACAGAAATGAAAAAGAAATCACTTATGACAATTTTATTACCTATTCATCATCCCTAAAAGAACATTTATTACTTCAGTTAAATTTAAACATTTCTAATGAAATAGATAAAATCATTGGAGAACTTATCATTGAAAGCATAGACCAAAATGGTTATTTAATCACATCTATTGAAAGTTTGGCTAAAGATTTAAAAATTCCTTTTGAAAGGGTGGAAAAGGTTTTACTCCAAATACAAACTTTTGACCCTATAGGAATAGGAGCTAGAGATTTAAAGGAATGCTTAATGATTCAACTAAGAGAAAGAAAAATTAAAGATGAAAATATATATCTAGTTGTTGAAAATTATTTAGAAGATATAGCTCACAATAGACTTTGTAAGATCTCAAAAAAATTAGGTATAGAATTAAAAGATGTACAAGATATTTGTGATTATATTAAGACATTAGAGCCTAAACCAGGAAGATGTTTTTCAGGAGATATGGAAGAAGTTAAATATATTACTCCAGATATTACATTGAGATATTTAGATGGGGAGTACATCATTATACTAAATGATAATACAGCACCAAGACTAAATATTAATAGATTTTATAAAGGACTTATGGCTAGTTCAGATGATCCAAATATAACTGAATTTATAACTAAAAAGTTAAACTCTGCTATGTGGATTATAAAAAGCATAGAACAACGGAGAATGACTATATATAATGTAGTTGAATCTATATTAAAATTCCAAAGTGATTTCTTTGAAAAAGGTGAAAAAGCCTTAAAGCCTTTGACATTAAAAGATGTCGCAGATGATATAGGGGTACATGAATCAACTGTTAGTAGGGCAACTAATGGAAAGTATATGCAAACTCCTAGAGGGCTTTTTGAACTTAAATATTTTTTTACAAGTGGAGTATCTAGTGAAAAAGGTAGTTTGTCAGCTACTAGTATCAAAGTCATGATTAGAGATATGATAGAAAAAGAAGATCCTAAAAAGCCTTTAAGTGATCAAAAAATAGCCGATATTTTAAAGGAAAAGAGTATATCTATTTCAAGGAGAACAGTAGCTAAATATAGAGATGAATTGGATATACCATCATCATCTAAAAGAAGACGATATTAAAGCCTTTATTCAAAATAGAATGAAGGCTTTAGTTATAATATGAATATCTCTATATTTTTTATATTAAATCAAGTACTTAAATAATTTTTATTTCACTTGAAAAAAGATAAGTTTTATTCTATAATGGTATTGTAAAAAGAAAGAGTATTAAATTTAGAAATTTTTTTTGAATATAGTGGGACAAAAATAATACAGAGGGACTTCTTATGACCATATAGAATTATATTAACCAATTATGTACATAATATTTATCATAACAATACTTGGCTTTCTAATGTTAAGAGGTGTTTTTATTGGAAGATTTAATTAAATTAGAAAAAAAGATAGTACCAGAAATAATAGATACTTTAGAAAATAGATATGATATTTTAAGAAATATATATTACAATGAGCCTATTGGAAGAAGATCCTTAGCTAATCAGCTAGGAATGGGAGAAAGAGCTGTTAGAACAGAGGTCAACATTTTAAAAAATCAAGGTTTATTAAATATTGAATCAATGGGTATGTATGTAACTATAGAAGGTAAAGAGCTTCTAGAAGATATGAAAGATGTAATTCATGGAATAAAGGGATTAACAGAATTGGAAAATGCATTAGAAAGTAAATTAAATCTTAAAAAAGTTTTAGTTGTTCCAGGAAATTCTGATGAAAGTGAACTAGTTCTAAAAGATATGGGAAGAACTGCAGCTAAATACTTGAAGAAACTTATAAAAGCAAATAATATAATAGGCATAACTGGCGGTACTACAATGGCTGAAGTAGCTGAAGAAATGCCAAAAGGAAAAGCAGATAATGAAATTTTAGTCCTTCCAGCTAGAGGTGGATTGGGAAAAGATGTAGAAACTCAAGCTAATAGTATAGCTGCCAATTTAGCTAAGAGATTAGGTGGTAACTATAGACTTTTGCATGTTCCAGATAATATTGAACAAGAAGCTATAGATGCACTTTTAAAAGTTTCAGAAGTTAAGGAATTTGTAGATATAATCAAAAAAATAGACATACTTGTTTATGGTATAGGTAGAGCAGATGTAATGGCAGAAAGACGAGAGTTATCTAATGAAACTATTAAAAAGCTAATAGAAAAAGGTGCAGTTTCAGAGGCTTTTGGTCATTATTTTGATACAAGCGGAAATAGAGTTTGGGAATCTATGACTGTAGGATTATCCCTTGTAGATTTTAAGCAAGTTAAGAATGTTATTGGAGTAGCAGGTGGTACTAAAAAAGCAGAAGCAATTATTTCTATTTCCAGTATTAGAGAAGATATGGCTTTAGTAACAGATGAAGGTGCAGCTAGAAAGATTTTAAAATTAGTTAATTAAGCTACATATGTAGCTAAAAATAAATAATAGTATTAAGGAGGAATATATATGACTTTAAAGGTAGGTATAAATGGATTTGGTAGAATAGGAAGAGATGTTTTAAGAATTTATATGGAGGATGAAATAAAAGATTTTGATGTAGTAGCTGTAAATGCATCAGGTGATATTGATACTCTAGCACATTTATTCAAATATGATTCATTATATGGAAAATTTGATGGAACTATTGAAACAACAGAAGATTCATTCATTATAAACGGTAAAGAAATCAAAAGAACTGATCACAGAAATCCAGAAGAAATACCTTGGAAAGAACTAGGAGTAGAATTAGTAATTGATTCAACAGGAGCTTTTAGAGATAGAGAAGGACTTTCAAAACATATTAAGGCAGGAGCTAAGAAAGTAATTCTTACAGCACCAGGTAAAAATGAAGATACAACTATAGTTATGGGAGTTAATGAGAATGACTACGATCCAGAAAAACATAATATAATATCAAATGCTTCTTGTACAACAAATTGTCTAGCGCCAGTTGCAAAAGTAATATTAGATAAGTTTGGAGTTAAGAAAGGTCTTATGACTACAGTTCACTCCTATACAAATGACCAACAAATATTAGATAAGAGACACAAAGATTTAAGAAGAGCAAGAGCTGCAGCAGAATCAATTATTCCTACAACAACAGGAGCAGCTAAAGCTGTTGCATTAGTAATACCAGAACTTAAAGGAAAATTAAATGGATTTGCAATGAGAGTTCCTACTCCAACAGTATCTGTTGTAGATGTTGTGTTTGAAGTTGAAAATCCAACAACAGCAGAAGAAGTAAATAAGGCATTAAAAGAAGCTAGTGAAGGAGAAATGAAGGGAGTTCTTGGATTCTCAGAAGAGCCATTAGTTTCAGTAGACTATAAGGGAGATCCACATTCTTCAATAGTTGATGGATTATCTACAATGGTTATTGACAATATGGTAAAAGTAGTTTCCTGGTATGATAATGAATGGGGATATTCCTATAGAGTAGTTGACTTAGCAAGCTACGTTGCAAACGCAAATAAGTAAACATATTAGACCGGTCTTGAATTTCAAGACCGGCTTTTACCAACTATATTAATAAGAGGTGATAAATATGTTAAATAAGAAAACTGTAGAAGATTTACAAGTGGAAGGAAAGAGAGTATTAGTTAGATGTGATTTTAATGTTCCTATGGATGATAATAGAAATATAACTGATGATACAAGAATTGTGAGTGCTCTTCCTACTATAAAGTACTTAATAGAAAATGGTGGAAAAGTAGTTCTTATGTCTCATTTAGGAAGACCAAAGGGAAAAGCAGATTCTAAATTTAGCTTAGAGCCAGTATCAAAGAGATTATCAGAGCTTCTAAATAAGGAAGTAAAATTTGCTAAAGATGATAATGTTATTAGTGAAGATGTAAAAAATATAGTAGATAATATGAACAATGGAGATGTAGTTTTATTAGAAAATACTAGATTTAGAAGTGAAGAAAAGAAAAATGATGAAAACTTTGCTAAAGACCTAGCATCTCTTGGAGATGTATTTGTAAATGATGCTTTTGGAACATCTCATAGAGCTCATGCTTCAAATGTTGGGGCTTCAAAATTTTTGCCTTCAGCAGTAGGATTTTTAGTAAAAAAAGAAATTGAAGTAATGGGTAAAGCATTAGAAAATCCTGAAAGACCTTTTGTTGCTATTCTTGGTGGAGCAAAAGTTTCAGATAAAATAGGAGTTATTGAAAATCTACTTGAAAAAGTTGATACTATACTTATAGGTGGAGGAATGGCTTATACATTTTTAAAGGCAAAGGGATATAGTATAGGTACTTCACTATTAGAAGAAGACAAAATAGATTTAGCTAATGAACTACTTAAAAAAGCAGACGAAAAAAATGTAAAAATCCTACTTCCAGTAGATATAGTAGTAGCTAAAGAATTTAAAAATGATACTGAATATAAGACTGTAAAAATAGATAGTATTCCAGAAGATATGATGGGATTAGATATAGGATCGGAAACAATTAAATTGTTTAGCGAAGAAATAAAAAATGCTAAGACAGTTGTATGGAATGGACCAATGGGTGTATTTGAAATGGAGAACTTTAAAAATGGAACAGAATCAATTGCAAAGGCTATGGCAGAAACTAATGGTACAACTATAGTTGGAGGAGGAGATAGTGCTTCAGCAGTTGAAAAAGCTGGCTTCAAAGAAGAAATGACTCATATATCTACAGGTGGAGGAGCTTCTTTAGAATTCTTAGAGGGAAAAGAATTGCCAGGTATTGCTGCTATAAGCGAAAAATAAGAGGAGGTATTTTAATGCGTAAACCAATTATTGCAGGAAATTGGAAGATGAATAAAACTATTAAAGAAGCAGTAGAATTGGTTAAAGATATAAAAAGTGGAGATAGAGATGATAATGTAGAAGCGGTTCTTTGTGTTCCATTTACAAACTTAATGGAAGTAAAGAGAGAAATTGAAGGAACAAATATAAAGCTTGGAGCACAAAATATGCATTGGGAAGATAGTGGAGCTTTTACAGGTGAAATATCACCATTGATGCTTAAAGAAATAGGTATTGACTATGTAATAATAGGCCATTCTGAAAGAAGACAATATTTCAATGAAACTGATGAGACTGTAAATAAAAAGGTGAAAACTGCATTGAAATATGATATAAATCCAATTGTATGTGTAGGAGAAACTTTAGAAGAGAGAGAAAGTGGAAAAGAAAAAGAAGTAGTTAAGGCACAAGTTTTAAAAGCATTGGAAGACATAGAAGAAAAAGACATAGAGAGTATTGTAATTGCCTATGAGCCAATATGGGCTATAGGAACTGGAAAGACAGCCTCAAATAAAGATGCAAATGATATAATAAGTTTTATTAGAGAAACTATTGGGAATAAATATAGTAAGGACATTTCCGAAAAAATAAGAATACAATACGGCGGAAGTGTTAAGCCGGCTAATATAAGTGAATTGATGGATGAATCTGATATAGATGGAGCGTTAGTTGGCGGAGCTAGTTTAAAATCTGAAGATTTCTTAAAACTTATAAATTTTTAATGGAGGCTTTAAATATGTATAAAAAGAAACCAGTAATGCTTACAATATTAGATGGTTGGGGATTAGGCAAAAAATATGAGGGAAACGCAATAGAACTTGCCAACAAGCCTAATTTTGATAAACTTTTAAAAGAGTGGCCTAGCACTAAACTAGGTGCCAGTGGATTGTCAGTAGGTCTTCCAGAAGGTCAGATGGGAAATTCTGAAGTTGGCCATTTAAATATAGGAGCTGGAAGAATTATATATCAAGAATTAACTAGAATCACAAAGTCTATTGAAGATGGAGATTTCTTTGAAAAAGAAGAATTTTTAGAGGCAATAGATAATGCAAAGAAAAATAAAAGCAGTATTCATATAATGGGTTTAGTATCTGATGGAGGAGTTCATAGCCATAATACTCATCTATATGCTCTTTTAGAACTATTTAAAAAGCATAGTATAGATGATGTATATATTCATGCTTTTTTAGATGGAAGGGATGTACCACCTAGCAGTGGGAAAGGCTATATAGAGGAGCTGGAAAAAAAGATAAAAGAAATTGGTATAGGTAAAATATCTACAGTTTCAGGAAGATATTATGCTATGGACAGAGATAAGAGATGGGAGAGGACTAAATTAGCCTACGATGCTATGGTTATAGGAGAAGGAAAAGAATCAAAATCAGCTGTAGACGCTATTGAAAATTCTTATAACGAAAAAGTGTGGGATGAGTTTGTTGTACCTACAGTTGTAAAAGAAAATAATGAGCCAGTGGCTACAATAAATGATGGAGATTCTATTATATTCTTCAATTTTAGACCGGATAGGGCTAGACAAATAACTAGGGCTATAGTTGATAAGGATTTTGATGGTTTTGAGAGAGCAAAAAAAGTAAGTACTTTTTTTGTAACAATGACTCAATATGATAAAACTATTGAAAATGTTCATATAGCCTATAAACCTGAAAAATATAAAAACACCTTAGGTGAGTATATAAGTAGTTTAGGACTTAAACAACTTAGAATAGCAGAAACAGAAAAATATGCTCATGTAACCTTCTTCTTTAATGGGGGAGTAGAAGAACCAAATGATGGAGAAGATAGAGCGTTAATTCCTTCTCCTAAAGTAGCTACCTATGATATGCAACCTGAGATGAGTGCAGAAAAAGTAAAAGATGAAGTAATAGAAAGAATTAAAATGGATAAATATGATCTGATTATTTTAAATTTTGCAAACCCAGATATGGTAGGGCATACAGGTGATTTGCAAGCTACTATTAAAGCTATAGAAACTATAGATAGATGCTTAGGAGAAATAGTTGAAGAAATAGAGAAAAGAGATGGAAGGCTATTGATTACTGCAGATCATGGTAATGCAGAAAAAATGATAGATGAAAAGGACAATAGTGTGATAACATCTCATACAACTAATGAAGTACCTTGTATAATAGTAGGAGATAGAAATATAAAATTAAGAGAAGGAATACTTGCAGATATTTCTCCTACATTACTTCATATGCTTGATATTGAAGTTCCAAAAGAAATGACAGGAAAATCACTTATTTTAAAGGAGGAGTAAATAAATGACTATGATAACTGATGTATATGCAAGAGAAGTATTAGACTCAAGAGGGAATCCAACAGTAGAAGTGGAAGTATGGACAGAAACAGATGCATTTGGAAGAGCATTAGTACCATCTGGAGCTTCTACAGGAGCTTTTGAGGCTGTTGAACTTAGAGATGGTGATAAGGCTAGATATTTAGGAAAAGGAGTATTAAATGCTGTAGACAATGTAAATAGCATAATTGCTCCAGAAATTATTGGAATGGATGTATTAGATCAAATAGGTGTAGATAAGGTGCTTATAGAATTAGATGGTACAGATAATAAAGGGAAACTTGGAGCAAATGCTTTGCTTGGAGTTTCACTAGCAGTAGCTAGAGCAGCAGCTAATGAATTAGGACTTCCTCTTTATCAATATATTGGAGGAGTAAATGGAAAAGTTCTTCCTGTACCAATGATGAATATTCTAAATGGAGGAGAACATGCAGATAACAATGTGGATATACAAGAATTCATGGTAATGCCAGTAGGAGCTAAAAGTTTTAGAGAGGCTCTTCAAATGGGTGCAGAAGTATTTCATAGTCTAAGATCTGTACTTAAAGGTAAGGGATTAAATACAGCAGTAGGTGATGAAGGTGGATTTGCTCCAAATCTAACTAGCAATGAAGAAGCATTAAAGACTATAGTAGAAGCTATAGAAAAAGCAGGGTATAAACCAGGCAAAGATGTACGTTTAGCTTTAGATGTAGCTGCAACAGAATTATACAATGAAGAAAGAAATATGTATATTTTGGCAGGAGAAGGAAAAGAATATACAGCTGAAGAGTTAGTAAAATTCTATGAAGAAATGGTAGAGAAGTATCCTATTATTTCCATAGAAGATGGTTTAGCTGAAGAAGATTGGGATGGCTGGAAACTAATGACTAAAAGATTGGGAGATAAGATTCAAATAGTTGGAGATGACTTATTTGTAACTAATACAGAAAGATTGGAAAAGGGTATTGATTTAGGAGTATCTAATTCAGTACTTGTTAAATTAAATCAAATAGGAACTCTAACTGAAACATTAAATACTATAGAAATGGCAAAAGTTCATGGATATACTGCTGTAGTATCCCATAGGTCTGGAGAAACAGAAGATACAACTATAGCAGATTTAGTTGTAGGAACTAACGCAGGGCAAATTAAAACTGGAGCTCCATCAAGAACTGATAGAGTTGCAAAATATAATCAATTATTAAGAATAGAAGATATGCTAAATGGTATTGGTGAATATAGAGGATTAGAAGCTTTCTATAATTTAAAAAAATAAGAAACAATAATAGAATAATTCATAAATAAATAGTAAGGCCAGCCTTACTATTTATTTATGAGTGCTAACTCAGTATCTTTTACTATTGATTTTATACAATCCCTATGGTAAAATATTGTTGTTTACCAAGTGTGAAGGCTATGCTTTCAACAGAGGAAACAGGAGGTGGAAGTGTGAAGATTTTGTTTTCCATTACTATTATTGCTTCTAGTTTATTTTTAATAGCTACTATTTTGTTGCAGCCTGGGAAATCTCAAGGTCTTGGAACAATAAGTGGCGGTGCAGAAAGTATCTGGGGAAAGAATAAAGGACAAAGCTTTGAAGATACATTAAGTAAGCTGACTACTATATCAGCCATTTTATTTATAATATCTGCATTAGTACTTGCATCTATACAATAAGAAGGAGGTAAAATTAAATATGGATAAAGCTATTATAATGGCACCCGTTGTAGGTATATTAGCTCTTTTATTTGCTATATATAAAGCAAATACAGTTAATAAAGTAAATCCTGGCAGCGATAGGATGAAGGAAATTGCATCCCATATTCAAGAAGGTGCAATGGCATTTTTAAAGAGAGAATATCGTTCTCTAACAATATTCGTAATTGTACTATTTGTTATTTTAGCAATAATAAATATTAAAACAGCAGTATCTTTTCTATTAGGATCACTATTTTCAATACTTGCAGGTTATTTTGGTATGAGAGTAGCTACAAAAGCCAATGTTAGAACTGCAAATTCTGCTAAAGAAGGTGGCATGAATAAGGCATTAGAAGTTGCATTCTCTGGTGGAGCAGTTATGGGAATGTGTGTAGTAGGACTTGGGATATTTGGTGTAGGACTATTATACATATTATTTGGCGATCCAGATATAATAACAGGTTTTGCTCTAGGAGCTTCATCAATAGCATTATTTGCTCGTGTTGGTGGAGGAATATATACAAAGGCAGCTGATGTTGGAGCAGATTTAGTTGGAAAGGTAGAAGCAGGAATTCCTGAAGATGATCCAAGAAACCCAGCTACAATAGCAGACAATGTTGGAGATAATGTTGGAGATGTTGCTGGTATGGGTGCTGATTTATTTGAATCCTATGTAGGAGCTATAATATCAGCAATAACTCTTGGATTGGCATCCTATGGAGATTCTGGAGTTGAATACGCACTAGCCCTTGCATCTGTTGGGGTAATTGCTTCAATTATAGGAGTATTTTTTGTAAGAGGAGATAAGGATCCACAAAAAGCATTAAATACAGGAACATTAGTAAGTTCAGTTATAACTATAATATTAGCATTTGTATTAAGTAAACCAATATTAGGTTCTAACAGACCTTTCATATCAATAGTTGCAGGTCTTTTGGTAGGACTTATAATTGCAAAAATCACTGAATACTATACATCTGCTGATTATAGCCCAGTAAAAAGAATTGCAAATGAATCAGAAACTGGTTCTTCAACAAATATTATAGGTGGACTTTCAGTAGGTATGGCATCTACAGCAGGACCTATAATAATTATAGCTATAGGTATACTAGTAGCTTTCTATGCTTCAAATGGAGCAAACGACATAGCAGAGGGACTATATGGAATTGCATTAGCAGCAGTAGGAATGCTTTCAACAGCAGGAATGACAATAGCAGTTGATGCTTATGGACCTATAGCAGATAATGCTGGTGGTATAGCAGAAATGTGTGAATTGCCAGAAGAAGTACGTGAGATCACAGATACATTAGATTCAGTAGGAAATACTACTGCAGCAGTAGGAAAGGGATTTGCAATAGGTTCAGCTGCACTTACAGCACTAGCACTATTTGCTTCTTATACTCAAGCAGTTAACTTAGAAGGAATAGATCTAACAAGTCCAACAGTTATAGCAGGACTTTTCATCGGTGGAATGCTTCCATTTTTGTTCTCAGCTATAACTATGGAAGCTGTTGGAAAAGCTGCATTTAGTATGATAGAAGAAGTTAGAAGACAATTTAAAGAAATTCCAGGAATTATGGAAGGAACAGCAACACCAGAATATAGTACTTGCGTAGATATAAGTACTCAAGCAGCATTAAAAGAAATGATTATTCCAGGGTTGCTTGCAGTAGTAGTACCAGTAGTTGTAGGGATTATTTTAGGAACAGAAGCTTTAGGAGGATTACTTGCTGGGGCTTTAGTCACTGGTGTTTTAATGGCTATATTTATGGCCAATGCTGGAGGAGCATGGGATAATGCTAAAAAGCATATAGAAGATGGAAACAATGGTGGAAAGGGAAGTGAAGCACACAAGGCAGCTGTAGTTGGTGACACAGTAGGAGATCCATTTAAAGACACTTCCGGTCCATCAATAAATATATTAATCAAACTTATGACTATAGTATCATTAGTCTTTGCACAACTATTTGTAAATTATGGTGGAGTACTATTTAAATAATATGAGTAAAAAGCCCCTCAATATTGAGGGGCTTTTTATTAGCATTATATGGTATAATAGAAGTACTAATTCATAATTGATTTATGAATATAGAAATAAAAAGTAGATCACTATTATAATAATATAGAATAAGCTAATAGTATTAAAGAGGAAAAATAGTGAGGAAGATAAATATGAAAGTCAAAATAGAAGGTTTAAACATATATTATATTGTGGAAGGCAAAGGGAGAAATGTTTTACTTCTACATGGCTGGGGAGCAAATATTGATACTATGATGCCCATATTTAATTTATTAAAGAATAATTTTAAGGTATATGCTATGGATTTTCCTGGATTTGGCAAAAGTGAAGAGCCAAAAGAAACTTACGGTGTATATGATTATGGAAGAATAACTAAAAAATTTATAGATGAAATGGGGATGGATGAAGTTATTTTAATAGGACATTCTTTTGGTGGAAGAGTTTCCATAGTTCTTAGTAGTCGATATAAGGATTTAGTAAGCAAAATGGTATTAATAGATAGTGCAGGAATTATTCCAAGAAGAAGTTTTAAATATCATTTAAAAGTTTATAGCTTTAAGGTGTTAAAATGTTTATATAAATTTTTCTTTTTCTGGACAGATGAAAAGAAAAAAATGGAAAAGTTTTATAAAAAGTTTGGTTCTGCAGACTATCAAAACGCTTCAGGTATTATGAGAAGAATTTTAGTAAAAGTGGTAAATGAAGACTTAGAACCACATTTAAAAGATATCGAGGCTTCCACATTACTTATCTGGGGAGAAAATGATACAGCAACTCCTGTATATATGGGTGAAATAATGGAGGAAAAAATAAAAGATAGTGGACTTGTAATTCTTAAAGAAGCAGGTCATTATTCTTATCTAGATGACTTTGGAAGATTTTCTATCATACTCAAAACTTTCTTATTAGATAACTAATATCTATGTAGTCCAAAGCTTTTTCTTAGCTAAGTTTTATTTTTTAGGAGGTTTAGGAAATGAGATTAGAGAAAATATTTTATATTTCTATTTTATTTTGGATAGTAACAATTATTTTTAAGTCAAGATTTTTTCTACATATGATTCAATTACAGGGGTATAGGAATGAGGAGTATAGAAAATGGATCAAAACTTCAACAAAAGCTTATCCCAAAAGGATGAAGATTTCTCTTATAGTACTTACTATTATTTTAGTTTTTCAAATGATATATACTGGATATAATAAAAACAATATTGTATTATTTTTATTTAATTTATTGTGGATAGTATCAATTTTTTATACCTTTAATTTTAAAAGAGAAGAGTCTAAAAAAGAATTGGTATTTACACCAAGGGCTAAAAGATTATATGTTTCAAATTTTTTAGTTAATTTTTTAGAATTATTAATATTATTTATGATAGTGAAAAAATTAGCATCAGATATAATAATATATATGCCTGTAATATTGTATGGATTATTTATAATTTATTTTTTACAAAGCGGAAATATAATTTTAGCTAATATTATAGTAACTCCAGTTGAGAGAAGAATAAATGAATACTATTATACAATGGCTCAAGAGAAAATAAAATCTATGGAAGATTTAAATACTGTAGGTATCACTGGCAGTTTTGGAAAAACTAGTACTAAATTTATTGTAGATACTATATTAAAAGAAAAGTATAGAGTGTTAAAGACTCCAGAAAGCTATAATACTCCTATGGGAATTAGCAAAGTAATAAATAGTGAATTAACAAAAGACTATGAAATATTTATAGCAGAAATGGGTGCTAGATATATTGGAGATATAAAAGAACTTTCCAAACTAACCAATCCTAAAATAGGTATTATCACATCTATAGGTCCAACACATTTAGAGACTTTTAAAAATATTGAGAATATAATGAAGACAAAATATGAACTTATAGAAGAATTACCAAGTGATGGAATAGCTATTTTTAACTATGACAATGAATATGTAAAAAAACTTGCTGATAAAACATTTAAAGAAAAAATATTATATGGATTAGAAAATACTGAAAAACTAGATATTTATGCTACAGATATAGAAGTATCGGAACTAGGATCTACTTTTATGTTAAAAGATAAAAGTGGAGAGGAAATAAAATGTACAACTAAACTTTTAGGAAAGCATAATATATATAATATATTAGCTGGAGCTAGTGTAGCAAAAGCATTAGGACTTACATTTAAAGAAATAAAAAGAGGAATATCTAAAGTGGAACCTATACCTCATAGACTAAATATTATTAACCCAGGAACTGGTGTTATAGTAATAGATGATGCCTTTAACTCAAATCCTGATGGAGCAGAAGCAGCTTTGGAAGTGTTGAGTCAGTTTAAAGAAGGTAGAAAGATAATAATTACCCCTGGGATGGTAGAATTAGGAGATAAAGAAGAAGAAGCTAATAGAGAGTTTGGAATTAGTATAGGGAATGTATGCGATTATGTAATATTAGTTGGAGAAAAAAGAACTAGACCTATTTATGATGGGTTAAAAAACTCAGGTTATGATGAGGAAAATATTTTTGTTGTAAAAAATTTAGATGAAGCCACATCTAAACTTCAAGAAATTGTTAAATCTAAGGATATTGTATTATTTGAAAACGACCTACCTGATAATTATGAAGAATAATTTTGAGGAGTGATAGAATGAAAAAGGTTGTTGGAGTAGTATTTGGAGGAAGAAGTGTAGAACACGAAGTTTCAGTAATTACTGGTCTTCAAATAATGGAAAATATAGATAAAAATAAATATGATGTAGTCCCAATATATATCAATAAAGAAGGTAAATGGCTTACTGGAAAAAGTTTATTTGATTTTGAAAATTTTAGAGATAATAAATTAGAAGACACACAGGAAATAATATTTGCACCAACTCACAATGATTTTAATATGTATACTCATACAAATAGTTTAAGTCTTTTTAGCAAGAAAATTTTAGGAAAAGTAGATATAATTTTCCCAGCTATTCATGGGACAAATGGTGAAGATGGTACTATTCAAGGTTTATTTGAGCTTATGAATATTCCATATGTAGGTTCTAATGTATTAGCTTCTAGTGTAGGAATGGATAAGATTTTAATGAAGGATGTTTTTAAGGCTAATAATCTCCCGGTGGTTGACTATACTTGGTTTTATAGATCAAACTGGATAGAAAATAGAGAATATGTTATTAAGAAAGTAGAAAAAGAATTATCATACCCATTATTTATTAAACCAGCTAATTTAGGTTCTAGCATTGGAATATCTAAGGCTATAGATAGGAATACTTTAATTAGTGGAGTAGAAATTGCTATTAGATATGATAGAAAAATAATTATAGAAAAGGCTGTTGAAAATCCAAGAGAAATAAATTGTGCTGTAATGGGCTTTGATGAAAATTTAGAAACTTCTTTATGTGAAGAACCTTTAGGATGGCAAGAGCTCCTATCTTATGATGATAAATATGTAAAAAGTAATATAAAAAATGGAGGGGAAGAAAGAAGGAGAATACCAGCAGATATAAAAGATGATTTAAGAGAAGAAATTGAAAATATTGCTAAAAAGTCTTTTCAAGTAATTGATGGAAGAGGAAACGCTAGAATAGATTTTTTATTAGATGAAGAAAATAAAATTTATGTTAACGAAATAAATACTATGCCAGGGTCTATTGCATACTATCTTTGGGAAGGAAAAGATATTTATTTTAAAGAATTAGTAAATAAAATGATAGATATTGGACTTAGGATTCAAGAAGAAAAAGATAAGAATATGTACTCCTATGATGTGGATTTATTTAATAAAATAGAATTTGGAAGTAAAAACGGAAAAATATAAGGAATATCTTTTAATTTATTTTTGTCAAATAGATTAAAACTAATTTATACGGGTAAAATATTTGAATTAGATGGAAAACTAATATCTCTAATGGAGAGTGAAAATATGAATATAAAAAGAAACATTGTAAATTTTATGGATGAAAAACTGTATAAACCTATGACTAGGGAAGAACTTGCAAAATCATTTGAAATAGGAAAAGGAGAAGAAAAAACCTTCTATAATGTATTAGAAGATATGGAAAAGGAAGGAACTATAATAAAAACTAGAAATGAAAGATATGGTTTGCCTGAAAAGATGAATTTAGTTGTAGGTAAACTTGAAGGAAATGAAAAAGGATATGGCTTTCTTGTACCTGAAAAAAAGGATAGGGAAGATATTTATATATCAGCAGAAAATATAAATGGAGCATTGCATGGAGATAAAGTTGTTGTAAGAGTAATTAAAAAAGGAGAAGAAGGTAGAAGAGAAGAGGGGGAGATTCTTCGCATATTAGATAGGGCCAATAATACTATCGTAGGAACTTTCGAAAGTAGTAAAAATTTTGGGTTTGTTTTACCTGATGATAATAGAATAAGTATGGATATATTTATTCCAAAAGCTCATATGAACAATGCGTTGCCAAATCAAAAAGTTATTGTAGAAATAACTAGATGGCCTGAAAAAAGAAGAAATCCTGAAGGAAAGATAATAGAAGTTTTAGGATATATTGACGAAAAAGGGACTGATATTTTATCAGTAATTAGGCAATTTAATTTGTCTGAAGAATTTCCTAATAAAGTAATAAATCAAGTGAATAGTATTGAACAAAGTGTTTCTCAAGAGGAAATAGGTAGGAGAGTAGATCTAAGGGATTTAAATACTTTTACTATAGATGGAGAAGATGCAAAGGATTTTGATGATGCTGTATCTATAGAAAAACTAGAAAATGGAAACTATAAATTAGGAGTACATATTGCTGATGTGTCTCATTATGTCAAGGAAAATAGCCCTTTAGACAAGGAAGCCCTAAATAGAGGAAATAGTATTTATTTAGTAGATAGAGTTATTCCAATGCTTCCGAAGGAATTATCAAATGGTATTTGTAGCTTGAATCCTAAAGAACCAAGACTTACTCTTTCTGTTTTTATGGAAATAGATAAGAAAGGTAATGTAAAAGAGCATAAAGTAATTGAAACCGTTATAGAAAGCAAAGAAAGACTTATATATGATGATGTATCTGATCTGTTAGAAAAAGATGATGAAGAACTTAAAGATAGATATAGTCATATATATGAAGATCTTGTATATATGAAAGAATTATGTCATATTTTAAATAAAAAAAGACAGAGAAGAGGTAGTTTAGACTTTGATTTTCCTGAAACTGAAATAATTTTAGACAATGAGGGAAACCCAATTGATATAAGAAAAGAAGAAAGACGAATTGCCAATAGGATGATAGAAGAATTTATGCTTGTATGTAATGAAACTATAGCAGAAAATATGTATTGGAGCCAAATGCCGCTTATATACAGGGTTCATGAAGACCCTGATGCAGATGAAATAGAGGAGTTTAATAAATTTATACACAATTTTGGCTATAATTTAAAAGGAACAAAAGAAATCCATCCTAAAGAATTGAAAAATCTTATGGTTGAAGTAAAAGGTAAAAAAGAGGAAGAACTTCTTAATAAGTTATTATTGAGATCACTTAAAAAAGCAAAATATAGTAGTGAAGTAGGCAGCCACTTTGGATTGGCAGCTAAATACTATTGTCACTTTACTTCTCCTATAAGAAGGTATCCAGACTTAGAAATTCATAGGATAATAAAAGAATATATAAATGGAAGACTAAAGCCCAACAAAGTAGAAAATTTAGAATCTAAACTTCCACAAATAGCTGAACAATCTTCTACTATGGAAAGAATAGCAGAAGAAGCTGAAAGAGAAGTAGAAGATTTGAAAAAAGCTCAATATATGAAAGAAAGAATAGGTAATGAATACAAAGGCATAATTTCATCTTTAACCCATTTTGGTATATTTGTTCAACTTGAAAATACTATTGAAGGACTTGTACATTTTAGCAATATGGTAGATGACTATTATTACTATGATGAAGAAAAATATTATATAATAGGAGAATTAACTAAAAAGAAGTTTAGAATAGGAGATGAAGTAAAGATAAAAGTTATAGGTGCAGATGTGCTTAGAGGAAATGTTGATTTTATGTTGGTTGAATAGGCTATTGACATGTCTCTAGAAATTTGGTACACTATTTAATAGACTCTTAAAAATAAATATGGTGATTATAATGGGAAAAAGTGATTTGAAGATTGTAGCAAGAAACAGAAAAGCAAGGCATGACTTTTTTATAGAAGAAGTAATAGAAGCTGGGATAGTCTTAAAGGGAACAGAAGTAAAATCTATAAGACAGGGTAGATGCAACATAAAAGATGCTCATGCAATAATAGAAAATAGTGAAGTGTTTCTTTATAATATGCATATAAGTCCTTATGAACAAGGCAATAGATATAATGAAGATCCTCTTAGAAAAAGAAAACTTCTTTTAAATAGGAGAGAAATTAATAAACTAATAGGATATACAGCTCAAAAGGGATATACACTAGTTCCTATAAATGTATATATAAAAAATGGACTTGTAAAAATAGAATTAGCTATTGCAAAAGGTAAGAAGCTTTATGATAAAAGAGATACTATAGCAAAAAAAGAAGTAGAAAGAAAATTGCAAAGAGAATTCAAAGAAAGATATTAATAATTGGGGGCGAATTAGGTTTCGACGGGGATATGGAGTAAGGAGTAGCGAGCCGTTGTCGCCAAACAACGTAAAAAGTGGCACTTAAATTTAAACGCAGACGATAATTTAGCATTAGCAGCGTAATTTAAACGTTGTCGCTCTACCTAGTAGTCCCACCTATTAGGATAGAGTGTCATTGTAGTGGGGAACTACTATAGGCTTTCTCCAACCTATAGTGGAATATGGAGATAGCTAAGTATAAAGCTTGCTATTGGGCGTTATACAAAGCGAATACTAAATCAGTAGCTGCGCTCGGAGAAGCTCTTTATAAAGTATTTTCGGACGTGGGTTCGATTCGCAAAGGAGTCGCCCTATAGAGCAATCTATAGGTGATAATCTGGCTTAATCGGTGAAAGCTAAGGCTATGAGCTATGCCAATACCGAGGGGTATGAGAAGAAATTCTACAGCTCTGTATCGACTTATAGGCTGCTAAGTTCTATTTTAGAATATGCAGTACTAGGATGGAAAATTTTAATTATATTATATTTCCATAATACGCCAGAGGAGTTAAGGGCAGTTACTTAACTTCAAGATATAGTCAGTGCCATTAGGAAACTATGGATAACATGTCCCACCGCCTCCACCATACATATAAAAACTTGATTAGAAAAATCTAATCAAGTTTTTTTAATGTGAAACTTGTTTTACAGATAGATCTATTAATTCAGACATGGTTACAAATTCATATCCTCTATTTTTTAATTCTGGTATTATATATTCTAATGCTTCTATAGTGTTATTTGTATCATAATAGACATAATCGTGAAATAAAATAATATCACCATTTTCTACTTTGGAAATTGTAGTATCAATAATTTTTTCTACCTCAGGATGGCTCCAATCTTTAGAATCCTGATGAGGAGACCAAAGTACTATGGAACAATTATTTTCATTAGCAATATTTACTACAGTATTGTCATATATACCATAGGGAGGACGAAATACCTTAGGTTTTATCTCTGTTGAAGAATGAATTACTTCTTGAGTCCTATAGAACTCTTCTTTTATTTTTTCTGCAGGCGTTTTTTTTATATTTATATGAGTATAGGTATGATTCCCAATCTCATGACCTTCATTTATTTGTCTTTTCAGTATATCTGGATACATTTCACCATGTTGACCAAGTACAAAAAAAGTTGCTTTAACATTGTACTCCTCTAGTATGTCTAATATTTGAGGGGTAAACTCAGGATGAGGACCATCATCAAATGTTAGAGCTATAACTTTTTCTTCTTTTGAACCATGCTTTATTACTTGAGCATAATTATGTCCAAAAGTATATTTACTTTTACCTTGTATATGTCTTGTAGTTAAAAGACCAAAGATTATAAAGAGCATAATTATTAAGAATATTTTTTTATTCATTCCCTTCCCCTTTCTAAATGTATTTTATTGTTATATAATAGCCTATTATACTAGAATTAAATATATTCAAAATAAAGATATTTGGTTTAGGAGGTCAGAAATGATTTGCTATAAAGAGTTAAATAAAAAAATTAATAGTATAGAAGATTTTATAATATCTGTAAGAAGAGATTTTCACATGTATCCAGAACTAGGTATGGAAGAGTATAGAACTAGGGATAAGATAGTAGAATACTTAGAGGAAATGGGTATTGAATACATGAAGGATATTGCTAATACAGGTGTAGTAGGAATTATTAGAGGAAGAAAAGATGGAAAAACTGTAGGACTTAGGGCAGATATAGATGCTCTTCCTATACAAGATAAAAAAAAGGTAAATTATAAATCCAAAGTAGCAGGACAAATGCACGCCTGCGGTCATGATGCACATACAGCTATACTTCTTGGTACAGCTAAAGTTCTCAACGATTACAAAGACAAATTTAAGGGAAATATAAAACTTATTTTTCAGCCAGCGGAAGAAACTGTAGGTGGTGCAAAACCAATGATAGAAGAAGGTGTTTTAGAAAATCCTAAAGTTGATGGAATATTTGGTCTTCATGTATCAAATGCAATAGAAATAGGGAAGATAGGTATAAGATATGGGAAAATGAATGCTGCTTCTGATATGATTAAAATAATTATTCATGGTCAAAAAAGTCATGGAGCCTACCCTGACTTAGGAATAGATGCTATATCTATTGCTGCACAAGTAATAACTGCTATACAAACTATTGTAAGTAGGAGAGTGGATCCAAGAAGTTCAGCAGTAATAACTATTGGAACTATTCATGGAGGAGATGCTAGAAATGTAATATCAGATAAAGTTGAAATGGAAGGAATAGTGAGAACTTTGGACCCAATTACAAGAGAAGAAGTTATGAAAGAATTAATAGATATAGTTGAAAATATAGCTTCATCAATGGGAGGAAAAGGTGAAGTTTTAAGAGAAAAAAGTTATAATTCCCTTATTAATAATGACAGAATGGTAGATATTGTATATAATAATGGAGAGGAATTACTTGGCACTGAGAATATTATAGATATAAAATATCCTAGTTTTGGAGTAGAAGATTTTTCATATTTTGCAGAGATGGTTCCAGGGGCATTCTTTAATTTAGGTTCAAGAAATGGAGAAAAAGGGATAGTTCATGAGGCACATACTTCTCTATTTGATATTGATGAAAGCTGTCTTAAAACTGGGGTACTTATTCAATGCAAGAATGTATTAAGTTTCTTAGCTAAAGATTAAAGATTTAAGGAGGTATAAAATGGAATATATTAAAAAGTATGAAGGGTGGCTAAATAATCCATATTTCGATGAAGAAACTAAAAATGAGCTCTTATCTATAAAAAATGACCCTAAGGAAATAGAAGATAGGTTTTATACTGATTTATCTTTTGGAACAGCTGGTTTAAGAGGAAAAATTGGAGCAGGAACTAATAGGATGAATAAATATACTGTTTCTCTTGCAACTCAAGGACTTGCTGATACAATTAAATCTTTTGGGCAAGAGGCTATGGATAGAGGAGTAGTTATAGGATATGATGTAAGACATTATTCAAAAGAATTTGCAGAAATAGCTTCATTGGTATTGGCTGCAAACGGTATTAAAGTATATCTATTTGACGACTTAAGACCTACTCCAGAACTTTCTTATGCTACAAGAAGATTAAATACTATTTCTGGAATAGTAATAACTGCTAGCCACAATCCCAAAGATTATAATGGATATAAAGTATATTGGGAAGAAGGTTCTCAAATACTCGATGATATTGCAGAAAAGATTTTAAATAATATTAGAAATATAAAAGGTTATTCAGATATACAAATTATAGAAAGAAAAGAAGCAGAAGATAGTGGGTTATTAAATATAATTGGAAAAGATATAGAGGATGAATATATAGAAAAAGTGAAAGGGCTTTCCTTAAATGATGATATAGATAAAGAAATAAAAATTGTATATACTCCTCTAAATGGAACAGGCAATAAGCCAGTTAGAAGAGTTTTAAAAGAAAGAGGATTTAAAAATATTGCAGTAGTGCCAGAACAAGAAAATCCAGACCCAGATTTTACTACAGTAGGATATCCAAATCCAGAAGATATTAAGGCATTTAAATATGCAGAAGAATTAGGTAAAAATATAGATGCAGATCTTTTAATAGCTACAGATCCAGATTGTGATAGGGTATCTTGCGTTGTAAAAGATAATGAGGGAAAATATATTTCTTTAAATGGAAATCAGATAGGAGCATTATTAGTTGAATACATTCTTATGTCTAGAAATAAAAAGGATGATATACCTGAAAATGGAGTTATAGTTAAATCTATAGTAACTGGAGATTTAAGTAGATCTATTGCTAAAAAATATGGCGTAGAGACTATAGAAACTTTAACAGGATTTAAACATATATGTAATAAAGCTAATGAGTTCGATAAGACTAAAGAACGTACTTTTATTTTTGGATACGAAGAGAGCATTGGCTATGTATATGGTACAATAGTAAGGGATAAAGATGCAGTTATATCTAGTATGCTTATTGCTGAAATGGCTGCTTATTATAAAAAGAGGGGGAAAACTCTTTTAGATGTACTAGAAGGATTATATAAAGAGCATGGTTATTATAAAGAAAAGCTAGTATCCATAGTTTTGGAAGGTGTAGAGGGACAGGAAAGAATAGGTAGAATAATGGATTCATTTAGGAAAGAGTCTATTAAAAGTATAGGAGAAAGTAAACTTGTAAAGACTATAGACTATTTAAAGGGAGATACAGATACCCCACCTTCAAATGTACTTAAATATATATTTGATACTGAATCTTGGTATGCTATAAGGCCATCAGGAACAGAGCCAAAGATTAAAATTTATATTTATTCTAAGGCAGATGGTGAAAAGGACTCTTTAGAGCAAATAAAAGATATTGAAGAAACTGTTATTGGAAGAATAGATTCTATAAAATAGGATTTTAAATTATAAAAAGCCAAAGTTTTAGACTAGAAATAGTTTAAAACTTTGGCTTTTTATTTTTAATCCTGAAACTCTCACGACTAAAATTAGGTCATTCATCCTGCAACTAGGACAATGGGATTTTTGTTTTTTTTCATAAAAAAACTAGGGTTTTATGAATATATTTCCTTCTTATATCAAAGAATAAATAAATGACAAAAGAAATTAAGGAGTGATTAAAATTAAGGCAGTAATAATGTCTGGAGGACAAGGAAGTAGATTGAGACCTCTTACTTGTCATATTCCAAAGCCAATGGTACCTATATTAAATAAACCAGTTATGGAATATACGGTAGAGCTTTTAAAATATCACAATATAAAAGACATAGCTGTAACCTTACACTATCTTCCAACAATGATAACAGAATACTTTGGTAACGGAGAAGATTTTGGTGTAGATATGGATTATTATATAGAAGAAACTCCATTAGGCACTGGAGGAAGTGTTAAAAATGCAGAAGACTTCCTTGATAGTACTTTTATTGTTGTAAGTGGAGATGCTTTTACTAATATAGATTTAAATAAAGCTTTAGATTTTCATAGAAATAAAAATTCTAAGGCAACTCTTATATTGAAAAAGGAGCCTATACCATTAGAATACGGAGTTGTAATAACAGATGAAGATGGGAGAATAACCAGATTTTTAGAGAAACCGAGTTGGGGTGAAGTTTTTAGCGATACTATAAATACTGGAATATATATATTAGAACCAGAGGTATTAAATTATTATAAAAAAGGAGAAAAATTCGATTTTAGCAAAGATTTATTTCCAAGACTTTTAGGAGATGATATACCTATATACGGTTATATAACCGATGAATACTGGTGTGATATAGGAGATTTAAATTCATATATAAAAACCCATGAAGACTTGTTAAATAAAGAAATAAATATGAAATTTAAATCAAGGGAAATAAAGGATGGAATATGGATTGGAGAAGGCACTTCTATAGGAAGTGGAGTAAATCTAATTCCACCAATATATATTGGTGAAAATTCTATTGTAGAAGAAAATACTACTATAGAGCCTTATAGCGTTATTGGCGATAACTGTCATATAGGAAAAAATTCATCTATAAAAAGGAGTATTTTATGGAATAAGGTTTTTGTATCAGCTAATAGTCAGATTAGAAAAGGAGTTATATGTGACTCTGTAAAAATAAAAGATGGAGTAAAAGTTTATGAAGAAGCAGTAATAGGCACTAATTCAAAGGTTTCATCAAGAGCTACTATAAACCCTAATGTAAAAATATGGCCTCATAAAATAATAGAACAAGGGTCCATAGTTAAAGAGAACTTGGTATGGGGTTCAAAAGTATCGAAAAATATATTTGGATATAGAGATATATCAGGAGATGCTAATATAGATATTACACCTGAATTTTCATCTAGGTTGGGAACAGCTTTTGCTTCAGTAGTTAAAGAAGATGGATTATTTATAATAAGTTCTGATGAACATAATTCTTCTAGTTTAATTAAAAATTGTTTAATTTCTGGGATACTTTCTACAGGTTCCAAGATAATAGATATAGATAAAGCTTCATTACCTATGTGTAGATTTGCAGTAAAACATTTTCAAGCAAATGGAGGTATTCAAGTTAGAGTGGATTCTTTAGATGAAAATAAGATTCATATAGAGTTACTTAATAGCAATGGAGGGAATATAAGTAGGAATCTGGAAAGAAAAATTGAAAATGCTTTTACAATTGAAGATTTCAAAAGGTGTAGTGCTGAAAGGGTTAAAGATATAGTTAAAATATATAACTTTTCTTCTATATATATAGAAGAAGGCAGAAAGATATTGAAAAATATTTCTAAAATAAAAAGAAAATCCCCTAATATTTTAATTAGCTCAAAATCAGATAATGTAAAATATTTAGCAAAAGAATTTTTAGAAAGCATTGGTTGTAGTGTAGAAATGAAAGACTACTCTTATGTAAAAGATTTAATAAAAATCATGTCTAAAGAAGTAAAAAAAGAAAAGTTTGATTTGGGAATAATAATCAGTGAAGACGGGGAAAATTTAGTTTTAATAGATAGTAGTGGAAAAGTTCTAAGGGAAGAGGAATTTTCACTATTAAGTTTTCTAATAGGGTTTAAATCTAAAGAGATTGAGGAAGTTGTTATACCTTATAATTTTCCAAGAGTTATAGAAGATATGGCAGAAAAATTTAATGGAAAAGTTCATATGACAAAGACAAATATTTCAGATATGATGGCTGAAATAATAAATAGAGATTGCCTATATCAATATATATTAAATTTTGATGGAATATGGGCAATTGGTAAAATATTAGATTTTTTAATTGGCAAGAATATTTCTTTAAATAATTTAATAGAAGAATTGCCTAAATATTATTATTTAGAAAAACAGATTCCCTGTAGATGGGAAGATAAGGGAGAAGTACTTAGAAAACTTATTGAAGAAAATAGTGAAAGTATAGAAACATTTGAAGGGGCAAGGATTATAGATGACAGAGGATGGGTTTTAGTTCTACCAGATAATGAAAAACCAATTTTTAATTTATATGTAGAAGGTTTTTCAGAAGAATATGCAGAAGAGTTATCCAATTTTTATAATGACAAGATACAAAAAATATTGGAACATTCTACATAGATTAGTAGCTGAAAGGAATGAGTAATATGTGGTTAATATTTATCTCTATTCTATTAGTTTCTATATTATTGATTATATATATTTCTATGTATATAAAGGAAGAGAAAATTAGAGATATAGAAATTGAAGATATATTGTTGTCAAGAGAAATGTTAATACAACATGGAGAAGAACTAGGGAGAACTTTTAAGATAGGGAAAAAGATAGATGTTAAGAATTTTCTTTTACTTAATCTAGATAAAAATTTTAAACAGATAGAAAAAATATATCTAGATTTAAATAGAGTAGCAAATAGAGATTTACCTAAGGCTTCTGAATGGTTATTGGATAATTTCTATATAATAGAACTCCAATATAAAGAAATAAGGGAGAATTTAGAAAAAGAAAAAGAATTAAATTTAAACACATTAGAAAGTGGACTATTGAAAGGATATCCAAGAGTATATATATTAGCAATAGAGCTTATATCTCATACAGAAGGAGTTTTAAATGAAGAAACATTAGTAGATTTTATAAAAGCCTATCAGAAAGAATCAATACTCTCTATTAAAGAGATTTCCATATTGCCATTGATGCTAACACTAGCTTTAATGGAGTATATTAAAAATATTTGTGTAGAAATTAAAGCTACTAATCAACAATGGAAAAAAGCTGATGAAATAGATCTATCTCAGGTTGAAGATATAGAAAGGTATATTGAAGAAATAGATGATATAGATTCATCATATTTAGCTAGATTAGTTCTGAGAATGAAAAAGAGTGATATAGAAACAAGCATATTTTCTCTTGAAAAAAGACTTAATTATCTTGGAACTAGTATTGAAAGTACAATAGAAAAAGAGCATATAAATCAAGCTAATATGAAGGTTAAAATGGGCAATTGTATAATTAGTTTGAAGAATATTTCTGATTTTAAATGGGTTAGTATATTTGATAAATTATGTATTGTAGAGATGATATTGAAAAAAGATCCTTTGAAAGTATATGAAAACATGGACTTAGAGTCAAAAAATTATTATAGATATCATGTGCAAAAACTAGCTAAAAATTTAAATGTTAAAGAAATATTTATAGCTAAAAAAGCATTAGAACTAGCTAAATATGAATATGATAAGGGAGATAAAGGAAAGAAAAGCCATATCGGATATTATATTATAGATAGTGGAAGAGAAGAAATATTTAGTAGTTTAAGCAGAACAGATGGAATGAAAGGACTATATTTAAATACAGAGAAATATTATACTTTTCCTATAACTTTATTAACATTATCTATTGCGTTTTTACTTGCAAGATATGCTTATATAAGGAGTAATGTAGTTATAGGATTATTAGTTGGTTTTGTAACTTTTATACCTATCTCTAATATAATCATTGCAATATTTAATACAATTTTTTCTAAAAGATTTATACCTACACATCTACCAAAATTAGAATTAAAAGATGAGATACCAGATGTATTTAAGACCTTTGTAGTTATTCCCACTCTTTTGACAGATGAAAAAAGAGTTAAAGAATTAGTAGAGCAATTAGAAATTCATTATTTATCTAATAGGGAAAAAAATATATATTTTGGTTTAATTGGAGATTTTAAAGATGGTAAATTTGAAAAAGAAGAAAATGATGAAAAGATAATTAAAAAAGCTTTGAAGTGTATTAATAGGCTAAATGAAAAATATAGTGAAGATGAAAATATTTTTTATTATTTTCATAGAGATAGAGTATATTCTCAGAGTGAAGAGAAATGGATGGGCTGGGAAAGGAAAAGAGGTGCTTTAGTAGAGTTTAATGAATTAATACTAGGCAGTAAAGATACCACTTATTCAGTAGTATCTAGCAATATCTCTTCATTGCAAAACAAAATTAAATATATAATTACATTAGATGCAGATACAAAAATGCCGTTAGAATCAGCAAGAAAACTTATAGGAACAATTGGTCATCCTTTAAATGCTGCAGTAGTTGACAGAGAAAGAAATATTGTAATAGAAGGATACGGAATAATCCAACCTAGGATAGATGTAGATATTGAAAGTTCAAATAAGTCTATATTTACTAGAATATATGCAGGACAAGGTGGAATAGACCCTTATACTACAGCAGTATCTGACATATATCAAGACTTATTTGGAGAAGGGATATTTACAGGTAAAGGAATATACGATTTGGAAGTTTTTCAAATATGTTTAAAAGATGCTATACCAGAAAATACAGTATTAAGTCATGATCTTTTAGAAAGTTGTTATATTAGAGCTGGCTTGGCAACAGATATACAATTAATAGATGGATATCCAGAAAAATATAACTCATATATAATGAGGCTCCATAGGTGGACACGAGGAGATTGGCAATTAATTAGATGGCTAAAAAATCATAAAAAAAATCCTATATCATCTCTTTCTAAATGGAAGATAAGGGATAATATGAGAAGAAGTCTGATACCTGTAAGTATATTATTTACAATAGTACTTGGATTAACTATTTTCCCAGGAAATATATATTTATGGTTAGGTATAAGTTTATTAGCTATATTTACACCTTTTATACTCACACTAGTTGAAAATATCTTATATAGAAATAAAAGTATAAATAAAATAAAATTGAATGGAAATTTAATTACAGGTGTGAAAGGTAGTTTCTATCAAGGAATTCTTTCTTTCATATTTCTACCATATGAAGCTTATATGATGATGGATGCTATTTTAAGAACTATTTATAGGGTGATATTTTCAAATAAAAACTTGCTTCAATGGACTACTGCTTTTGATATGGAAAAGAAATTAAAAAATGATTCTAGAAGTTTCTTTTTAAGGATGAGAAGTAGTGTCTTAATAGGTATTGGTGCTATTGTATTAACCTATTTAATAAATATTGAGAAGATATATATTTCAATATTTATTAGTACACTTTGGATTATATCTCCTATAATAGCTTATATCATTAGTAAAGAAGATATAGAGGAAAAGGTTGAAGTAGATAGTACGTATCTAAGGGAAATAGCAAGAAAAACTTGGGACTATTATGAAACATTTACAAATAAAGAAAACAACTTTCTACCTCCAGATAATTATCAAGAATATCCCTATAATGGAGTGGCTTATAGAACATCTCCAACGAATATAGGATTTTTATGGGTATCAATTCTATCTGCTAGGGATTTAGGCTATATAACTACTTCGAAAATGGTAAATTTACTTGATAAAGCTATTTCTTCAGTAGAGAAGATGGAAAAATGGGAAGGTCATTTATATAATTGGTACAGTACAACAAATTTAGAACCTTTGCGTCCTTATTTTGTTTCCACAGTAGATAGTGGAAATTTCATTTCCTATCTTTATGTATTGAGAGAAGGGCTTAAAGAATATCTAAGAAAGCCAATAATGGATAAGGAATATTTACAAGGTTTAAAAGATACTATAGGATTAGTAGAAGATGAAGATATAAGTAAAGAAGTCCTTCATAGACTTGAAAAAATAGAGAATGAAGAAATTGACCAATTGAAGGAATTGAAAAACTATTTACATGGTATAGATTACAAGAAAGACAAATGGATATATAATAGTTTTAAAATGATAGAGGCTTTAATAAAAGAATACGAACACTATATATTAGATAAAAACAGTAGATATTCTCTTTTAGATTTAAAACAATACTATGAGAAAACATTAGACAATAGAAAAGATAAAAAAATAGAAGCATTATATGAAAATGTAAAAAATATTATATTTAATATTGAAAATCTGATAGACAGAATAGAAAATTTAATTGATAAAGCAGATTTTAGACCTTTGTATAATTATGATAAAGATTTATTTTCTATAGGTTATATTGTTGATGAAAAAGAACTATTAGATTCTTATTATGATCTATTAGCTTCAGAAGCAAGAACTACTAGCTATATTGCCATATGTAGAGGTGAAGTTCCTAAGAAACATTGGTTTAAATTAGGTAGATCTTTAATTTCTAAAAATGGATATAGAAGTTTAGCTTCTTGGACTGGAACTATGTTTGAATATTTAATGCCCACATTAATTATGAAAAACTATAGAAACACTCTATTAGATGAAACTTATAATACGGCTATAAATATTCAAAAAGATTATTGTACCAATAAAAATATACCTTGGGGAATTTCTGAGTCAGGATTTTTTGCGTTTGATGTAAATCTAAATTATCAGTACAGAGCTTTTGGAGTTCCAATATTAGGTTTTAAAAGAGGATTGGAAGAAGATTTGGTAGTATCTCCTTATTCATCTATACTTGCTTTAAATTTTAAACCTAGAGAAGTTATAACAAATATAAATAATTTATTTAGAGAAAAAATGGTTGGAAAATACGGTTTTTATGAAGCTATAGATTTTACTACCAGAAGACTTCCAGCAAACATGAATAGTGGAATTGTAAAAAGTTATATGACTCATCATCAAGGGATGATACTTCTATCTATAAATAATTATTTGAATGGAAGAATTTTAATAGAAAGATTTCACAGAAATGTAGAGATGAAAACTGGTGAAATATTGCTTCAGGAAAAAATCCCCATGGAATTAATAGTAGCTAAAGAAAGAGAAAATTTAATAGATTTAGAATATGAAGAAGAAAGAAATGATTTAATTTTAGCAAGAACTTATGATAAAAATAGTTTGCAGGATATAGAGTGTCATATACTATCTTCTGGAGACTACTCTATGTTAATTACTAATATGGGATTAGGTTATTCAAAGAAGAATGATATATTTATAAATAGATGGAGAAAAGATAGAATAGCAAATCAATATGGAAGTTTTATTTATATAAATAATTTAACTGAAAACAAATATTGGTCTACAACTTATGAGCCTACTAAAGTTGAACCAGATGAATATAAAGTTCAATTTTCCAATGATAAAGTAAGTTTTTACAGAAAAGATGGTGATATAGACACTAAAATGGATATTGTGTTGCTTTCAGAAGAAGATGGAGAAATTAGGAAAGTAACACTAACAAATAATGGAGATGAAGATGTTCTAATAGAAGTATGTAGTTATTTTGAATTAGTTGGAGATTTTTTAGAATCTGATATATCCCATCCTGTATTCAATAATTTGTTCATAAGAACAAAGGAAGTAAAAGAATATGAGGGACTTATAACTAATAGGAGAAAGAGGGGAGAAGAACAGGATTCAGTATATATAGTTCATAGTATAAAAAGTGAAGATAAAGATGAAATATCATTTGAATATGAAACAAATAGACTTAAGTTTATTGGTAGAGGAAATAAACTTTCGAATCCTCAAGGATTATTCAAAGGGCTTTCTAATACAGTAGGTGCCGTTTTAGATCCAATAATGAGTCTTAAAAAAAGAATTAAAATTAATAGTGGAGAAAGTAAGGAAGTTTATTTTATAACAGGAATAGGAAATACTGAAGAAGAGGCTTTTAATATTTTAGAAAAATATAATGATGAAATTAGTTTTTCTAAGGCTTTTGAATTAGCCTATACTAGAAGTCAAACGGAAATTGGATACTTAAACTATAAAGAGGAAGATATAAGATTATATGATAGATTAGTTTCAGATATAATATTTTTAGATTATAGAGTTGATGATAGATATAAAGATATTATAAAAGAAAGTATTAAAGGACAAGAAGGTTTATGGGCCTATGGAATTTCTGGAGATATACCTATCTTACTTGTAACAATAAAATCTGTAGAAAATCTGGAAAATTTAAAAGAGATACTTAAAGCTTATGGCTATTGGTCTTTCAAAGGTCTAGCAGTTGATTTAATTATACTGTGTGAAGATGAAAGTTCCTACTACGAGCCGTTATATGAAAGTATTCAAGAAGCAGTATTTGAATGTAGTGGAAATGTAGTAGGTGCTAGTGGCAGTATTTATATTAGGAAAGCTAATAATATGCCTTATGAAGATAGGGCGTTGTTATTTAAATGGGCTTCTTTAGTAATTGATGCTGAAGAAGGATTTATAAAGAAAGAAGAAAGCAAAGATTATATACCCAATAAAATTTTTAATGAGGTAAAAAAAGATTATCCTGCTGTTCAAAAGGATTTAGACCTTGAATATTTTAATGGTTATGGAGGATTTTCAAAAGATGGAAATGAATATATTATAAAACTTGAAAACAGACTTAATACACCTCTTCCTTGGATAAATATTATAGCCAATAGAAATTTTGGATTTACAGTATCTGAAATTGGTGCAGGTTTTAGTTGGTCACATAATAGTAGAGAAAATAAATTAACTCCTTGGTATAATGATTCTTTGATAAATTCACCAGGGGAAATTATATATTTAAGAGATGACGATACAGGTAATATATGGAATATAACGCCATCTCCTATTAGGGAAGAAGAAGAATATATTATCACTCATGGTCAAGGATATTCAAATTTTAATCACTATAGTCAGGGAATTGAACAAGATTTAACAATGTATGTAGCACTAAATCATAATATTAAGATGAATTTAATTAAACTAAAAAATAAATCTGCTTTTGAGAGAAAAATTACCTTAGTATACTTTATGAGACCTGTATTAGGTGTTACAGATGAAGTTACGGATAAATTTATTGAAACTTATATGGATGAAAAAGAGGGAATATTTTTAGCAAAGAATTCAACAAATGTAGATTTCAAAAATAGCACTATGTTTATTGGATGCTCAGAGAAGGTAAGAAGCTATACAGGAAATAGAAGGGAATTTATAGGTTCTCTAGGTTCATTAGAAGAACCTGAAGCATTAGAAAAGGAAAGACTTTCCAATACAGTAGGTATAGGATATGATCCTTGCTGTGCTATTGAAATGGAAATTAGTATTCCAAGTGGAAGTGAAAAAGAATTAGTTATAGTATTGGCTGAAAGTGATGATATAGAAAATGGATACTCCATTGTAAATAAATATAGTCAGTTAAATGGTGCTAAAGAGGAGTTAGATAATGTCAAAAAATATTGGGAAGAAAAGCTAAAAAAGATTCAAATTAATACTCCAGAACCTTCTATGAATTTAATGATGAATAGTTGGTTAATGTATCAAACAATAGTTTCAAGACTTTGGGCTAGAACAGGATTTTATCAAGTAGGAGGAGCCTTTGGTGGAAGGGATCAAATTCAAGATGCAATGAACTCGCTATATATTGCATCAGAAGAATGTAAAAAACAAATTTTAAATAATTGCAGTCATCAATTTGTAGAGGGAGATATCCAGCATTGGTGGCATCCTAATCCAAAAAAAAATGTGCATAAAGGAATTAGGAGTAAATATTCAGACGATTTATTGTGGTTGCCTTTAGCTGTAGCAAAATATTTAATGGTTACTGAAGATTATTCTATATTGGAAGTAGAAGTTCCCTATATTGAAAGTGTAGTGCTCAGCGATGAAGAACAAGAAAGATATGAGGTGCCTAATATTTCTGAAAAAACTGGTACAGTATATGAACATTGTATAAAAGCTATTGAAAAATCACTTAAATTTGGAGAAAGAGGTATTCCTCTTATGGGTTCAGGAGATTGGAATGATGGGATGAATAAAGTAGGATATAAAGGAAAAGGTGAAAGTATATGGCTTGGGTGGTTCTTAGGAACTGTATTGAAAAACTTTCTGCCTATATGTAAAAAAATTGGAGATTTTAATAGAGCCGAAAGGTATGAGAAAATAATAGAAAATATAAAAGAGGCTATAGAGAAAAATGGATGGGATGGAGATTGGTATCTAAGGGCTTATTTTGATGATGGAAGAGTTCTAGGTTCTAAAGAAAATGAAGAATGTCGGATAGATTCTATTGCTCAATCTTGGGGAGTGTTATCTGGTCTTGGTAATAAGGAAAGAACTAAAAAAGCTATGGAAGCAGTAGACAGATATCTTATAAATGAAGAAGAAGGAATGATACTCCTCTTAAGTCCACCTTTTGATAAGGGAGATCTAGATCCAGGATATATAAAAAGCTATGTTCCTGGGGTAAGAGAAAATGGAGGACAATATACTCATGCAGCAGCTTGGGTTATAGGAGCCTTTGCACTTATGGGAGATGGAGAAAAGGCGTTAAATCTTTTCAATATTATAAATCCTATTAACCATACAAGAACATTAATTGAATGTGAGAAATATAAGACTGAACCCTATGTAATGGCTGCTGATATATATGGAATAGATCCTCATATGGGAAGAGGAGGCTGGACCTGGTATACTGGTTCTTCTGGATGGATTTATAAGGTAGGATTAGAGTATATATTAGGATTTAGAGTAGAAGGAGAAAAATTATATATAAATCCTTGTATTCCTAAAGAGTGGAGTAGATATAGCATTGAGTATAAATATCTTCAAACTACCTACAGTATTGAAGTAAGAAATCCCTGCAAATTGAACAATGGAGTAAAATATATAAAATTAGATGGAAAATTAGTAAATGAAGAATATATAAAATTGATAAATGATAATAAAAATCATTATGTGGAAGTAGTTCTTAATAATTAAAAGATAGAGTCAAGTATCTGACTCTATCTTTTCTTAACTAAAATTGTTATAATATAGATAGATGGAGTAATAGTCAAGGAGGATATGAAGAAGTGGAATTATTAAAAGAAAAAATATTAAAAGAAGGAAGAGTAGAAGAAGGAAATATATTAAAGGTAGATAGTTTCTTAAATCATCAATTAGATATTGAATTATTAAATGAAATTGGAAAGGAATTTAAAAAAAGATTTAAAAATGAAAATATAACTAAAATATTAACTATTGAAACATCTGGAATAGCAATTGGTGCAATTACTGCTCAATATTTTAATGTACCTGTTTTATTTGCTAGAAAAACAGAATCAAAAAATTTAGATAATGAAACTTATGAAAGCAATGTATATTCCTATACAAAGGAAAAGAACTATAAAATAAGAGTAGCAGAAAGATATTTAAATGAAAACGATAGAGTTCTTTTAATAGATGATTTTTTAGCTAATGGAAAGGCTTTATTAGGTTTAATAGATATAACTAAACAGGCGAAAGCTACTCTTGTAGGTGCAGGAATAGTTATAGAAAAGGGATTTCAACATGGAGGAGATAATTTAAGAAATAATGGGATTAGAGTAGATTCATTAGCAATAATAGACAGTTTAGAAGATGGAAAAATAGTATTTAGATAAATTGTAGAAGAAATATTAGTAAATAAATATTAAAAAGTTTGAATAGTAAAATGTATTGTGATATTATTAACATATGAGATTTAAACGTTAGAATGGAAAAGGTTTTCCTTATTTTATTCTTCATATAGTCAACTTGAATTAAATATTATGATATTGTTATTCTACCTTTTCATTATATAGTTGTTTAAAAATTATTAGGAGTGTATAATGTATAATTAGAATGACAATTTCAATGAGGGAGGAATTGCAATTGTTCAAAATTGTAGAAAAGAAAAATCTAGCTCCAAATATCTTTTCCATGGATATTTTGGCTCCAAGAGTAGCTGAATCAGCTATGCCAGGGCAATTTGTAATAGTAATAGCTGATGAGGAAGGAGAGAGAGTTCCTTTAACTATATGTGATTATGACAAAGAAAAAGGAACAGTTACTATAGTGGTTCAATCTATGGGCTGCTCTACAAAGAAAATGGCTAAATTTAATGAGGGGGATTATTTTAAGGACTTTGTAGGTCCTCTTGGACAACCATCTGAATATGTGAATGAAGATATTGATAAATTAAGGAATGAGAAATATTTATTTGTAGCTGGAGGAGTAGGTGCAGCACCTGTATTTCCTCAAGTCAGATGGTTCCATGAGAATGGCATTGATGTAGATGTAATAGTTGGTGCAAAAAATAAAGAAATGATAATTCTAGAAGATAAAATAAAGGGAGTATCAGGAAACCTTTATATTGCAACTGATGATGGAAGTTATGGATTTAATGGCATGGTAACTGGTCTAATTGAAGAACTAGTAAAAAAAGAAGGAAAACATTATGATAAGGTAGTAGCTATTGGGCCTATGATAATGATGAAGTTTGTATCTAAACTTACAGAAGAACTTGGTATAGATACAATTGTCAGTCTTAACCCTATAATGGTAGATGGTACAGGCATGTGTGGTGCATGTAGAGTAACAGTAGGAGATGAAACAAAATTTGCCTGTGTAGATGGACCAGAGTTTGATGGACATTTAGTAGATTTTGATGAAGCATTGAAAAGACAAGCTCAATATAAGAATGAAGAATGTAAAAAAAATGAAGATTATGAATGTAAGTGTAAACAGAGAAAAGGAGGTGTTAACTAATGGATAGATTTACGAGGGTGCCAATTTCAGTGCAACCTCCTGAAGAGAGAATTAAAAACTTTGATGAAGTATGTCTTGGATATACAGAAGAAGAAGCAATGAAAGAAGCAAAGAGATGTTTAAACTGTAAAAAACCTGCTTGTAGAGTAAATTGTCCAGTATCTATAGATATACCAGCTTTTATTAAAGAAATTGCAGAAGGTAATTTTGAAAAGGCAGCTCATATTCTTGCTAAATATAGTGCTCTTCCTGCAGTATGCGGAAGAGTTTGTCCACAGGAAGAACAATGTGAAAAGACTTGCGTTCTTGGACATAAAGGAGATCCAGTATCTATTGGAAAATTAGAAAGGTTTGCTGCAGACTGGGCAAGGGAACATGGTATTGAAGTAGGAGAAGTTAAAGAGAAAAATGGACATAAGGTAGCAGTTATCGGATCTGGACCAGCTGGAGTAACTTGTGCAGGAGATTTAGTTAAGGAAGGATATGATGTAACTATATTTGAATCCCTCCATGAAACTGGTGGAGTATTAGTATACGGTATACCTGAATTTAGACTTCCAAAAGAAAGAGTTGTTAAAAAAGAAATAGAAAACTTAAAGAAACTTGGAGTAAAAATAGAGACTAATGTTGTTGTAGGTAGAACCGTAACTATAGCTGAACTTATGGAAAAAGAAGGATTTGATGCAGTATTTGTAGGTTCAGGTGCAGGGTTACCTAAATTTATGGGTATACCTGGTGAAAATCTTAATGGAGTATTTTCAGCAAATGAATTTTTAACAAGAAATAATCTTATGAAGGCTTTTAGAAAAAATTATGATACACCTATAAAAGTAGGAGATAAGGTAGCAGTAGTAGGTGGAGGAAATGTTGCAATGGATGCAGCTAGAACTGCTAAAAGATTAGGTGCAGAAGTTTGGATAGTTTATAGAAGATCTGAAGATGAACTTCCTGCAAGGGTAGAAGAAGTTCATCATGCTAAAGAAGAAGGTATAAATTTTGAACTTTTAACTAATCCTATAGAAATACTTGGAAATGAAAATGGATGGGTAAAAGGTATTAAATGTATAAGAATGGAACTTGGAGAACCAGATGAATCAGGAAGAAGAAGGCCAAGACCTATTGAAGGTACAGAATTTGAATTTGAAGTAGATACTGTGATTATGTCCCTTGGAACATCACCAAATCCACTTATTCCATCAACTACAAAGGGACTTGAAGTTGATAAAAGAAGATGTATAGTAACTGATGAAAATGGACAAACCTCTAGAGAAGGTGTATTTGCAGGCGGAGATGCAGTAACAGGTTCTGCTACAGTCATACTTGCTATGGGAGCAGGTAAAAAGGCAGCAGCTTCAATAGATAAATATATAAAAGAAAAATATAATAAATAAATAAAGCCCTCCAATTTTGGAGGGTTTTATTTATGAATGTATTTATAAAACTTTATTTTTTAAGCATTCTCCTGTTGGTGTTGCTGCCAAGCCTCCCAATGCTGTTTCCTTTAAAGAATCAGGCAAAGATTTTCCTACTTTGTACATAGCTTCAATTACCTCATCAAAAGGAATTAAACTTTCTATACCAGCAAGGGCTAAATCCGCAGATGTTAGGGCATTTATAACACCAGAAGCATTTCTTAATGCACAAGGAAACTCAACTAATCCTGCTATAGGATCACATACAAGCCCCAATATATTTATTATGGCAATACTAGAAGCATGTAGACAAGTTTCAGGACTGCCTCCAAGCATTTCTACAATAGCTGCTGAAGCCATGGCAGCCCCTACTCCACATTCAGCTTGACATCCCCCATAAGCTCCAGAAACAGTTGCATTTTTAGCTACAATTTCTCCAATTCCAGCAGCTGTGAATAAGCCATTTATTATTTCTTCTTCATCTAAATTAAATTTTTCTGCTGTTGTAAGTATTGCACTAGGCAAAATTCCAGAGGCACCAGCTGTAGGAGCAGCTACTATTTTCCCCATAGAAGCATTTACTTCAGAAGTTGATAAGGCTCTTGCCATAGCAGTATTTATTATATCTCCACATAAGGTCTTATTATTTTGGCTATATTTTTTCACCTTATTTGCTTCTCCACCAATTAAACCACTTACTGAATTTATTTTTTTATTAAGGGCATAGTTAGAGGATTCAACCATTGTCTTCAAATTTTCCCTCATCAATTTTCGTATATCTTCTATAGATCTACCGGTTGCTTTTTTTTCTTTTTCAAGAACTACTTCATGAATTTTTTTGTTTTCACTATTACATATTTCTAATAATTCTTTACCATTATTAAACAAAGTTATCACCCCTTATTCTATAGGATTTACAGCTTTTGTATAGAAGACATGTTCAATACTTGAAATTTCCTTTAAAACATTTTCATCTATTTCGCTATCAGCTTCCAGAACCATTGTAGCAATTTGACCTTCTCTTGAAACCTTCATTGTAGCAATATTTATATCATTTGATGAAAGTATAGTGCCTATTTTACTAATACTTCCCTTTTTATCATTGTATTTTAGTATTAATGTTGGTAAGTTCCCATTAAATTCAACCTTAGTTCCATCAATATTTGTAATTAAAATACTTCCGCCGCCTATGGAAGACCCAATTATATAAAAATTCTCTTTATTTTTATTTTCAAATATTATTTTAACAGTATTTGGATGTTCATATCCTAAATCTGTTTCAATAAAATTTATTTCAATTTTTTTCTCTTTAGCAATTTCTAGGGAATTTCTAATTCTTTCATCTGAGGGATCCATTCCTAATATTCCAGCAACTAAAGCTCTGTCAGTGCCATGACCTTTATAGGTTTTAGCAAAGGAGCCATGTAGTAAAAAAGTTACTTTCTTAAAATTTTCTCCAACAATTTGTCTTGCAATTTTTCCTAAGCGTGTAGCACCAGCAGTGTGAGAGCTAGAAGGACCAATCATTATAGGACCTAAAATATCAAAAACACCATATTCTTTCAAAAAATCACCTCCGCTATTGTGTCTTAATTTTAGCATCTTTTAAAAAATAAGGCAATAAAAAAAGAGGGTATCTACCCTCCTAATGTGATATCTTGCCTATCATACCACTCTAATGCATTATAAAAATGTTCTTTTTTAAAATCTGGCCAATAATCATTAATTACATAAAAATCTGAATATACAGATTGCAAAGGTAAAAAACCACTAAGCCTTCTCCTACCTCCCCATCTAATAATTAAATCTACTCTGGAAATATCCCTTGAATAAATTAAATCTAAAGGGTTTTGTTTTTTATTTTCATCTAGGAAATAATTTTTTAAATCCCATTGCCAACCATAATTGACTAAGAAATTTACTTTAATTCCTCCATCTCCAAAAGATTGGCGTCTTATGGCATAGGGCATAAGTTCTATTGGGAACATTGGAGATTCAGTGTTTCCAACTACTAAGAGAGATGCATTTTCTTTAGAAAGCATCTTAACTGCATCTATACATGCTTCACTAAAAGCAAGTCTTTGAAATCTAGGTCTTTTAGTATTGTCAACAGTGAATCCATAATAAGTAATTTCCTCAATACCCGCTTTTTCGCAAAGTTTAAAAAGTTCAAGTCCAGGGTCCAATCCTTTCTCATATCCCTTTTCCTTAGTAAGACCATTTTCTACAGCCCATCTTCTATTTCCATCTGGAATAACACCTATATGTTTTGGAATTCTCAAATCTATCACCTCTACATTCTTTTATAATATTATTTCCAATATACTACTAAAAAATCCATAAATAAGATTTATTTAGAATATATAATATAATAAAAAGTCTTGATTTTTTAAATATGATTAAATCAAGACTTTTTATCTAATTTTCCTTTTTTTGACTATAAATAACATATATTCCGGCAATTATTAATAATACAGGCCAATATTTAGCTATTCTTAAACTTTTTATACTAAACCAAGGATTAAGTTTTCTTATTAAAAGGCTAGCACCAATTAAAATTAATGCTATACCTGCAAATAAAGCACTATTTTTATAGCTTTTGCCATTATTTTCATTTTCATCATAATAAATAACATCACTATCTTTTTCAGGAATTACAATAAGGCAAATAATATAAGCAAGCATACCAGAACCACTACCTGATATAGAGAAAAGCAGCCAGAAAATTCTAATTATAGAAGGGTCAATATTAAAATATTCACCTAATCCTCCACAGACTCCGCCAATGATTTTATTAGTAGAAGAGCGATAGATTTTTTTCGACATATATATACCTCCTTAAACAAATCATTTATAGATTAATACTACCAGATTGGTAAGTAAAAATAAACATATTTAAATTTTAAAATATGTTTATTCACAATCACTAATTAATATGATAACATTATTTTAAAAGAGAATAATAAATTAATAGGTTGGAGGTTGAAAATGTTTAATATATTATCGGTGGCATTTAAATATGTTTTTATACTTATTATCTATTTATTTATGCTTAGTATTATAAGATTGATTTATTTAGATATAAAAGGAATGGGACTTACGACATTAAATAAAAATACTTATTTAAAATTAGTAAATCAAAAGGATACTCTTCCATTTAAAGTAAAAGAAGTTTATCCAATAGATAAAGATATGGCTATTGGTAGAGGCAATCAAAATAATATAATAATAAAAGACCCTCATATATCTAAGAGACATTTAAAACTAGTAAAGGATGAAGGTAACTATTATCTAGAAGACTTAGATAGTTCAAATGGTACTTTTGTAAATGGAGATAAAATAATGGATGTAGTAAAATTAAGAAATGGAGATAGGATTCGACTAGGACAGGTAGAGTTTCTATTTGTAAATAGGAAATAAGGGGTTGAAAAAATGTTTAAGAAATTAATTAGCTATAGAGTACCTAGAAATCTTTTAGTACTCATTGATTTAATGGCTTTATTATTATTGTTTGTCTATAGTAATGGCGAAATTGACAAATTTACTTTAATTACTGGTGTTGTTTTAATATTTATAATATATATATCCAACTTTATTCTACTAAAAATATCGTCTGGAGATCATTATATATTTTTAATAGTTACTATGCTTTTAAAACTAGGCATTATAATGATATATCGTTTGGATCCAAAATTGGGGGCTAAACAAGTAGTATGGGTAAGTGCTGGAATATTAATATTTTTTATTTCCTATGCTATTGTAAAGAAAATTAAAATATGGAATAAGCTAACTTTATTCTATGGTTTAGGTTCAATATTTCTATTTATGTTCACATTAGTATTTGGAAAGACTATTGGAGGAGCTAGAAATTGGATTAAATTTGGTAGATTTAGTTTTCAACCCTCTGAAATTATAAAAATAGCTTTTATATTTTTTATAGCTTCTTTTTATACTAATGAAAAAAAGTTTAATAAAAATGGAAAATCAGGATATAGATTGTTAATATTTGCATATATCTTTATTGGTTTTTTATTTTTACAGAAAGATTTAGGTAGTGCATTATTATTTTATTTAATTTTCCTAGTTATTCAATATGTATATGAAAAGGATAGAAAACTTATATTATATAATATATTATTGGCTACCACAGGAGCAATAGTTAGTTATTTTTTATTTGATCATGTAAAAATAAGAGTAGAGACTTGGTTAGATCCCTGGAGATTCATAGACAATAAGGGATACCAAATAACACAATCATTATTTGCTATTGCTAATGGAGGATTTTTTGGTACTGGTATAGGTTTAGGCCATCCAGATTTTATACCTGAAGTTCATACAGACTTTATATTTCCGGCTATTTGCGAAGAAATGGGAATATTTACTGGCATTGCTATAATGATGCTGTTTCTAATACTAGTATATAGAGGATTTAAAATTGCTTTTAGCCAAAGCGATAAGTTTTTTAGAATAGTTGCCTTTGGCATTAGTGCTATGTTTGGTTTTCAAACTTTTATAATTTTTGGAGGAGTTATAAAAATGATACCTCTTACAGGTATTACAGTACCCTTCATAAGCTATGGAGGTAGTTCTATGATTTCTAGTTTTATTGCATTAGGAATTTTGCAAGTAGCTTCTGAAGAGTTAGCTATGGAAGAGGTGGAGAAAAATGAATAAAGAAGTTAAGAGGATGGCAAGGGTACTCACTGTTATGTGTCTACTTTTTGTAAGCCTGATAGTGTATTTAAGTCATTTTCAAATATTCAAAGCTCAGGAGATAAAAGATAATAGTTTCAATAAAAGACTATGGATAGATGAAGAAAATATTTTAAGGGGAATGATATTAGATAGGAATGGAAAAACTTTAGCATATAGTGAAAGAACAGAAGATTCAACTATAAGACATTATAACTATGGGAATCTCTATAGCCATATTATAGGGTATAGTTATAGAGAATATGGAAAATCGGGCTTAGAATTGACTTATAATAATGAATTGCTTAATTTAAAGGACAGTACAACTTTTAAAGAAATTAAAAAGATTATAGATCCTGATGGTGAAGGAAATAATCTTAAATTAACATTGGATCATGAGTTGCAGGAAATTGCAAACAACTCTCTCCAAGGAAAGAAAGGATCTATAGTAGCAATGAATCCTAAAAATGGTGAAATATATGCTATGGTAAGTCAACCAGATTTTAATGCTAATGAATTAAGAAAAAATTGGCAGGATATAATGGAAAATACAGATAGCCCTTTTTTAAATAGGGCAACAAATGGACTTTATGCTCCAGGTTCAGTTTTTAAAGTTATAACTGCTGTGGCAGGTTTAGAAAGTCCAAATGTCAATAAATCATATGATTGTAAAGGTTCAATTACGGTAGAAGGATATACATTAAAAGATTATGGTGGAAAAGCTCATGGCAAACTTGGAATAGAAGATGCTTTAGTTAAATCTTGCAATTCATATTTTGCCCAATTGGGTCTAGGAGTAGGTAAGGAAAAACTGGGAAATGTATCTGAAAAATTTATGATGAACAAAGATATACCTTTTGATTTACCAGTTAAATCTTCTAAATTTGATTATGGTGAAAAAATAGGTAAGACAGATATTGCTGCTTCTAGTATTGGGCAAGGAAAGACTCTAGTTACTCCTTTAAATATGGCTATGGTAACTTCTGCTATAGCTAATGAAGGCAATATGGTGAAACCTATTTTAGTAAAGGAAATTAGATCACCTAAGGGAAATCTATTAGAGGTAAAGGATACAGAAACTATATCTCAAGTAACAGATCCTCTTATTGCTAATCAAGTTAAAAATATGATGGTTGAAGTAGTGAGAAGAGGGACTGGTGCTAATGCAAATATTCAAAATATAAAAGTAGCAGGGAAAACAGGAACAGCAGAAAATCCAACAGGTAAAACCCATTCTTGGTTCATAGGATTTGCTCCAGCAGATGATCCAAAAGTTGCTGTTAGTGTAGTTTTAGAAAGTGATGGCACTACTGGAGGAAGTGGTGCTGCTCCTATAGCTAGACAGATTATGATTGAAGCATTGAATAGGATTAAAGAATAAATTTAAATTATATATAAAAGAAAGGGGAATTTTATATGAAGAATGAAAAAAATACTATAATGGATAGAAGTGATATTCTAGAAGAGTATAAATGGGATTTAGAGTCAATGTATGTAGATGATGAAGCTTGGGAAAAAGATTTTGAAAATGTAAAAAAATTAGTGGAGGAGATATCTAAATATAAAGGGAAAACTGTAGAAAGTAGTAATACCTTATTAGAAGTTTTAAAATTAAGGGACAATTTATATAGAACAATTTCTAATGTATTAGTATATGCTAGGATGAGATTAGATGAGGATAGCAGAAATGGAACTTATCAAGCCTTAACTGACAGGGCTACAAATTTATATGTATTAGTAAACGGGGAAACTTCTTTTATAGTACCAGAAATATTGTCATTAGAGGAAAAAGATTTAGAGAGCTTTTTAGGCAAAGAAGAGGGTTTAAGAGTATATACACATTATTTAGAAGATGTATTAAGAGGCAAAAAACATATATTGTCTAAATCAGAAGAAGCTCTACTTGCTCAAATAGGTGAAATGTCTAATACTCCTGATACTGTATTTTCTATGTTAAGTAATGCAGATATGAAATTTCCTTTTATTAAAGATGAAGAGGGAAATAATGTAGAAATAACCCATGGAAATTTTATTCCCTTTATGGAAAGCAATGATAGAAGAGTTAGAAAAGAAGCTTTTGAAGCAGTTTACAGTACTTATGAGAAATTTAAAAATACATTTGCTTCTACATTAAATGGTTGTGTAAAGAAAAATATGTTTTATTCAAAGGCTAGGAAATATAATTCTAGTTTAGAGGCAGCTCTTGATGAAAATAATATACCTACTTCTGTATATGACAATTTAATTAATTCTGTCCATAAAAATTTAGATTCGATGTATAAATATATGGATATAAGAAAGAGAGCTTTAAAATTAGATGAACTTCATATGTATGATTTATATACACCTATAGTTAAAGATGTGGATATTAAAGTATCCTATGATGAAGCACAAAAAATTATTAGAAAAGGACTTGAACCTTTAGGAGAAGGCTATATTGGTATACTTGATGAAGGTTTTAATTCAAGGTGGATAGATGTATATGAAAATAGAGGAAAGAGAAGCGGAGCTTATTCTTCAGGAACCTATGATTCTAAGCCTTTTGTATTATTAAATTATCATGAGACATTAGACAATGTATTTACAATTGCTCATGAAATGGGTCATTCTATTCATAGTTATTATACTAAGAAAACCCAACCTTATGTTTATGGAAGCTATAGTATATTTTTAGCAGAAATTGCTTCTACAACAAATGAATCATTACTTATAGATTATATGCTTAAAAATGTAAAAAATGAAAATGAGAAGTTATATCTTCTAAACCATTATTTAGAACAATTTAGAACTACTGTATATAGACAGACTATGTTTGCTGAATTTGAAAAGATTATTCATGAATATGCAGAAAATGGAGGAGCATTAACAGCAGATTATTTATCTAGCACTTATAAGAAATTAAATGAAAAATATTATGGATCAAATATGGTTATAGATGATGAAATAGCTTTTGAATGGGCAAGGATACCACATTTCTATTATAATTTCTATGTATTCCAATATGCTACAGGATTTTCCTCTGCAGCTTCCTTATCTCAACAAATACTTAAAGAAGGAAAGGAAGCTGTAGATAGATATATAGGCTTTTTAAAGAGTGGAGATTCAGACTATCCAATTAATGTCCTTAAAAAAGCTGGTGTAGATATGACAGTATCTCAGCCAATAGATAAAGCATTAGAATTATTTAGTCAATTAGTAGATGAAATGGATAAATTAATTTAGTATAAAAGAGAGGCAATTGCCTCTCTTTTATATAATTTATAAGAATTTGCTTTTTAAATTATTCCAGTACATATCTTTATCAAATATTAATCTAAATATAGTCATATTAGAAATAGTGAAAAGTACTTCTAATATATTATCATATTTATATTGCACACCATCATTTACTATCAATATAGAATTTTCATATAAATATTCTGGCTTTATCTTTACAGTCATATCTCCTGGAATAATGATGCTATTTGGAAGAGAACGATAGGCCTTAGAGCTAATAGGAGATAGTGGTGTTAACTGGAGAGTTTTAAGAGAGGGATATACAATACTTCCTCCACTAGAAAAATTATAAGCAGTACTACCTGCAGGAGTAGATACAATTATTCCATCTCCACTAAATTTTTCTAGATGATTGTCATTAATAAATATTTCTAAATGTACTACTTTAGAATCAATTCCTTTAAGAGCAATTTCATTAACACCAGTAAGTTTGATACAGTCTTTTTTAGTGCAAACTAGAGTTTCTACAAGGAGTATTTCTTCTAAAAAATATCTTTTATTAGTATAATTATCAATAAATCTATCTAAATCCTCAGGTAGTATTTCTTGGAAAAAACCTAGATGTCCTGTATTTACTCCTACGAAAGGAATTTTTGGAAAGTTATATTTATGTATAGCTCTTAAAAAAGCTCCATCTCCGCCAATGCAAATATTTAATTCTGCTTTGTCATTATAGTTTTTTGGAACCATAAATCCGTTACTATTTAATTTTTTTGTTAATATTTCACAAGTTTTTTTGGAATCTCTATTTTTGTTTGAAATTATATTTATCATGTGATTCTTATTTAATCCCATATACTTCAACCCCCTAGTTAATCTCTTATTTTGAAACATAAAAACTAATCCTATGATTATATTATACAATAGATGAAAAATAATTGGAGGATAAATATGGGAGAAGAAAAAAAGACTCAATGATTATCTATTTTTTGAGTCTCTTTTCTTTTTTTTCAGAAGGTTCTAATGTCATCATTATTTCAGCCATTTTAAGCATTTCTTTCATTTTTTTCTTTTCTTTTTCATCCTTCCCCTCCATCATAGGTTCTATCAAGGATATGAGTCCTTCTGGATTCTCTAGTTTTTCAGGATTAGAAGCTATGGAAGATAATAAATTATACATGTATTTATATTTTTCATAATTTATAATTAGATTAAAAGGATAGCTCATATCATTTATTTTTTCCTCGGGTATTTCTCTTTTTAAAGTTGAGATTATGTAGTTAAATCTCTCTCTATTGTTTTTAACTTTAGTTGGGCTTATTTCTTTAAAGGATTCATTAGTTTTTATAAAGTTCATGGTTTCCTGAGTTTTTATTATTTTCTCTGCCATTAATAAGGATTTATTTAGTATAGGAACTAATTCTTCTGGAAAATAAGTTCCAACTGCCCTTAAAACATTAATTCTTTCAACTGCATATTTAGTGTTTAAACTATTTATATCTAGTTGAAGGGCATTTTTAATATTTGTTTCTTTAAAATTGTTATTTCTCAATGCATAGAAAATAAAAATAGTAAATAGTCTGTTATCCAAGATAAATTCCTCCCATTTAAAAAAAGTACTTATATATTATATGAATTAATATTAGAAATGTTCCATGAAATGTAATATATTTTTAAAATACTACATAAATTAGAATATAAAGTTTAAGGGGGGCGTTTTAATGGATAATAATGATGAACTTAGAAAAGCATTGGAGAAGTTAGGAAATATAAATCCTACAGAAGAGGAAATGGAAAATATGAAAAGAATAGCAGAGGACTATTCAGGTAGATCAGAAGAAGATATTTTTTTTGAAATAATAAAATTAAATGAAAAAATGGAAGAAAATATGAATCCAGAAGAATATGAAGAGTTGTTAAGAAAGCTTGAAGATGTAAGACCTTTGCTTGATGAGGAACAACTTGAAAAACTTGACAAGATATTGGAGGTACTTAAAGATAAATAAATAGTAGAGCCGACAGAGGTCGGTTCTACATATTTTTTGTCATATTACTAAATGTAGGAAATAGACATGGAAGTAAATTAATGTTATAATATCTAATATATTATGTAAACTAGGAGGAAAAGAATATGAGAATAGATGGAAAAATAAAAGTACTTCTATTCCTAATAATTTCGATAGCTTTATTGTCTAGCATATATTTATATGTGAATAGTAGCAAGGATTATATGGATGTTTCATATAAAGATTTTTTGGAGAAGGTAGAACAAGGACAAGTTGAAGAAATAGAGCTAAATGATGAACCACAAATTACTGGAAGATTTAAAGATGGAAAATATTTTATAACAGATAATCCAAGAACGGAAAATTTTAAAGAAGGATTATTAAAAAACAATATAAAAGTTATAGAGTCTAATAAGAATTCCTCATTGTTGCAAGGATTAACTTTTATTTTATTTTTATTGGGAATAGGAGCAATTAGTTATTTTTTAAATAACAATATGACAAGACAGGCACAGAAAGAAATGGCTATTATGTCAAATCTAGATGAAGAAGATTCTAATGGAAAGGGCATATCATTTGAAGATGTAGCTGGAAATGAGGAAGCTAAAGATTCTTTGAAAGAATTAGTAGATTTTATTCAAAAACCTGAAAAGTATAATAAATACGGTGCTAGAATACCTAGAGGTGTGTTATTATATGGTCCTCCTGGAACTGGGAAGACTCTTCTTGCAAAGGCTTTAGCTGGTGAAGCAAAAGTACCTTTTTATTCTGTATCAGGTTCTGATTTTATCCAGGTTTATGCAGGACTTGGGGCAAGCAGAATAAGGTCTCTTTTCAAGAAGGCAAAGGAAAAAGGCAAAAGTGTTATATTTATTGATGAAATAGATGCATTAGGTAAGAAGAGAAAAGGTAGTTTTTCAAATGGTGGAAGTGATGAAAGTGATAGAACATTAAATGCACTTTTAACTGAAATGTCAGGATTTAAAGAAAATGAAGGTATAATAGTTGTAGCAGCTACAAATAGGGCTGATACTTTAGATGAAGCTTTGCTTAGACCAGGTAGATTTGACAGACAGATAGAAGTAGGGCTTCCAGATGTAAATGCAAGATTTAAGATATTAAACCTTCATAGCAAGAATAAGCCTCTATCTGAAAATGTGAATTTAAAAAAGGTTGCTCATGAGACAGTGTATTTTAGTGGAGCTATGTTGGAAAATTTGATGAATGAATCTGCAATGTTAGCGGCAAGAGATAGCGAACCATTTATAAATATGAAACATATAGACAAAGCTTTTTATACAGTACTTGTAGGAGAAGAGAAGAAAGATAGAAGCTCAATACCTTTTGAGGATAAAAAAATCACTGCATATCATGAAGCAGGACATGCATTAGTTACAAAAAGGGTTTCAAAAGAAAATAGAGTGACAAAAGTAAGCATCATACCTAGTACTAATGGTATGGGGGGGTTTAGTATGAATATTCCTCCAGATAAAATGTATCAAACTAAAAATGATATAAAAAATAATATAATGATAGCTCTAGGTGGAAGAGCAGCTGAAGAAATAATATTTGGAGAAGAGAATATTACTACTGGAGCTTCTAGTGATTTAAAGAAAGCTACTGAAATGTCTATGTCCATGGTAGGTATATATGGTATGGATAATGAACTAGGTCTTGTAAATTACGAATCAATACTAGGAGAAAATATAGGAGGAAATAAAATGCTAATGGATAGAGTTAAAGAAATGTTAGATAATCTCTATTCTGAAACTAAAAACATTATTATGGACAATATTGAATATCTAGATAAGATAGCTTCTCTTCTCCTGGAAAAAGAGGTATTAGATGAGGAAGATGTAAATAAATTAGTATCATCATTTTCTTGAAATAATAGAAAAAATTAGTTTAATTTGAAACAATACTTGAAGTAAGACTAGATAGAGGTTATAATATAACTAGAAAAGTTTCTACGATGTTCGCTATCCTAGATAATTCAACCGACATAGTATTCAACGGGAGTCTGTTGTTCAATAGCGTATGACATGCCTTTTTAAAAGGAAGTCAAAAGTTATTGACAGGACACCCACCTTGTAAGAGGCGGGTGTGAATTAAATAGGAAGACGGCATTGTGGGAATACAAAAACCCTTAGATGAGTCTAAGGGTTTTTGTATTTGTATATTTTTAAAAAAAATACAGATACTATTCTTAAGATAAAAATATCTGAAAGAAGGTAAAATATGAATCAAGTCTGTCCTCTGTGTAATGGAATATATGAAATAAAAGTTAGTTGTCCCATATGTTATACAACAATGAAGGATAAGGGAGCTTTAGTCAATTATTTAGATGACTACAGTCCTTATTTATTAGATGATATAACTCATAAGGTTGATGGAGTACCTAGTTACAAATGTACCCATTTATATAAATGTCCATCTTGCAATAGTGATAAGAGAATAGATGTAAATAGAATATATATTTAAGCTATCTGGATTGGGAATTTTTTTCTATCTCTAAATATAAATATATATTTATATCCTAAGTCTCTTAATAGTCTTTCTGCCTTTTTATAATCATAACCAACGAACTTTGGCTCATGTGCATCAGAACCTATAGTTATAATTTCTCCTCCAAGTTTTTTATACAATTTTAAGAGTTCAATCTTTGGATGATAATATTTTAATCCATATCTTACACCAGAAGTATTTAATTCAATTCCCTTTCCAGATGAAATAATTATTTCAAATATATCCTCTACAATTTTTATATATTCTTTTGTTTCAGGTATAAGAGAAAAATCTTTAAAATACCTATCGATTAAATCTATATGACCTAATATATCATAATTTTGAAAGTTTTTTACAGAATTTAAGACGTTTTCATAATATTTCATAGTAGCTTCAATAGGTTTTTTATTGTTTAGAAAACTACCCGAAGCAATATCTTTACCTTCATCAGAGTGAATAGACATGATAACAAAGTCAAAGGGTTCCTTAGTTAAAAAGGAATCATACCTTTTATTTAAATGAGGTTGCATACCTATTTCAACTCCAGATAAAATTTCAATATCTTTGAAATATTTATATTTCATCTGATTAGTTTTCCTAAAATAATCTTTTGTACGAAAAGCCATGTCTATTTTTTTTTCTGTAACTTCAAATTCAATATGGTCAGTAAAACATAAAGTCCTCATATTTTTTCTTATTCCCTCTAATACCATATCTTCCATAGAGTATTTACAATCCATAGAAAAATCACTGTGAATATGATAATCGTACATTTTATACACTCCTATTAAAAAAATTATACTCAGACTATTTTACTTTAAAAATCAATATAAGTAAAGGACTAAATATTTTAAAACTCAAACTATATATTTTATTATAATAAAATATATAGTTTGAAGGTTAAATACATAAAAAAAGATTTAATAAGAAAAGATATTAGTAAGAATTATTGGAGGTGGTTTTTTTGGAAATGAATAAAAAGGAAATTATTAAGAAGAAGATATTAGATACTCAAGAGATGGTAAGAGATTTTGAAATGTATTCTAAACAAATTGATGATGTTGAAGTAGCTAAGGCATTTAAAGATTTTGCAGAAGAATCTGGTTATCAAGCAAGTAAACTTCAAGATATGTTAAAGAATATAGATAGTGATAAATAGGGAGTTATCTCCCTATTTCTTTAATTTTTGCTTGTATTAAATATAAAAAGTGTATAATAGATGTAAATGTAAATTGTTTTGGGGGGGAGATTTAATTGGTTAGACCTTTAGTTTTTGCTCATAGAGGAGCATCGCATTATGCACCAGAAAATACTTTTGCATCTTATAAAATGGCCGTAGATATGAATGCCGATGGAATTGAAATAGATGTTCATAAATCTAAGGATGGACATCTAATAGTATGTCATGATGAAAAGGTAGATAGGACTACTAATGGAACTGGTTATATCAAGGATTTAAATTTAAAAGAAATTAAATCACTTGATGCAGGAAGCTGGTTTGATAAAAAATTTGCAAAAGAAAATATTCCAACTTTAAATGAAGTATTAAAATTTGTAAAAAGGGAAAACATCTTATTAAATATAGAATTGAAAAATGGGCCTATATTTTATCCTAACATAGAGGAAGATATAGTTGAACTTATAAAATATTATGGTTTAGAATCTTATGTTATTATTTCATCATTTAATCACTATAGTCTATTGAAAATTAAAAAAATTGAGCCAAAGATTAAAACGGGTATACTATATATAGCTGGAATGGTATCTCCATGGAAATATGCTAAGAGCATAGGGGCAGATGCTATTCATCCACTTTTTATTACTATAAATGAACAAGTAGTTAAAGAATGTTTATTTAATAAAGTTATGGTCAATCCCTTTACAGTAAATAATGAAGATGAAATTATATTAATGAAAATGCTTAATGTTACTAGTATAATAACTGATCGTCCTGATATTGGTATAAAGGTAGTTAGTTCAATTTAATTGATTAATAAGAAAGGCTGATACTTATGAAGAAAGTTAAAATAATATGTAATCCTTCTTCAGGAAGACAAATAATACAAAGAAGGATTGACTCTATATGCAAATTACTAATTGATGATGGATATACAGTAAGTAAATTTTCAACGGAAAAGAAAGATGATGCTATGTGGGAAACTATTAGATCTTGTAAAGAAGATTGGGATATGATTATAGCATGTGGAGGAGATGGAACAGTAAATGAAGTAGCTAAAGGAATAATAAAGGGAGGAAGGAAAATACCAGTTGCTATTTTAGCAGCAGGAACTGTTAATGATTTTGCTAATTATATGGAGTTGCCTAGAGGTAGTAGGGAGTTTTATGAAATGATAAAAAATGAAAAAACTATAGATGTTGATTTAGGAAAAGTAAATGATGACTATTTTATAAATGTAGCAGCTAGTGGACTTCTTACTAATGTAGGATATCAGGTTCAACCTGAAATTAAAGCTATATTGGGAAGAATGGCTTATTATTTAGAAGGCTTAAAGGAAATACCAAAACAAAAATTTGAACCTATAAGAGTAAGGTTTGAAAGTGAAGAATATATTAAAGAAGAAGATATATTATTGTTTTTATTATCTAATAGTTCTTCTATAGGAGGTTTCAAAAAATTAGCACCAGAAGCTAATGTATCAGATGGATATTTAGATAGTATTATAATTAAAAAATCAGAGGTTCAAGATTTAGTGTCCATTTTTGTTAATATTCTTAGAGGAGAACATATAAATCATCCAAATGTAGAGTATTTTAAAACTAAAAAAATATCTATATATACTGATGAAAATGTACCTATAGATATTGATGGAGAATATGGTGGAAAGTTGCCTGCAACTTTTGAAGCAATTCCTAATAGTTTTAGGATTTTTATAAAATAGTAAAAAAGCAGACTAGTTTGCTTTTTTACTATTTATATTTATTGTTTTTTAAAAAGAATTGTTTCATAAAAATTATTAGACTAGTTTGATTTTTTAAAGTTTGATTATAGTTAAAATGGTGTATAATATGATAAATACAAGAATATTGGAGGAGATTTTTTGAGTCAAGAGAATGTATCTGAAAATGTAGTTGAAATTGAAAAATATTTAAGAAAAGTAGATTATATAATAAGAAAAAAAGGGAGGGAAATTTTAAATGATTTTGATATTACAGTGCCTCAATTTACTGCATTGCAAATTTTAATAGGTAAGGGAGACTTAACTGTTGGAGAATTGAGCCAAGAGATGGCCTTAGCAAGTAGTACAATAACAGATTTAGTAGATAGGATGGAAAGAAGTAGATTAGTTATAAGAAGGAAAGATATGGAGGATAAGAGGGTAGTAAGAGTTGAGGTTCAACCTATAGGATATGACTTAGTAGAGAAAGTTTTAAAGAAAAGAAGGGAGTATCTCAATGGAAAATTAAAAAGTGTAAAAGAAGAGGAAAAAAAATTTTTAAAAGAGGCCTTAGAATCTCTTTACATGGTTATGAAAAATGATCGAATATAATATAGATTTAGTGGCATAAACTAATATTGTATGAAAAAAATCATAGTAAGCTAAAGGGTTAGAAATAGCAATAATTCGTAATTTTATGATTAGTCAACAGGTTTTATTATACATATTGTTAAGATTATGATATAATATAAAAAATAATTGTAACTTTTTTTCATGAGGAGGATAAAAATGTCAGCAACTATTAAGGATGTTGCAAAATTAGCTGGAGTATCTATATCAACAGTATCAAGAGTAATAAATGATTCTAAACCTGTAAGTTCAGAAGTTAAGAAGAAGGTTTTAGATGCAATAGAGGAGTTAGGATATAGACCAAATGAAGTAGCAAGAACACTGGTTACTAAAAAATCTTTCTTAATAGGGGTTATAGTGACGGATATAGGGAACTCTTATGTTGCACAAATGGTTAGAGGTATAGAAGAAGTAGGTAAAATGTATAATTATGATATATTACTTTGCAGTAGTTATGGCGATAAAGAAACAGAATTAAGATTTATACAGTTGCTAAATAGGAAACAAGTAGAAGGAATAGTATTATTATCTGAAATAGTGAATGAAGAAGTAAAAGAACAGATGAATTTATTGAATATTCCATTTGTATATTTAAATAGATATTTTTATATAGAGGATTTCCCTACTGTATCAATAGATAATCATGATGCAGCTTATGAAATGACCAATTATCTTTTGAAATTAGGTCATGAAAATATAGCTTATGTTACTACTGATGAAGAGTTAGAGTATTCTTTAGAAAAATTAAAAATAGCTGGCTATAGAAAAGCTATTGAAGAATATGGAAAATATAGTGAAGTACTTTGCTATACAAAAGGATACAATATTGAAGATGGATATGAAATAGGAAAAGATATTCTAAATCTTAAACATACTCATAATATAACTGCTGTATTCTGTAGTCATGATGAATTAGCTATTGGGCTTATGAACTATCTATATGACAATGATATAAAAGTTCCAGAAGATATATCTATTGCAGGCTATGGAGATATAAAGATTGCTTCTACCTATAGGCCTAGACTTACAAGTATAAAGGAACCATATTATGATATTGGTGCTGTTGCTATAAGATGGATAATTAAAGAACTAAAAGGTGAAGAATTAGAAAAAAACCATATAAAATTACCATTTCAAATATTGAAAAGGGAAAGTTGTGCTAAACTTGAAGAATAAAAGCTTAAAGCCATATATAAATTTATTTTTAATAAGTATTTCATTAGTATTAATTTTATCTATGGTTACAGGCAAAAAATATAGACTTTTGCATAAACTAATTAACAATTTCTTTATTGTAGGAGTAGTTTTTTTAAGCGTAGGAGTAATATTCCAAATACTTACCTGGTCTACTCATAAAAAATCTATAATGAATAAACCTATGGACTTAGAAGAGATGAAAACATTGAAAAATAGTCATAAAGATGCATATGTTGTTTCAAAGACTAAAAGGCTGGATGATTTTAGAAAAAGAAAAGAAATATTTGATTTATTGTGGAAGATGTTTATATATGTAGGGGCTATTGATTTTATATTGTCCATAGTAATACTAATTTTTTGGTGATATAGAATGAGAAGTTTTATTGCATTAGAATTTGATAATGATTTAAAAAGAAAATTATATAGTATTCAGGAGAATTTAAAAAAAGAAATAATTAAAGGATCTTGGGTGTCTTATGACAATTTTCATTTAACTTTAAAATTTTTAGGAAATATAGATAGAGAAACTGTAGTTGATATAGATAAAGTGCTTAAAAACATTTCTGAAAATTATAATGGTATTCGATTGTCATTATATAAACTTGGCTATTTTAAAGGCAATAAAAATATAAGGGTATTGTGGGTAGGTACAAAAGGTGATATTAAATTATTAGATTCCCTAAATAAGGATTTGGAAAATCAAATGGAAAGTTTAAACTTTAAAAAAGAAACAAGGCCATTTAAACCACATATTACAATAGCTAGACGAGTAGTTTTTAAGGAGAATTTTCATCATATTAAAGAAGAGATAGATTATGATTTTGTTTTAAATAAAATAACTTTAATGAAGAGTGAGGATATTATGGGAAAAAGAATTTACACTCCATTAAAATCATATAATTTACAAAAAATAACCACAGAATGAATCTGTGGTATTTTTATACACTTTATTAAGATAATGTAACAGATAATTAAAATGAAAAGGGCTTAAAGTTCATAGGTAAAATTAAGTATGGAAAATAATGAAGGAGATGATAGTGTGAATAAAGTTGTCATTGATGGGAATAACCTTACAATTGAAGACTTTGTAAATGTTGCTAGAAAAGGATATAAGGTAGAATTGTCTAAAAAAGCTATTGAAAATGTTGAAAAATCAAGAAATACAGTAGATAAGTTTGTAGATGAAGAAAAAGTTGTATATGGTATTACAACTGGATTTGGTATGTTCAGCAATGTGGTTATTTCTAAAGATGAGACAAAAATGTTACAAAAGAATCTTATAGTAAGTCATTCTTGTGGAGTGGGGAAAGCTTTAGATGAGGAAATAATAAGAGGAGTTATGCTATTAAGGGCAAATGCATTATCCAAGGGATTTTCTGGTATAAGACTTTCAACATTAAATACATTGATAGAGATGTTAAATAAAAAGGTACATCCTATAATACCTGAAAAAGGTTCATTAGGAGCTAGTGGAGATTTAGCACCGTTGTCTCATATGGTACTAGTGATGCTGGGAGAAGGAGAGGCTTATTATAAAGGAGAAATAATTGAAGGTAGAAAGGCTATGGAATTAGCTGGAATACCAACAGTAGAACTTACATCTAAAGAAGGTCTTGCTTTAATTAATGGAACTCAAGTAATGACTTCCATTGGCACATTAGTATTATATGATAGTATAAATCTAAGCAAGATGGCAGATATAGCTTCATCTTTAACTATTGAAGCATTAAATGGTATAGTAACAGCTTATGATGAGAAGGTTCATAAAGTGAGACCTCATAGTGGACAGATTAATACAGCTAAAAACTTATTACAGCTTCTCAAGGGAAGTAATATGACTACTACTCAAGGTGAAATTAGGGTTCAAGATGCCTATTCATTAAGATGTATTCCACAAATTCATGGAGCTTCTAAGGATGCTATAGAATATGTAAAAGAAAAAGTAGGAATAGAAATTAATTCTGCTACAGACAATCCTCTCATATTTAGTGAAATGGAAGAAGTAATATCAGGAGGAAATTTCCATGGTCAACCTATGGCATTAAGTTTTGATTTCTTAGGAATAGCTTTAGCAGAATTGGCTAATGTATCTGAAAGGAGAATAGAAAGATTGGTAAATCCTGCTTTAAGTGATCTACCAGCATTTTTAGTTGAAAAAGGAGGATTGAACTCTGGTTTTATGATAGTTCAGTATTCTGCAGCGTCCTTAGTTTCAGAAAACAAAGTATTAGCTCATCCAGCTAGTGTAGATTCAATACCCTCTTCTGCTAATCAAGAAGATCACGTATCTATGGGAACCATAGCTGCAAGAAAGGCTAGAACTATTTTAGATAACACAAGAAAAGTTATTGCTATGGAAATTTTAACTGCATGTCAAGCTATTGATTTAAGAGGAAATAGTGGATTAGGAATAGGGAGCAATATTGTTTATAATATAGTGAGAGAGAATACTTCGAAAATAATAGATGATATAATAATGTACAAGGAAATAAATAAGTGTGAAGAGTTAATAAAATCAAATATAATTTTGGATAAAATAGAAGAAAAATTAGGTGAATTAAATTAAAAGGGGGACTTTAAATGATTAATAACTTTGATGTTTTAAAAGCTATGACAATCAAGCTAGACAATGAATTGCCTCCAATGCCTGAATTTGTTGAGGGAACTAGGAGGGCACCAAAGAGAGAATTTAATCTAACAAAAAAAGAAACAGAAATAGCCCTTAAAAATGCATTAAGGTATGTACCTGAACAACTTCATGAAGAACTAGCTCCTGAATTTTTAGAAGAATTGTTTACAAGAGGAAGAATATATGGATATCGATTTAGGCCAGAAGGCAATATTAAAGGGAAATCAATTGATGAGTACAAAGGTAAATGTATAGAAGGTAAAGCTTTTCAAGTAATGATTGATAACAATTTAGATTTTGATGTAGCACTATATCCTTATGAATTAGTAACTTATGGAGAAACAGGCCAGGTATGTCAAAATTGGATGCAATATAGACTTCTTAAAAAGTATCTTGAAGAGCTTACAGAAGAACAAACTCTTGTAGTTGCATCAGGCCATCCAGTAGGGCTTTTTAAATCTTTCCCTCATAGCCCTAGAGTTATTATAACTAATGCATTAATGGTTGGTATGTTTGATGATCAAGAGCATTGGATTAAAGCTCAAGCTATGGGAGTGGCTAACTATGGACAGATGACTGCAGGAGGCTGGATGTATATTGGACCTCAGGGAATAGTTCATGGAACTTATAATACTATATTAAATGCAGGTAGATTAAAGCTGGGTATACCAGAAGATAAAGATTTAAGAGGGCATATATTTGTAACTTCTGGACTTGGTGGAATGAGTGGTGCTCAAGGAAAGGCTATAGAAATTGCTAATGGAGTAGGAATTATTGCAGAGGTTGATTATTCAAGAATAGAAACTAGATTAAAACAAGGTTGGGTAGATAAGGTTTCAGATAATTTAGATGAAATTTTTGAAATAGCCAATGAATATTTAGATAAAAAAGAGCCTATAGCTATTGCTTATCATGGGAATATAGTGGATTTACTTGAATATGTAGTTGAAAAAGAAATAAATATAGATTTATTATCTGATCAGACATCTTGTCATGTCCCTTATGATGGAGGATATTGTCCACAAGGGCTTACATTTGAAGAGAGGACAGATTTATTACGTTCAGATAAGAAAACATTTATTCAACTTGTAGAAAAATCATTAACACGTCATTATGAGCTTATAAAGATACTAGTAGATAGGGGAACATACTTCTTTGATTATGGAAATAGTTTTATGAAAGCTGTATATGATGCAGGAGTAAAAGAAATTGCTAAAAATGGAGTGGATGAAAGTGAAGGATTTATATTTCCATCCTATGTAGAAGATATTATGGGACCTATGCTTTTTGATTATGGATATGGACCTTTTAGATGGGTATGTTTAAGTGGAAAACATGAGGATCTTATAAAGACAGATAGAGCTGCCATGAAATGTATTGATCCAAATAGGAGAGGACAGGATAGAGATAATTATATCTGGATAAGAGATGCAGAAGAGCATAGGTTAGTAGTAGGTACTCAAGCAAGAATATTATATCAAGATGCATTGGGAAGGAGAGATATTGCTCTTAAATTTAATGAGATGGTAAGGAACGGGGAAATTGGTCCTGTAATGTTGGGAAGAGACCATCATGATACAGGAGGGACAGATTCACCATTTAGAGAAACAGCAAATATTAAAGATGGTAGCAATGTAATGGCAGATATGGCAACTCACTGTTATGCTGGAAATTCAGCAAGAGGTATGAGTTTAATAGCTCTTCATAATGGCGGAGGTGTAGGAATTGGAAAAGCTATAAATGGTGGTTTTGGATTAGTATTAGATGGAAGTAAAAAAACAGATGATATAATAAATTCAGCTATACCTTGGGATGTTATGGGAGGAGTAGCTAGAAGATCTTGGGCAAGAAATGAAAACTCTATAAAAACATGTATAGAATATAATAAAAACCATAATGATACTGATCATATAACTATACCTTATATAGCAGATAAGAATTTAGTGGAAAAACTTGTTGAAGATAATTATGATAAATACAATAAATAAAATATAGGAGGCGAGAAAATGGCTAGGCTTGTACAATGTGTACCAAATTTTAGTGAAGGAAGAGATAAAGAGGTAATTGAAAAAATAGTAGATGAAGTAAGAAGGGTAGATGAAGTGAAATTACTTGATTATTCTCCAGATAAAGATCATAATCGCACAGTAGTTACGTTCATTGGAGAACCAGAAAAGGTATTGGAAGCAGCATTTAATACATGTAAGAAAGCTTCAGAACTTATTGATATGACTCAGCATACTGGAGAGCATCCAAGAATGGGTGCAACAGATGTAATACCTTTAATTCCTATATCAGATATTACTGAAGAAGAAGCTATTGAAATGTCCAAAAAATTGGGCAAGAGAATAGGAGAAGAATTAAATATTTCTGTATATTTATATGAAAAGTCTGCATCTGCACCTCATAGAGAAAATTTAGCTAAAGTTAGAAAGGGACAATATGAGGGAATGGCAGAAAAATTAAAGGAAGAAGAGTGGGCACCAGATTTTGGACCAAATGAATTAAATATTAAAGCTGGAGTTACAGCAGTTGGTGCAAGGATGCCATTAGTTGCATTTAATGTAAATTTAGATACTGATGATTTATCTATTGCTAAAAAAATAGGAAAGGCTGTTAGAGGAAGTAGCGGAGGATTTGCCTATTGTAAGGCATTAGGTATTGAAATAAAGGAAAGAAACATAGTACAAGTCAGTATGAATATGGTAGACTATACAAAGACACCATTATATAGAGTATTTGATATGATTGAAAGAGAAGCTAATAGATATGGAGTAAATGTAATAGGAAGTGAAATAATTGGCTTAGTTCCAGTGAATGCATTAGTCAATTGCGCTAATTATTATTTAAAAGTAGAGAATTTTGATGAGAGTCAAATACTTGAAAAAAGAATTTTTGAATAGGGTGATAAAATGAAAGCTACTTTAGTTATAGAGAATATTTCTAACTTAATAACTTTAAAAGGTGAAAATAAGCCTAGAACAGGCTTAGATATGAAAGATATTGGATTGATTAAAAATGGAATTGTTGCAGTTGATGGAGATAAAATTATCTATGTGGGGGAAGGAAGCCTTCCTTCCCACATAGAAATAAATGAAAAAACTGTATTTGTAGATGGGAAAGATAAGACTGTGACTCCAGGGCTTATAGATTCTCACACTCATTTGGTTCATGGAGGGTCAAGAGAAAATGAACTGGCTATGAAACTAGAAGGTGTAGAATATTTAGATATACTAAAAAAAGGTGGAGGAATACATAGTACAGTTAAATCAACAAAAGAAGCAGGATTTGAAGAATTATATGAAAAGGCTAAGAAAAGTTTAGATACAATGATTTCATATGGGGTTACAACAGTAGAAGCTAAAAGTGGTTATGGAATTGATGATTTTGATGTAGAGATAAAACAAATGGATGTAGCTAAAAAATTAAATGAAAATCATCCTGTAGATATAGTATCTACTTTTATGGGGGCTCATGCTATACCAGAAAAATACGGAGATAATCCTGATAGATTTGTAGATATTATCGTAGAAAAAATGGTTCCAGAAGTAAGTAAAAGAAAATTGGCAAAGTTTTGCGATGTATTTTGTGAAGAAGGAGTATTTACTATAGAACAATCTAGAAAAATATTAGAAGCAGGAAGGAAATATGGGCTAATTCCCAAAATACATGCTGATGAAATTAAACCTTTAGGAGGAGCAGAGTTGGCAGCTGAAATAAATTGCATAACTGCAGATCATTTAGTTGCAGCTAGCAATGAAGGTATAAAGAAGATGGCTGAGAAAAAAGTTATAGCTAATTTACTTCCAGGCACTTCTTTTAATCTTCAAACTGGTAAATTTGCTAGGGCTAGAGAAATGATAGAAGCAGGTGTGCCTATATCTTTGTCAACAGATTATAACCCAGGTAGTTGTCCTACTGAAAATTTACAATTAATAATGAGTTTTGCTTCTCTTATTATGAAAATGACTCCTGAGGAAGTAATTACGGCAGTAACAATAAATGGAGCATGTGCATTGAAATTGGAAGAAGAAAAAGGGAGCTTAGAAAAAGGTAAAAAAGCCGATTTAGTTATATTTGATGTACCAAATTTAAATTATATAATATACCACTTTGGTATTAATCATGTTGAAAAAGTTATAAAAGATGGTATAGTTATAAATTAAGAAGCGCACTAAATAGTGTGCTTCTTAATTTTATGATTTTTTTATAAATTTCAAGGGTCCTAGATAATAAGACCTAGAACTTAAATAATTGTAAGGATAAATATTTTATTATAATTGTATTACTTATAAAAAAATAGAGGACTTACGACAAATATGTAGAAATATATGTTAAAATATTTTATTAGGGGGAGATAATATGTCAGAAAAACAATATGTGGTTTTCAAACTAGGTAAAGAGGACTATGGTATAGATATTATGAATGTAAAAGAAATAGGACCTTATCAAAAATCTGTTAAATTACCTAATACTCCTGATTTTATTGAAGGAATAATTAATTTTAGAGACAGAGTGATTCCAATAATAAATCTTAAAGAGAGATTTAAACTACAAGATGATGGAATTACTAATGATACTAGAATAATAATTATTAATTTAAAGGAGAAACAGGTAGGTTTTGTAGTAGATGAAGCTTCGCAGACAGTTAGGCTAGATGACGAGAATATTGATCCAGCACCAGATGTTATTTCTAATATACATAGAAGATATATTACTGGTGTTGGCAAATTAGATGAAAATAGACTCTTAATACTTATAGATCTCGAAAAAGTATTAAGTGAAGAGGAGAAGGAACAAATAGGGAAAATTGAATTGGAAAAATAGAGGTGTGCTATAATGAGTGATTCTTTCATGGGGTTTAAAAAAATAAATGATATATTAGTTGAAACTATCTCTGCTATTGAAAAGAGCAGAGGTCAGCTATTTGATATTGTAGAACATGCTAGAAATGAATGTGAAAATATTAAATATGAGCTAAAAAAAATCAGGGAAAAAGTCGATACTACTATAGAGGAAGTAGACCGCTTGGACAGGGAAGAGAAAAGAAGTAGGGTTTTACTAGCAAATGTAAGTAAAAATTTTCATATCTATGATGAAGATGATATAAAAGAGGCCTATGAAAAGGCAAACGATCTAAGAGTTAGTCTTACTTTAAAACGGGAAGAAGAAAGAACACTCATAGAAAAAAGAGGAGAACTTGAAATAAGACTTAAAGAGACAATAAAGGTTTTAAAAAAAGCAGAAGATGTAAGTAAACAAATAGGTGTTGCTACTGGATATTTAAAAGGGAATGCAGATGATATTTTAGCTACAGTAGGTGATTTGAGTAAAAAACAGTATTTAGGGATTAAAATTATTGAGGCCCAGGAAGAAGAAAGGCAGAGACTTGCAAGAGATATACATGATGGACCAGCCCAATCTATGGCTAATATTTTAGTCAAAGCTCAACTATGTGAAAGGCTTATAGATTCTGATATTGAAAGGACAAAAAAAGAGTTAGAAAGCTTAAAAGATATAACAAGGAGCAATTTAAAAGATGTAAGAAAAATTATATATGATTTAAGACCTATGACATTAGATGACTTAGGGTTAATACCTACTTTAGAAAGATATATTTATAATTTTATGAAAGAAAGCAGTATTCTAGTGGAATTAAAGATATTAGGTGATGTTAGTAGTTTTGAATCAGCAATGGAAATTGCTGTATTTAGAATAATTCAAGAAGCTTTGAACAATGTTCAAAAACATTCTCATGCTAGAAAAGTAGATATCACAGTTGAAAAAACGTCTGTTAGATTCAGTGTTTTAATATCTGATGATGGAGTAGGATTTAATAAGGAAGAGGATGCTATAGATAAAGATATACGTTCTGGGGGGTTTGGACTGATGAGTATGAAAGAAAGAGCTGAATTGTTAAATGGTAAATTAAAAGTTAAATCATCTCCAGGTATGGGAACCAAGATATATTTTTCTATACCACTAAATGAGGAGGAAGATATTTATGAAAGATAATAATATAACAGTGATGATAGTAGATGACCACGTGCTTTTAAGAGAAGGATTAAAACAGATTTTAGATCTTGAAAAAGATATTGATGTTATTGAGCAAGCTGGAGATGGGGAAGAAGCCGTTGAAAAAGCATTAGAGTATAGCCCTGATGTAATATTATTAGATATAAATATGCCTAAGATGAATGGAATAGAAGTCTTAAGAAGATTTAAAGATTTAGGAATTTTATCAAAGGTTATTATGCTAACAATACATGATGATAGGGAATATCTATTTGAAACTATAAAAATTGGAGCAAATGGCTATATATTAAAAGATTCAGATGCTGATAGTTTGATAAAAGCTATTAGAGATGTAAATAATGGAAAGACTTACATACAACCAAGTGTAGCTTCTATGCTTATAGAAGAGATAAATTCTAAAGAAAAGGAAGTTAACGGAGACTTATTAAAGATTGAAGCTTTGACAAAAAGGGAATATGAAGTCTTAACTTTAGTAGCAGAAGGTCTTAACAATAGGGAAATTGCTGAAAGGTTATTTATTAGTGAAAAAACTGTAAAGAATCATGTTTCTAATATATTTAAAAAAATAGATGTAAATGATAGAATTCAAGCAGCTATATTTGCATATAAAAATAATATAAAAAAGATATAATGGGAATTGAGGGTTGATAATATGAATGGAAAGGAATTAAAAGAAAAATTAACTTTTAAATTTAAAAATGTATGGCAAAATGTTAATGAAGAGGAAAAAGAAGAATTATTTAATTTAAATGAAGACTATAAAAGGTTTTTAGATACAAGTAAAACAGAGAGAGAGGCAACAAAGGAAATTATAAAAAGAGTTAAGAACAATGGATTTAAATCAATAAACAGTATAATAAAATCTGGAGAAAAACTTAAACCAGGTATGAAAATTTATGCAAATAATAAAGACAAAGCTGTGGCCTTATTTGTTATAGGAGAAGAAAGCATAGAGAAGGGAATGAATATAATAGGTTCTCATATTGATTCTCCAAGATTAGATATAAAATCTTATCCTCTATATGAGGATGCTCAATTGGCATTACTTAAAACCCATTATTATGGAGGTATTAAAAAGTATCAATGGGTTTCTCAACCTCTATCTTTACATGGAGTAATAATTAAAAACAATGGAGAGAAAGTAAATATTGTAATAGGAGAAGAAGATGATGATCCAGTGTTTTTCATATCTGATCTTTTACCTCACTTATCTAAAGAACAGGAAAAGAAGACTTTAGAAGAGGGGATTGAAGGAGAAGGTTTGAATATAACTATTGGAAGTATACCATATAATGAAAAAGATTTAGATGAGAAAATTAAGATAAATATATTGAAAATATTAAATGAAAAATATGGTATAACAGAAGAAGATTTTACTACAGCAGAAATTTCAGCTGTACCAGCAGGAAAAGCAAGGGACTTGGGAATTGATAGAAGTTTAATTCTTTCTTATGGTCATGATGATAGGGTATGTGCTTACACATCCTTAAGTTCTATATTAGAAGTAGAGCATCCAAAAAGAACTTCTGTAGCATTATTTGTAGATAAAGAAGAAATTGGAAGTGTAGGAAATACAGGTATGCATTCTAAATTTTTTGAGAATACTGTTGCTGAATTAGTATTATTAGAAGGATCAGATATAATAAGTACTAGGAGAGCTTTGGCTAATTCAAAAGTTTTATCTGCAGATGTAGCAGCTGCATTTGATCCTAACTATCCAGAAGTATTTGATAAGTTAAATACTGCTTATTTAGGTAAAGGTATTGCTTTAATAAAGTATACTGGTTCTGGTGGAAAGGGAGGAAGTAGTGATGCTAACTCTGAATATATAAATTATATTAGAAGAATATTCAATGAAAATAATATTATTTGGCAAACAGGTGAATTAGGAAAAGTAGACCAAGGAGGAGGCGGCACTATAGCTTATATACTAGCTAATTATGGCATGGAGGTAGTTGATTGTGGCATACCAGTTCTAAGCATGCATGCTCCTTATGAAGCTGTAAGTAAAGCAGATGTCTATATGACTTATAAAGGATATAAAGCTTTTTATTTAGCATAATATGTAGTAATAAGAGTGTAAAAAATCAAGCTATATTTATACAGCTTGATTTTTTATGTATTCTAATATGAAATTTTTAAAAGTTTCACTTAGAGGAGATAGTTGTCTATTTTTATGATAAGTAAAATAAAATTTCCTATTAAGATTGAAATCTTTAATATTGAAGACTTTAAATTTTTCAGTATTTAATTCTTCTAAAATAGCCCTTTGAGAGAGAAAACTAATTCCAACTTTAAGGAATATTAGTTTTTTAATAGTTTCAGTATCTTCAATATATGCTACTATATTTAAAAGTTCTTTATTTATATTATTTTTTTCTAATTCTCTTTCTAGAAGTTTTCTTGTTCCTGAACCATCCTCTCTAAAAATTATCTTTTCTTTTAATATTACATCCTTATCTAAATAAGAATAATTTTTTTGGGGAAACTTAGAGTTATTAGGTGTTGTTAAAAGAAGCTTGTCCTCAATTATTTCAATATAATTTAAATTTTTTGATGGATACTTTGCTCCAACTATGCCAAAGTCACTATCACCATTTAAAATACTTTTTACAACTCCCTTAGAATCCTTATTGATTAGTGAAAAGGTTACATTAGGATATTTTAAAGTAAATTCTTTTAGAATATTAGGTAGTATATATTTTCTTGGAATTGAACTAGAAGATATATTGAGATGGCCCTGGACTTCTCCTTTATAAGAAGCAAGCTGAAATTTAGCCATTTCACATGTGTTAATAATATTAATTGCATATTTGTAGAGAAGATCTCCTGCTTCAGTAAGAGTCATATTTTTTCCTGAACGATTTATAAGGATTGTTCCAAGTTCTTTTTCAAGATTTTGAACATGGCTTGTAACTGTAGGTTGTGCAATATATAATTTTTTTGCAGCTTTAGAAAAACTTTTTAGATTTGAGACTTCTACAAAGGTTTCTAATTGACGAAGGTCCAATTTAATCACCACTTTCAGAAAAAGTTTATATTGTAATTATTTTTTAAAATGAAATATTAAGAAATTATTAGAGCTAAACCTACTGTATATATGATACCAGATTTATGTATAAATTTGATATCATATAATATATAAAAGTAAAAAATAATATTTTTTAAAAAAACTGTTGACAAAACAAGAAAAACCTGATATATTTTTAAGAGTTGTCGCTGATATAGCAGATTAAAAACAAGATAAAAATTATAAAAAAATAAATTAAAAAAACTTGACAAGATAAGAAATATATGCTATATTAAATAAGTCAGCAAAAAAAGAA
>CCEZ01000017.1 GCA_000751555.1 Anaerosalibacter massiliensis | reverse complement strand
TTCCTATAACCATAGGAATATATGCTATTTCTATATCTTTCTCTATCTTTATATCCCTCTTTTTATACGTGCTTTAACTTATTCACTGTGTTTTTATATAGTTTTTTATGTCCCCAAATCCTTAAAAATGTCCCCAAGATGTCCCCTGAAAAATGCTAGGATAATCCTGGCATTTTTTGATGATTAATTACATTTGGACATCCTAATTTAATAACATCATCTATTTCTTCATTAGACAATGTAATACTCTCTACTGATTTTCTTCCAAATGCTTTATACATTACAAATATATTTTTTATTAATCTTTCTTCTATATTAAGATATTTAGAAATTTCATCTATCTCTAGTGAAATTTTATTTTTTACTTTATTTTCAATATTTTGTAACTCTTTTTCTTCTAGCATATAAATCTCCCCCACTATTTTTCTATAACAATTATATCAGAACATAGGTTCAACGTAAAGATGGACGTAAAATTATACAAACCTATTGTAACGCTTGTATTTAGCTTATATTAAGTTTTAATATAATTAGAATGTAATTGTATTGTTAGGGTTAAAATGAATCGTATATAAGGAGAATAGGAGGTTAGTTTTGTACAAGTTTAGCAAGATAAAAAGACTAGCTATTAAACTAGTCTTTTGTATAAATCTTACCCCAATACTTTTTTTCTCCTTCTAATCTTGCTTTCTTTGCTTCTGCTAGAGTGTCATAAGTACCTAAATGATACTCTTTACCTTTATCTACTATTCTAACAGAATAAGTGCCATTTTTATTAATTCTTACTCCCTTAACACCAGTTTTACTATTAACAGGTGACTTTCTGTTTCTCATTCTTTCAGTATATTGTCTTATTTCTTCATCTGTATATCCATCTTTAATGCATCCGTGAGTCCAAATTTGATTGTAATGCTTTCCACAATATCCCTTTGCCCTTGCTGCTGCATTGCAATAAGATACTTTACATTTTTTGTTTTTTTGTTTTTGTTTTTTAGATTTTTTGCTATAATTATTTGGTGAAAAACCCATCTTTATTAATGCTTCGTTCCACGTTTTTGCACACAGCTTTTTCTTTATAATATCATAAGAAGGTGCTTCTATAGATCTATGCTTAACATATTCGTTACTAGACGTAGATCCTATCCTTTCGATTTCTTTCCTAGCCATTTCTATGATTTTTTCTGTTGATAAATTAGCACAATTATTAAATTTTATATTGGGTTTTAAACCAGCTTTTTTAATAAAATTATTCCAGCTACCAAAAATATACTGTGCTTTACCTGACAATTCAAAATCTTTTACTGTCGGGGTTTTACCCATTTCTTTTGCTAAAGTTTGTACTTGCTCTATTAAATCTTTTCCGTATGTATTTATATGATATTCTTTTTCAATCTCTTCCCAAACTTTGCTTATTTTAGTAGTATTGAAATGTCTGCAAACAGTACTAATAGAAGGGAAATTACTATCATCTTTAGACAATTGTTTTAATTCGTGATTTTTCAACCTCCTCCCTTTTTCCTTATAAGCTGCTATTAGTTTAATTTTAATATCGCCCTTAGAATACTTCTTGGTATAATCAACTGTGTTATACCCCGCTAACTCCCTTAATTTATTTATGCTGCCAAATCTCATTACAAAGACATCAGAGCTATATTGTAAATTGTCATCAATATCTCTACTCGTCGCTGGTTTTCCTATTTTCTTGCATAATTCCACATACATTTTCAATAATTCTTCATCGGAATGAACCACCTTGTTTTTATTGAAATTAGTCTTTAATCCTGCAAGCTCCAGGGCGTTGTTATAGCCCCCAAATTTGGAATAATAGATATCTGCATTAATACCCATATTAAACAAATCATTTTTAGAAGGAGTTTTTCCTGTTTTATTTGCGACATCTTTTAATTGTTGTAACAATTCTTCGTTTGTCATATTTTTAATATTTAGCTCTTTATTAAGTACTTCTAACATTTCGTTCCACTTTAAACCCGTTCTTTTCTTTACATAACTGAAAGAAGGTGCATTTTTAGACTTATGTTTATTGTAAGCAGAAAAAGTAGTTGATCCAATCCTATCTAACTCTTTATCAACGATTTCTAATAATTCTTTATTTGTTAAGTTATCGAAATCATTGATTATTAGATTAGGTTTTAATCCAGCTGTTCTTAAAAAGTTATTCCATGATTTAAACCTATATCCCGCCACTTTAGCAAACTTAAACTCTCTCATTTTAGGAGTTCTTTTAAGCTCGTCTGCTAATATTCGAACTTGATTTATTAGTTCTTCATTAGTAATATTCATACCTTCACCCCTATAAAAAAGGTTCTATCTATAATTTTCCCCTATTCTTTTAACTCTAGTACTTCTTTTTCTAAATCTTTGTTATTGATATTCACCTTAAAACTCCTCCATTGCTTCTTCCCATTGCTTCAAACCCTTCTCATCTCTATAATAACAACCTGTATAATTGCCACGTTCATCCACTTCTCCTTCACTAGCATAAGTATCTTGCATATACTCGGTAATTTGTTCTAATAATTCTTTTGATAATTCTTCTATTTCACCTTCTTTTTCATTGTATAAGTCTATATCATTTTCGTTAGGTACTAATTCTTTTTCTACTAATTTTCTTGCTAGTTCATCTAAAAATCTATCATAATTATCACTATCGTCTATATATCCTAATTCATCCATTTCTTTCTTTATTTCCACCTTTGCTCTTTCTAGTAAACTCTTCAACATTTTAATTTCCTCCTCATTATTTTTTATAGTTATTTGTTTACCGTCAAATTCAAGTTTTATGTCCCTTGATTCCTCGCTCAATCCCATCTTTCTTATCCAATCGACTGGCAAAGTAGCTCTATAAGTATAACCTCCAGACCCACCTTTGTTAGCCAACAATTTAGCTTTTTTTGGTTCTATCATTGTTATTCCTCCTACTTTTTTTGTTTTGTAGAGGGGAATTCCACCCCTCATTTTCTTATTTTATTTTTATATAAACATTGTTTTGCACTAAAACATCATCTATGTATAAGTCAAAATAAATCCTTGCTTTCCCATAATTTTGCCAAAGATTCATATTTTTAGTTTCCATTTTCCCTTCTCCTAAAAAGTTTCTTTCTACTCCGTATTCATATGTGTAAAGGTCTGCATTTTTCAAACTTTGTCTAACTTCTTTGATTTCACACTCTTTTTCAGCTAATTCTGTGTCTACACTATTATACATTTCGAATTTGCTTATTACTATTTCTTTTTGTCCAGGGGAGCAAACAACATTTGTCAATAATTCTTTAGCTTTTTCAACGTTTTCGTTCATTCCTTCTTCCTCTTGATTTAAGAGGTAGCTAAGACATATAGCGAACTGTGCTTTGTAATTTACTCCGTATTCCTTTACCATTTTTCTTGTCATTTTATGTGCTTCTTTAAAAATCTTTTTCATCTTAACTACCTCCTATTTTTTTTAGTTCCTTTCCTTAACTTCTTAATTATATTATACTATGCCGTACGGCATATGTCAACCCTTTTACTAAAATAATTTAATCTTATGTAAGCATTTCAACTACTAGCCTATAGCCATTTATGTAAAAACGTTTTAAAAATTCTTTTTTATTCTAGGCATAAAAAAAGACCTAGCTTTTACACTAGGTCTAAGATTAATCTATTCTTATTTTTTGTCCAGGATAAATCAAGTTTGGATTTTTAATATTATTCAGCTTAACTAATTTATTAACAGTAGTATTATATCGTTTAGATATATTTGATAAGTTATCTCCTTTTTTAACTGTATATATAGTAGATTTTTTACTCGCTATATTGCCACTTATTTTTATTTTCTGTCCTGGATATATTAAATTAGGGTTCTTGATATTGTTTATCTCAACTAGATTATTTACAGTTGTACCATATTTCTTAGCTATTGTAGAAAGGTTATCTCCTTTTTTAACTGTGTAAAATGTATCTGTAACTTTGTTAGGTTTGGATGAATTAGAAGTTTCAGAGACTTTTTTAGTTTCTTCTGTAAAGAATTCTATAGTTCTATTATTCATAATCCTGTTTAAGTCTAAATAACCACTATAACCCTCTAGCCTGCCTCTATCAGTATATTGGTGTAAATCACAAGTAAAACTAGGCTTACTGTTTATAGTTCCGTCATTCCTGCCATAGTGCGGTATCCAAACAAAATCAAATTTTGACATATCTAGATTGAAACTTTTATATAGATGATGCCCAATGTAGACTCCTATCTTTTTATCTGTTAATGACCTTAACTTTTTCACATAAGCGTTTACTCCACCCCTCATATCTGGCATGGACTTTTCTTCTACGTCTAGGATATAAAAAGATGGATTTAAGTCTTTTGCTCTGTTAAAAAAGTCCTGTGCTTCTTTCTGCATATCCCTTTCAGATACACCCCTCACCCAAGCATAGACTCCAAAAGGGGTGTTATGTCTTTTCATTTCTGCAATATGTGTTTTGTAATGCCTGTCTATTGTTCTAGAGCCATACTGAACCCTTACAATAGCCATATCTAACTGTTTACATAGTTCCTTATAATTAATTTTTGAAGGTACTTGATGGTGTGAAATATCTATAATTTTACCCATTTATATCTCCTCCTTTGTTTTCTCACCTAAAGGGTCAGCTATTACTTCATATCCACCCATTGCAGTTAAACTCACCAATATAGCGTTTACTACTGTCAGTAATATACCTTGTACTCCTTGTCCAGTTTTTGCAAATGTAAATGTTAATAATAAAGAAATAACAAATGTATATATCCTTACAGCTCCATCAATAAAATTCTTTTTTATGAGTGGTTTTGTAAACTGGACTATAATAGATACTGCTGCAACTAATCCCGCGAATGTACTTAATGTTTCAACAGTCATAAAATCATTCATTAAATTACCTCCTTATTATTTAAATAATCCTTGTTGTACTGCATAAAAAAAGAAGCTAACAAAAGCTCCTACTAGCAGTCCTATAAACCACTTCATTGTCGTTGTAAGTCCTTGAATAGTTTCACAAAGGTTTTTAATCTGTATCTTAAATTCAGCGTTCTCTCTATCATTTTTATCCATTCTTTTATCTAGTTCTGATAATTTTTCATCATGTTCAGTAATTTTCATTTCCATAACTTCATGATTCATTTTCTACCTCCAGAATATTTAATTTTGAGTATAAAAATAAGCCCTTTAAGGCTTAATCTTCTTCATTCATTCTATTTTCAATAAGTTGCCCTAAATTTGCTACTGCATCTTTAAACTCTTGCTCTATTACTAGAAAACTTTCTTTAACGTTTGTATCTTTTATATTTCCTTTTTCATCACATACATCATAAGTATACGCTATTCTGCCACCGTTATTTGTCTTTATATATGCAAAACTAGTTAATATTTTCAACCTTTTCACCTCCTAGTACATAATCTGCTAAATCAAAAGTCATTTCACTATTTAAAATTTCTTTTAATTCTTTATTCTTTCTTTCTTCCTTCTCATCTTCAACTAGGTAGCCAATGCCTACCTCCTCCTCTTTATCTAAATCAAGAGAAACCTCAAGTCTATCATACTCGTAGCCATCACGTTTAGCCTTTAGTTCCCAGCTGAATTTTAGCCCTGGCTCTCCTTTTACTACAAAATAATAAGGATGTTTTTCTGTTGTATAAATATCGCCGGCTCCATATTTACCATAAATAACATGATAATTTACATTTGTATTGATTGTTTCTCCAAAAATATCGTCAATAACAATATAACAAAGACCATCCTCTCCTAATTTACCAGTCCCTAAATCTCCTGAATAGTACTCTGCCATTTCGTATGAATTAATTGCCCTATCTCCATAATTTTTTGTTTGATGTATAGCATTTTTAGCACCAAATGTTTTAAAATCTCCACGAACCTGTAAATTTACTCGGCAAATATGATTATACCAAGAGTTAATCGCTCCTGTATATGAGTCAAAATCAAGTATTTTTTTATCACCTTGTATTCCAGAAAATTCAAATTGGTGACACTTAAAAGCTAAAGTTGTACTTGAGCCAAAGATAACTGGTCTATACTGGGAGTCGCCCCAAAATGTTAAACCATATCGTATTATCGGATTTTGGTAAAAAATCATAGGCTCATGAAATCTAATAGGAGCAAAATTAGGATCTTTTGTTATATCCTCTATGTCAAAGTCAATATACGATTTATAATTGTTAGGATTATTTGGGTCTTGATAAACTAGAGCCATATATGCTCCAGTTTCGTGCCCTAGACTAATTCCAGGCCTTCGAATGTCGTTGCCCCTTCGTGCTGAAAAGAATGTGCCTACTGGTGTTTGCCTTGTAGTACCTTCCCAGTCATACATAAAGATACTATTATTAGTCATCTCTATGGCTTTTTGTGCATTTCTATAAGCTATAAAATCACCTGTTATAGAAAGATTACCTTCCGTATCCCCTTGCAGCACACTTGTATAATTATTGTCTAGTATTACAAAACCCGCACCTTTAAAGATTGCTGATTCTCCTGTAAAATTATAATATGCGCCTTCTAATTTTCCGCTTTCATAGTTATCTATACTAATTTTAAAATTCTCGGATGTTTGCTCTAATGTAGTTATTTTACTAGTTGCAGTATCTAAATCAGATTGATTAGCTTTATTATCCAAATCGCTTATATAAGCTGTAGAACTTCGTACTGTATTAACTATTGCGCTATCTGTTATTTTCTGTTCTGCTGTAGAAACACGGGATTCTATTGCAGATACTTCAT
>CCEZ01000016.1 GCA_000751555.1 Anaerosalibacter massiliensis | reverse complement strand
TCAAACCAATTTCATTATAAGTATTCTTGTTTGACATATCCATTAAAGACTTTTCTGGAATTAAAATTTCTATACATCCTCCTTTTGTATTTGCTTCTTCAAATCCCCACTCTTCCTTTAATAGTGCTCCTACTCTAACCTTTTGTTCCTCATATGATAATATCCCTTTTTCAATTTTAGGTATTTTCATAGTTATTATATCTCCCACCTTCATGTTTTTTATAGCACTCTTATTTTTATGATCTTTTAAAACATCATAATAATAATTAAAAACTGCAACATTAGGGTATTCTCCTTCCTTTTCCTTTGTTAATCCCCCTTTTTCTATATACTTTTTCAGATTGTTCCAAGAATTATTGTCACATCCATTTATAAATATATTCAATTCTACATTATTATTCTTATTTGATATTCCATTATACTCCATATATTCTTCTTCTAAATCTTTTGTTTCTGATTTTAAAAACCCCTCAAAATTAATTTTTGTTTTTATTTCTTTTACACCATCTATGCCAGATAACTTTTCTATATCTTCTTCTGTATATCCTACAAGATCATTATCAAAATTTATATCATTATATAACTTAAAAGAGTTGCCTTTCATTTCACTTAACAAACCAGTCCCCATTATTTTTGCATCACCACACAATAAACTATTAATATGACCTATCCGATATATAAAAATAATTCCACCCATACTTATTGCAATAATAGATATCAATGCCCTAATTTTATTTCTGCCAATATTTCTCCAAGCCATTTCTCCAGTTATTCCAAATAATCTTCTCATAAGTTTATGATGCCATCTTCTTTTTCCATATCTACCTGTTCTATCTGTCTTTCTAAGGGCTTCTAATGGTGACACTCTTCCTGATAACCAAATAGGAACTAAACTTGATACTCCTACTGATATTATACCTATCTCAATTGCATTTTTTATACTCTGCATACTTACATATACATCTGTACTTGGTATATCCATATCTATTAAACTATTACTAAATGTTTTCATTCCAAAATATGAAAACATAAGTCCAAATAATATACCAAGTATAGTACCTATAATCCATATAAATAAGCTTTGAATTCCAACTATAAGTCTTACTTTCCTCTTTGATACTCCTATTGCCCTAAGTAATCCTATTTGCTTTATCATATCTGCTAATGATATATTAAACATATTGTATATTAGTATCATGGATGTAACTACAATTAATCTCTTCATGTCTTTTTGTGTACCACTCTCTTGTGCCATACTATATTCATCTAAGGCATGAGTAAGTAGCTTGTTTTCTTCAAAATCTAACTTCCCAAGCTTATACCTTATCCTTATATCATTTAATTTTGTGGTCATGTTTGATTTTGATTTCAATTTAACTATATTCTCATAGCTTATAAGTTCTTCAGGTAGTATTGTAGTATCCCCTTCTTTTAAAAAAGTAAATCCTTGCATTATATAAAAATTCTCGTAATAAAGATTAGGCTTTGTTATTATCCCAACTAGTTCAAACTTCTTTTTCTCCATAAATATTTTATTTATACCATTTTCATCTTTATATTTCTTCTTTATTTTAAACTCAATTGTTTGATTTAATCTCTCATCTAATCCCATTTGTTTTAAAGCTTGGGACTCTAAAACAATCTCTCCTTCTTTTTTTGGTAAATGTCCTTCTTTCATAGAATAGCCACTCATATCTATATATTTTTCATTGAATGAATTTAATTTTATAGAAGTACCATCTTCCGCTATAATATCTCCCAGACTTGCAACTCCTGCTATTTCTTCTATATCTTTATCGTTTTTCATTTCCTCTAATTTATCTTTACTTAAATTTTGATAAACGCCATGATATCCTCCATATGATTTATATATCATTTCCAATTGTTTTTTACTTTGACTTTCATTTATTACATCAAAACCAAATACTAACATTATAGCCAAGACAACTCCGAGAATCATGGAAAATGTTCTTCCTTTTTGTTTCTTTAGATATGCCAAGGCTAATTTTATATATATTTTCATATACTTCACCTCTGTTCAGATTGATAAAAAATTTATACTACTCTTTATTTCTTTCTATTTTAGATATAATAAATATCATTTATATATATTTGATTTCATTAACAGTTTTGGAATTTCAATAAAATATTACAACTTCTCATTATTTAAAACATTCTTCTTTATTACTCTTTTATATATATTTTCTTCTTTTAAGTTAACAAAGAGGATATCTAATATATCCCCTTTGTTAATTTACTCTTAACTATTAATACTTAACTGAAGCATATGGTGTTTTTCCTTTGCAGTCTTTTAAACAATCATATAATCCTGCAACTCCATCATTGTCCCAAAAAAACTTGCATGGATCTGCTTGAGCTTCTACGTCTAATAGTTCCATTTTTTCTTCTATTTTCTTTATTTTCAACATTCATATCCCCCCCCTTTATAATTCTCATAATTATTTAAAAACTGACATCACTGCAGTGAAATTTAGTCAGTCTACCCTATTAAAAAGTACCTTTCAAAATATTATTGCTTCTAAAAAGTATATTTTTCATTGCACAAAGTATTGGAGGTGGTAGATTGTATTCCCCTGTAATTACCTTATTTAAAAACTTACATCTTACCCCATCACAATACTCATATGCACTACATCCTAAACAATCTTGGTTTTTTATTTGACTGATTTCATAAAGCTTAGGTAAATTATCATCCAATTTTTCTGTACTATATATATTTCCTAATATAAATTCATCATTGCCAACGCAAAAGGCACATGGATATAGATTTCCTTTAGGATCTATACTATAACCATTCACCCCTCCAAAACAATCACCTTTCTTTTTACAAATCATATCTCTTTCTACTAAAGATATATGGGTATTAGGGTATTTATTTTTTATTTCTGACACTCTATTTACTTGTTCTCTTAATACTTCAACTTTTGCTTCATCCCATAATTCATCATAATAATCAATGGCAGGAACAATATATCTAAATCCTAAATCTGCCATAATCTTTACTCCCTCATATAATTCTCTTACATTTTGAGAATTAAAAGTCATTCTAGCTCTTAAATCAATTCCTCCTGATAGAAGTTTTCTAGCATTGTATATCACCGTTTTATAAGAACCCTCTCCATTAGCAAATTTTCTATTCATATCATGTGACTTCAATGTACCATCTATACTGATAGACAAACTATCAATATACTCTTTTACATACTCAATAATTTCTTCCGTCATTATGGTTCCATTAGTAGTCATACTAAAAATAACTTCTCTATCTTTAATCTTTTGCAAGATAGAACCTGATATATATTTTATTAATTCAAAATTTATCAAAGGTTCTCCGCCATGAAAAATTATATTCAAAGGTTTCTTTTCACTATCTTCTTTTAATTTATATTTTATAAATTCAATAACTTTATCTGATATTTCAGTTGTCATATCTATATTTGACTTTTCAGTTCCTTCATAACAATACCTACATCTCAGATTACATTTGGATGTTACAAATATGGTGAATTTCATTTTAAATCACATCCTCATCCCATATGATTTTATTTAACAAGGGTTTCATTAAATTACACCAGTTATTTAATTCTTTATCGTTGTTCTTCACTCCATCTATCAACGCTGGACAATGCCAACAAAATATATTCACATCACAATCTTTACATTTTTCAAAATTATAAGGCTTTATATCCTCAAGTCTACTACATATATCTGGTTTTGTAACTTCCAGATTTTGAATATTTAAGATTATATCTTTATCATAAATATTCCCAACTTTATACTCTTTTTTCATTAATGAAGGACAAGGATAAATACTTCCATTATGATCTATAAATATTTGACCTTTTAGTGCATTACAAGCACAAGAGCTTATTTTCTTACTTTTTATATTTTTTTGTGATTCTAATATTTTAGGAATTAGAACAGGTAATTTAAAGTCCTCTAAACAATACTCTAAAACATTATCTGCACCCCTACCTTCTGGAATAAATGTTCTTTCTATTGGAGTAGTTCCCAATTTTTTATTTAGCTCATTAAATTCTTCAGAAAGATGCATATTTTTTTCTCCAAAAATCATTGACAAGTGTATATTTGAAAATCCTTTTAATTGTAGTTGTTTTACCACTGATATAACTTTATTAAATACTCCTTTACCTCTTGTAATACTACAAGTTTCCTCATCTACTCCATCTATACTTATATCTACCTTATCAAAATTTTTGACAATGAAATCTATATTATTTTTACATATTAAAGTCCCATTTGTAGATAATCCTAAAAATACATTTTCTAGATTCTCTCTTATGTACATAACTATCTCTTTAAAATCACTTCTTATTAAAGGTTCTCCACCTGTCAATATTATAACTTTAGGATTTAATCGTTTTATCTTATCAACCATCTTTTTTATCTGTTCAGTACTAAGAAAATCTTTTTCTTTATTGCTACAACTGGTACTGCAATGTGTACAATTAAGATTACATCTTTTAGTTAAAGTTATGTAAATATTGTCTATTGATTTTAATGTCAAACTTTTTTCTTCTTTATCTTCCAAACTTTCAGAATAAAACACCTCTAATTTTATTAAATTATCTATTACTCTTTTAATATATTTTTTATCCTCTTCATTTTTAAAATAGCTTATAAATTCTTTAAATGTAATATTTTCACCTACAGCTTTTTCAAAAAAATCATATACTTCTTCTGATAATATAAAATGTTTACACTTTTTTTTATTGTATATACAAACTAGTTTATTCTTTTTATTAATTAAGAGGTCTTTTTTATCAAAAATCATCTTATCAGTTAATTTCAAAATATCTCCTCCTATTTAGCAAATCTCATTTTTTAAGAATATTTTATAACAATGTCTAATAACGAATATATAGAATAAAATGAACTCATAGAAATTTCATCATATTTTATTTTTATATTAAATTTGTTTTCTATTTTATCTATAATATCAAAGCAATTATGCTTATTCATTTTTGTGAAATTATTAAATAGTGAATATTGATAGAGAAAATCTATATCTTCAATTTTTGAATCATAAGTTTCTATTATCAACTTACATAATTCATTCGCTTTTTCTTTCATTTCTCCCTCTAATTCTCTTTTTTCAACTATCTCTCTTGGAAGTTTATCCTCCTTTAATTCTTCACTTGTCCAACTTGTTTTTGATGAATATTTTAATAATAATTCTTCTACTTCTCTATATTTTAATTCTTTATTTAAATCTAAAAGTTTTGATATTTTTGCTGTCATAAGAGATGTTGCTTTGCTATTATGACCAAATAACTTCATTCCTTTTTCATTTATTTTTGGTACAAATATAGGTTCATTATCACATATGCATTGTATTTTCTTATTCTTGTCATACCAATACTCATTTGTAAATCCTAAATTTTTACCTCTTACGCCAATAACCCCTGGCAGAATAGCTGGTAAACTTTCTCTAAACATATTATCCATCGATGCTACAATTATCTTATTTCTATCAATTAGTTCTTTGCATATATCAATGAATTCTTTTTCACGGTCAAAATTAACAGTAGCTAAACTAATATTTATTAATTTTATATCTGTATCTATTAAAAACTTTAATCCTTCTAAAAGACATTTAGAACTTGTCCTTCCTAAAGAGTTTAATATCTTTATTGGAAAAATTTCCACACTTTCATTTTGTCTTAAAATTGTATACGCGCATGATGTTCCATGACCATAACTATCTCTTATATCATTTCCCTCTATTATTTTTCTGTTACTTTCATCTAATATAAAACTTTTCCCCTTTATTATATACTTTGTTAAATAAGTATTGTCTAAATCTATTCCACTATCTACAATAGCTACTTTAATTTTTCCCATATCTTCCTCCATGAATTTCTTCTAATATTTCCACCTTTTATTTACCTTTTATATAAAAGGTAGCATATGAATATTACAGAACACTTTCAGTTTAATGACAGTTTTGTAATTTTAGAAACTTTCCCATATTTTATACATCAGCTTATCTTTCATAAATTCACAATTATATCTAAAAGCTTCTTTATTTTTCAATAATGTATACATTTTTGCTGGGCATCCTGTACAAAAGGTATTTACTTTGCAATTTTTACAATATAATATATTTTTAGTCTTAACCTTTTCAAAATTTTCAAAACTAGGTAACTTCCTTTCTAAAATCTTTTCCATAAGATCATCATTCAAATCTAAAATATTTCCTATTTTAAATTCTTCATATTGTAATAATGGGCATAAAAATACATTACCATCATAATTTACAAATAGTTGAGAACTTCCAGCTTGACAACTATTGGCTTTTATTTTCATTATATCAATATCTAAATCATCATCTCCAATATAATGTTCAATATTTTTTTCCCCTAGATACTTCTCGAAATTATATTCACCTCTACCTAGTTTACTAAAATTCCTAATAACTGCTTTTGTCCCTAGCTTTCTATTTAGCTCATTAAACTTGTCTACATATTGAACATTGTTATTTCCAACTACCATTGATAAAGATATTTTTTCTAAATCATTCTCCTGTAATAATTTCACCACTTCAATAACTCTATTAAAAATTCCTTTTCCTCTAACTTTAGCACAAGTTTTTTCATCAAATCCATCTAGACTAATTTCTATACTATAAACATTTTTAGCTATAGTTTTAATATCTTCATCTCTTATTAAGGTTGCGTTTGTAGCTAAGGTTAATTTCTCATCATATATACCTTTTACATAGTAAAAAATATCAAAAAAATCTTTTCTTATTAAAGGTTCTCCGCCTGATAGAACTATTTGTTGAGGATTTAAAGTTACTATCTTATCAATAGCTTTTTTAACATCCTCTGTTTTCAAAACATCTTCATATTCTAATTTCTTATCTAAAGACGCTGTTACACAACAATAATCGCAATTCAGATTGCATCTGTTTGTTATAGAAAATATAACTCTGGGTATAAAATCTACTTTTATATCATCTATTATTTCTTTTTCTAATAATCCTATTTTTTCCAGTCTACATAAAACTTGGATAAAATATTTCTGATCTTCTTCATCTCTAAATGCATGTATAACTTTATTAACTGGAATACGTTTTTTAAAGGAATATTCTATAACTTTATAACATTCTATAGGTATCTTAATCCATTCTCCTGTAAACTGATTACTTAATATAACCTTTTTATCATTAAAAACGGTATCACAAATTTCATTCAAAAAATATCTTTTCTTCATGACATCTCACCCTTTTTATATAATTATTTAATTCAAATAAAAAAATAAAGTTCATTTGGAGATTTACCTACTTTATCTTTAAGTCCTAGTGTATTTATTATCTCTAACATATTCTATCTATTTTTCTATTATCTATTGATATAGGTAGTGTTATATTTTCATATATATCTATTACTGGTATAAGATTAAAGCTTTGAAATATAAATCCAAACTTTCATCTTCTCAATTTTGACATTTCTTCTTCTGATAATTTAAATATATTTTTACCATCTAAAATTACTTCTCCCGTTGTTGGATTATCTAATCCAGTTGTACAATGCAAAAGCGTACTTTTTCCTGAACCATTAGGTCCAACTATATCTGTAAATTTTCCATTTTCTATTGATAAATTTATTCCTTTTAGAGTCTCTACCTTACTTTCTCCCTTCTCATATATTATGGTTTCATTTATTATTTTTTCCTAATCCCACTAATTATCGTACCTGTGGCTCTCATTGTTACAAAATCATTTGTATGTATAATTAATCTAGTCTTTATTGTTCCATATATATTTACTGCTACTATAAGCAGAATTAGCAATACTTATTCATCATTTTGCTATTTACTTATTAGCCCTTGCATTAGCTAACTCTCTAATTTCAACACTACTTTTTATTTCTACAAAATGTTAGAAAAACATCTCAAAAATTATTCAAAAAATATGGCTACCTTATTAACATAAATTCTATTTAATACCTAAATTTATAAACAGAAATGCCTTTTTCTTCAAACCACCTAACAACTATTAATCCAATACTTCTATAATTTTGAATTCATTCAGTCTAAAGTTTTCTACCTTAAGATTTCATTTAAGATAGCCTCCTTTATTATAATTTAAATGTATTATCTCATCGAAATCATGGTTGAAAATATGTCTTATCTTTGATGCTTACTTTTCTATAACCTTTTGAATATCCTGCTGTTTTTTTACTTCCATCATTAATCATATTCCTCAAATTTTTTTGATAATGTGCTCATAAAAATGCTCCTTTCTGGTTTTTATTCTTATTTTAATTCCTACCAGAAAAGAGCATTTATTTACACTACCAAGAACTAAATGAGTTCACTTTTAATAAAAAATCAATCTAAAAAACTTTTTTCATCTTAAAATTCATTTTTATCTTAACACTGCCTCTTGTTAATTTATTCTTAATTATTAATATGCTATTGATTGGTATGGTGTTCTTTTACCACCTTTAGTACAATCATGCAAACAATCATATGTTCCTGTAACTTTATCCCTTTCATATTTATATTTACATGGATCAGCCTGAGCTTCTACATCTAATAATTCTATTTTTTCTTCTATCTTTTCTATTTTCAACATTACTTTCCCTCCTTTCTATCGTTATGTTTATTAAGTTTTTAATAAATATTACTTTTGCTAATATTAGGCCCAATTAACATATCAATAAATAATTAATTATAAATATATATTATTATTTTTCATCATATTTTATCTACTGATCATATGATTTATAGCATTTTTTAACTTTCATCTACTTTCCATACAAAGAATAACACATAATTATTACAAAACAATTTCAGTTTTATGACAGTTTTGTAATTTAAGCAAAATATTATTGATTTTCCTTTTTATCTTCAAATCTTTTTAAATTAAAAAGATAATAAAAAAATCTTTTTTATATATTCTATTATTTATTATATTAACATCTATTCTACTACTTTCATTCCCTCTACTATACTCATCTTCTCTATACTTCTCTTAGACATATAACCTACAACTATACAAATCACCATTGCTATAACAGTATATTGTAATATTTCTACTATAGGTAAGCTAAATTCTACTATATTATCTATATTAAACGCACCTTTGTACTGATTGTTTATAAATTTAATTTCACTATAATATTTATATACTCCTGTTATTACTGCTAATATACTGCTTAAAAATCCATATATTATTGTTTCCTTTATTATCATATTTCTAATCTGCCTAGTTGTCATACCTATAGCTCTCATTATTGCAAACTCGTTTGTACGTATAAGTAAGCTAGTCTTTATTGTTCCATATATATTTACTGCTGCTATAATAAGAATTAATAACACTATTATGTAGTATTCTTTTATTTTCTCTCTAGGTCCTTCATTATTAATTTCTTTAATTTCTGCTCTACTTTTTATTTCTACAAAAGATTTATCCTTAAAAATTCCCTTTAACTTTTTATAAATTTGTTCCTCCTTTTCTTCATTTATTTTCAAACCAATTTCATTATAAATATTCTTGTTTGACATGTCCATTAAAGACTTTTCTGGAATTAAAATTTTTATATATCCTCCCCCTCCATTATCTTCTTTAAATCCCCACTCTTCTTTTAATAAAGCTCCTACTCTAACTTTCTGTTACTCATATGATATTATTACTTCTTTAATCTTAGGTATTTTTATAGTTATTATATCTCCTATCTTCATGTTTTTCATAGCACTTTTATTTTTGTAATCTTTTAAGACATCATAATAATAATTAAAAACTGTAACATTAGGATATTCTCCTTCCTTTTCCTTTGTTAATTCACCTTTTTCTATATACTTTTTAAATTTTTCCAGGAATTGTTATCACATCCATTTATAAATATATTCAATTCTACATTATTATTCTTATTTGATATTCCATTATACTCCATATATTCTTCTAAATCTTTTGTTTCTAATTTTAAAAACCCCTGAAAATTAATTTTGGTTTTTATTTATTTTACCCCATCTATACCAGATAACTTTTCTATATCTTCTTATGTATATCCTACAAGATCATTATCAAAATTTATATTATTATATAACTTAAAAGAGTTACCTTTCATTTCACTTAACAAACCAGTCTCCATTATTTTTGCATCACCACATAATATGTTTAATATATTATATTAAACATATTGTATATTAGTATCATGGATGTAACTATAATTAATCTCTTCATGTCTTTTTGTGTACCACTCTCTTTTACCATAATATATTCATCTAAAGCATGAGTAAGTAGCTTGTTCTATTAAGCCCCCTAACCAATTTGGACAATCGCACACTAATTTAGTGAAATAAAAATTAATGGGAGATTGTCTAAATTGAAAGGTAAAGGTAAAAGATATCCAGAGGAATTCAAACGTCAAATTATTAAGGAAGTAGAGGAAACTGGTAATGCTACTTTAGTTGCAAGAAGACACGATTTAGTTCATGGTATTGTTACTCGCTGGGTTAGAGAGTCAAAGAAAGAAAATGAGCAATAAAAAAATTACTTGGCAAAAAAGATTTAGAAATTGCCATTCTTAAAGACCTTTTTAAAAAAATAAACCCATAATAGAGGATAAAGTTAATATTGCAAAAAATGGATTAATTTAGGAGATACTGCAGTTACTGTCCTTAAAATTATTGGATTAAGTAGGTCTACCTATTACTACAATATTAAAAAAAGAACTAAAATTGAAGATATAAAAATAAATAAAGGTGGTAAACCAATTCCTGGTTACTCTTTTAATAAAGATGGCAATCGTATTTGTGATGAACAAATTAAAGAATATATTTGTGAAATCATCGAGTCCGAAGGATTATGCTATAGCTACTATAAAATAACCATAATACTAAAAAGAAAATTTAAGTTAATCATAAATAAGAAAAAGGTATATAGATTATGTAAATAGCTTAGGGTTCTAAGACCTCAAAGAAAGATTAAATCTAAGTATCCTAGAAAAATAGCTATGAATAGAGAAATAACAACATCAAATTCTCTTTGGGAAGTAGATGTTAAATATGGTTATATTCATGGTGAAGATAGATTCTTCTATATAGCTTCCTTTTTAGATGTATATGATAGAAATATAGTAGAATATCACATGGGATTATCATGTAAAACTGAAGACATAATTGTAACCCTTAAAAGAGTATTAATGAAATGAGAACTCTATAACAAGGAAACTAACTTGGTTATAAGGTCAGATAATGGCCCACAATTTATTAACAATAAATTTCAATATACTTGTAAGGAATTAGAATTAGAGCATGAAAAGATACCATTTAAGACTCCAAACAAAAATGCCCATATAGAGGCTTTTCATAGATTATTAGAAGATGAATGTTTGTCAAGGTACGAATTTAAAAGCTATACAGAAGCTTATGAAGCAGTATCTTAATATATTAAATTCTACAATAAGGTTAGAATCCATAGTTCTTTAGGATATATTTCACCAGTAGAATTTTATCATGAAGCATTGGAAGGAACAGCAAAACCGTTGGTAGTAAAGCTTTAATATTTTTGCCCTCAAGTGCCTAACACATTAATATTTAGCTGAAATCAAGGACCTGCGTTAGCAGAGGCGTAGCCTTTATCCTTGATGAAGATAAATATTAATGTACAATAAACCAAGGGCAAAATGAAATACTATGATATTGTAAATATTAGTGAGTTTTTGTCCAAAATTAAGGGGTCAATCCGTGTTTTCTTCAAAATCCAACTCCCAGGCTTATACTTTATCCTTATATCATTTAATTTTGAAAGTATATTTGATTTAGATTTTAATTTAACTATGTTCTCATAACTTATGAGTTCTTTAGGTAGTACTGTAATATCTCCTTCTTTAAAGAAAGTAAATCCCTTTAAAAAATAAAAATTTTCATAATAAAGGGCTGATTTTGTTATTATTCCAACTAACTTGAATTTCTTTTTCTCCATAAATATCTGGTTCATGCCACTTTCATCTTTATATTCTTTTTTTATTTTGAACTCAATTATTTGATTTAACTTTTCATCTAATCCCATTTGTTTTAAAACTTGAGACTCTAGAACAATCTCCCCTTGTTTCTCTAGTAAATGTCCTTCTTTCATGGAATAACTACTCATATCTATATATTTTTCATTGAATGAATTTAATTTTATAGAAACACCATATTCTGCTATAATATCTCTCAGACTTGCAACTCCTGCTATTTCTTCTATATCTTTATCGTTTTTCATTTCCTCTAATTTATCTTTACTTAAATTTTGATAAAAGCCATGATATTCTCCATATGCTTTATATATCATTTCTGATTGTTTTTTACTCCGACTTTCATTTATTACATCAAAACCAAGTACTGACATTATAGCCAAGACAACTCCAAGAATCATAGGGAATGTTCTTTCCTTTTGTTTCTTTAGATATGCCAAAGCTAATTTTATATGTTATTTCTACTCTCTATTCATCTAATGTCTTTTGCGCTGTTTATTTTCCGCTTTTTTTACAATCTTTCCATCTTTTATAGTTATGAGTATGTCAGCTGTAGATGCTATATTTTCATCATGTGTTATCATTACTAAAGTCTGTCCAAATTTTTCTACGCTAAGTTTCAATAGCTCTATTACCTCAGCTGTAGTTTCACTATCTAGATTTCCTGTTGGTTCATCTGCAAATATTATTTCTGGTCTATTTGCTAATGCTCTAGCTATAGCTACTCTTTGCTGTTGTCCACCTGAAAGTTCATTTGGAAATTTACTCACTTTATCTTTAAGTCCTAGCGTATTTATTATCTCTGATATATATTCCGTATCTATTTTTTTATTATCTATTGATATGGGTAGTGTTATATTTTCATATATATCTATTACTGGTATAAGATTAAAGCTTTGAAATATAAATCCAAACTTTCGTCTTCTCAATTTTGACATTTCTTCTTCTGATAATTTAAATATATTTTTACCGTCTAAAATTACTTCTCCTGTTGTTGGATTATCTAATCCAGCTGTACAATGCAAAAGCGTACTTTTTCCTGAACCACTAGGTCCAACTATAGCTGTAAATTTTCCATTTTCTATTGATAAATTTATTCCCTTTAGGGCTTCTACCTCGCTTTCTCCTTTTCCATATATTTTACTTAAATTTACTATTTCTAATTTACTCATTTCTTTACCTCCTAATACAATACTTTAAAAATCATTTTTTATTTTCATACACTTTTTATCTTATATATTCTGATACCTATATATATAAGTAGCATTTCTACATTACAAAACAATTTCATATCATTGACAGTTTTGTTATTTTGGCAAAATATTATTAGGTTTCCTTTTTACCAGACATAAAAAGGACTTATCGCATCTTTAATATGAGTTTACATAATTAAAGAGCAAATAAATATTTTTTCCTATCTTATTCAACAGCTCTTATAGCATCTGTTATTTCAATTTTATCTACTTGTCTTCTAGGACCTATCGTAGCTATATAGCCAATACTCAAGTTTATAGCTATTACTATTAAAAAAGACTTCCACTCTATGAAAAATCGCTTTAACAATAATACTGGCTCCGAATATTTATCAAATATATATGCATAGTAAATAAAGATACCTAGTTCAATCATTAATGCTATAGCACATGAAAATGTAGCAGATATAATGCCATATATTAATCCCTCAAATCTTATCATATTTCTAAACTGTTTCTTTGTAAGTCCTATAGCTTTCATGATACCATGTTCCCTTATTCTAGATATTAGATTATAGTTTATATTGTTATATATGCTCAACCCACTTATTAATATCAATATTATGGATATTGAATTTTTCAACAAATCATATGTGATATCAGATTTTTCTGCTTCCTTGAGATATTCAACCCTATCTTCTAATAAAGTTCCTGGAATAATCTCAGACATCTTTTGAACTTCCTCTTTTAAAATCTTATAATCACCTTCAGTATAATTATCTTTCATATCTACTCGAACTAATCTGTATTTATCTATTCCTGATAATTCTTTAAACATATTTCCTGATATAAATAGATATGGTGCTAAATCAGTACCTAAATGAAAACCATCCTTATCAGGCAAAACATCAGTTATACCTATTATGGTAAATTCCTGATCTATATATTGAGATTTATCATGTTCTGCTAAAAGTCTAACAGTATCAATACCTTTATCATATCCTTTTTTTGGAATAGTTACTGTTATTTTATCCCCAACTTTTAAATTCAGCGCAGATTCAGATTTACTCTTTCCTGTATGATCAAAGTATAATCCCTTTTCATTTACTTTTGGAATATGGACTACAGCTACAGGCTCATTCTTCATTTGGTCTATATCTATTTGCCCTTCTTTTAATCCTTTGCTTAAGGACTTTAAGTCTCTATCTGATAATCCCAATATGGTATTTCTTATTATCATTTCATCTTTAGTAACCCCTTCAAAAGAAAAGTCTCCCAAATCCTTTAAAAATCCATTTTCGGAATTCATGAACTTTATATAATTTTTGCCATATATTCCATTCAATATTTTCTTATTAATTTTTAATTCCGAATAAAGAACTTGCTTAAAGGATACATCCTGTACTTGGGGTAATTTACTAATTTCATCTATTTGTTCCGTAGTATAGCCTTCCTTCATAGGTCTACCTTCGTTTGTATTTAATCTAAATTCATACATCTGTGATTTATCAATGCTATTGCGATATTTCCAATCTCTTGTCCACAACTCTGTTTTAAAAGTTTGAACCATAAATAATGTACACCCTACTGCCATAGATACTATGGTAAATATAATGGTCTTTTTGTTTCTCCTTAAATTTTTATAGGATACCTTCTTTGGTATAGTTAAAACTTTTTCAATGAAACTTTCTCTTTCCTTAAACTTTATATTACTATCTTGGGTGCTTCTATTTATAGCTTCTACAGGAGATACCCTGTTAACTAAAATTGATCCTCTTATGGCTGATAATAATATAGAGCCAAAAGATGTCAACATAGCTAACCCAATGGCAAATCTAGAGATAACTACAATATCTAATTTATAATCAATTTCTGTAAACAAGCCACTAGACATAGTACTTCCTTTAAATAGATTTGTAAAAAATACTCCCAGCAATATACCTAATAATACTCCTATCATATAAACAATGAATAGTTCCGACAGTATTACATATATTATTTGTTTCTTTGTACTGCCTATGGCCCTCATCATTCCATATTCTTGTACTCTTTTTAGAACTGAAATATTATATATACTGTATATTACCATTCCACCTACAACCATAAGAAATAGAGATTTTTTTACTAAATCCCAATCTATAGCATTTAACTCTCCCATAGCAGTAAGTAAACCTCTATTTAATACTATTCGCTTTTCATCCTTAACTCCTACTTGCTTTCCTAATTTCTTCGCTTCATCTCTATAATTCAAATCCTCTTTAAATTCAACAAAGGAATATATGTGATTTTCCCTACCTGCTAAATTTTCATCATTAAAAGCTACATAGGCTTCCAAATTTCCAACACTCTGTTTATCTAAATTATTTTCAATTATTCCCACCAGTTTAAATTCCTTTTCACCATTTTCTGCTAAAGATATCTTTATAGTTTGATTGAGTTCATGGGGTATTCTTAGTCTATCTAAAACCCATTCTTCCACAGCTATTTCATTGGACTTCGTTGAAAATCTCCCTACCTTCATTTTGTTTGATTCCATATATAATATATTTTTTTCTGCACCTAAAATATTTACTGTTAATCCACTCTCGTGGTTCCAACCATCATAATAAAAGCTATTTGCTACTTTTTTTACATTTTGATATTCTTTTATTTTATTTACTTGCTCCATATTTACTCCATCGTATCTAACATGCTGTAACCCAGAATCTTTTTTGGCATCATTAACTTGAAGTACCCTTGTACTTTCTGCCAGTGATCCTATAGTGACTACTAAAAACACACTTAGTGCAATACTTAAAATCATAGCAATAGATCTTTTCTTATACTCTCTTATATATTTCCATGCTATTTTCATATACCTTAACAAGATTCTCCCTCCCTGTTAAGGAGCTTACCATCCTCAATTCTCACTATTCTATCAGCCATTTGGGCTAATTTTTCATCATGAGTTATCATGACTAATGTTTGATGATATTTCCTTACAGATTGTTTCAATAGATTTATTACTTCTAAACTAGTTTTAGAATCAAGATTTCCTGTTGGCTCATCTGCAAGAACTATAGCTGGTCTAGTAGCTAATGCTCTAGCTATGGCCACCCTTTGTTGTTGTCCACCTGATAGCTGATTTGGAAGAGCATTTTTCTTATCATAGATATTTAATGTCCTCATCAATTCTTCTATGAATTCATTGTCTACAGTTTTTAAATCAAACTCTATAGGTAAAGTTATATTTTCCCACACATTTAATACTGGAATTAAGTTATATGATTGAAAAACAAACCCTACTTTTCTCCTTCTAAATATGGCCAAACTTTCATCATTCATTGAATGGATATCCTTATTATCTATAAATACTTTTCCTTCAGTTGGTCTATCTAATCCACCCATCATATGGAGTAATGTGGTCTTACCTGAACCAGAAGAACCTACTATTGCTACAAACTTCCCTTCTTCTATAGATAAATCTATTCCATCTACAGCTTTTACTAAATTAGCATCTTTTCCATAGTATTTTTTCAATGATTTTGTTTCCAATATATTCACAATTAATCCTCCCTTATATAAGTCTAATAGCAAATATAGCAATATATTTAACACTATAATACATAGGATACCATCTATAAATTACAAAACAATTCAACTTTATTGACAGTTTTGTAATTTTATTAATTATATTAATTAAATTTTCCATTATTATAAATAAAAAAATAAGACAAAGAATTGTTCTCTGCCTTGAATTTATAAAAATGTTCGCTTTTATCCATTTAAATATATTCTTACTTTAGCAAATCCTATATTAAATTCCTATACTCCCTTCTGCCATCAACTATAGCATATATAATTACTATTTTTCTACTTCATTTACTTTATAAAAAATAAGATGCCTTTCCACAACAAGTACACGGTAGCTTTGCTTTTTCAAAATACTGTATCGTGGTATACTCCCCATATAAGGAAAATCTTCTAACCCTATTATAGCTCTTTCAATCATATTCAAATAATTTAGGGCAATATCTACACTGCAAGAATCTTCAGCAATATAATTAATAATGTCATAAAGCTGGTCACTTGCCTTATCCGTTCTAATAATACGATATTTCATTTATTCTTCCTCGATAAAAGTGATTGACGAAGATTATTGAAATCATCTTCTATAGGTGCAACTCTACCTGCTACAACATCCTCTTCCGCCTCAGCTAATGTTCTTAATAATTCCAATTCAGAAATTATTTGCTGATATTCCTGGTATCCAAGAATAGCAGTATCTCCTCTTCCATTTACCGTTATAATAACTGGTCGTCTTGTTTCACGACAAATTTTAGATATTTCACTATAATGATTTCTTAAATCTGAGGATGGTCTTATTGTTTCCATGTTCATCACTCCTTTTTATACGTAGTCATATAATATCATAACTTGACTATACCAGCAAACTTTAATCAATAATTTATTAATAACCTTGTAATGTTATCAATATGGTAAATTTACTTCCTTGTCCTTCTTCAGAGGATACTATCAATCCTCCACCTTGTTCCTCTAGTATATTTCTAGCAAGGTATAATCCTATTCCTGAACCCTCGGCTTTTTTTACTTTTTCTGAATCACCTCTATAAAATCTATCGAAAATTTTTTCTATATCCTTTGATGGAATTCCTATACCGTTATCCTTTATATCTATTTTTATATAAGTTTCTAACTTTTCCATGGAAATATTGACCTGTCCATTTTCATTTGTATATTTAATAGCGTTGTCAAGAATATTAAATATTGCTTCTTTAGTCCACTTAAAGTCATGATAAACATAAATGCTTTCTAAATTGTTCATATTTATATTTATATCTTTTTCTAATGCTTCTAAATAGACTCCATTAACTGCTTCTAATATAGTTTGCTTAATATCTTCTTTTTCTTTTTTTATCTGTATCATACCCGATTCTGTTGTAGAGATTTTAACTAAGGAATTGGCTAACCATTCAAGTTTGTTTACTTCATCTTTTACTCTTTCTAAAAATTCTTCCTCCTCTACTTTAGTCAATCCTCCCTCAGTTAGTAAAGAATTAAACATTTTTATAGAAGCTAGTGGCGTTCTAATCTGATGGGAAATATCCGTTACTAAAGATTTTACTTTCTCTTTCTCAATATTTATACTATCTATACTTAACTGCAATCTTCTAGACATTTGACAAAATTGAGATTCTAGTCGTGATAATATTCCTTCTTTATCAATATTTGATATAGTAGAAAAATCTCCATCCATAATCCTGTCTATGTCAAAGGATACTTTCTCTAGTTTTTTCATTATATATTTCAATACACGGATAAATAAAACAATATTTAATATAATAACTAAAGCTATAATAACTATACTCTTAAATATAAAACTGAAAATTAACCCTTCATTTATTTTTATATTGTAATTCTGCAATTGTTTTATAAAAAAATAATTATTTAAAATGGTTATTGAATATATAAAAACTAGACTTATTAATAAAATAATAAAAGCTTTTTTAACTATGGGATCTTTCCCAAGTATCATTCTCTAAAACACCTCTCATTCCAAATATATCCTATGCCTCTAATATTTTTTATATATTTAGGCTCTGAAGGATTATCTTCAATTTTTTCTCTAAGTCTTCTAATATTTACTGGAAGAGCACTTTCATCTAAAAAATCCCCTTTTATATCCCATAGCTTATTAAAAAACTGTTCCTTAGTAATTACCTGTTGAGGATTATCTATAAAATATTTAAACAACTTAAATTCTGTTTTAGATAAAGATATTTCTTTTCCTTTTACATATACTTTCATAGTTTTAGGATAATAAATTATATCTTCACATTGAATTTTCTTAGCTTCTTTACGATTAAATTTTCTTCTTAAAACTGCATTAACTTTAGATACAAGTACCATTAAACTAAAAGGTTTAGTAATATAATCATCAGCTCCTAAATCATAACCTGTGACTATATCTACTTCTTGAATACAAGCTGTTAAGAATATAATAAAAACATCTGATATTTTCCTTATTTCTTTGCAAAACTGAAAACCATCTCCATCAGGTAGTCCTACATCTAGTATTATTAAATCTATTTTTTGTTCATTAAATATATCATTGCCTTCTTTAAGACAATCTGCTGAAAACACATTAAATCCTTCTTTTTCTAGTTTAAAACTAATACCTCTATTTAAAGATTCATCATCTTCTATTAACAAAATATTGCTTGTATTTTCCATATCATCACCCTTTTATAGTTATAATTATATTATATAACAAAAAAATAAAACAAAATATCATTTTTACGAATTGTAGCTTATCCATTGTTATAGTATTATAACAATATAATACCTAAATATATAATGCTCTATAAATCTTACTATAAATTACAATTCATATTAAAATGCTCATATACTAGTTAATAATTGATTATCCTTTTGGAAAAATCAATGCACTCAAATAAGAACATCTAATGAGGTAGCGATGATAATAGTAGCAATAGAGGCTGAGGTAGCTCCTTTGATGGTAGCATTGGCGGTGGTTAAAGACATTTCCAAATAGAGCTGGAGGTGCTTGAATGAAAAAATGGTATAATAAACTTTTCTTAAATGATATAAGAAAATCAGTAGAAAATTATAATATGATAGAAAATGGAGATAAGATATTAGTTGGACTTTCTGGAGGAAAAGATAGCATATTTCTCTTATATTCTCTAATTCTCTTAAGAAAAAATTCTTATTTGGATTTTAATATTATTGGACTACATATAGATATAGGTCTTAAGATAGATATGGAAAGTACAAAATATTTTTTAACTGAAAATAATATTCCATATATTCATGAAAACATAGATATTATGGATAAAATATTTGAGGATGATAAAAGTCCTTGCTATCTTTGTTCTAAAATGAAAAGAGGAGCTATTGCTAGAATTAGTAAAGAAGTTGGTACTAATAAAATAGCTTTAGGACATCATAAAACAGATTTGGTTATAACCTTTTTGTTAAATCTTATATATACTGGAAAATTAGATACCTTTAAACCTATATCCTATAATAAAAAACATGATTTAAATCTTATAAGACCCCTTATATATGTAGAAGAAGATATAATAAAAAAGATTGTTAGTGATGAAAATCTTCCTTTAGGAAGGGGAAAATGTCCTCAAGACAAGGAAAATAAAAGAAGTGAATTAGATGAGCTATTAAAATATATAGAAAATAAATACCCAGATTTTCAACAAAAAACTATTACGGCTATTGAAAATTTCTCAGATGATAATTTATGGTAAAATCTAAAAAGAACTCTTTAAAGAGTTCTTTTTAGTTAGCCAATTTTTTCTTGCAGAGATCTTATTTCTATTTCATGTCTTCCTACTATCTCTTTTAATCTTCTATTGTCCTCTTGAGATTTTATAATATTTTTGTCAGCTTCTTCTCTAAATTCTGTTAACCATGCTGTCTGTTCATTTATTGCATCTATTTTTTTATCCATTTTATCTGTCTTTTCTTTTAGTTCAACTATTTCTTCTTTTAATCCGATTACTTCTTCCTTTAATCCTCTTAATTCTCCTACATCTTCTTTTAAGCCAATTACCTCTTCCTTTAGCCCTTTTAGTTCTCCTACATCTTTTTTTAATCCACTTAACTCTTCCAATACAATTTTTTGAAATTTTTCGTTGGTCATTTTTATCCCCCAACTACGCTTTAGTTATTGATATTATATCATATTAGAAAAATATTCTCTAATATTTAGCTAATTTTCTTAATAGTTTTATTTCTTTTTCATAACCTTCTAAATCATTTGGAGTTTCTAGATAAAACGGTAAATATTTTAGTTGTGGATGAGTTATAATTTTTTCGATAGCTTCAAGGCCTATTGTCCCTTCACCTATCTTGGCATGCCTGTCTTTTCTACTATCAAATTCCATCATACTATCATTTAAATGAATACATTTTAATTTATCTATTCCTACAATATCATCAAATCTTTCTAATACTCCATCTAAATCATTAACTATATCATATCCAGCTGAATAAATGTGACAAGTATCCATACAGACTCCAACTAGCTCACTATATTTAACTCCATCTATAATATCTCTAATTTCTTCAAAAGTATGCCCTAGTTCAGTCCCTTTTCCAGACATTGTTTCTAATAAAAGCATTGTATTTTCATTTCCAGTGATTATTTCATTTAATGCATCTGATATTCTTTTAACTCCATATTCTGATCCTTTACCTATATGATTCCCAGGATGAAATGTAAAATACGGAATAGATATAGAGTCTAATTTTTCATAGTCTTCTCTTAATATTCCTTTTCCCATTCCATAAGTTTTGTCTTTATGAGAACCTAAATTTAAAATATATGGAGCATGGGCAAGTAATGGTCCAAAATTATTTTTATCTAATATTTTTTTCATATTTGCTATATCTTCCATATCTAATTCTTTAGAAGAATAGCCTCTAGGATTTCTAGAGAAAAACTGGAATACATTTGCACCTATACTTGAAGCCTGTTTAGCTGCCTCCTCATATCCATCAGCTATAGATAGATGACAACCTATATACATTGAATCACTCCTTTATCTTCTATCTATATATATGATATCACAAGCAAAGTATAATTTAACTATTTATTCTATATCCAAACCTAATAAAAATATGATATAATTATTTTTGGTAATTTAAAAAAAGGGGATTTTAAGATGATGGATTTTAAGAAAAAATTTTCTAAGAGATTTGACTTTGTTTTATTCACAGTTGTAATGCTACTTTGTATATATGGGATAATGATGGTTATAAGTGCTACTGCAAGTTTAAATAATCCTAGACTTATAAAAATGCAAATTATTTCTGCGATATTAGGTTTGATAGCTATATTAGCACTATCATCCATTGATTATAAAATACTCGGTAAACTATATATCCCTATATATATAGTTTGTAATCTTTTACTTGTAGCTGTACTTATATTTGGTACTGGTGATGAAGATTGGGGAGCTAGAAGTTGGCTTAGTATTGGAAGTTTTGCATTCCAACCTGCTGAACTAGCAAAAATAGGAGTTATTATCTCAGTGGCAAAAATAATAGATAAATATAAAAATACTATAAATGAACCTCTTGTACTACTAAAGATTTTACTGTTTGCCGGACTACCTATTGGACTTATAGCTGTACAACCTGACTTTGGAACAGCTGTAGTATTTGTATTTTTCTTATTTGTAATGTTATTTGCTGCAGATTTAAAATTTAAATACTTTAGATATGCTATTATGCTTGGGTTCATAAGTTTACCTATCCTCTGGTTTTCCTTGAAAGATTATCAAAGAAAAAGAGTATTAAACTTTTTAGATCCGGAACATGATACTAGTGATTCTGGATACCAAGCTATGCAAGCAAAAATTGCAGTAGGTTCAGGAAAAATACATGGTAGAGGACTATTTAAGGGAGTTCAGACTCAATTTGGATATATTCCTGAAAAACATACAGACCTTATATTTGCTGTTATTGGAGAAGAACTAGGCCTTATAGGTGGAATTATATTACTTTTGTTATATTTTATAATGTTATACAGACTTGTGAAAATTGCTCAAGAAACAAAAGATACATTTGGCTCTCTTATGGTTATTGGAATTGCAGGTATGTTAGGTATCCATATATGGGAAAATATTGCTATGACTATTGGTCTTATGCCTATTACAGGAATACCTCTTCCTTTTATAAGTTATGGTGGAACATTTCTACTAATAAATATGACATGTATAGGCATTGCTTTAAGTGTTGGAATGAAAAAAGAAGGACTTAAATTCTAGAATACTCTTCGGAGTATTCTTTTTTTATTAGAATATTAATCCTTTTTAACCATTTATTTTACCTATATATCCAAAATATGATATAATGGGCTCTAATAATGTAAAAAAGGAGTTATATATATGATGGGCTTTAAAAAGAAATTTTCTAAAAAATTTGATTTTGTCTTATTTGGATCTGTAATCCTACTATGTATATATGGTCTTATAGTAATAATGAGTGCCACTGCTAGTTATAAGAATTCTCGTTTTATAAAAATGCAAGCCATAACCATAGGTCTTGGAGTATTAATTATTTTCTTTCTAGCATCAATTGATTATAGGACATTAGAAAAACTATATATTCCTATATATATTGTTTCTAACCTTTTACTTATAGCTGTACTTATATTTGGAACTGGTGATGAAAATTGGGGTGCTAGAAGATGGTTTAGAATAGGAAGTTTTCAATTTCAACCTTCTGAAATAGTTAAAATAGGAATTATAATTTCTATGGCAAAAATAATTGATAAAAATAAATCTAATATAAATCAGCCACTTGTTCTCTTAAAAATACTTTTATTTGCTTCAGTCCCCATTGTACTTATACTATTGCAACCTGATTATGGAACAGCTGCAGTATTCCTATTTTTTATAGTTGCAATGTTGTTTGCTGCAGGACTTCAATTAAAATATTTTGGATATGCCCTTATTTTAGCTGTTATAAGTTTACCTATAATATGGTTTTCCCTAGATAGTCTTAGGAAAAATAGAATACTAGTATTTTTAAATCCAGAACATGATATCAGTACCTCAGCATATCAAGCTATACAAGCAAAAATTGCTGTAGGTTCTGGAAAATTATTTGGTAGAGGACTATTTAAAGGAGTTCAAACTCAATTTGGATATTTACCCGAAAAACAAAATGACCTTATATTTGCTGTTATTGGAGAAGAACTAGGTCTTATTGGCGGACTTTTATTATTAGTACTTTATTTTATTCTACTGTATAGACTTGTAAAAACTGCCCAAGAAACAAAAGATACTTTTGGATCCCTTATAATCATTGGAATTAGTGCTATGTTAGCTATTCATGTATGGCAAAATATAGGCATGGCTATAGGTCTTATGCCTATTACAGGAATACCTCTTCCTTTTGTAAGTTATGGTGGGACATCTCTCTTAGCGAATATGGTATGTATAGGTATCGCATTAAGTATTGGAATGAAGAAAGAAGGGCTTAGATTTTAAATATATTTTCAAAAAAGATACCTATATAAAAATATAGGTATCTTTTTTGTTTTAGTACATTTCAATGCAAGATAGCATAGTATATAATATAGTTAATCTTAGTACAGAAGGAGTAATATAATGAATATTCAATTTAAAAAAGGAGTTTTGGAACTTTGCGTACTATCTATGTTATTAGATAAAGACTTTTATGGATATGAACTAGTAGAACAAATATCTAAACATATTTATATATCTGAGGGTACTATATACCCTCTTCTAAGAAGACTTAAAAAAGATGGATTTGTAAATACCTATTTAAAAGAATCTAAAGAGGGACCTCCCAGAAAATATTATAAAATAACAGATGAAGGTAAAAAAGCTTATACAGAACTAATAAAAGAGTGGAATTCTTTTGTTAAAGGTGTAAATAAAATCATAAGGAGAGATATTGGTGAATAGGACTATCTTCACTAGGAATATTAGTTTTTATTGGAAGTATTTATTCAACTAAATTTATCTATAAAATTACTGTGAAGTATCTTAAATGGAATATAGCTACTATTACAAAATAGGAGTTGAATTTTATGAAAATGAAAAAGTTAGTTTTAATATTAGTAGTTATAATACTTATATCTTTTGGTGTTGGATTCTTAAGCTTGAATTTAAATAATAGGCATTTAAGTACTAGTTCTATAGATTCTATTAACTTATTTATAAATAAAAATCAAAAAGATTCTGAAGGGCCAAATGTAAATGAAGAAAAAATAATGAAAATGGAAGGCATAGACAATAATAGACATTGAATCTCATCTAGGCAATTTAAATATAATTTCTGAGGACAGAAAAGATATAAAAATCCACTATCATGGAAATATATCAGAAAATAAAATGCCAATATTTAAAGCTAATAAAAAGGGAAAAAGAATTATGATCTCTGCTGATACTACTAGTAAAAACAACTTTAACAATATAAAAAATTCTAATTTAACGTTAGATATATATACCAAAAAATTATAAAAATAATATGGAAGGAATAATATATGCAGGAAATATAACTGCTTCAGATCTAAAGCTTGATAGTTTAAATCTAACTTCCTATGCCGGAAATATTAGTTTAGATAATATTTTAGCATCTAATATTGAGACTTCTACAAGTGCAGGAAATATAAAAATAGATCTTGATAAATTAAATGGGAATCTATTTGCTAATACCAGTGCGGGAAACATAAAATTGGTACTACCTGAAAACTCTAACTTTTCACTTGATGCTTCAGTATCTGTTGGAAATATAAAATCTGATTTCCCTATTGACGACAAAGATGAATATAATACAAAAGGAACTATTGGGAATGGTAAAAATAAAGTTAAACTAAAAACTAGTGCTGGAAATTTAAGTATTAAATCAAAATAATATTAATGTTTATAAAAACCCACGGGATTCAGTGGGTTTTTATAAACCATTCAATTAGTTCTGTTCCTATACTTTTAGATTTCACATATTTAGGTAGTTCATCTTTACTAAACCAATTGGCATATACTATTTCCTCTTCATCTACATTTATTTCTCCATCAAAGTATTCAGCAGTAAAAGCAACCATTATAGAATTTGGAAATGGCCATGGTTGATTCCCAAAATATTTTATATTTTTAACCCTTATACCTATTTCTTCATAAACTTCCCTTCTAACACATTGCTCAAAAGTTTCTCCAAGTTCTACAAATCCAGCTATTACACTATATATTCCCTTAGGAAAATATTTATTATGTGCTAACAAAATCTTATCTCCTTTAGTTATAGCTACTATTATAGCAGGAGATGTTTGAGGCCATGTAGTATATCCACATTTAGGACAGAAAAGGGCCCTTTCACTTTTACTATTCTTTCTTTCCATAAAATGTCCACATACTCCACAATATCTATGAGTTTTTTGCCAGTTTAAGAGTAGCAAAGATTTTGCTGCTAACAAAAATATCTCTTCCTCAAGTAAAAGAGTAAGTGATTTTAAATCATATAATTTAATTTCGCTCGGTAGCTGTATATCTTCTCCAACTTGGCAGCAGAAACAATTATATCCATCAAGAGCTCCTATACATTGAATATATTCTAATCTTAAATTTAGATTTTTCAAATCTTCTTTTGTCAATATACTTACTTCATCTCCATTAGAGCGAACTATTAACTTTCCATTACTAAAGGGAAACCATAAATCTTCATTGCTATTAGAATATAGTGGAGATACAGAAGCCTCAAATCTCATATAATTCTTCAAATTATCTACCCCCTGTAGTTTCAAAAAATCATCTGTTTTCTTTTTTATTCTCTTCTAAAAAACATTTCCTGCACAATGGCTCATATTCATCGGAAGTTCCAACTTTTATTCTTTCCATATCATCAGATTTCCTATGACTAACCCATGCATCAACTCCACATTTAGCACAAACTGCATGATGCTTATATAGATAATCTGATATAGGCATAAGTTCTTTAATTACTTCAAATGGCTTACCTGTATAATCCATATCTAATCCCGCTACTATTATAGTACAACCTATTTTTAAAAATTGATTTATTCCATCTAATATATCTTCTAATTTTCCACCTAAGAATTGAATCTCATCTATAGCTATCACATCTGGTTTAAGTTCATCACAATACTCTACAATTTCATATATATTTTTAACTAAAATCGCATTCATATAAGTCAAATCATGAGTTACAATTTCATTCTTTGAGTATCTACTATCTACTATAGGTTTGAAAGCAATAGTATTATATCCTGCGATTTTAAATCTTTTTACATCTTTTTCTAGACTTGAAGTTTTCCCTGAAAACATAGAGCCTGTATGTATTATTAATCTTCCCTTATATTGATGCAATTTATTTTCCCCCTTAAAATTTATTCGTAAATGATATTATAGCATATATCTCTATATAGAAAAGCTCAAATTATTATATATAAATAACAAATTGAGCTTTTAAATTATCTAATTAACTGTACTAAAAAGTATATGGAATAAAAGCTAGAACCAATAAATATTAAATTTTCTCCTTCTCCATTAGTTTTAATAGTTATAGGGGAAGATATGTTTTCAGTTAAGGGAAAAAATAATTGTATTCCTTGAGGAGTGAAAAAGTCCATAACTAAATGCAAAATATATCCTATATTAAATCCTATATATATTTCATTTAAATCAAATCGTATAGAATAAATTTGAACTATTGATGAAAATAAAAAAAATCCTAGTAAACTGTGGGTAAACCCTCTATGACTAGATATTCCCGTAAGCATCAATGCTATACCTAGTATTTTAAAAACTATATCCTCTAAAGCAGAGCCTAAGTATATGAGTCCAACGCCTATAATTAAATAAGATAATACTTTGAAAATTCTATTTTTAAATACTAATATTCTCTGATTTAATTTGCTTTTAGGATGATCTAGGTCTGGAACTAAAGAGCCAATTGCAGATGCTGTCAATAATATTAATTGTTCTCTTAATGGTTTTCCTGTTGATAATGCTAATCCTGTAGCTATTCCCACTGCCATATGGGTTTTTCCTGTCAAAATATCCCTCCTGTCATTACTAAATATCAATAGCCTAATATTAATTATACTACATCTTACATCAAATATATATATAAATTGTCATAATTAAACAAAATACAATAATCTATGTTATTCTCACATATTATTCACAGAAAAATTAAATGATGAATAAGATAAAGTATCACATATTTAGTTAAAGGGGGTACATCTATGGAAAAAAAGAAAATTGTAGAAATCAAAAACATAAGTATGACCTATCATACCCTTGATGGAGAGACAAAAGCAATTAAAGATATAAATCTTAATATAAATAAAGGTGAAATAGTATCTCTTGTAGGTCCTAGTGGATGTGGAAAATCTACTCTTTTGTCCATTATTGCTGGGCTGATTGAACCTACAAAAGGTGAAATATTAATAAAAGAGAAAAAAATTAAAGGACCTAATAAGGAAGTGGGATATATGTTTCAAAGAGATCATCTCTTTGAATGGAGAACAATAATAGAAAATGTCCTAATTGGTTTAGAAATTCAAGGTAGAGTTAATGAAAAGCAATATAAAAATGCAGAAAATCTACTTGATATATATGGACTTAGTGAATTTAAAGAAAGTTTTCCTAGACAATTATCTGGAGGAATGAGGCAAAGAGTAGCTTTAATCAGAACTTTAATTGTAGAACCAGATTTACTTTTATTAGACGAGCCTTTTTCTGCATTAGACTATCAAACAAGACTTGCAATAGCCGATGAAATAGGGATTATTTTAAAAAAGGAAGGAAAAACTGCTCTTATGGTTACTCATGATATATCAGAAGCTATATCTGTGTCTGATAGAGTTGTAGTTCTATCTAAAAGGCCTGCTACTATTAAAGATATAATACCTATTAATTTAACATGTCCTGGAGGAGTTCGTACTCCTATGAAATGTAGAGAAGCTCCAGAATTTAGATATTATTTCAATCAAATATGGAAGGAGCTAGATATTCATGTATAATAAAAATTCTAAAGAACATGAAAAATATTTAAAAAAGATAAAAAAAAGAAAGAGAGATATTATTATCACTCAAATATTAATTTTAGTTATATGGTTATTGCAATGGGAAATAACTGCAAGACTTGGATGGATAGATACATTCCTTACTAGCTCACCATCTCAAATTTGGAAATTGTTTATTGACTATGCCAAAGGAGGACATTTATTTTATCATGTAGGCATATCAGTATTAGAAACCATAGTAGGCTTTTTAATTGGAACAATTTTAGGTGTTTTAATTGCTATATTACTTTGGTGGTCTGATTTTTTAGCAAAGGTATTAGACCCTTATCTTGTAGTTTTAAATAGTCTACCTAAAACTGCCCTTGCCCCTATAATAATTATATGGGTAGGTGCTGGATATTCAGGCATTATTGTTACTGCTATTACACTATCTATAGTGGTAACTATAATGAATGTATATAGTGGATTTAAAAATGTTGATAAAGACAAAATAAAACTTTTAGAAACTTTTGGTGCTACTAAATTTCAAGTTTTGAAAAAAGTAGTACTTCCATCTAGTATTCCTACAATAATTAGTACTATAAAAGTAAATATAGGATTATCTTGGGTTGGAGTTATTGTAGGAGAATTCTTAGTTTCCAAAGCTGGTATTGGTTATTTAATAGTATACGGTGGTCAAGTATTTAAGCTTGATTTAGTAATGATGAGCGTGTTTATATTAGCTATAATATCTGCTATAATGTATCAGCTTATAGCCTTTATTGAAAGAAAATTGACTAAATGGCAGCAATAAAAAATAAAGTGGGGAAATCAGATTTCCCCACTTTATTTTTATTGCTCTGTAATTATTATTGGACCATCTTTAGTTATTGCTAATGTATGCTCATATTGGGCTGACAATCCTCTATCCAATGTTCTAGCTGTCCATTCATTATCGTCTATTTTGCAACCATAAACTCCTGTATTTACCATAGGTTCTATGGTTAAAACCATTCCTTCCATGAGCCTTAGTCCTCTTCCTGAACGACCAAAATGAGGAACTTGTGGATCTTCATGCATATCTTTACCTATTCCATGACCAACAAAATCCCTTACAACAGAAAATCCTTCTCCTTCTACATAGGTTTGGATTGCATGAGATATATCTCCTATTCTATTTCCTACTCGAGCTTTTTCTATTCCTATATAAAGTGACTTTTTAGTTACTTCTAAAAGTTTCTTGGCTTCATTTGAAATATTTCCTACTGCATAAGACCAAGCTGAGTCTGCAAGCCAACCATCTAAATTCACTACCATATCTATTGTTACAATATCTCCATCTTTTAATAATTCTTTTCTTGGAAAACCATGACATATTTCATCATTTATAGATGCACAAATTGCATAAGGGTATCCTTGATATCCTTTTTGCTCTGGTGTAGCATTGTATTTCTTTAAATATCCTTCTACAAATTCATCTATATCCAAAGTTGAAATTCCTGGTCTAATAATCTTGGCAATTTCTTTATGACAATTTGCTAATATTTCACCTGCTTTTTGCATTTTTTCAATTTCTTCTCTAGTCTTAATTATTACCATATTATTCATGCTCCTTTTTCATATTTTACTATACAATAAAACTATTTTTTATCTAATATATCCTTTTTATCTTTATTTAAAATTTGAATAAATCTTTCATCATTCAATAAGTTCTTTAAATCTTCATCTGATTTAGCTATACTTACAAACCCTGGGTAAAGAACTATAGCTTTCCTTAAATCTTCGATAGCTTTATTGTTTTCACTAAGTTTTGCATAACAACACGCTCTATTATAATATAGATATTCTGCATAAGGATTATACTCTATCCCTTCTGTTAATACTGTTATAGCTTTTTCTATTTTCCCTTGTTCAATATATATGACAGATTTATTCAAAAAAGAGTAAGGATAATTCTTATTTATAGTTATTGATTTATTGTAATATTCTATAGCTTTTTTAAATTTATTTAACCTTTTATAAATAACTCCCATATTAAATAATGCCTTATAATAATTTGAATTTATTCCAATACTTTTTTTTACCATTTCATAAGCTTTATCATAATCCTTTAATTCTTCATATATAGAACCTAAATTATTGTAAGCAATATGATCATTTGGCTTTAATTTAATTACCTTTTCATAATATTTAATAGCTTCTTCTTTTTTCCCCATCTCATCATATATATTAGCTATGTAAAAATAAGCTCTGTCATATTCTGGATTTATTTCTGCAGCTTTAAAATAATATTCTAAAGCTTTTTCTTTATCCCCTAGCCTTTCATAAAGAGTTGCTGCTCCATAAAAAGCTCCACATTCTTCTGGACTTATTTTTATAATCTCTTTATAAGCTTTTAATGCTTCTTTAAGCTTATCCATTTCATCATATATGAAAGCTATATTATATAATATTTCCAAGTCTTCATCTTCTTCACCCGGAAAATCTAATGCTTTAAAATAAAATTTTACTGCCTTTTCTCTATAATCATCTAGATAGAAATTTTCTGCAAGTATTATATAATTATATCTTCTATCAAAGTTAGTTAAATGACTTTTCATTAATTTGCACCTCTTAGTATTTATTATATACTTATAGTTTATCATATTTCACTAATTAATTATTAATAATTATATTTTAAAAAAATTCTAATAAGTACTACTTTAGCCTTTTTAATATATCTAAATAAAATGAGAATGTCAATGCTGACATTCTCATTTTATTTAGATATTAAATCTTCTTCAAAAGATTAGCCATTTCTATAGCAGAAATTGCTGCTTCAAATCCTTTATTACCACCTTTCGTACCTGCTCTTTCTATAGCTTGTTCAATATTATCAGTTGTAAGTATACCAAAGATTACTGGTATTTCTGTATCTAATGAAACTTTAGCTATACCTTTAGAAACTTCATTTGACACACATTCAAAATGATAAGTATCACCTTTTATTACTGCCCCAAGACAAATAATAGCATCATATTTCCTTAGAGAAGCTAATTTTTTTGCCATTAATGGAATTTCAAAAGAGCCTGGAACCCAAAATATTGAAATATCCTCTTCATTTACTCCATGTCTTTTTAGCCCATCTATAGAACCATCTAATAATTTTGAACCTATAAATTCATTAAACCTTCCAACTACTATACATATTTTTAGTTCCTTTCCAATTAAATTTCCTTCATATACTTTCATAAAAATCCCCCTTATTTACATTAATAATATGTCCAAGTTTTTCTTTTTTTGTTTTCAGATATTTATAATCTTCTTTTGTTGGTTCAATTTCAATTGGTACTCTTTCAATAATTTCAAGACCATAACCTGATATACCAGATACTTTTCTTGGATTATTAGTCATAAGCCTTATTTTTTTTAGTCCTATATCAGATAATATCTGTGCTCCAATACCATAATCTCTCATATCATCTTCATAGCCTAGAGCCAGATTTGCCTCTACAGTATCCATTCCTTTATCTTGGAGAGAATAAGCCTTGATTTTATTTAAAAGACCTATTCCCCTACCTTCCTGTCTCATGTATAAAATTACACCTTTACCTTCCCTATTTACCTTATCCATTGCTGAATGGAGCTGATCTCCACAATCACATCTTAGAGAACAAAATACATCCCCAGTTAAACATTCAGAATGAACCCTTACTAGTGTAGGTTTTCCATCATCAACTTCTCCTTTAATTAGTACTACATGTTGACTGCCATTTAATAAGTCTTTATATCCTACTATCTTAAAATCTCCATACTTTGTTGGTAATTTAGCTGTCCCTACCTTTGATATTAGTTTTTCAGTTTTTCTTCTGTATGCTATAAGATCTGCAACAGTTATTATTTTAAATCCAAATTTATTAGCATATTTGATTAAATCATCTGTCCTAGCCATAGTTCCATTTTCATTCATAATTTCACATAAAACGCCAGCTGGAAAAAGTCCAGCAAGCTTTGCTAAATCTACAGCTGCTTCAGTGTGTCCTGCTCTCTTTAACACTCCTCCTTTTCTAGACTTCAATGGAAAAACATGTCCTGGCCTTCTAAAATCTTCTCCTTTAGCATTTTTATCTATTATTTTCTTTATAGTTAATGCTCTGTCACCTGCAGAAATACCTGTTGAAGTATCTTTATGGTCTACAGAAACGGTAAAAGCTGTTTCATGATTATCTGTATTTTTAGCAACCATTTGGTGAATATTAAGTTCTTCTAACCTTTTTCCTTCAACTGGCATACATACTAATCCTCTTCCATATTTAGTCATGAAATTAATCTTTTCTGTAGTAACTTTCTCTGCTGCAATAATTAAATCTCCTTCATTTTCTCTATTTTCATCATCTAAAACTACTACAAAACTTCCCTTTCTAACTTCTTCTATAGCTTCATTAATAGTATTGAATTCACCCATTTTGCACCCTCCCTATACATATCCATATTTTTTAAGCTTATCTAAATTCAAAGTTGATTTTTTCTTAGATTCATCATCCTTATTTAAAAATTTTTCAATATATTTTCCTATTTGGTCACATTCAATATTTACAATATCTCCTACTTTCTTTTCTAATAAAATAGTTTCTTTCTGGGTATGGGGAACTACAGAAACTTTAAAACTATCCATGCTAATATCTGCTACTGTCAAACTAATTCCATCTAATGCTATAGAACCTTTATAAACTATATAATTCATTATATCTTCAGTAGTTTTAATAGTTATCCATGTTGAATCTCCATCATCCTCTAATTTTCTAATAGTTCCTATTCCATCTATATGCCCACTAACTATATGACCTCCTATTCTATCACCTATCTTTAATGCCCTTTCTAGATTCACACTATTGCCAATTTTACAAATATTAAGATTCGTTTTAGATAGTGTTTCATTCATAATATCTGCTTCAAAATAATTTGAATCATATTTTTTCACTGTAAGACATATTCCATTTACTGCTATGCTATCTCCTAATGAAATACCTTCTAATATTTTATTGCATCCTATTTTTAAAGTACTTATTTTACTAGATTTAATGAAATTTGAAACTATGCCTATTTCTTCAATGATTCCCGTAAACAACAACTCACCCCCAATTATAGATATCCTTCTACTACTAGATCTTTCCCTAGTTTGAAAGTATCAATATTTTTTAACTGTGGTACATCTTTTAATAGTCCTATCCCCCTTCCTTCTACTGGAGTCTTAGCACTAGCTCCTCCAATTATTTTAGGTGCAATAAAAAATATTGCTTTATCTACTAAATCTTCTTTTAAAAAAGAAAAGTTTACTTCTCCTCCACCTTCTATTAAAATACTATCTATTTTTCTTTTCCCCAATTCATCCACTAAAAAATTCAAATCTACTTTTCCTTCCTTCAATGGAGAAACTATCACTTCTGCACCAGTATTTTCAATATTTTTTATTTTATCTTTTGCTGCCTTCTCTGTCACAACTACCATAGTATTTGCTATATCTAAAGTAGTTAGCAATTTTGATTTAAGAGGAATTTTCCCATGACTATCTAAAACAATTCTTGTAGGATTTTTATATACTCCATCTTCAATCCTTATATTTAATATTGGGTCATCCTTTAAGACTGTATTAATTCCTACTAATATTCCAGATACCTTATTCCTTAATTTATGAGAATATTTTCTTGATTCATCACTAGTTATCCATTTAGATTCTCCAGAATAGGTGGCTATTTTTCCATCTAAACTCATACCAGCCTTTAGAATACAAAATGGCTTTTTAGTTTTTATATATTTTATAAATATTTCATTATTCTTTTCTGCTTCTTCTTCGAGAACTCCAACCTTTACATCTATATTATTTTTCAAAAGCAGTTCTATCCCTTTCCCTGATACTAATGGATTAGGATCTTTCATAGCTATAACTACTCTTTTAATTTTTCTTCTAATGATTTCATTTACACAAGGAGCATTTTTTCCATAGTGAGAACAAGGCTCTAATGTAATATACATAGTAGCTCCTTCAACATTATCTTTTACGCTATTAAATGCATTTATTTCAGCATGTGCTTTTCCATATGCTTCATGGTATCCAGATCCTATTATATCTCCATCCTTTACAATCAATGCTCCTACAATAGGGTTAGGGTTTACAAATCCTATCCCTTTTTTTGAAAGTTCCAATGCTTTATCCATAAAATACTCATCAACACAAGTCATATAATCACCTCCAAAAAAATAAACTGCCCTGAAAAATTCAGGACAGTTTACAATTAAATAAATGTATGCAAAAAAAGCATACAACCTTCTTTCATCCAGACTGTACTGTCGGCTTCGGAATCTAACCGAATCTGCCTTTCGGCTCGTGGGCTATACCACCGGTAGGGAATTGCACCCTGCCCTGAAGGTTCAAGATATCTTATGTAATTTTATATCATTATAACATTATGTTAAATAAAATGCAAACTTTTTATTTCTTTACTTTATAATCTTTAATAATAAATGGCCAATTTTTAGTTTTTTCCTAAAAATTGGCCATTTATTACTCATCTACTTTTAAAGCTCTCATAGAGTTTAAAATAGCTATAACAGAAACTCCTACATCAGCAAATACTGCTTCCCACATACTGGCTACACCAAAAGCTCCCAATACTAATACTATGCATTTAACTCCTAAAGCAAATATTATATTTTGTGTAACTATTTTTTTAGTCTTTTTAGATATTTTAATTCCTGTAGATATTCTCTTAGGTTCATCAGTCATTATAACTATATCTGAAGCTTCTATAGCTGCATCTGAACCTAATCCTCCCATAGCAATTCCTACATCTGCTCTAGCTAGTACTGGAGCATCATTTACTCCATCTCCAACAAATGCAACTTTTCCTTTTTTCTTTTTTTCTCTCATGATTTTTTCCAATATATTTACCTTGTCTTGAGGAAGAAGTTCTCCATATACTCTATCTACTCCTAATTCCTTGCCTACTCCTTCTGCAACTATGTTATTATCTCCTGAAAGCATAATGGTCTCTTTAATCCCCATTTTTTTCAATTCAGATATAGTATCTTTTGAATCCTCCTTTATTTCATCAGATATAATTATATTTCCTATATACTCATTATTTTTAGCTACATATACAATAGTTCCAAAGCTTTTCTTTTCTCTAATAGGAATGCCTTCATCTTTAAATAACCTTTCATTACCTACTGTTATTCCATCTCCATTTACTTCTACCTTTACTCCTTTTCCTGATATTTCTTTATAATTTTTTATATTATTATTGTCTATTTCTTTTCCATAGGCTTTAAGTATAGATTTGCCTATTGGATGATTTGAAAAAACTTCTCCAAAAGCTGCATATTCTAATATTTCATCAGACGTAAAACCTTCTAAAGGTTCTATTTCTGTTACTTGAAAAATTCCTTTTGTTAAAGTACCTGTTTTATCCATAACTATAGTATCTACCTGATTTAATGCTTCTAGATAATTTCCACCCTTTATAAGTATTCCAGTTTTTGAAGCCCCACCAATTCCACCAAAGAAACCTAAGGGTATTGAAATAACCAATGCACAAGGACAAGATATTACCAAAAATACTAAAGCCCTATATATCCATTCACTTAAATTTAAATTAAATAAAAGAGGTGGAATGAACGCTATCAATAAAGCACCTACTACTACTACGGGAGTATAATATCTAGCAAATACTGTTATGAAATTTTCAGTTGAAGCTTTTTTGCTAGAAGCATTTTCAACTAAATCCAATATCTTTGATACTGTTGATTCTCCAAATTCTTTTGAAACTTCAACAGTTAATAATCCTTCATTATTTACAAAACCACTTAATACAGTATCACCTTCTTCTATAGTTCTAGGAACTGTTTCACCAGTTATATTAGAAGTATCTACATTAGATTTTCCATCTACAACAATACCATCTAGAGGAATTTTTTCTCCTGGTTTTATAACTATATAATCTCCTATTTTTACCTCAGAAGGTTCTACTTTTTTTATTTTTTCTCCCTCTTTAATATTTGCATAATCAGGTCTTATATCTAATAATGATTTTATAGATTTCCTAGAGTGTCCTACTGCTATGTCTTGAAATAACTCACCTAATTGATAAAAAAGCATTACAGCTACACCTTCAGGATATTCTCCTATAGCAAAAGCGCCTATAGTGGCTATTGCCATTAAAAAATTCTCATCAAATACTTGACCTTTAGATATATTCCTTAACGCTTTTAGTAGTATTTCTCCTCCAACAACTATATAACTTATAAAGAAGAAAATAAATCTAGAACTTCCTTCGAATTTTAATATTATAGGTATTAAAAATAAAATAGCAGATATTATTAGTTTTGCTATTTGACTATTTTCTACATTCCCATGATCATGATCATGGTCGGAAGTATTAGTAGAAGAATCTTTTTCATAAACTTTTACATCTGGTTCAATTTCATTTACAATAGATTTTACTTCATTAGATATTTTATCTAAATCATTATTTGAATCTATCTGAACCCTTAACTTTTTAGATACAAAATCCATTGCTGCATTGTCTACACCAATTATATTCTTTGTTTGTTTTTCAATTTTATCTGCACAATTTGCACAGTTTAATCCCTCTAATATAAACTCCTTTTTAATCACTAGATTCATCCCCTTTATCAATCATTAAACATATGAGCAATTGTTCATATGTTTAAGTATATTATATCCCCTAAATATTTAGTTGTCAATACTAATTAAAAAATAAATCCCTAGCTTTTAACTAAGGATTTATTAAACTATTTTTATATATTAAATTCTCCTATATAGCTGTAGCTTGTCCCATTTACTTCTACATCTTCACAATTTATTAGGTTCCATTTACCAGTTACTCCAATAGCAGTAGCCATATTTTCAAAATAATACATAATGATACCTGCATCTATGAAACTAACTTTATCTTCTTCTTTCATTAAAATTAAAATTATTTTACTGTCCTTAAGTATGAATCTCCATGGTTGGTTATTAAAACTTGATGGAGCAAATCTTACATAGAAAAATAAATCGCTTAATCCTCTATTTTCTAACTCTTCTGCAGATATATTTTTTCCTATCTCATCCTTATATACAATATCTTCTATAGATAATCTACAGCTATCCGGTTCTTGAATAAAAGGATTCTTAGGTGTTGGATACCCAATAGCTAAAATATAATTTACATCTCCATCTAAATTATTGCACAATTCTTTTTTTATTTGTCCATCTACATTCTCTATACTTATCCAACAAGTTCCTAGACTATATTCTGTTGCCTTAGTTATAAGTTTTTCCATAGCATAAGCACCCTTTATTATACTGTCTCTAGAACTATCTAAAGTTTCTAATGCAATATAATGTGGACTTTTAATCATTACTCCTGAATAACCACCTTTTCCTTCAAGAGTTTTATATACTTTGTCTCCATTTTTAAGTAATAGAAATCTAAAATTTTCATCTCCTATTTCCTTTTCTATTTCTTTTCCATAGTCTATAACCTTTTCCAATATATCCTTGGATACCTCTTTATTTTTATACTCTCTTGTAGATTTTCTATCTCTTAGAAAATTGCTCATAAGCATTTCAAATCACCCTTTCCTATAATTTCTATTTTAAATATAAAATTTTTAAACCCTTTAAATATAATTAAATTAATTCTAAGAAAACTAGGATTTTTTCAATATGTATTAATAGTTTAAAATGCACAAATAAAGCCGGAACAATACCTACTATTATTCCTCCTACTACATCTGTAGGATAATGTACTCCTAAATACATCCTAGAAATCCCAATTATAAATGCCAATACTATTACTGGAATAATTAAATATGAATAGTTCAAAGCAAAAATAGTAGCCATTGAAAATCCAGCAGTCGTGTGTCCAGATGGAAAAGAATAATCCTTAAGATTTAAACCAAATGTATTTATATTCTGAAGAACTTTGTACGGTCTTTCTCTGCCTAAGGATCTTTTCAATATCTGAACAATTATCTGGCTTATGGATATAGATATAGCAGCCTCTACCGCTACAAATCTTAATTTACCATTTCCAAATAAAATTAAAATAATCAAAAGTATTGTATTAAATATCCCACTACCTAGGTCTGTAGCCATATACATGAATTTATCTAGGAAGCTAGATTTAATAGTGCTATTGAACCAATTTAATATTTTTCTATCAAAAGAATTAGTTTTCCTATGTCTTTTCATATTATCACCTAATACAGTCTTAGTTAAATATATTATTACAGACTATTGTTACCCATTTTTTATCTTTCCTCACTTAAATCTTTAGCATAATCCACTAAAATTGTTACATTTGAATAAAGTTCCTGCAAACTGCTATTTATTGTTCTAATTGTTTTTTCTTGTAAGTTTGTGATTTTTCTCATTTCTTCCATAACTTCATTTTGAGTATTTGATGTGTCTTTTATTCCTTCCAATATTTTTTCTATCTTATTTATAGAGTCTGAACTGCTAATAGCTAATTTTCTTATTTCTTCTGCTACAACTTCAAAACCTTTTCCTTCTTTGCCAACTCTTGCTGCTTCTATTGAAGCATTTAATCCTAACAAATTAGTTTGCTTAGATATTTTTTGTATTATATTAATTATATTATCAGTTTCATCAATATTTCCCATAAGCTCATTCGTTATACCATTTACCTTATTTGTCACCTCTAATAAATTATAAGCAGAATCTTCAATAGTTTGGGATGTATTAGTTAATTCTTCTAATCCTTCAGAAAGATTTTCTGCCAATTTTAATAATTGCTCCTGTTTATCAATAGTTAAAACAAAAGATACAGCTCCTACAATTTCCCCATTTTCCCTAACAGGTACTCCACAAGCTATGTATGGAAATCCTCTTACTTCTTTAGGTACCTTTCTTATAACTCTTCTCCCATTCTTAATACATTCTCCTACTACAGAGCTTTCATAAATAACTTCTCCTTCTACAGCCAGCTGAGGTATTTCATCTCCTTTTATAAAGTCAATGTACTTTTCTCTATCTGTAATAGTAACTGCTACATCATTTATAGTTAGATCATTAATATAAGGTGCTACCATTTGAAAAGCTTCCAAAATTTTAGCCATATTTCTCCCCCTCAATTAGATTGTATATTTCCAAGTATAGAATTCGACATAAAAAGAGCTAATCCTTTTTTAAAAATCTTTATACTATTCATTACATATTTTACAACATTTTTTTCTGCAGCCTTTTCTACTCTTGTTTTCTTTACAATAATGTTTAGGTGAACCACATTTTGGACATATATCATCTTCATGTTCTAAATCTTCTACTCTTTCTTGCCAACTATTACCACATTTTTCACATACAAGCTTGCAAATATGTTGAGTATAATTGCCACCAGTTATTCTTATAGCTTTTCCATTTATTAAACTATCTGCAACTTTCTTTTTGGCTTCATTGTAAATTCTTTGGAAGGTTTGCCTAGATATTTCCATACTATTTGCACATTCTTCTTGTTCAAGGCCCTCTAAATCTCTAAGTCTTATAGCTTCTAATTCTTCTATTTTTAGAGTATTTTCATTTAAATTCTTCTCTGTTTTAGAAGGAACAAAATATCTATATTCAGGTAATTTTTCAACTCGTCTCCATTTTATAGGCCTAGCCATAATACCACTCCTTAACAAATACTTATAGGACTATTATATTTAATTATAAATTTTTTTCAATTAGAAAACAGGAAACATAATGCCCTTTTGTAATTTCCATAAGCTCTGGTTCTTCTTTCTTACACTTTCCATAGCTATATGGACATCTTGTGTGAAATGAACAACCTGTAGGAATATTTATAGGGCTAGGTACTTCTCCTTTAAGTATTAGTTTTTCTTCATTAAACTTTTTTTCCTCTAAATTCGGAAAGGCTGATATTAATGCTTTTGTATATGGATGGGTAGGACTTTTAAATATTTCTTTATTAGAACCAATTTCAACTATTTTACCTAGATACATAACTCCTACCCTATTAGATATATGTCTTACTACATTAAGACTATGGGCTATAAATAAATATGTAAGACTATATTCGTTTTGAAATTTTACTAAAAGATTCAATATTTGAGACTGAATAGATACATCTAATGAGGAAACAGGTTCATCACAAATTATAAATTTAGGTCTAGTAGCTAAAGCTCTTGCTATTATTAACCTTTGTTTTTGACCTCCACTAAATTCATTAGGAAGTTTCCTCTTAGATGATTTAGGAAGTCCTACCATGTCCAATAATCTATCAACTTCTTCATTAAGTTCATATCTAGGAACTATTTTGTGAAGGATTAACGGTTCAACAAGTATATCATAAGCAAACATTTTAGGGTCTAGTACTGAAGAAGAATTCTGAAAAACTATCTGTAAATCTTTTCTTAGTTTCCTAAACTTTTTCCTATTATATTTTAATATATTATCCCCATTTAATAAAACCTCTCCATCTGTAGGATTTAATAATCTTAAAATTAACTTACCAGTAGTACTTTTGCCACAACCACTTTCTCCCACAAGTCCAAATGTTTCCCCTTCATATATATCAAAAGATATTCCATCAACTGCCCTTATCATCTCTTTACTTTGAAACATATTAAAATACTTTTTTAAATTCTTAACACTAATTAGAGGCATTTCCATAGTTTTTTTCTACCTCCTCTGAATAAAGTAAACATCTAACTAAATGATCTTTCTTTATTTCCACTAATTTAGGCATATAATTATCACATATTTCAACTTTCTTCTCACATCTTTCATGAAAAGGACATAGTTCGAATCTACTATTTAAATCTGGAATATATCCTTTAATACTATAGAGCACATCCTTTTTTTCTTCAATTTTAGGAATACATTTCATAAGACCAATTGTATAAGGATGAAGAACTTCTTTTGTAATTTCATTTATAGGTAAACTTTCTAATACTTTTCCTCCATACATTACTATTACTCTATCTGCTATTTGATTTACTATTCCTAAATCGTGAGTAATTAAGAGTATAGACATATTGTATTTTTGTTTTAGCTCCTCTACAAGAGACAATATTTCTGCTTGAGTTGTCACATCTAAAGCTGTTGTTGCTTCATCAAGTATTAACAAATCTGGCTTACATATCAATGCCATGGCAATCATAACTTTTTGTATCATCCCTCCACTTAGCTCATATGGGTAGGAATTGTATCTCTTTTCTGGATCGGGTATATTTACAATTTTTAACATCTCTATAGCATTTTTTCTTGCTTCCTTTCTTTTCATTTTTTTGTGAATCATTAGACATTCCATTAATTGGTATCCAATTTTAAGTCTTGGATTTAGACTATTCATAGGTTCTTGATATACTATGGAAATTTTATTTCCTCTAATTTTAGTAAGTTCTTTCTCACTCTTTTGAAGTAAGTCTTCTCCTTTAAAAAGAATCCTTCCAGATTTAATCTTTCCATATGGTTTAGGTATAATTCCCATAATTGAATAGGCTGTTACACTTTTTCCGCTCCCTGATTCTCCTATGATAGATACTATTTCCCCCATATTTATACTAAAACTTACTCCATCTACCGCGTGAACAACTTTATCATCAATGTAGAAATAAGTTTTTAAATCTTTTATATCAAGAATTTTCTCCATTATATCACCATCCCAATATATGTAAAATAGAATCTAATATAAATTGAGTTTGAATTTCTAATTTATCTCTATCTATCTCATCTAAATTATCTTGTTTAGTTCCATAATATTCATCATAATAAGTATCAGAATCTATACCACTAAGGACTATACCTGATGAACCAAAATGATTTAGTCTAAGGGAACTTAAAATTGCTTTAGACACTTGCTCTTGCTCCAATGAAATATCTAGCTTTTTAGCCTTTTTCCTCATATAATAAATATTATCCATATGTTCTTTGTACTGAGTTGTAATCATAGTAGTATCTATATAGAGATTATCTTCTTTCTCTAGTCCTAAAAAATTCACATATATGAAAAATCCATCATCCTTAATATAATCACTAAATCCAAATACTTCTGCTCCTCTGCTATAGTATTCAGAAGAATCTAAAAAAGCAAAAATTATATTCCTATCTGGGGTTTTCTCTATTTCTGATAAACTTTTAGCTATACTTAATATTGTACTTATACTAGTTCCATTTTTATACAGCCCCTCATACTTCATCTCTTTTTCAAATCCCAAATAATCATAATCTGTTACTATAACTAATGGTTTCTCATCTGTTTTTCCCTTGATCATAGCCCCAATATTTTTTCCTATTAGCTCTTCTCCAATTTCCACATCATTCTCTATACTTAATTCATTACCTGAATAATTTGATAGTTCTTTAACTATTTCCTTTTTAGCTTCAATTATAAATGGATTATTATGTTTTCCCTCAATATTATATAATTGAACCCAATCTTTATCCTCTGCTTTATCATCATCATCTATATTTATTATAATACCTTCTACAGAAGGGTTTTTCCCAATTTGATGACATAAGTTTATAGAATCCTCATAAAATTCATTTGTATCTACAATAATAAAATATTTTTTCCCATCATCAAAGTTTTCTTCTTTATAATCATCTAATAATATTATCTTTCCTTCCATTCTTTTTATAGGAGAAATATGAGCATCCTCTTTATTTTCAAAGAAAATCTGGTTAATAAAGAAATCTTTTCTAAGACTATATTTTTTCAACTCCTTAGCTTCTTTGGAAATAATTATTTGGGAATTCTTTAGTATAGGAATAGGTCTTTTGGTCTTAAATTTCTCTATATATTTATCATCATAAATAGGATCTAAACCTATTTTTTTTAACTCTTTAACTATATAGTTGCAAGCTTCATCTCTTCCCTTAGTTGAAACCAATCTTCCCTCGTATTTGTCTTTTGATAACTCTTCAATATGATTAAAAGATACCACTGCTTTAACTTTATATCCAAGATCTAATTTAGGTACAACTATAATAGAAATAATAACCATGATTACTATACTTTTTGCAAATACTTTTTTTCTGTATTTTTTGAAATTTATGATCTCATAAATATAAGTAGTAGGCAATAAATTATATAAAAATCTTTTTATATTGTGTAGTACAAGAGAACCTCTTTTATCCACTTCATATTGAATACCTTCACCTAATAAATTAAACCCACTAATAGTTATAAAAAACATTAAAGCTGGATAAAGGACTATCCAAGGCCTTCCAGAAGATATTGCATATCTAGAAGAAGAAAGCATACCTCCCCATTCTGGATGATAATTAGGTTTATATGCAAGTCCTCTCAACTTCTGAAATAAGTCATATTCATCTACTCCCACATATATTCCAAATAACCCTAAGGTAGCTAAATTAATTAATACATTACTAATTTCAAGAAAGAATGCAACTACAAGCATAGTTATAAGATGTGGTAACACGTTTTGAAAAGCAATTAAGATATTATTTTTTCCTATAGCTATTTCTCCTTCTATGAAATCTTCATTTAAAATACTTTCTATCCTTATTTTTATACTTTCTGAAAGCCTTCCCCAGCCAACAATAGCTAATACTACTGAAAAAGCAATAATAGATTCCCTAAGTTCTAACTGTTTCAATCCCTCTGTATTTAATACTATATAGCTCATTACTACTACTGGAATAGCACTAAAGGTAGATGAAAAAAAATCTATTAATTTAGTACTTAATATTCCTCCAAATCCTGAAAAAAAAGCTAACGGAATTGCAATTAAGAATCTTAATAGAGTTGTCAACAAAGCAACAGTTAAGGTAATTTTAGTTCCAGCTACTATACGACTATATATATCTCTACCTAAAATATCCGTTCCAAAAATATTTTCATTATCAGGAGGCAAGTTTTCCTCTCCTAATGCATATGGATCAGACCTCATTAAATCATCTTCAAATATTACTATCAATAATAAAGAGATTACAATAATAAGCCCTAGTATTAGAGGTAAGTTAATTTTTTTCATCTAATTCCTCCCATTCTTAATTTGCTTCTCTTTATTGGATCTATAAAAAAGGCAAGAAACTTTATAATTAATTTTAAAGCAAAATATGTAATAGAAAGAAATAATGCTGCCCCTATAGCTACTGATTTTTCCCCTATAGAATATTTAAACAACATAACATAAGCCAAACCTGGATAATAAAAAAGATATTCTACTACAACTAAATTAGCAATTAAAGTTGAAAGTATGTAAGAAAATGAACCTATTATCTTTGGCAATGCCTGTTTAAGTACATGAATATACAATACTCTCCTACGTGAAGCCCCTTTTCCGATGGCAGTCCTTATATATTCCTTTGAGTATATATCATCTATAGTTAATGATGTAACCCTTGCAATATACATAGTAGGAAATAAAGACAATGTAATAGTTGGAAGTATTATATGTTTAAAACTCCTGTAACCTCCTACTGGCAAAGCTTTTATTCCCTTCCTATATAACCAAACCATAAAAGATTGAAGTAATACTCCTATAAATATTTCTGGAAATGAAAGACCAATAACTGTAGTCATAAGTTTTATAGTAGATCTTCTCTCTCTATCTTTTCTACTGTCTAGTATTCCTTTTAAGATACCTAATACCAAAGAAATAGCTAAAGATAAAAATATAAGAATTAAAGACTTAGGTATAATAGGTTTCATATAATTCCAAATGGTTTCACCTCTTACTGTAGTACCTAAACCTCCATCAAATATTGATTTGTAACAATGTTTGATAATATGTAAAAAATCCCTCTTATCCATAGTCATATAAAGCTTTCCACCATTATAATCATAAAACAACCAATCCTCAGGAATAATTATAACTAATATTAAAAAATTCAGAAAAATAAAAATATAAATTATCTTAGAAATAACTTTTAATATAATATCCTTCAATAAAGAACCTCCTTTCTTTTTATTATATATAGCTTCTAACTATTTCTATATTCTCTTTTAAAAACCCTCTTTAAATATATATTTATGTACAGATTTTAAAATAACAATTTTTTTATCAGCATATGATATGATATTATTAAAAACATATAGGTGATAAAATGAATTTTAATAAACAACAATTAAGAGCTATTAGGCATAAAAATGGTCCTGCTCTAGTACTAGCTGTACCCGGTGCTGGAAAGACCACAGTTTTAATTCATAGAACTTATAATTTAATAAAAAAATATAATATAAATTCTTTAAAAATACTTTCAATAACTTTCAGTAAATCTTCTGCTAAGGATATGAAAAATAGATTTAATAATATATTTACTGAGCTTCACAATATACCTGTGAAATTTTCCACTATACATAGTTTTTCATATACTATTTTAAGAGAATATGCCTACAAGAATAATATAAAATATAATTTAATAGAAAGTCCTAAGCATCCACAGTATAAAAATAAATTATTAAAAGAAATATATCTAGATATAAATAGAGAATATATTACTGAAGAGAAATTGGAAGGTCTTATAAATATTATTGGATATGTTAAAAATATGATGTTTGATATAAATGATTTTGTACAAAATAATAAAGTTGATATAAGAAATTTAAAAGAAATATATAACGCCTATGAAAAGTATAAAACAAAAAACTTTCTTATAGATTTTGATGACATGCTTACATATACATTAAATATATTAAATAAAGATAAGCATTTACTTACTAAGTATAGGAATAAATATGACTATATTCAAGTTGATGAAGGACAAGATACTTCTAAAATACAAATGGAAATAATTAAAACTCTAGCTTTCCCTAAAAATAACCTGTTCATAGTTGCCGATGATGATCAGTCTATATACGGGTTTAGGGGGGCTTGTCCTGATGATATGCTAAATTTTCAAAAAATATATCCTAATGCCAAAATATTTTATATGGAAGAAAATTTCCGTTCTTCTAACAATATAGTTAATGTCTGCAATAATTTTATAAAACAAAACACATTAAGGTATAATAAAGAATTATTTACTAAAAATAGGAATATAAGACCTATTCAAATTGTGAGAACTGAAACTATAATAGATGAATATGAATATTTAGTAAGAACTTTTAAAAAGTATGGAGATTTATCTAATACAGCTATATTGTATAGAAACAATATTTCATCTTTAGGCCTTATTGAATATTTAGAAAGAAATAGTATTCCTTTTTATATTAGAGATATGAAAATAAGTTTGTTTAATCATTGGATAGTAAAGGATATATTAGCTTTTCTCAATGTAGCCTATGATGATACAAATATTTTTGAATTTGAAAAAATATACTATAAAACTAAAGGATACATATATAAAAAATATATTAATTGGATAAAAACCCTTAGCTATAATATTTCTGTATTTGATAGGCTACTTCAATATCCAGGTTTGAGAGAAGATTACAAAGAAAGAATTAGTGAGTTAAAAATCGACTTTAAAAGATTATCTAAATTAAAATCTTATGAAGCTATTTCTTTTATTGAAAAAGATTTAAAATATGAAAAATATCTTAAAGAAAATTCTATAAAATTTGGCTATACTTATGACTCTTTAAAAACTATTTTATTTGATCTAAAATTAATAGCCAAAAATACTTCCAATATTGAAAAATTTTTAGGACGTCTTAAATATTTAGATTATATATCTTATAAATCAAAAAATAAGAAAAATGGAGTTACTTTATCCACAATCCATTCAGCAAAGGGACTTGAATTTAAAAAAGTATATATGATAGACCTTATAGATGGAGATTTCCCTACTTCCAATAGTATTGAGACTTTTGAAAATGGACAAGTTAATTTATTAGAAGAGGAAAGAAGACTTTTCTACGTTGGTATGACTAGAGCTAAAGAAGTTTTAGACTTAATCACTACAGAATATAAAAACGAAAAAAAAGTAGATGATTCTAGATTCTTAATGGAATTAGAAAGTATATTTAATAATAAATAAACTATATGCAAAAACCCTTGAAAGCTAATTGTTTTCAAGGGTTAAAAAATGAATCTATTCAGTTAGTTGCTCTTTTAAACTTAGTTTTGCTTCAATCCAAGCAATAATATCTTTGTGAACATCCTCTTTATTTAATTCGTTTAAGAGTTCATGTCTAGCATTTGGATAAAATTTACAATCTATATCTACTATTCCTGCATTTTTATAGCTATTATAGGCCTGTAAAACTCCTTTTGTATTGTTGCCAACTGGATCCATATCTCCAGATATAAATAAAATTGGCAAGTCCTTAGGTATATTATTTATATTCTCTTTTTTATTTAACTTTTTAAGCCCTGATAACATATCATAAAAGAAACCGCAGGTAAATATATCTCCACAATAAGGATCTTCAATATATTTATCAACTTCAGATTCGTCTCTAGTCAGCCAATCAAATTCAGTCTTAACAGGCTCAAATTTTTTATTGAAATTTCCAAAGGATAATTTATTAAGCTTTGAACTTTTAGCTCTACTTCCATTTTTTCTTATCTCTCCCTTTGCAATTCTAATTCCAATACTTCCCGCAATACCTGGATCTCCACCAGTACCACTTAATATAACTCCTTTTAATTCATCTCCATAAAGTTGGATATACCTTCTTGTTAAAAAAGAACCCATACTATGGCTAAATATAAAAATAGGTATATCCTCATAATCATTTTTTATTATTCTTGTAAGAGTGTACATATCATCAACTACTTTATCCCACCCATTTTCATCAGCAAAATACCCTATGTTTTCAAGTTCTTCTGCAGTTTTTCCATGCCCTCTATGATCATTTCCATAAACTACAAATCCTTGCTCCACTAAAACTTTAGCAAATTCATCATATCTTTTTATATGCTCTGCCATACCATGGGAAATTTGAATACAAGCCCTTATATCCCTTTTATCATTAGGAATCCATTTTTTATAAAAGATTTCCATATCATCTGAGGATTTGAATTTTAGATTTTCAACTTTCATTTTCTTTCCTCCTTCTTATTTACTAATACCATTTTACTATATTTAAACTTTTAGCTCAATTTTTACATTATTTTTTTGTAATAGGGAAATACTATATTTGGATAAAATATTTCTAAGGAGGGATTTATAATGGCAAAGAATAAAAACAGAAAAAATTTATCTAAGAAAGAGAACAATAGCAATAACAACAATAACAACAATAACAACAATAATAACAAAAACAATAATAATAACAAAAACAATAATAATAAGAGAGAAGAAGGATAGCCAAAAAACTACAGCTATACCCTTTGCAAAGGGTATAGCTGTAGTTTTTAAAAAACATATTTTATATAAACAAAAATAAATATAATAATTATTCATTAAAAATTTGAACAAAAGACTCTACATCAGGAGCTTCAATCAATTTTTTTACTGTTTGTTCATTTGAAAGCTTTATAGCAATATCTGATAATATTGATAAATGGTCTCCCTCTGCTCCAGCTATTCCAATCACTAAAAAAACCTTTTCAGAATTATATTCTATTCCTTTTCTAAAATGTAATATAACAATTCCAGATTCCTTAACAAATTTCTTTGATTCATTCGTACCATGGGGAATTGCTACACCATTCCCAATATAAGTTATATCTGTTTTTTCTTTTTCCAACATTCCTTGAATATAGGGTTCACTTACTAAACCAAGTTCTACGAGTTTTTCTCCAGATAATTGTATAGCCTCTTCTTTACTCATACTAGGCAAATCGAAGGATACTATATTCTTTTCTATTAACATTATTCTACTACTCCTTTCTTGAGATCTTCTACTAACTTGTCATATTCTGGATCGTTTAAAAAGGATTCAACTGTCCTTATTTTTGCATTAGGAAGAGTTTTTTTAGCTCTTTCATATAAATTCTTATGACAGACAATTAAAACTACATCTTTAGGCACACTCTCTACTGCATAATTTTCTATTATTATATCAAGATTTGCTTCCTTTATTTTGTTTCTCAATATTCCAGCACCCATAGCACTTGAACCTATACCAGCATCACAAGCAAATACAATTTTATCTATGTCTTTGGTATAAATTTTCCCTTGCTTTTCATCTGAGCTAATACCTAACATTGACTCAATATCATTATTTAATGAAGTATCTTCATTATCTGGCAATTCTTCTTTAGTATCAATCTTTAAGAAGAAAGATGCTAAGAAAAATGATCCTAAGATTCCTGCTATTATTCCAAGCATAACCTGTATAAATCCACCTTTGGGAAGCATAACTAAGAAAGAGATAATACTCCCTGGATGAGGATATCCTGCCAAACCAGCATTTACTATATTCCAAACAAGAGCTTGAGCAACTCCTCCCGCTATTACAGCTAAAAACATAACTGGTTTCATCAGAACATATGGGAAGTATACTTCATGTATTCCTCCTATAAACTCAATTAGCAAAGCAGATGGAGCTGATTTTTTACTATTACCTTTTCCAAATAAAGAATAAGCTAACAAAATTCCACAGCCAGGAGCTGGACTAGAAACCAACATAAAGAATATCGTTTTCCCATGTTCAGCTATATCTTGTACACCTAATGGTACAAATATTCCTTGGTCAATAGCATTGTTTAAAAATATAACCTTTGCAGGCTCAATAATGACTGCTAATAAAGGTAATAATTTAGCCTTTATTATTAAGTTTATCCCAGAAGTTGCAAAATTTGTAGCTGCACTAATAGTAGGACCTATTATTAAAAATGATAATATAGCTAAAATCATCCCTAAAATTCCAATTGTAAAATTGCTTATCAACATTTCAAAGCCAGATTTAATCTTTCCTTGAAGAAATTTGTCAACTTGTTTAATTGCATATCCTCCCAAAGGCCCTAAAATCATAGCAGCCATAAACATAGGAATGTCTGAACCAACAATAGCACCCATAGTTGCTACAGCTCCAGCAACTCCACCTCTTTGATCATATACCATTTTACCTCCAGTAAAAGCAATTAATATTGGAAGTAAAAACCTTATCATTGGCTGTACCATACTACCTAACTGTTCATTTGGAAACCAACCAGTGGGAATAAAGAAAGCAGTAATTAATCCCCAAGCAATAAAAGCTCCAATATTAGGTATTACCATTCCAGCTAAGAATCCGCCAAATTTTTGTATTTTTACTTTCATATTCATATTTATATCCCTCCAATAAAACGATTTCATTATTTTAATAATAATATGGAGATTAAGACATGAAATCTCCACCATTTACATTTAATGCTTGCCCAGTTATATAGCTTGAATCATCACTTGCTAAATATACAACTAGCTTTGCAATATCTTCTACTGTCCCTAATCTTTTTGCTGGTATTTTCTCTCTAAAATAATCCATTACTTTATCTGGTTCAATATTTCTCTTTTTACCATAATCAGCAGTTTGTTTTTCCCACATTGGTGTGTTAACAACTCCTGGACATATTGAATTCACCCTAATTCCATTCTGAGCAAACTCTTTAGATAATGATTGAGTCAATCCAATAACTCCAAATTTACTTGCACAATATGCTTGATAATTATTTGTTCCTACTTTTCCTGATTGGGAAGACATATTTATTATACTGCCCCCTCCATTTTCAAGCATTTGTTTTATTGCCTCCTTGCAGCATAGAAACTGACCCTTTAAGTTAATATCCATAGTTAAATCCCATAATTCTTCAGTATGATTAAAAAAAGGAGTTATTATAGAAATACCTGCACTATTAACCCAAATATCAATTAAACCAAAAATTTCTTTTACTTTCTCGGTAACTAAATGTATATTTTCTGAATTTGTAACATCCAGTTTAAAATATTCTGCTACGCCACCATTATTTTTTATCTTAATAGCTACTTCTTCTGCACTTTTTTCATCTATATCTGTTACAACTACTTTTGCACCCTCTTTTGCTAATTCAATAGAAATCCCTTCACCAATACCACTTCCTCCTCCAGTAACAACTGCAACTTTACTCTTTAGTCTCATAATAAATTCTCCTCCTTTAGATATAGTGACGTCGTGATGTCTTGATATAATTATATTATATTAATGATAATTGTCAAGTAGCAATTTTTTATTTTTATCTTATGATAATGTCATCTTATAAAATTAAATAAAGCCTTATATACAATAGTTATGTATATAGGCTTTTCTATAAATTTAACTGATTATTGTTTATACTTTAAAACAGCACTAAATCTAGTTATATCTCCTCTATCCCTTGATATTGAAAACTCAAAAGGATATCCATCAGTATTATAAGTAATTGTTTTCACTAACTGTATAGCAGTGCCCTCTTTTATATTCAAAAGTTTAGCATCTTCTTTATTAACATTAATTGCTCTAAAAGTTTTCTTAGCATAGTCTATTCTTATATGATAATCTTCCTTTAAAATAGAAAAAAGTGAAACTGCTGAAAAATTGTATTTCTCTAAACCTGGTGCTATATCATAAGGAACAAATGTTGTAACTAAAATAGAAGGTTGTCTCTCAACAAATCTCAACCTAGTTAATTTATAAAATTTATTGTATTTATCACTATATATATTTTTTAATTCGCTATTAATATTAACTATTTCTAAACCTAAAGCCTGTGTTTCAGTTTTTAACCCCTTTCTACCAACTTCATCTTCAAAACTACGTAGTTCTTCTAATTCCCATACACTGTATTTTGGTTTTGAAACAAAAGTTCCTATGCCCCTACGTATCTCAAGATATCCTTCTTGAACAAGAAGATCCACAGCTTGACGAACTGTTGTTCTGCTAATGCCGAATATTTCCATCAATTCTTTTTCAGAAGGGAGTCTATCATTAACCTTGTATTCTCCTTTTTGAATCCTATTTATTATTTCTTCTTTTAGCTGTGAATAAAGTGGGATAGGTCCATTTTTATCTAACTCATTATTTCTTTTTACTTTCATGAAATCACCTCAATATGGAAGATATTATGTCATCATTATATTTAGTAAATTAATCCATTAATTTTTATTCTACTAAATTAGCATGATATTGTCCAAATAAGTTAAAAATTAATAAAATCAAATTGTTTATATTATAATGCATACATTATTAATTATTATATCACATAATGTTTTTTAAAAATTGGTATAAATACTATTGTCTTTAAAACATATACGATGAAATTCAACACTAAATCATATTGAATTAAAAAAATAGCATATGAAATGCATTAATAATGGAATTTTTCAAGCCTATAAATTTACGAGACCACCAAGTTACTGTTTCTTTTTTCATACATATCTATTTTTAATAATACCTATTGAATATAAATTAATATAATGTAGTGTAAACTGGATGAGAATATAATCAGTGTTAACCCTATATATACTAGTTTATAATTTATAAATAAGGATGTGAAAACATGGTCAATTCAGATAATTATCACCGTCCTTACTATGTTGATAAAGAACACGTTCCCGAATTTCTAGGTAGCACAAAGCTGGCAGAACAGGGTAAAGACCGTCATAATCATCAATTTGCAGGTGTTACAGGTGAAGCTATTCCAATAAAAGGTGACAGTAATACACATAGATTATTTACAAATACTGATTTCTTTGAAAATCACCACCATGAACTTTCAACCCAAACTAGTCTTGCCATTCCTGTAGGAGAAGGAAGACATATACACTTCGTTAGAGCAAGGAATACAGTTGATGATGGCCACTTCCATTTAGCTATATTTGCTACTTTAACTGAATACCCTTTATCCTAAAATTTATACAGGCAATTTATAAGGCATTTTGTCTTTTACTTAATCACTTCTAAAAAATTTATATTCACACTTTTCAACATATAACATAGCTTAGTATAGAGATCTAAATTACTTATTAGGAGGTGTAATTATGTCTGAAAATAAAAGCTGTGGATTATTAGGTGGCATTTTAGGTGATGACTGTGACAATAATTCAATACTTTTCTTCTTTTTGCTTTTAGTAGTCATATTCTGTAGTTGTGATCGTTGGTAAACTCTTTACTATATTCATTTAACTTAAACAATTAATTTAAAACTAACTTTCTTTAAAATTATATTAAGAAAGTTTAAACATGTAACATGAATTATTCCAAACTCCAACTTCATTAACAGGGGGTGTAACCATGGCTGATATGAATTATGAATATCCAATGCATCACGATAGGAAAAGAGATCGCTTCGATAACTCATTATTATTCTTCTTTTTACTATTAGTAGTTCTATTCTGTAATTGTGATCACCATTGTGATTGTTAGCTTAGTCAGGGTTAATCCCTGACTTTCTTATTATGCCAATTTAAATTAAACAATATTTTAATATAATTAAAATTAACAAATTTTAAACATACAGCATAAATTATATTGAACTCCAAAATTTTTTTATATAATAAGGAGGTGTAACTATGGGTGATATAGCTTGTGATGATAGAAGAGGCAGAAGACGTAGAGATTGTGATTTTGACGATTCTTTACTTTTCTTCTTTTTATTACTTGTAGTAATATTCTGTAATTGTGATAAATGGTAGTAAATTAGAATACTAAGCCGAGGAACAATCCTCGGCTTTTTTTATTCTTAAAATGCCCCACCATTTTCAATTGATCTTTTTGTTTAAAACTGTGAAGTATAGATTTTTACTTATGATGTTTTATATGAAACCAAACCAATATTAAAATAGGGGTAGATACATCTACCCCTATTTTAATATTGGTATTTTTCTAAGGGATATAACAATTTTTGAACATCTTCTTCTATATTATCTAAATCTATGTAAGTTGTACCAGTATCTATTCTTTCTTTAACATCCTTTCCTTTTATAACATCATAGCCTACTTTAACTCCTAAATATCCCATATTGAGTAGATTTTGTACAACAAATCCTGATATAATTTTATCCTTCAAGAGTTTAATTTCTGCTTCTGAAGAATATTTTTTTAAAATATACTAGACAAAACATAAATATAGTAGTATAATAAGTATTGTTGTTTGGTCATGCACCTTTAGCTCAGATGGTAGAGCAACTGACTCTTAATCAGTGGGCCCAGGGTTCGAGTCCCTGAAGGTGCACCAAAGAAAAAACTTGTAATCATGATGATTACAAGTTTTTTTATTTATTCAATTATTCTATTTTTTATAATTTGGTGCTACTTTACAAGTCATTTTCTCTTTATTTCAATATATTATTAAAAACATTAGTCATTAATAATATGCTAAACAAAACGTACCAGTAGCACACAAATAATTAGGATTTTAATTAATCCTGACTTGGTTTTTCATTTAAAAAGAATACAGATAAAGTTCCTGGACCGGAATGGGCACCTATTGCAGAACCTATAATATTTATGACAAAGTCTGTACAACCATATTGTTTTTCAATCATTTCTTTCAATTTCATTGCTCCCTCTATATCATCTCCATGGTTTATACCTATAGTTTGATTTTTAAGATCTGCGTTTCCACCACGTTCTTCCATTATCTCAATCATTCTTTTAAGTACTCTATTTCTACCTCTTACCTTTTCAACAGGACGCAGTGTACCGTCCTCTGGAATATCTAATATAGGCTTTATATTTAAAAGCCCTCCAACAACAGCCTGTGCTCTTGAAACCCTTCCTCCTCTAAATAAGTATTCCAAATTATCTACTGTAAAAATATGTTCAATATGTTTTACATAAAAATCTAATGTTTTAAGTATTTCTTCTTTTGATTTTCCGTCCTTAGCCATTTGAGCAGCTTTATATACTAATAACCCAAATCCAACAGAAGCAGATTTTGAATCTACAACATCTAAATCTAAGTTTGGATATTTTTCCTTCATTGCATTTCTAGTTATTACTGCACTTTGATATGTTCCAGATAATCCTGATGAAAAACAAACATATATGGTGCTTTCTCCACTCTTAGCTATTTCTTCAAACTTTTTTTCAAACATAGTAGGTGGTATCTGAGCAGTCTTATAAACTTCTCCATTTCTCATATCCTCATAAAGTTTCATTGGATCTAAAGTTTCACCATCTAAATACTCTTTTTCCTGTTTATTTACTATTATTGGTATAATATCAATATCATATCCATCTAAAATTTCTTTCGGTAAATCACAAGCACTATCTGATATGATTTTTACTGCCATTATAAAACCCCCATTTCTTCTCATATCCAATTATAATATATTAATCTCTTCTATCTGAAACTCCCACGACTAAAGACTATGGGATTCTTAGGTACTATATAGACTTATATTTAATACTCTCACTATAATTAGACATATATACGACATATAAAATTATCTACTTTCCCTAAGACTTTCACTATCAAAGTATATTCTAATAAATTATTTTAATGATAACATAAGGCTCATTTCAAAACCTCTTTATATTATATCATATTAGCTATAATTGGGCTATCCATCCCACAACTTTAGCAGTAAGCTTTCCGCTTTTTTGTAAATCTTATAATTGAAAATATTAGTAATATCTTATTCTCCTTAAGAATAGATTATATTATGAATAGTTAGTTTTAAGGGGTGAACCTATGAAATTTTTCTTTGTTAGTAAAAAGTTTTTTTATTCTATTATTGGCATTATTGTTGCAATAATTTTATTCTTAATAATCCATTCTGCTGGATAATCGATTAAAATAAAGTATAAAAAAGAGCAGATTTAGCATTCTGCCCTTTTTTTATTCTGTCTTTCAAGATGACAATATTGATATATTAACTTGTCCAATTCCATGCTAAACCTAAGGACTTTATTTCTATCAATGCTTCCTATTACAAGTTCATTTAACTCCTGTCTTTTCACTTCAATTTCACTTTTTAAATCATTTAAATAAATTCTCTCATTCATTATCCCCATTCCCTCACTTTTTTTTATTTATAAAAATACGGCATCCTTTTTTGCTAAAAACTTAATCGGCACTTTTAAGTATTATTATATCATACATTACATAAATTGGAAGCCTTTTTTGTATATTTTTGAGATTAAAATAATATTTGTTCCATCTTTTTTACATTATAACAATATTAAATAAAAAATCCAGACCGAAATAAAGCGTTTATCCTCAATAAACTTATTTTCCTAATATAATTACTTAAGATTCCTTTAATTTATTCATTTTTAAACTTATTAGAGAATATTTTTATTTAATTTAAACTGCAATTTTTTTCCTTTTTCTAATAATATAATCTAATAAAGTTATGACACCAGTAAATAAAATTCTGAAATAGTAGGATATAGCTCTCCAAAGTAATAATGCATATGTTATTAATTTAGGAGTAAATAAAGGCTTAAATAATAAATAATAACCACCTTCTGAAGCTCCTGCTGTACCTGGAGTTGGAATATATGAAGCTGCCATATAAACTAAAGATTGTATGGCTATTATATCTATGAAACTAGCCTCTGTTAAACCTAGTGCTAAATATACAAAATAGGTTATACTAAAATAAAAAGTTAATTGTATAGATGTCAGTGCAATCAATACTATAGTGTTTTTTTTATTTTCTCTAATTTTCTCCACACTTTGCATATATTCTTCCATAGATTTATCTAACCTACATACATATTTTTGCATATCTTTCATAATACCTATTTTATTTAAGAATTTGTAGAAATATAAAACCATAGGCTTTATCCATTCTGGCTTATAAAATAATAGAATAATTCCAGCTAGTACTAAGAGATTTAATATAAAACCTATTATAACAAAAGGAACTGCAGCCTTTGCATCATTAAATATAAAATTCAACTTCAATATAAACATAATTAATGAATAAAGTGTAACAGTCATTTGATATATTATAAATTTATTAAATAGTATTAATGATCCTTTAGGCACCGATATATCATCTTTAGACATTAAGTATACCTGGACTGGCTGCCCCCCTGTTGAAAAAGGAGTTATAGCACTATAATATTGACCTATAATAGCTATTTTCAGTGATTTAAAATAATTAATGCTACCATGAACTGTTTTAGTTATAATATTTAAAATCATTCCATCAAAAATCCAATCTCCTAACATCATACTTAAAGCTATAATCAGGTATTTTGTATTAGTATTTACCAATAATTCAGGTAAATCCTTTAAGCCTTCACTAGTTAATATAACTATTAATGTTATCATTGTAATTAACGCTACAGATATATAATTTATTTTTTTATTTTCCATATATTTCACGACCTTCTAAAAACGGAATAATAGTTACTATACTAGTATAATACTTTTTTTAGAAGAGTAAAGTTTTTTTCATATCCAAAGTTTTTTATCTCCGTCAATATATTCTTTTACTTCCTTGAAATAACTAACTTCATATTAATAATCATAGTATTAGATAAATATTTTGAATACCTTTATAATATGCTTATTCTTCTAGCTTTTTAAGGTTCTTCAAAACTATATCTCTTTTAATTTTAAAAAGATTGGTACTTTCTTTTTCAATAGATTCTCTCATATCTTGAAGGGATAGAGTTAATTTTTCTAAATTTTTTAATTTTTTTTCATCATTATTTAATTTTTGTTTAATACCATTTAGATATGCTTCTCCTTGAGTAATAGATTCTATAGATTTTTCTTTTTCCCCATTATTCCCTAATATATAAGCTTTATAAACATAGTGTTTTATTCGACTTATATCCCCTTTTACTTCATCTTTATATATATCAAAAAATGGAGATATATGAAGGAATACTTCACTTCCTTTTGCTATAATATTAAAATTATCTCTATTTTCAATAGACAGTGTGAAATTATTCAAACTTTCTTCAAACTTCTCAATACTCTTGGTATTACCTATTTTTTTCATTCCTTCTATTTCATAGGCATTCCAATCATTATGTGTTTTTTCAATGTTTTTATCTATGCCTTCCCATAGTTTCTTCAATTTTTCTTCCTTAGATTCCTTTTTCTTATTGCTTGTATTTTTTGATTTAGATTCTTTTTCACTTTTATCTTTTTCATCAGCATTTTTCTCTTCTTCCTCATCTTCAGTAGGAACTTTCTCTATTTTTTCTATATCTCCTAAAATGAGATTCACATTTTCATATACTCTATTTAAGTTTTGTGGTGCTCTTTCCTTTTTCTCATAGGATGTAGATTTCTTCTCTGGTTTTTTCCCGCAAGATGAAAACAATAAAGATAATAATAATAAAAATAATAGTATATTAGTTTTCTTTTTCAATTTCACCACCTCAACTTTATTATGTCCAGAGGTAGCAATATTATGTTATAGTATTGGTGAAAGTAATCTTGAAATGGATTCTTTAACTTTTATAGCAAAAGAACGCTTTTTGTATTCATCTATTGTTATTTCTTTACAACTTTCTAAGTCTTTAATAAATTGTTCTGATATTTCGTTATTTACTTTCTCATCATATATGAATGCATTGACTTCAAAATTGAGCTTAAAACTTCTAATATCTAAATTTGCTGTTCCTACTGAAGATAGTATGTCATCCATTAGGACTACCTTACTATGAATAAAGCCATTTTCATAAGTATAAAATCTAACTCCTGATTGCAATAATTCACCTATATAGGACAGGCTTGCCCAGTATACAAATGGATGATCTGGTTTAGAAGGTATTATGACTCTTACATCAACTCCAGAAAGTCCTGCCACTCTTAAAGCCTCCAGTATACTATCATCAGGTATAAAATAAGGAGTTTGAATATATACTTTCTTCCTAGCATTTATTATCATTTTAAAATAGCCATCTTTTATACTAGTCCATTTTGAATCAGGTCCCGATGATACTATTTGTACTCCAGTTTTTCCACTTGTGCACTTTGGAATAAAATAGTTTTCCATATTCTCTATTTCTTCATTAGCTGCAAATCTCCAGTCTAATAAAAATCTCCACTCAAGTCCATATATGGCACTGCCTTTAATCTTACAATGAGTATCACGCCAGTATCCAAATCTTTCAGATTTTCCTATATATTCATCTCCAATATTAAATCCACCAACATAAGCCTCTTTTCCATCTATAATACATATCTTTCTATGGTTCCTATAATTGATTCTAATACTTAAAATTGGTGAAAAAGGTGGAAAAAAGCAAGCTACTTCTCCTCCAGCTTCAATTAATTCTCTAAAAAAATTTCTAGGCAGACTCCTACCTCCCATACCATCATATAATAATTTTACTTCTACTCCATTTTTAGCTTTATCTATTAAGGCATCCATTATTTCATTTCCTAAATTATCATCTCTAATAATATAATATTCTATATGTATATACTTCTTACTTCTATGTATACTATTTAAAAGTGCATTAAATTTATCTTTACCAGAAAAGTAAAGTTTTACTTCATTGTCTTGGGTAAAAACAGAATCAGTACTCATTAAATGAAATTGGATAATATCCTTATATTCCTTTATTCTAGGTTCATTAAAGTCCAGTTTTTCTTTCTCAATATTTTCTTCTTGAATAGCTGCTAAATTTTTAAAGAATCTATCTTCTTCCTCTTTTATTTTAAATATCTTTTTCTTTCTTAAGTCTTGACCTATAAATAAATACAATAAGAACCCAATACCAGGAAGGAAAAATAAAATCATAAGCCAAAGCCAAGTTGTAGTAGGATTTCTTCTTTCAAAAAATACTAAGAGTATAGCAAATAAAATATTAAGTAAAAGTATATTTTGTAAAATCCACTTGAAAATTCTTAATATATAAGTCATACAATCACCTACAAAATAAAATTTCATTATATAAATATCTTATATTGCTAAAAAGGAGCAATTTAATGCTCCTTTTTACTTCCTTTTCTTTGACTTGTATCTCTTTGTAGTATCTAATATGCTTTTCCTAATTCTAAGATTTTCTGGTGTAATTTCTATAAGCTCATCATCCTCAATAAATTCTAAAGCTTCTTCTAAAGACATTATCTTTGGAGGAGATAGCCTTAAAGCTTCATCTGAACCTGAAGCTCTTACATTACTTTGTTGTTTTTTCTTACAAACATTAACTTCAATATCATTTCCTTTTGGATTTGACCCTACTACCATTCCTTCATATACCTTTGTACCTGGTGTTATAAAAAGTATTCCTCTCTCTTGAGCTGAATGGAGTCCATAGGATACTGCTTCTCCCTTTTCAAAGGATATTAAAGAACCTTGAGATCTAGTAGGTATACTTCCTTTATAAGGTTCATAGTCACTAAATTCTGTATTTAAAATACCATTTCCCTTTGTATCTGTCATAAATTCAGATCTATATCCTATAAGTCCTCTAGCCGGAATGGAAAATACTAGTCTAGAATATCCTCCATTAGCTGCAGTCATATGGGTTAGCTCACCTTTTCTCTTCCCAAGCTTTTCAATAACTACTCCTGTAAATTCTTCTGGTACATCTATCGTTACTATCTCCATAGGTTCATATTTCTTCCCACTAATATATTTATACAAAACTTCAGGTTTTGACACTTGAAATTCATATCCTTCTCTTCTCATAGTTTCAATTAAAACAGAAAGGTGGAGTTCGCCTCTACCAGAAACTTTAAAAGCATCTGTTGAATCTGTTTCTTCTACTCTCAAACTAACATCTGTTTGTATTTCTTTATATAGTCTATTTCTTAAATGCCTTGAAGTAAGATATTTACCTTCTTGTCCTGCAAATGGACTATCATTTACAGAAAAAGTCATAGCTATAGTAGGTTCTGAAATTTTTACAAAAGGTAAAGACTCTGGATGATCTACATCACATATAGTATCTCCTATATGAATACCTTCTACTCCTGTTACAGCAATAATACTTCCTACCTTTGCTTCTTCTACATTTACTCTATCTAATCCTTCAAATTCGTATATTTTAGTTATTCTTATTTTTTTTGCTTCTCCTTGTCTTTCGCTATTTACTATTACTGCATCTTGATTTAATTTAATAGTTCCTCTTTCTATTTTTCCAATACCTATTCTTCCTACATATTCGCTATAGTCAATAGTGGATATTAGAACTTGTAAAGGGCCTTCTTCATCGCCTTCTGGAGCTGGTATATAATTAACAATCATTTCAAATAAATCTTTCATATCTTCCTTAGGTTTATCAAGGTCAGAAGTTGCAATACCTTGTTTAGCTGAGGCAAATATGAAGGGACATTCTAACTGTTCATCATTAGCACCTAAGTCTATGAATAGCTCTAATACTTCATCTATTACTTCTTTTGGTCTAGCTCCTGGCCTATCAATTTTATTGATACATACTATAACTGGTAGCTCTAATTCAAAAGCTTTTTTTAAAACAAATTTTGTTTGTGGCATCGGTCCTTCAAAAGCGTCTACAAGTAGTACTACTCCATTTACCATCTTTAAAACTCTCTCTACCTCTCCTCCAAAATCCGCATGTCCTGGAGTATCTACTATATTTATCTTTGTATCATTATAATGTATAGCTGTGTTCTTAGAAAGTATGGTTATACCTCTTTCTCTTTCAATATCTTTAGAGTCCATTATTCTATCTTTTATTAGTTCATTTTCTCTAAATATACCACTTTGTCTTAAAAGTGCATCTACTAATGTAGTCTTTCCATGGTCTACATGAGCAACAATAGCAACATTTCTTATATGATCTATTCTTCTTTTCATTTTTAATCCCACTTCCTATTTTCAAAGATAATATTTAGTCATTATTTGACAAAATAATTGTATCACAAAAATGACAAAAATCAATTAAATAACGGAGATATTCTCTCCGCTACTATAAGAATCCACCACCTTAAATATTATAACACAATTTAATACTTTTATTTAACATATTATCTTTTACTTAGCAATTGGATAAATTTAAAAGTTTATTTTACATATTTCCCCATTAAAAAACTTTAAAAACCACTCCCTGATTTTGAAAAAAGTTACATCATTATATAATTATATATATTTAACTGAAACTATTTTGTTTTCTCTAACATAAAGCTCATCACTTAAGCCATCTACAATAACAAGACCTCTACCACTGCATTTTAAATCCAGAGGATCATAATTCCTTAAATCATATTCAAAACCCTCACCTTCGTCAGTTACTTCAATCCTAATTGAATCTTCAATAACTTCTATACAGAGGTTGACAGATTTTTCTCGATCATATGCATTACCATGAATAGCCCCATTTGCTACTAATTCATTGAGAATAAGTTTAACTTCAAACATAGTTGATTCATCATCAATAATCCTATTTAATTTTTCTAAAACATCTTCTACAAAATCTTTAATCACATGTAAATCGCTACAAACTGAACCATCAAACTTAAAGGACAATTAAATCACATCCATCTATTAAAATTTTTATGATATTATATTATTCAACTAGTAGTATAATACCCATTAATATCTAATTTAATCTAAAGCTTGAATACTATATTTATTTTATTATAATATAGATATAATAGTTTAAATTTAAAATTATTTGGGTAATATTGATTATGACTACATAATGAAAGGAGAATGCATTATGGACAAATATGTATGTGTACCATGTGGTTATGTTTACGATCCAGAGGTTGGCGACCCAGACAATGGTATAGAACCAGGAACAGCTTTTGAAGACCTACCAGAAGATTGGGTATGTCCAGTATGTGGAGCAACTAAGGATTTATTTGAAAAAGAAGAATAATAGTTTAAAAAGCAGCAACCCTTAGGGTTGCTGCTTTTTATTAACTTCAAGTATTTCTTCAATAACTTTCCATACTTCATCTTTATTTGTCCTTTTCTGTGCAGAAAAAGGAACAATAAGTTTTTTATTTTCTACCCCTAATTTGTTTTGAATGATATTTTTATGTTTTTCCCATTGACCTCTAGAAATTTTATCTGCTTTAGTAGCTACTACTATGCCATTAAATCCATAATATTTTATCCACTCATACATTGATTTATCATGTTCACCTGGCTCATGACGAATATCTATAACATGAATTACTTCAATTAAATTCTTCCTATAATGTAAATACTCTTCAATCATATCTGCCCATTTTTTTTGTTCTTTTTTAGAAACTCTTGCATATCCATATCCGGGCAAATCTACAAATCTAAATTCTTTATTTATATTATAAAAATTTATAGTTTGAGTTTTACCTGGCCTACTACTAGTTCTTGCTAAAGCCTTCCTATTGACTAATGTATTTATTAATGATGATTTTCCTACATTAGATTTTCCTGCAAAAGCAATTTCAAACAAATTATCCTTAGGATACTTTTCTTTATTTACAGCAATAGTTTGTAATTCAGCACTAGTTATTTTCATTTTCATCACCTTTTTTAACTAATGCATGTTCAAGAACTTCATCCATTTTCTTTACAAATACAAATTCTATTTTTCTTCTTACTTTAGATGGAATTTCCTCTAAATCTTTTTTATTTTCCCAAGGAAGAATTATCTTTTTAATTCCAGCTCTATGTGCCGCCAATACCTTCTCTTTAATTCCACCTACTGGTAAAACTCTTCCCCTCAACGTTATTTCTCCTGTCATAGCCACATCTTTATTTATAGGTTTATTGGTTAATGATGAAATAACTGCTGTAGCCATAGTAATCCCTGCTGAAGGTCCATCTTTAGGAATAGCTCCTTCAGGTACATGAATATGAATATCCATTTCTTTATAGAATTTTTCTTCTACTTTTAAATCTTCAGAAATAGATCTTATATAAGATATTCCTGCCATAGCAGATTCTTTCATTACATCCCCAAGCTGGCCTGTAAGCTGCAATTTACCTGTACCTTTCATAGAATTAACCTCTATAGATAGAGTATCTCCTCCAACAGTAGTCCAAGCAAGACCTGTAGCTACTCCTATTTCATTATCTTTGCCAACTGTTTCATATCTATATTTTACTCCCCCTAAGTATTTATCCAAATTACCTACATTCACCCTAACTGTTTCTACATCTTCTTCTACAATTCTTTTTGCAGCTTTTCTACAAATATTGGCAATATTTCTTTCTAACTCCCTTACTCCTGCCTCTCTTGTATAATGATTTATTGTATCTTTTATAGCTTCTTCCGAAAGTTTTAAATTTTCTTCAGTTAGACCATGTTCTTCTAGTTGTTTTGGTAAAAGATGATTTAATCCTATTTGAAGTTTTTCCTCTTCTGTATATCCTGAGATTCTTATTACTTCCATTCTGTCTAATAATGGCCTAGGAATTGTAGCTGTTGTATTAGCTGTAGTTATAAAAAACACTTTGGATAAATCAAATGGTGCTTCTAAAAAATGGTCTGTAAATGTACTATTTTGTTCTGGATCCAATACTTCTAATAACGCACTTGCTGGATCTCCTCTAAAATCACTATTTAATTTATCTATTTCATCAAATAAGAATACTGGATTTTTAGAACCTGCTTTTTTTATAGAACTTATTATTCTACCTGGCAATGCCCCTACATAAGTCCTTCTATGACCTCTTATTTCTGCTTCATCTCTCATGCCCCCTAAAGACATTCTAACAAAATTTCTATTTAGAGATTTTGCAATTGATTTTGCAATTGAAGTTTTTCCAACTCCTGGTGGTCCTACTAGGCATAGAATAGGTCCTTTCATATTTTTTGTAAGCTTTCTAATAGCTATATATTCTAGTATTCTTTCCTTTACGTCATATAATCCATAATGATCATTATTTAATATTTCTCTTGACTTTTTTAAATTCACTTTATCCTTAGTTTCTTTATCCCAAGGTAATTCTACTATCCAATCTAAATATGTTCTTATAACACCTATTTCTGCTGAATGAGGAGATAATTTATTAAGTCTTTCTACTTCCTTCAATGCCTTTTCTTTTACCTCTTTAGGCATTTTTATCTTTTTTATTTTTCTTTTATATTCTTCTATTTCTTCCATTACTTCGTCTTCTTCTCCCAATTCACTTTGTATAGCCTTCATTTGTTCTCTCAAATAATATTCCTTTTGAACTTTTGTAATTTGCTTTTTTACTCTTTCATTGATTTGCTCTTCTATTTTAAGTATCTCAACCTCTTTTTGCAATATACCATGAAGTATTTCTAATCTTTCATAGAAATTAAAAGCTTCCAATATCTTTTGATTTTCTTCTTCTTTAAGATATATATAAGAGGCTATAACATCTGCCATTCTACCAGGATCTTCTATTTCTGATACTGTTAAAATTAGGTCTGGAGATACTCTATTGCTAAGAGCTATATATTCTTCAAAATCTCTTAGAACCAACCTCATTGATGCTTCTATTTTTTTATCCCTTTCTACTTCTTCAGATTCGTATATTAATTCTTCAATCTCTACTTCTAAATAAGGTTCTTCCTTATTTACTTCTACTATTTTCCCTCTATTTAATCCTTCTACTAGTACTCTAATACTACCTCCTGGAAGCTTTAGCATTTGTTTTATTTTTGCTACAGTACCAATATGATAAAAATCTTCTAATTCTGGCTCATCTACCATAGCATCCTTTTGTGAGCATAAAAATATTAAAGAGTCTCCTACCATAGATTCTTCTAATGCATTTATAGATTTCTCTCTCCCTACGTCAAAATGTATTACCATATAGGGGAAAACTGACATACCTCTAAGAGGGATGAGAGGAATATCTTTCCTAACTACTTTATATTGCTCTATATTCATACTGTCACTCCTTTAGTCTATAATCATCTTAAAGTATTTTCAAATTTAACTCCTTTAATTAAATAGTATACCATTTACTTATATTATCAGAAAACTAAAAAATAGTGAAGTAAAAAAAAAGACTCACTTTTTTTGTGAGCCTTTTTCTATGATGCTGTTTCTCTTTTGTTAGATTTCTTAGTTTTATTTTTTTTATTAATCTCTGAATATATTATATTAGGTTCAGCTTTATTTGTTATAGTACCCTTTGTAATAATACATTTCTCTATATCATCTCTAGATGGAATATCATACATAATATCTAACATAGATTCTTCTATTATACTTCTAAGTCCTCTAGCTCCTGTTTTTCTATCAATGGCTTTCTGTGCAATTGCTTCTAATGCATCATCTTCAAATTCAAGTTCTACTCCATCTATTGCAAATAACTCTTTATATTGCTTTACCAATGCATTTTTAGGTTCTGTTAAGATTCTTACAAAAGCTTCTTTGTCAAGTTCTTCTAAAGTAACTATAACTGGCAGTCTTCCTACAAATTCAGGTATTAAACCATATTTTAACAAATCTTCTGGTTGGATTTCCTTTAGAAGATCTCCAATTTGTAATTTTTCTTTACTTTGGATATCTGCCCCAAAGCCCATAGAACTTTTTCCAGTTCTATTCTCTATAATCTTATCTAAACCATCAAATGCTCCTCCTACAATAAATAGTATATTGGTAGTATCCACTTGAATAAATTCTTGATGTGGATGTTTTCTACCACCCTGTGGCGGAACATTAGCAATAGTACCTTCTAATATTTTTAGTAGTGCTTGTTGCACTCCTTCTCCACTCACATCTCTAGTAATTGATGGATTTTCTGTTTTTCTTGCTATTTTATCTATCTCATCTATATATACTATACCTTTTTCAGCTCTTTCAATATCATAATCAGCTGCTTGGATTAATTTCAATATAATATTTTCTACGTCTTCACCTACATATCCTGCTTCAGTTAAAGATGTAGCATCAGCAATAGCAAATGGAACATTTAATATTTTAGCTAAAGTTTGAGCAAGTAATGTCTTTCCTGAACCTGTAGGTCCAATCATAACTATATTACTTTTTTGCAACTCTATATCATTATTTTTAGAGCTTCTCTTATTTATTCTTTTGTAATGATTATATACTGCCACAGCTAAAGCCTTTTTTGCTCTATTTTGCTTTATAACGTAGTCATCAAGTGTATCATTTATATTAGCAGGCTTTGGCAATTCCTCCACTTCATATTCAAAACTATCTTCAAATTCTTCTTCTATTATTTCTCGGCACAATTCTATACACTCATCACATATATAGACATTGGGACCTGCTATAAGCCTTCTTACTTGATCTTGAGGTTTTCCGCAAAAAGAACATCTAAGCTGCTTTTCATCAAATCTTGCCATTGTGACACCTCACTTAAAGTTATTTTCTAAATTAAAATACCTCATCTATTATACCATACTTTTTAGCTTCTTCAGCAGACATAAAGAAATCCCTATCTGTATCCCTAGCAATTTTTTCATATGGTTGACCTGTTCTTTCACTTAATATAGTATTTATTTGTTTCCTAGTTTTTATTATTCTTTCTGCATGAATTCTAATATCTTCTGCTTGACCTTGTGTACCGCCTAATGGTTGATGTATCATTATCTCAGCATTTGGTAATGCAAATCTTTTACCTTTTTTACCTGCAGCAAGTAAAAATGCCCCCATGCTAGCAGCCATTCCTACACATATTGTTGAAACATCAGGTTTTATATACTGCATTGTATCATATATAGCAAATCCTGAGGTTATTGAGCCTCCAGGACTATTTATATAAAGTTGAATATCTTTATCTGGATCTTCTCCTTCTAAAAATAAAAGTTGTGCAACTATTAAATTTGCTGTCACACTATTAACTTCTTCACCAAGAAATATAATTCTTTCTTTTAATAATCTTGAGTAGATATCGTAAGATCTCTCTCCTCTATTGGTTTGCTCTACTACTACTGGTACTAAAGCCATTCCATATCCCTCCTAAATCTCTTTAACTAAACTTAGCATTTGCCATTAAAAATTCAATAGTCTTATCTCTAATTATACCCGTCTTAATGTATTCTAAATCTCCCTTTTTCATGTCTTCTTTGAATTTTTCTACATCTTCACTTTGATATTGTTCAGCCATTTTTTCTAGTTCTTTATCTACATCTTCATCAGATGCTTCTATTTTTTCAATCTTTGATATTTCTTCTAATACTAATTCAGTTCTAACTCTCTTTTCTGCTTCTGGTTTCATTTGTTCCTTAAAATCTTCTAAATCAGTATTTGTTAATTCAAAATATTGTTCCATTGAAAGACCCTGCATTCTTAAACTATAGTCAAATTGACCCATTTCATTTTCAATTTGATTTTCTATCATTACTTCTGGAAGATCTATTTCTGCTTCTTCTAATATCTTATCAATTAATTTTACTTCTTGTTCAACTTTTTCCTTATTTTTCATTTCTTTTTCAAGCTTTTCTTTTATACTATTTTTAAATTCATCTAGTGTGTCAAATTCACTAACATCTTTCGCAAATTCATCATCTAGTTCTGGCAACTCTTTTTCTTTTATATCATTAATAGTTACTTTAAATATTGCTTCTTTTCCTTTTAAACTTTCTTCAAAGTAGTCTTCAGGAAAATTAACTTTTACTTCTACTTCTTCCTCTTTTTTCTTTCCTATAAGTTGTTCTTCAAATCCAGGTATAAATTTTTCTGAACCAATTTCTAATTGTTGATCTTCTGCAGTACCACCTTCAAACTGCTCTCCATCTACATATCCTTCAAAATTAATATTTAAGATATCTCCATCTTTTACTTCTCTATCAGAAACATCTATAAGTCTTGCATTCTTTTCTTGAATGTTATTTAATTCCTTTTCTACATCTTCATCTGTAACATTATACTCTACTTTTTCAACTTCTATACTCTTATATTCTCCTAATTTCACTTCAGGCTTGATAGTTACTTCAATTTTAAATACTACTGGTTTTCCTTTTTCAAGTTCTTCAATATCCACTACTGGTTGTTCAACAGGTTCTAACTCCAATTCTTCAATAGCATTTTCATAAGCTTCTGGTAAAATGCCATTTAATGCTTCTTCATAAAAAATGCCTTCTCCATAATTCATTTCTATTATTTTTCTTGGAGCTTTTCCCTTTCTAAATCCTGGAATGTTAAATCTACTTCTGTTTCTTAAGTAAGTTTTTTGAATTGCCTCTTCAAATTTATCTTCACCTATCTCTACTGTAAAGGTAGCTTTATTGTTTTCTTTTTTTTCTAAAACAGAGTTCATCGTTTTTTTGCCTCCTTAAATTTCTTTTTTTATTTATTTTCATAATTCTTAAATTACTGGGGTATATCATCAAAATTATACCATAAAAAATATGTATATCCAACATTTCTATTGTCTCTTGTAAACATATATTTATTGATAAAATATTAAAAAAACCAATGGCATAACCACTGGTTTAATTGGTGCGGGAAAGAGGACTTGAACCCCCACGTCAATGACACTAGATCCTAAGTCTAGCGCGTCTGCCAATTCCGCCATTCCCGCGTATAAGTGTTTTTTAAACTCACCATATTATTATACCATGTTATAGCCTATTGTCAATATTTTTTTATTATTTTTTTAATCAATTAAAATATTCTTCCAAGCCCCCTTCTTATACTTAATAGTCATTAAAGTAGCCTCTACTAAATATTGAATATTAGTAGCTACCCAAATATAAATAATGGGTAATTTAAATACAAATACTATTAGAAAAATTAAAGGCAATCTGACTAAAAAATTAGTTACTAAAGATATTCTAAAAGGTCCTTTTGTATCTCCAGCACCTTTTAATGCTCCAGACAATGTCATGCCTATTGCAGTTGGAATTTGTTCAAAAGCTCCAATTCTTAGACATTTTGAAGCTAAAAATACTGTTTCTTTATCAGAACTGAACAACCTCATTATAGGATAAGGAATTGCAAAAAACAATATACCTACTATTCCCATAAGCAATATAGCATAATATATAGAAGCATTTACACTTTTTTCTGCCTTTTCTACATCTTTAGAACCTAAGTTTTGTCCCACTAGTGTAGTAGCAGCTATAGCAAATCCATATCCTGGCATAAAAGATATAGACTCAGCAGCTACAGTAATAGAATTGCTAGCATAAGATAGCGTACCAAGTTGAGCAATCCAAAAAGAAGATACTAATCTACTTCCTTCATTCATAAAAACCTCTAATATAGCTGGAAAACTTAAATTAACTAGACTATTAAGTATTTCTCTATTGAACTTAAATAATCCTTTAACCTTTACTCGAATATAATTATTAGTTTTAAATAGATAATAAAATGTAATAATTGCTCCTACTATCTGCCCAAAGGCTGTAGCTATTGCAGCTCCCTTTGTTTCCATCCTTGGAAAACCAAGTTTTCCAAATATAAGCACATAGTCTCCTACTATATTGAAAATATTTGCCATACCCGCTGAAATCATAGGGACATAAGTATTTCCTGCACCTCTTAAAATAGAATTTCCTATCATTGTTGGTATAAGAAAAAATGCACCAATAAATACTATTCTTAAATATTCTGTTCCTAGTTCCATTACCTTTGGGTCATCAACTAAACCATGAAATATGTTATCTGAAAGAATAATACCTATACTTCCAACTACCAGACTGATTATAATACCTAGACTAAGTGCTTGAACTGCTATATTTTCTGCTCTTTCACTATTCATAGCTCCAATATTTCTAGAAACCATAGCTGTTGTTCCTACACCCAATGCTCCTAATATATTGCTGACAGTAAACATTATTTGTGCCCCTAAGGTAACTGAAGATATTGCTTCGGGAGTAAGCCTTCCAACCATACCTGTATCAAAAGTCCATACTAATGTATGAAGTAACATTTCAAATATTGCCGGCAATGCTAGTGAAAATATTTCTTTATTCATTTTTTTATCCTGGAAAACAGCCATTAACCCACCTCACTTACTAAACTAATCTAGAGTATTATATCAAATTAAAAAAAGAGCTGCAATAGCCTTTGCAACTCTTTATTGTGAAAGTATATTTGTTCAATACTAAATTTATCTCAAAAAGAATCTTGTAAATAAAAATGTGACTAATGCAAATAGTCCTATTCCTACAAACAATATAGGAAGTAATATTTGAAATGCCGCAATAATCATAGCTAAAATATCTGTTTTAGTAAATTCAAAAGGTTCTTTCTTATTCTTTTTTTCTACAGATTTTTTTAGCTTTTTTTCTCTTTCTTCAACAGACTTCTTATTTCGCAAAGTGGCACGCCACAAAATGCTCTCCTCCTAAGTCTCTAAATTCTGGCACTTGTTCCTTACATATATCTTTAGCATATCTACAACGAGTATGGAACTTGCAACCAGATGGTGGATTTGCAGGACTTGGAATATCTCCTTTTAATAAAATTCTATTTATCTTTTTAGTTGGATCTGGTATAGGAATAGCTGAAAGAAGTGCTTGTGTATAGGGATGTTTAGGATTGTCAAATAGTGCGTTTTTTTCAGACAATTCTACTAAATTACCTAGATACATAACACCTATTCTATGGCTTATATATTTAACTACTCCTAAATCGTGGGAAATAAATAAATAAGATATTCCCCGTTCTTTTTGCAAATCTGTCAATAAATTTATAACCTGTGATTGTATAGACACATCTAGAGCAGATACGGGCTCGTCAGCAACTATAAAAGATGGATTTAAAGCAAGAGCTCTAGCAATACCTATACGTTGACGTTGTCCTCCTGAAAACTCATGAGGATATCTATTCATATGGTATTTTGCTAAACCACATCTAGTTATAACTTCTGTTATATATTCGTCTAACTCTTTTCCTTTCTTGTAAAGTTTATGTTCTATTAAAGCTTCCCCTACTATCTGGGATACTGTCATTCTTGGGTTCAAAGAGCTATATGGATCTTGGAAAACTATTTGCATTTCTCTTCTTAGCTTTAGCATTTCATCCTTTGGAGCATTTAATACATCCTTATCTTTATATTTTACACTACCCTCTGTAGGATCTAAAAGTTTTAATATAGTTCTACCAGTTGTAGACTTTCCACAGCCAGATTCGCCAACAAGCCCCAATGTCTCTCCTGCCTTTAGCTTGAAAGATATTCCATCTACCGCCTTTACATCTCCAACCTTTCTTCTAAAAGCTCCCTTATATATAGGAAAGTGCTTTTTTAAGTTTTTGACCTCTAATATTGCTTCACTCATTATCTACCCACCTCCTCTGCTCTAAAACAGCTAACCTTATGTCCTGATGCTATCTCCCTTAGTTCAGGTTGTCCATTCCTACATTCATCTGTAGCAAATTTACACCTTGGATGGAAATAACAGCCTTTTGGAAGGTATAGAGGATTTGGAACTGCTCCTTTAATACTTTCCAATCTCTTTCCTTCTCCAATTAATGAAGGTATAGAATTCATAAGTCCTATTGTATAAGGATGTCTTGGGTTTTTAAACAATTCTTCTACTGGTGCATCTTCTACCACTTTTCCTGAATACATAACTATTACATGATCAGACATTTCTGCAACAACTCCAAGATCGTGAGTTATAAGCATAATAGATGTATTCAATTTATTTTTCAATTCATTCATAAGCTCTAATATTTGGGCTTGAATAGTAACATCTAAAGCTGTTGTAGGTTCGTCAGCTATTAAAAGTTTAGGCTGACAAGATAGCGCCATAGCTATCATAACTCTCTGTCTCATACCTCCAGATAATTGATGTGGGTATTCATCTACTATTTTATCTGCCCTAGGTATACCAACAAGCTTTATCATTTGAATAGCCTTTTTCCTAGCTTCTTCTTCACTTAATTTTTGATGAAGAATCAATGCCTCCATTATTTGATCTCCTACAGTAAATACAGGGTTTAATGAAGTCATAGGTTCTTGGAAAATCATAGAAATGTCATTTCCGCGAATATGCCTTATCTCTTCATCTGAAACTTTAGTCAAATCTTTTCCATTGAAAAATATTTCGCCATTTACAATTTTTCCAGGAGGGTCAGGTATAAGGCGTAGTATAGACATAGCTGTTATACTCTTGCCACAACCGGATTCTCCCACAATACCTATAGTCTTTCCAGACTCTACCGAAAAGTTAACACCATCTACAGCTTTAACAATTCCATCATCAGTATAAAAATACGTCTTTAAATCTTTTACTTCTAACAGCTTATCCATATTTCTATCCTCCTATCATTTAGACTTAGGGTCTATAGCATCACGCAATCCATCACCAAGTAAATTTATACTCATTACCGCTAAAAATATACATACTCCTGGTGGCAACCATAGCCACATACGATTTCTAAGTATATAAACCTCTCTAGCATTTTGTATTAAATTACCCCAAGTCGGAGTTGGTGGAGTAACACCAAGACCAAGGAAAGATAGTCCTGATTCACTCATTATAGCTCCTGCCATTCCTAATGTAGCACTTACTATAATATATCCTACTGTATTAGGAATTAAATGTCTTAATATAATCTTACTATCTCTTATACCTAATGCTCTAGCTGCTTGCACAAATTCTTGTTCTCTTAGTGAAAGAATTTGTCCTCTTACCATTCTAGCCAAACCTGGCCAACTTAAAAATCCAATAATCATCATTACAATGTACATTCTCCGTTGAGGCTCTACCTTAGTACCTATAACGGCAGAAATAGTAATAGCTAATGGCAGAAATGGAAAAGACATGACTATTTCTGAAAATCTCATAAGAATATTATCTACCCAACCACCGTAGTATCCTGCCAATCCGCCTATTAAAGCACCTATAATAATCTCTATAATAACGGCAAAAAGTCCTACCTTCATAGAAACTCTTCCACCATATAATATTCTCGTTAAATAATCTCTTCCAACTTCATCAGTTCCTAGCCAATGCTCTTTTGAAGGTGGTTCATTAATTTTAGAATAATCCATTTCATATGGATCATAAGGTGTTAAAATTGGAGCAAGTAATGCAGATAAAATCATAATTATTAATATAATAAGCCCTACTATTGAAACTTTATTTTTCTTAAACTTTCTAACAAACATCTTCCAAGGTGACAATATTTCCTGTTCAGCTTCATTATTATTCATATTAACTGGCTTTTTTTCAATTTCTAAATTCTTCTCAGTCACTTGTTCTCCTCCTTCCATTAATCTACTTTAATCCTTGGATCTACTAATGCATATCCTATATCAGCAAGTAAATTCCCAAGTAGGGTAAGCAATGCAAAGAACATATTGAGTGCCATCATCATATTATAATCTCTTGCAGTAATAGATTCCATCATTACATTTCCAATTCCAGGCCATACAAATACAGTTTCTAATATAACTGCTCCTGAGAAAAGGGATGGAATAGTAAAACCTATGATAGTAACTATTGGAATCAATGCATTTCTAAAAGCATGTCTATATATAACTACCTTTTCTCTTAATCCTTTAGATCTTGCTGTTCTAATATAATCTTGATTTATAACTTCAAGCATACTAGTTCTTGTATATCTTACTAAACTAGCCATACTACCGATAGTCAACACTATAGCTGGCAAAAACATATGATGTAAAATATCTTTAGCCCTAGCAAAACCTACTGCATTTTTCCCTGGAGTTATCATACCATTTATAGGAAACCAATTTAATTTAACCGCAAAAAAATATATTAATAACAGTCCAAAAAAGAAACTAGGCATAGATATTCCTATAATAGAAAAAATAGTCCAAAAATTATCTGTTTTAGAATATTGCTTTACAGCACAGATAACCCCTATAGGAATTGAAATCAAAAAAGCTATTATATAAACTACTACATTTAAAAGAAAAGTATTCCATATAAATCCTGGTACAACATCCTTAACAGGTTGTCTATAAGTAATAGATTCTCCAAAATCTCCTCTTATTGATTTACTAAGCCATCTCCAGTATTGTACTGGCACTGGGTCATTAAGTCCTAATTTTTCTCGTTCAGCATTTCTTTGTTCTACTGTAGATTTTGGATCAAGCCTAGTACTTAATGGATCCCCAGGTGCCATTTTGATAATTCCAAATATTAGTATAGATATAATTAGTAACACCGGTATCAAGTTTAGTATTCTTCTTACTATATACTTAAACATGATTTCCCTCCTTTAATGTTTTAAAGCTATTCTTTATACAATATAAACCCGGTAACTCCTTAACCGGGTTTATATTGTTTTAAATTGGATTATTTATTTAGATTTTTTAAAATTTCACCCTATAAATTATTGTAATTCTACATTCAATATTATATCTCTATATACAAAATCTTGGAATGGAGAAGTTTCGAAATTCTTAACACGTTTATTAACTACATCCCAACGATATGATTGAGTTAAGAACATATATGGAAGTTCCTCATTCATAAGTTGACCCCATTCTTTATATATTTCAGCACGTTTATCTTGATCAAATTCTTCTCTTCCTTTTTCTAATAACTCATCATTCTTGTCATTTTTAAACCCTACAGAATTATATCCACCTGGTTGATCTTGACTGCTATGGAAAACCTCATATGAATCTGGGTCTACAGATAAATCCCATGCCATATTAAATAAATCAAAATCTCTCTCTTTACTTACTTTTTCAGTCAATGCAGGGAATTCCATTATATCTGCTTCTACTTTTACTCCTATTTTTTTCCAATCTTCTTTTAACATTGGAATCATAGTCTCTACATATTTACTCTCTGTATAAGTTGACCATACAAAATCTAATTTCTTTCCATCTTTTTCTCTTATTCCATCTTTTCCAACTTTCCAACCAGCTTCATCTAAAAGTTTACTAGCCTTGTCTGGATCATATTTATATTCATTTATATCATCTGTATATGCCCAAGACACTTTAGCTAAAGGTACATTAGATGTTTGTGCATATCCCTGATAATATACTTCTACAAATTTATCACGGTTAAATCCATAAGTTAATGCTTGTCGAACTTTTTTATCTGCAAGTCTTGGATCTCTTAAATTAAAGCCCATATATCCATAACCATTATCATCATATTCAACTACATCAATAAAATCCATACCATCTATTATTTCTTTATTTTCACCTTTTGATGCAACTGCAAGTTGTATATCAGTTGTTCCTTTTTCAAGTTCAGAAAATTGAGTCTCTGGATTAGTAAATTTAAGTATTAATTTTTCAAATTTTGCTGCTCCTAGAAAATAATCTTTGTTAGTATTAAACTCTACATATTGTTTAGGTTCATATTTTTCTAAAATAAATGGTCCTGAACCTACTGGTTTATTCATCTTAGCCTTTATTGCTTCTATATCTCCCTTTTCAAATTCATAAACATGCTTTGGCATAATTCCAAAACTAAAATTCCAAATATTAGTTGATAATGGTTTTGTAAATTTAAAAGATATAGTATGGTCGTCTTTAACCTCAATACCTGATACTTTTTTAGCATCTCCTTCATTGTATTCTTTATATCCTTCAAGGTCTGCTACATAAGAAGCTCTAGGTCCATCATATTTTGGATCACATATAAATGTATAAGTAAACTCTACGTCTTCAGCAGTTAGTGGCTTTCCATCTGAGAATTTAATATCATCTCTTAAATTAAATGTATAAGTAAGATGATCATCTGATATTTCCCAATCCTTTGCTGCATGTGGAACTGGGTTTCCCTCTTTATCATTGCTTATAAGACCATCAAAAACTAAATCTACTACATAACCATCATATGTTTCTGCACTATAACCTGGCAAAAATTCTCCTTTAGTTTCATGAGTACCAATAACTAATGTGTTATCAGCGTTTTCTCTTCCTTTTGCTGGATTATTTGCATCTCCAGCCTTTTCTTCTGCCTTCTTATCTCCACCACTTGCTGGTTTTGGTTCTTCGCTCTTACCACAGCCTGTCATTACTAATGTAAGAACAAGAACTAGAGAAAGAATTAAACTTAACTTTCTTTTCATTAAAATAATCCCCCTTTTTTTTGTTATTATACTTTATTATAACTTATTAATTTAATGCATTATACCATCTACTATTAATTGATGTCAATGGATAACTAAGGTATAACACATTATAAACGAAGTTAAGCAAAATTGCAAAAAATTTAATTATGCATTTATTTTTATAGTTATACAATGTCGTTGATGCCTAAAGCATTATATCCACAAACATATGCTACAAAATTCATATATAAGTAGTATTCTATATAAACTAAAATAAACCTCTATCTATAATTATCTAGTTATGTCGAATTATTTAACTTTTTTAGTATCTATCTAGTATAAACTATTCTCTATAAATTATAAATAGTATAAAAATTTTGTTCTAAGATTTTTGATTGATGAAAATTTTTTGATTGATGAAAATACTAGAACAAAATATTAGAGTGGATTCAATCTATTCTTAATTTTAAAACTATTTATATATATGAATACTTTATATTTAAACTGTATATAATTTAAATATAATTTATTTCTGTTTATGTAAAAAAAGTCTTGTATATTTATGTACAAATATATTGATATATCTGAAATATTAATTTTTTGTAAGGTTTTATTAATTGAAATTTAATAACGATTTGACATTTAATTTACTTATTAATCAATTTATTTAAACTATTTATACTCTTAAATTACATAAGTTTGAAATGATGTTGAGGTGATACAATGGAAAAAATAGAAAATGATTTAAAAAATTTGTGCTTAGACCTACTTAATATCCTTCAAATATTAGAAAAGTCTAATAAAATTACAAAAGAAGAATATGATAAATATTCAAAATCTAAAGTTGCATTTCTAGAAGAAATAGACAAACTCTCTAGCTAGAGAGTTTGTCTGTGTTTCTAATATATTTCCTTTATAATACCTCCACCTACTACTATTTCTCCATTATAAAATACTACTGATTGGCCCTTTGTAATAGCCCTCTGTGGTATCTCAAACTCTACTATTACCCCATCCTTATATGGATTTATAATTGCATTTGTCTCCTTCATGCTATACCTTACTTTAGCTGTTACCTCTAAGTTTTTAGGAATATGGTCATAGGTAATTATGTTTATATCCTCTGCATAGAGCTTAGATTTAAATATTTTTTCTTCATCTCCAAGTACTATTAAATTTTTTTCTGGAATTATTCTTTGAACAAATACTTTTTTACCTAGAGCAACTCCTAATCCTTTTCTTTGTCCTACAGTGTAGTAAACTATTCCTTTATGTTTGCCTAATATATTTCCACTTTCATCTATAAAATATCCGGGCCTTACTTTGTTTGGTTCCCTTTTCTTTATAAATCTTCCATGATCATCATCTGGAATAAAACATATTTCTTCACTATCAGGTTTATTATGTATATCCAATTCTATCTTTTCTGCTATTTCTCTCACTTTGTCTTTTGTAATATTATAAAGAGGCATAAGAGTATGTTCTAATTGATATTGAGTCATATTATATAAAAAATAAGTTTGATCTTTTCTTATATCTGCCGCTCTTTTTAATAGATATCTATCTATACTTTTATCTTTCTCTATATTAGCATAATGACCCGTAGCTACATAATTTGCTCCTAGACCTTTAGCTTTCCTTAAGAATTCATCAAACTTTATATATTTGTTACATGCTATACATGGATTTGGAGTTCTTCCTTGTAAATATTCATCGACAAAATAATTTATAACTTTCCTTTCAAATATATCTTTAAAATTCATGACATAGAAAGGAATATCTAACTTTTTCGCTACCTTTCTAGCATCATTTACTGATGAAATAGAACAGCAGTCACCTTCTTTCTCATTAAACTCTTCATCTCTTGAAATCATGGTCATAGTTACACCTATTACATCATATCCTGCTTCCTTTAAAATATAAGCTGCTACAGAGCTATCTACTCCTCCACTCATTCCTAGAACTACTTTTCTATTCAAAAATTTCACCAACCTTACTACTATATATATTTATCTTCTATTTAATTTACAACTATCTTCAATGTTCTAACATTATAACATATATTATAGTCTAATTTTACTATTCATAAAATCAAACTATAATTCTAAATAAAAACTTATAAAATATATCTATTTAAAATAAATATTCAATTCACCTTTATAAAAATATTTAATAATTCCAATTTTTTCGTTTTTCATATTATGTCATACATATTAAAATTTTTTCATAATAATAAATTAAATTATGTATTAAACAATGCAATTATGTAAAATTAATATACTTATTAAAAATATTTGAAAAAAAATGAATATTGAGATTATTTTTATCTTTTGATAAAATTTACCCAGATAATATTAAATAAATCTAACTTATTTTATCTTAACTTATTGAATCATTATAAAGATAAATTGCAAAGGAGGTGTAAACATGAATAAGACTAACTTTTTCAATTATAAAGCCTCAAAAATAACACCTAAAGCTAAATATTGTGGTCCTACAGTTATAACTATATGTCCTGATCTTGTACTATCTGCAGCACGTCCAAAAAAATAGGATGAGATTTTATAGTAAAACATAAATTTTCATTTATACAATATCAATTGTCTCTTTCTTAAAAAATGGTAAAGCAGAGATTAATCTTTGCTTTACCTAATTTATCTTTTTATTTATTCATAAATTAAATATAGGACGGAGGAAATAATATGTATCCTGCTGTTATAGAAAACAGTATCTTACATTATTTTGATGACTACTCAATTTTGCTTACTAATGAAGATAATTACATACTAAATGATGTTGAAACTTATATAATAGAAAAATTTAATGGAAATAAGTCTATTGATGAAATTGTAAGAGAAATTAGTAAAGATTTAGATACTCGTAATTATTCAAAAATAAAAGCTATAGTTATGGATTTTATAAATAATAAAAATGATTTCTTATTTTTAAATAAAAACTCTGATTACAAAAATTTAAAAACGTCTGGAATGAAAAATGCAAAAATACCTATAAATATTATCATTAGCCTTACAAATAAATGTAATTTGAAATGTATTCACTGCTTTAAAAATTGCTCAAACAAAAACAAAAATTCTATTCCATATGAAACACTCATTGATGCTCTGAAATTTTTAAAAGATAAATCTATATCAATTCAACTCACTGGCGGTGAACCTATGCTACATGACAATTTTTTTAATATTTTAAGCTATTGCATTGATAACTTTAGAACTACAATTACTACTACTGGAACTTTAATAAATTCTAATAATGTTAAAAACTTCAAATATATAGATAACGTTCAACTTTCACTATACTCACATGATAAAAACATTCATGATTCCATTACTAGAACTCCAGGTTCCTTCAAAAAAACAATATTAACTATAAAAGAACTTTCCAATATGGAAATACCTTCAACAATAGCAACTATAGTTACAAAATCAAATATTAATCATATAGAAGATATAATTAATACTGCATATAAATCTGGTGCTAATTCAATAAGATTTGGAACTTTAATTCCATATGGAAGGGGAACTTCTTTATCTTCATGGATATTATCTGAAGAAGAAATCAAGAATGTTGAATTACAACTTGAAGAGCTATCTAAAAAATATAAGAATAAAATAAATGTACAAACTTGGCATGAATATAATACTAACCTAAAAATCAACTCTAAATATAAAGCTTTAGGATGCGGTGGTGGACTTCTAAGTTGGTGTATAAGTGAAATGGGTATTATTAAGCCATGTGAATTTTTAGATGATAATGTATATCCTATAGGGAATATTAAAGAAACAGAAGTTAAAAATTTAGTATGGGAATATGATTTCAAGAAAATGCCTAAAAATTTAATTAAGTTTGAAAAAAAATTAAATAAAGAAAATACTAGTGTTAAAAATATTTGTAAAGAAATAAAACAATATTATTTACAGTATTGTTCTAATAGTTAATGTTTAGGTTGTGAACATATGAAAAAATATCTTATAAAATCAAAAAAACTATTCATAATTAATGTACTTTTTGTAATAATTGATTCATCTTTATATACTTTCATTGCCTTTCTTATAAAAGATTTAATTGATACAAGTATTAATAAAAATATGGAAAGATTTACTAATATAGCATTAATATCAATCTTTTTCATTATAATATTGCTCATATCAAGCTACTTAAGAGAAATTTTTTTTGCTAAGTATATACAATATAATATGACAGTTCTCAGATATGATATTTTTTCAAAAATCATAAATAGGAATAAGGAAAATTTTCATGGTAAAAATACATCTCATTATATATCACTAATCAACAATGACCTTGAACTTATTCAAAGAGGCTATTTTCTAAACTTTCTAAATATAATACAGGCTATTCTTTCATTTTTTATAGCAACTTTGGGGTTATTAAAATTAAATACCATTATAGCTGTATTTATTTTAATAATAAGTACAATTCCAATTATAGTTCCTTATATTTTCAACAATAAATTGTCAACACTAAAGAAAAGTTTTTCTGATTCGTTGAGCTCCCTCATGAAAATCACAAAAGATTTTTTATTAGGTTTTGAAACTATAAAAAGCTTTAATTTACAAAATACAATTTTATGCAAATATAACAAACATAACAGTAATATGGAGCAATCAAGATATAATTTCTTTTCTTTAAATGCAATGGTAAATTTAATAATTAATTTATTTTCATATTTATCTTACTTTATAGTTTTAGGCATAGGTACATATCTAGTAATTAAAGATAAAACAACTGTTGGCACATTTGTGGCAACAATTCAACTAATGGAATTTATAAGTGGACCTATAACAAATATCTCTTATATAATTGCTGACTTCAAATCAATGCTCCTAATAGGCAATAAAATTATTAAAGTAGTGGATGAAAATACTTTAGAGGATCTAGGTTTAAAAAAGAATTCCTTTGTTAATTCAATCGAATTTAAAAATATTTCATTTTCCTATAATCAACAAAATCTCGCTTTAAAAAACATATCTTTCAAAATAGTTAAAGGTCAAAAAGTCGCTATTGTTGGAAAAAGTGGTTGTGGAAAATCTACTTTAATTAATTTACTATTAAAATATTACGATAACTATACGGGAGATATTTTTATTGATAATATAAATATTAAAAACATTAATTCAGAAAGCATTCACAATTTAATCTCAGTAATACATCAAGATGTATTTATGTTTGATACAAGCTTTAAAAATAATTTAACTCTTTTTAAAAATTATAGTGAACAGGATATTAATAAAGTTATAAATGTATGTAAATTATATGGTTTAGTTAATAATTTACAAAATGGTATCAATTCTAATATAGGTGAAAATGGTTACGCTATTTCCGGAGGTGAAAAACAAAGAATTTCTATAGCTAGAGCTCTTATTAGAAAGTCTCCCATACTAATTCTAGATGAAGCTACTAATTCATTGGATAACAAAACTTCTTATCTTATTGAAAACTCTTTGTTAAACATATCAGATCTAACATTAATATCAATAACACATAAGTTTTCAAAACAATTACTTGAAAAATATGATCTAATTATTGTTCTTAAAGATAGTAACATAGTAGAAATAGGACCTTTTAATAAATTAATGAATAATAAAAACTATTTTTATGAATTATATTCATTAACTGAATCCAAAAAACCTGCTAATATTAATACATCCTAATATAATAAAATATTTTATTATATTAGGATGTATATTTTTCAGTTATTACTTTTGATTCAATCATAGTAATATAAGTTAAATTATAAAGTATTTTATAACTAGCTAAATTATCCTCTTTCAATTATAAACTAAATACTACAACTAAAAGCATTTTAAACTTTTCTTTTGCATATAGTGCATGGGGAATATCTTTTGGCATGACAATTGTTTCTCCTTCTTCTAACTCAAACTTTTCTCCTCCTATAGTTATCTCTGCGTTTCCATCTAAAATATAAACTAATGCATCTCCTGGAGCTGTGTGAGAGCTAATTTCTTCCCCACTATCAAAAGCAAATAGTGTCATACTTAATGGATCGCCCTGTGCAAGTGTTCTACTAACTACAGTTCCTTCTTGATAATCTACTAATGATTTCATATTGTGTACAGTCTTAAACTCTATATTTTTTATAAGATTTTCACTCATATTTAAAACCTCCATTCTTTTCAATAAGTACTTGTATGTTTTATTTTACCATCAATTCCAATATAAATACGTAACAAATGTTACGATAAAATAATATATATGGGTATTTTTCTATTCTATAAAAGGACAGCTAAATTTAGCTATCCTTTTATAGTTGTACATTATTTTCTTTCAAAGGCTAAGATATAATATTTATTTCCTAAGTCTTCCTCAAATTTCTTAATTTCATTTAATTCTTCATTACTTACATTTGCTAGTGGTGTATCTTTTTTCACTCCATTTAATGTTCTATTATCCATAGAGATTCCTCCTAGTTTTAAATTATATTTAGCCTTATTTTATTTTTCTATAATTTATAAAAATTATTCCTAATACCAGTATATATTTTCTTCCACTATTGCTTTAGGTCCTAGTTCTACATCTTTTAGCACCCATTTTTTAAATTCTTGAAATCCTGTTCTATCTACTATATATCCTACATGTTCTTTTCCACCTGGTGCATCTTTATCTATATACTTATCCACATATCTATAAGTATTTAATATAATTTTTATAATACTTTCTTCATCTACCCAAGTAATAAATTCTCTTGCAAGTCTTGGATTTTTCTTTCCTGTTCTTCCCATTATAACAAGTTTATAATATTTTTCTTCACTTCTTGTCCAAGCAGACATAGGACATTTCAATATACATTCTCCACAACCTATACATTTATCTTCATTTCTTACTACCTTATTGTTTTCAATAGACAATGCTCCAACTATCCTATCTCTACAATTATCTACACAAGCTTCACAGGCTATGCATCTATAAGGATCATATTGAGGTTCTGTCATACCTATGATGCCAAAATCATGCATTCTAGACTTAATACAATCATTTGGACAACCTGTAAGAGCTATCTTTACATGATAATCATTTGGGAATATTGCATCTTCAATTCTCTTTGCAAAATCTGTAGTATTATAATTTCCAAAGGGGCATACATTATTTCCCACACAAGCAGCTACATTTCTTGTCCCAGAAGCTGGATATCCTGTGTTAGGATCTACTTGGTTTATATTTAATCCCTCTATAACTGGTTGAATCTCTTTATTTACATCATCTATATATTCCATTGATATGCCAGGTATTTCAAACCCTTGTCTAGTAGTTATATGGAGAGTGCCATTTCCATATTTTTCAGCAATATTCTTTAAAATCAATAAATGTTTTGCTTCTATGTGCCCTCCAGGTACTCTAACTCTAATAGCAGTTTTACCTCTTTCTTTTGTAACTCTAAAAGCATTCTTTTTAAGTTTTTTTGTATTTATATCCACTATAACCCACCTCCTAGTCTATAAGTTTCATTGCTTTTGTATAATTAAAAACTGGACCATCTAAACAAACATAAGTATCATTTATTTTACAATGTCCGCATTTACCTATTCCACAACACATTTTTCTTTCATATGAAACCCAAATATTTTCTTCTTTTATACCTCTATTTAATAACTCCTGCAATGTAAACTTCAACATCATTGGAGGACCAACTACTATTACATTTGCCTCTTCTATATTTTCTATCTTTATATTCTTTATATATTCTGTTATAAGTCCTACATTTCCAGTATAGCCTTCCTCACCATTATCTACAGTTAAAATAGTTTTTATTTCATCTTTCCATTTCTTAAAATCATCTCTAAATAGGATATCACTTGGAGATTTAAATCCGCAAACTACTGTAATATCCTTTACTTCATCTTTATTGTCTACAAAATAATCCACTACTGCTTTCACAGGTGCAAGACCAGTACCACCAGCAGCTACTATTAGTTCCTTTTCCTTGAATAAATCTACATCAAATCCATTTCCATAAGGCCCTCTCATAAAAAGATTTTGCCCAGGGAAAAATGTATGAATTACATCTGTAACCTTACCTACTTTTCTAATAGTTAAATCTACATAATTTTCTCCTATTTCACTTACAGATATAGGAGCTTCTCCATATTTAGGAATTGATATTTCAAAAAATTGTCCTGGTTTTACATCACCTTCAAATTCCATCCTAAAAGTATAATCAATATCTGTATGAGGTTTTATATCTAAAATCTTTGATTTAAAAGGTAGGTAAACATTATTATTCATTTACTTTCCCTCCTTTACTTTTTCATTTAACTTATTTACACAATTGGAAAATGATATATATTCTGGACATGCATCATCACATCTACCACATCCTACACACATTTGATAGCCAAATCTTTTATTAAAATCATATATCTTATGCATTACTTTAAATCTCATTCTATCTCCTTGATCACTTCTGAAATCAAATCCTCCAGCTACTTCTGAATAACCATCTATTTGACAAGACGCCCATACTCTTCTTCTCTCTCCAGTTCTTTCATTATCTTTATAAAAAATATCTTGCATAGAGAAACAAGAACAAGTTCCGCATACTGTATTGCATCTACCACAGCCTATACATCTAGAAGTATATTCTTTCCACATAAGCGATTTAAATATATCTATATCTAAATTCTCTGGTATATTTACTTCTATCTTATTTTCTTTTACAAAGTTTGGAAACACTTCGGTTTCTACTCCAGTATCAAAATAAGATGAGAATTCTTTATCTTTTATATCAAGAAACACTCTATCTCCTTCACTTTTTACAAATAGTGAATAATCATCAGTCTCATTAGTTCCCATACTTGCACAGAAACAATTCTCAAAGCTTTTTTCACACTCCATAAGTATAAATTTCATTTTTTCTCTTCGTCTTTTGTAATAAGGATCTTCTACTCCATTTTCTAAATATATTTCATCTAATCTTTTTACTGCATGTATATCACAACTTCTTAAAAATACTAAAGTTTTCTTATGGTCAATTTCTGGTTCTATAACCTTGTCTTCTGTAAAATAAAATAATGTTTGAGTAATAGGAAGTAGTACTTCTTTAGGAGAATAATAAGACTTTTTGCCAAACTCTATTTCTTCTATACTAGATATTTCATCATACCTAACTAAATCTGTATCTGAAAATCTGCCTTTGCCTTTAAATAATTTAGGAGCATATATTTTATACTCTTTTTTAAGTTCATCTAATATATTGTTAAATTCTTTATTACTTAGAGATATTCCCATAATCCTTTGCCTCCTTCATCTTGTTTTTACTATTAGCTATTCGCCAATAGGTCCATCCTATAAAAATTGCACCTCCAATAAAGTTTCCTAATGTTACAGGTATAAGATTTTGAAAAAGTCCTGCTATAGAAATTGTTCCATTGTGCGGCAACATCATTGCGGTAGTTATTAAAGTCATATTTGCTATACTATGTTCAAATCCTATAGTTATAAATGCAAATAAACACCAAAATATCATTATAAGCTTTGCTGTTTCATCTTTTAATTTGAAAAAACACCAAACTGCTAAACATACAAGCATATTACAAAGTATTCCTCTAATGAATAATGGCCCAAATCCTGCACCTATCTTACCTTCGGAGCCACTTATTATAAAATCTGCTACATCCCCTGTTCCAAGTCCTGATTGAACATATAGTATTGAAAGGAGTATACTTCCTAAAAAATTTCCTATGTAACTATATATCTAAACTCCTATACTGTCTTTCCAAGAAACTTTTTTATTTAATGAGCCTATCATCATTATTAAATTGTTTCCTGTAAAAAGTTCTGAACCTGCAACTAATACGAGACTAAGGGCTATTCCAAAAGATACTCCCATTATAACTTTCCCTCCAGGAGTACCAGTTGACTGCAATAATCCTCCAATAGTAAAAATAAGAAGTATTCCAAAACCTGCATAAATACCCGCTAACATAGAAGCTAATAAATAACTAAATTTACTTTCATATAATAGCGTTTTCTTCTTCTCTGCTACTGAAGCCAAGTTATTAATATCTTCACTAAACATTCATTGCCCCTCCTTTGCTCTTTGCATATAAAATAACATGATAAAAGAAAAATGACTGTGATAAAAATCACAGTCATTATGAAATAATTATTTTTTATTCTTTTTATATACCTCTGAAGTAAATAGATAGTTCCTTTCTACTCTTTACCACAATTTTTCCATCTTTATATTTAACAAGACCTACTTTTTTCAAATCACTCATACATCTTGAAACTGTCTCTCTTGTACTTCCTAGCATATCTGCCAAATAAGTAATACTTAAATCTAAATCTATTAAAATTCCATCATTTATTTTAACGCCATAATCTTTGCTTAATTTCCACAACTTTGCTGCTAATTTTTTATCTAATCTTATAGGTACTGTGTTTTTAAGCTGTCTATAATGTCTCCTAATTTTTTTGCCCATAGAATTAATTATCTTTTGTGTCAAATCAAAATTATTTTCCATTACATACAGTAATATTTCCTTTTCAAATCCTATAACAACACTGTCTTCAAAAGCCTCACAATTTATTGATGCTGGCATATTATCAAAAGTAATTTCGTTTATTATTTCACCTGCATCTAATATATAAATAACTCGTTTTTGCCCTATTTCTGAAAGCCTAAAAAGAGTCATTTTCCCTTCTAATATTATATACATGTTTTTTAGTTCATCTCTTTCTAAAAATAGAGATTCTCCTTTTTCCAATTTCAACCTAAAAGAAGATTGGACTAAATATTCAATATATTCATCATCTAAGTTATTAAATATATCTAATTTAAAAATACTTTCTTTTATGGACTCACCCACTAGAACACCTCTTTTTTAGAAGAAAATAAAATGAAAAGAGCTAAAAATAAGCTCTAGTAAATCCTTATAATTTTACACAACATTAAAATTATCTTCATCTATTATTAAATCTGACGTTTCTGAAATAATAGATTCTATTTCATTCTCACTTAAATCTAAAATATCTATTGCAAATTGAGAAAAATTATAACTCATACCATCTGCACCTATTCCAATACCCATTATCATAGTAATAGCATCTGCTATATGAACTATAGATACTAGTTCTGGATTCTCTGTAGCTCTCTCTGGAGTATGATGATATTTTATGGCCTCTACTAAGTCATCAGGAAAGTTCCATTTCTGTGCTACTTTCCCCCCAACTTCAGCATGGTCAAATCCAAGAATTGTTCTTTCTGCATCTAAAAATGAAAGATTTTTCCCCTCTACCATTTCCACTATCTTGGAATATTCATCTTTTACATAATGATTTAATATAGTTTTTCCAATATCCCTTAATAAACCTGCAATATAAGCTTTTTCAGGATTTCCAATGCCTTTCTTCTTACCAATATATCTTGAAATAATACCACAAGTTTGAGATTGCTTCCACAAATCGTTTTTTCCAAGAGCATATCCTTCCAACTCTCCTATAAGATATTTACTCACTGTAGAAGCCAGAGCTATACTTTTAATAGACTGAAATCCTAATAGTATAGTAGCCCTTGATACAGTACTTATCTTTCTTGGGTAGCCATAGTGAGTGGTGTTAGCTAGTTTGAGCACTTTTGAAGTCAAGCTTTGATCTTTTAATATTTCATTTTCTAAATCTTGAACAGTAGAATCTGGATCTTCAACTATCTCTATTATTCTATTTATTCTATTTGGCAAAACTGGCATTTCATCAACTTTTTCCACAATTCTATTTAAAGTTAATTTAGACATATACAACTCTCCATTAATTTTATAGTATACTAAAATTGTACTATTATTTTCTTGACTTTGAAATAGAGACAAGGTCTTATTATCTCTTCTATCTAATGTTATCGTCAAAACTGAAGAATAGTTGAATTATATATGATTTATTCGTATCTTTTTTTCTTTTCTAAATTCAATACTATAATTCCTAAAACTACTAAGATTAGTCCAATAATTAAATTAACAGTAAAATGTTCACTTTCAATAAAAATTGCTGAGAAAGAAGCTCCAAATATCGGAATAAACAATCTATATATACTAACTTCTCCTGGTTTATTATATTTTAAAATCATATACCATAGAAAAAAAGCTGTAGCTGAAAGGAAAGCTGAATAAAGTAATAGTGAGAAACTGATTCTATCAAAGGTAAGTTTAGCACCTTTCATTCCAAGTTTTCCTGCAATTAGTAGTGGTAAAGAACCAAAAAACATTTGTCCTCCTGTCAAAAATGTTGGCTCTATTCCCTGAGAAATATCTTTTACATATATAGTAGCAATAGTACTTACTAATGCAGAAAATAACAAAAATCCTTCCCCTATTAACTTAAAACTTAAATCAAAATCTTTTCCTATATTTACTATTACTATTCCTCCAAATCCTAAGATAAGACTTAAAATTTTTTGCATATTTAATTTATCATCACTATAAATAAAGTGGGAAAATATAACAGTAAAAAATGTGCTACTTGCTTGAATTATAGCACTTTTTATACCAGTAGTATTTGCTACCCCTATATAAAAGAAGAAGTATTGTAAAGTTGTCTGTAATACTCCTAAAATAATAAAAGGTTTAATATACCCTTTCTCAATATTTATATCCATCCTAAATATTAATTTAGCTGCTAAAAATACTAATATAGAAGCTATAAAAAATCTTAATCCTGCAAAGTATATTTTTGAGTATATATCTGGCCCTCCAATTGCAAGTTTTTCATAGCTAACCTTTAAAACTGGGAAAGCACTTCCCCAAAGTGCCATAGCTATAAGAGAAATTATAAGTATATTTATCTTCTTAGTAAAAAATCTTTCCATAAATATCTCCTTTCCTATGTCTATTCTTTCTTGTCACTATATGAATAATACCCATTTTATCATATTTTAAAGCTAAAATGAGATCTTCAAACATTTGAAAATCCCATTTTAATATTAATCACATATAATATTTTACTCTATTCTCCCATCTCTTCTAATTCTTCAATAGTTACATAAGGATTTTTATATCTTCCTTTATTCTTAGTTTTTTCTCCTATTTGAATTGCCTCATTTGGACAAAGTTGAATACAAGCCATACATTGTTGACAATTACCATTCCAACTAGGCTTTCCATCAATTAAATTAATATTACCTACAGGACATATTCTTTCACATATTTTACAGCTAATACAATTTTCATTTACCTCAAAGTTTTTATCACTATGACCAACTTTTTTTATAAAATTTCTATAAAAAGGTTTCATTATAAATCCATAAAAACTAAAACTTCTTCTTACGTCTTTTCTTTCAGAAACTGCCTTTGACATTTCTAAAATGTCTCTATTTGCATCTCTGATTATTTCTTTAGCCTCTTCACCTGACTTCATTTGAAACACCCTAACATAATTGTCAGGCATAGTTATGTAAAAACTTCCATTTAATCTATTGCCTTTTTTCTTAAATATCTTGTCTATCTGTGCCATTGCTTGTCCACTAGATGCTCCTCTTGTACAGATAGCAAAAGTATAAGAATCCCTTTTAATATTAACTTTTCTTATAAATTTGAGTACTATCTCGGGAAGTCCTCCATAGTAAAGAGGAAATGCAACCCCTACATTGTCATAAGAACAATTAACTTCTTCTTTTTCTGCAAGTTTTGTAATAGGTATAAGTTCTGCTCCACCTATATTTCTAGCCAATTTTTTTGCTACAAAATAAGAATTTCCTGTCCCTGTAAAATAATAGATACAAGTTTCCACCTTAAATACCTCCATTTTTACTCTATTATATTTAGGCTAGATTTTTCATAGCCTTTCTTATGACTTCCTCTGTACTTCCTTCCCCGGATGTAAAGTATACATTAATCTTAAAGTTTAACATGATATATGGCTTAATCTAGTTAACCCTCTATATAATGCTATATTTTAATACATTAAGATTCCAATTTTTACTTAATGTTCTTCTTTAACTTTAAACCATTTTATTCAAAAAAGCAAAAATAAAAAAGTATAGAATGATTAAAGATTATAATAAATATTATTTTTTTTAATAAATATACTAAAAATAATATATTAAAAATAAAATCAGCTGTGAAAAATGTAACTATTTGTAGTATAATATTTTTGTTTTGTTTTAAATTAACAAAAATATAGGAGGCATAAAATGGACTTAAATATTATCTTTCAAGACAAAAATATATTAGTAGTAGAAAAACCACCAAAAATTCCTTGTCAAAGTGACAAAACAAATGATATTGATCTTATAAACATATTGGGACAGCCAAAACTTAGACTTGTTCATAGACTAGACCGTCCTGTAGGTGGAATAATGGTATATGCAAAAAATAAAAAAGCTAATTCTAATCTTTCTAAACAAGTGTCAGAACATAAACTATGTAAAGAATATCTTGTAGTAGCCTGTGGAAAACCTAAAAATACTAAAGAAGAATTAAGAGATTATCTTAAGAAACTTAAAACTGTAAATATGAGCAAAGTCGTTGAAAAGGATATAAAAGGAGCTAAAGAAGCTGTTCTTAAGTATGAACTATTAGAAACTGTGGAAACACTAGAAGATGGAACTCTTAGTTTACTTAAAATAACTTTAAAAACAGGTCGTCATCATCAAATAAGAGTTCAACTTTCAAATGCTAATTTACCTATATGGGGAGATAGAAAATATAATAAAGTATTTATGAAAAAGAAAAAATGGACCCAGATTGCTCTTTGGTCTTATAAAATAGGTTTTACTCATCCTACTAAGAATCAATTTTTAACTTTTACATCTCTACCTTATGATGAGTACCCTTGGAATATCTTTAATATAGTTGTTTGATAATTATATATTTGTGGTAAATATTATATATAAGATGATTTAAGTATGTAATTACTAAAATGGAGGCTTTGAAAATGAAAATCTATGATTTTAAAATGAAAGATATTAATGGAGAAGAAGTATCTTTAGATAAATATAAAGGAAAAGTAGTTCTAATTGTCAATACTGCAAGTAAATGTGGATTTACACCACAATACGAAAAACTTCAAGAATTATACGAGAAATATAATGATAAAGATTTTGAAATTCTTGGGTTCCCTTGTAACCAATTTGCTGAACAAGAACCAGGAAATAGCGAAGATATTAAAAGCTTTTGCAATTTTAACTATGGAGTAACTTTCCCAATGTTTGAAAAAATTAATGTAAGAGGTAACGAAGCTCATCCTTTATATAAATACTTAACTAAAGAAGCACCATTTAAAGGCTATGACTTAAATAGTGAAAGTGGAAAATTTCTACATAATTTCCTAACAGAAAATTTTCCTGAATTTTTAGAAGGAGACTCAATTAAATGGAATTTCACTAAATTTTTAATTGATAAAAACGGAAATATTATAAAGAGATATGAATCTCCTATAGAACCATTAGATATTTCTAATGATATTGAAAAATTATTATAAAAATATTCTAAAGCCATGATTTATAAGATCATGGCTTTATACTTTATTCTATCATTATCATTCTTATTCCTCTAATTATTATATTATTATCTATACTAATATTTTCCTCATTTTTCTCATCATTATATTCTATATATTGTTCTATACCCCATTTTTTTAGTAGTTCTTCATCTCCTATCCAAACCTGTGTTTTTAAAGGTAGATATTTATATAATTCTTCTACATCTTCATTTATCATTCTTATACATCCATTAGAAACATAACCTCCAATAGAATAAGGGGATATATTTCCATGAATTCCATAGCCACTATGTTTTTCTGTAGAAAGCCCTAGCCATCTTTTTCCTAATGGATTATTAGGTGCTCCTCCTGGTATAGGTGTATACTTCCCCATTCCACCCCAGTATGGATTTTTAAATTTATTTATAATCTTACATTGATAATCAGGAGTAGGTGTTGAAGCCCTTCCTAATGCTACAGGGTACTTTTTATAAACTTCCCCCTTCCTATATACTGTTAATATTTTTTTTGATTTATTAATAACAATAAACCAAGTTCTACTTTTAATCTCTTCAGGTATCTTATCTATATTTTCCTTATTTTTTTCATCTAAAGCTTTCTTAACATCTTCTCCTAAAACACCATCAACTGTTAAATTGTTTTCAGCTTGAAATCTTAACAGTGTATTCCTTTGCTCTATGTTACCTCCTTTAAATCCTTTATCAATATATTCCTTTAAAATATCTTCATTGGTCTTTACCTTTTCTTTTGCATAGGATACATTTGTAAATAATAATAATAATATAAATATTGATATTATTGTACTTTTCACTAAAATACTATTTTTCCTCATAGATATCCCCCTAGTTCATAAAATAATTCCAATTAAATCTATACTATTTTCATCTTATTCTTCTTATTTATGAGTAGTGAGATATTTTTATGCTTATTTTTAAATATTAAATAGAAATAACCTGCCAATTACTTTTCAGCAGGTTATTTCTATTTAATATTTATTCGTTACAATGTCCCTCGTGTTCATGTTCAGTACAAACACTTCCTGTTGATTTAAGTTCTCCCTTTATATATTTATCTACTACATCATTACAAGGCCCTTCTGCTCCTACTACTACTTCAATATTGTTTTCATTGAAAAGTTCTTGAGCACGAGCTCCCATACCTCCAGATACTACTACATTAACATCCTGTTCCCTTAAAAATTTAGGTAAAAATCCTGGTTTATGTCCTGGATTTGTTATAAGACTTTTATCCACTATTTTTTTATCATTAACCTCATAAATTGTAAATCCCTCACAAAATCCAAAATGACCACTCACTGCATTTCCTTCAGTTGCAACTGCTATTTTCATTTTCATTCCTCCTCAAACCTCCTCAAATATTAACTCTTTTATATTTAGCCACATTTTTTCAATAGCTTTTTTAGCTATACTTTCATCATAATAATTTATAGGCTTCAATTCATTTATAGATTTCATCACCATTTCATCATAGGGAATTTTGCCTACAAGTTCCAAACTTTTTTCTTCTATGTAATCTTCAATTTTTTTGCTCATCTCTTCATTTATATTATATTTATTTATACATACTAGCACTATAACTCCAAAATGCTCACACAATCCTACTACTCTTTTTAAATCCTCAAGACCTGATATAGTAGGCTCTGTCACTATCAAAGCTATATCACTATCGGTAACTGAAGCAATAACAGGGCAACCTATACCTGGTGAACCATCTATTATAGTCAATTTTTCATTTCTGGAAAACTTATTACTATTTCTTCTAAGATACGTTATAAGTTTTCCAGAAGCATCACTCCCTATTTCCATTTCTGCTCTAGATATAGTACTACTATCTATCTCAGTCATAAATACTTCAGCAGACTTTTCATCTCTTAACTCTATTGCATCTACTGGACATACTAAAGTACAAGCATTACAACCTTCACACACAAAAGGATCTACTATTAAATTAGTAATAGCATCAAAATTACATGCTTCTTCACATCTAGCACATTTAATGCATTTATCTTCATCAATATATGCTACCTTTCCTCCATAGAAATCTTCTTTTTTTATATCTTTGCCATCATAAAACAAATAAAAATTTGAAGCTTCTACATCACAATCTACTCTCACTACATCTTTTGCAAATTCTGAGAGTGCTGTAGCAATAGTAGTTTTTCCTGTTCCACCTTTTCCACTTAAAACTACTAACTCCATACTATCATCCTCTTTACTTCTTCTGCTAATTTGTCAAAAATATGTTTTTGTTCTAAATTATAATATATGTTTTCTCCATTGGAATAAATTCTTGCTATATCTTTACTATAAGGAATGGCACCTATTATTTTTATATTTTCTTCTTTGCAATATTTTCTTATTCTATTGTGTCTATTATTATCTTTATTTACAACTATTCCAAAAGGAATATTAAACATTCTTACAACTCCAACTGCCATTTTTAAATCATGCAGTCCAAATTCTGTAGGCTCTGTAACTAATATAGCACTATCTGCATATTTCAAGGAATTCACCACATTACAAGATGTACCTGGTGGGCAATCAACAATATTTAAACCTTTAGGTAAATTATTTAGCAATGTTTTTATAATAGGTACAGCCGTTGGTTCTCCTACATTTAACAAGCCTCTCATACAATTAATTTCTTTTGATTGACCTTTTTCAATTGCACCTATTTCTCGCTTTTTATAATTTAAGGCTTCATAATCACATGCAATTTTACAAGCACCACAACTATGGCATAATTTTTCAAATAAAATAATATTGTCTTTAACTTTAGCTAATGCATTAAATTGACATATATTCACACAATCTCCACAAGACATGCATTTATCTTCATCTATATCCGGACAATCTACCAAAACCTTCTGAACCTCATTTATATTAGGTTTTAAAAATAAGAAACCATTAGGCTCTTCTACATCACAATCTATATAGTTACCCTTTAAAGCCAATGAAAGATTTGTAGATACTGTAGTTTTTCCAGTTCCTCCTTTTCCACTAAGTACTGCAATATTCAATAATTTTACCTCCTCTTTCTTTACATTCCATGATGAGCAGGTCCTGCTTCTTTTAATTTAGAAAGTTCTCCTTTTTTATATTTTTCTATTATAGATTTTATAGGTATATTCTCACCTTTTAGGGCTTCAATATTAGATTTCTCTACTATATTAAAAGCATTAGGTCCAAGTTTTCCAGTGATAATTATATCTACTCCTTCATCAATTAGCTGTTGAACTGCTGCTATACCAGCTCCACCTTCAGATTTTAATCCTTTATTTTCTATTACTTTAAAGCTATCCCTTTCCATATCATATATTAAAAAATAACTACATCTACCAAATCTTAGATCAAGGATACTTCCTAAATCTTTCCCTTTAGATGATAATCCAATTTTCATACTTATCATTCTCCTTTTGGTAATATCAAAATATAATTAGCATATGCCAATTACATCTTAATACAATGTATATTTATTGTCAAATTTATTTTTAAAAAAGGGGCTGTTTCAAAA